>JBBARN010000032.1:27058-51616 GCA_040399845.1 Luteolibacter sp. | reverse complement strand
TCCGCGCCCGATTGATTCGGGGATTCTGAATTCTAAGTCCGACAGGCTGCTAGAAGCTTCTGAAAGGGGAGGTCGCCTGAAATCAGCGATCCTGCTGCGGAATTCAGCATAACCTATCCTGAGAATGGTGGGGTGGTGCTGGAAAATGTTCCTGATTTCGCAGCAATACCTTCGACAAACGAACGTAGCCGATTCGGCGGAGGAGGACCAAGAACCCAACAACAACGGAACTCCGCCCACTATTCCGTCGCCCAAGCATTCTGTATTCATCGACCAGCTCCCATGAAACCCTTCAAGACAAGATTGACTGCGCCTCACAGGAATCAACCGCCTCCCTCTTTGTGCGTCCGGAGGTTCATCGGAATGGCATCTTTGATGGCAACCCTCATCGGCGGCGCGCAGGCTCATACTTGGACCAGCGCGGACGGTGCGAAAAAGTTCGAAGGGCGCCTGCTCTCTTTCGATCCGGTAACTGGCATGGTGGATGTATCTCTCACCGGTGGCAAAGTCATGAGATTCCATCAGGATAAACTTTCTGTTGCGGACAGATCCTTCCTTGAGACGAAAGGAAAGACTGGTGAAATCAAAGAAGAGTCCCTCTCCAAGGATGATGCTGCTCTGGACAACGAAAGCCTGTTCAAGCGCCACGACGGCAAACCGGCGGACATGGCCAAGCCGGTGAAGGTTTTCATTTTGCTTGGGCAGTCAAACATGGTGGGGCTCGGAAAGATCAAGGGAGGGGAGGGGAGTCTTGAGAATGCGGTGAAGACAAAAGGGAAGTATTCGTATCTGGTTGATGATTCAGGATCGTGGCACGAACGGAAGGATCTACGCTTCGTCCGGGTGATGCAGGGAAAAGGGCTGCTTAACAATGAATGGATGACCGTCAAAAGCACGAAAACCATCGGCCCGGAGTTTGGGCTGGCGCAACCCTTGGGCAATACCATTTCCGCACCGGTGATGCTTCTCAAGAGTTGCATCGGCAACCGCAGCCTTGGATGGGATCTTCTGCCTCCAGGCAGTGAGCAATACGAAGAAGGCGGCAAGGTGTATGCCGGCTACAAGGATTCACCGGACTCGTGGCCCAAGGGCACCGAACCGAAACCAATCAACTGGTATGCCGGCAAGCAATATGACGATGACACGGCCGGCGCAAAGAAAGTGATCGCCGACCTCGCAACCTACTATCCGGATGCCTCGAAATACGAGGTCGCCGGATTCTTCTTCTGGCAGGGCGAGAAGGACTGTGGCAACGCCGCGCATGCGAATCAGTATGAAAAGAATCTGGTCCACTTCATCAAACAACTGCGGAAGGATTTCGATGCTCCCGGAGCGAAGTTTGTTCTCGCGACTCTGGGTGAGGCCAAGAAAGGAAGCGGTGGAAACGGCGGCAAGGTATTGGAAGCCCAACTTGCGGTTGATGGTGCTACTGGCAAGTATCCCGAGTTCAAGGGCAATGTGGCAACCGTTTACTCTAATCCCCTGTCCCTTGGTGGCAGCGGAAACAGCCACTACGGCGGAAATGCGGAAACCTATATGAACGTCGGTGAAGCCATGGGCAAGGCCATGGTGGAACTCCTCGCCAACGGAAAGTGATGAGATCTCATGGATCCATTGTTTTCCACGGATGACTTGCCTAACCCTTTATTGAAGATCATGAAGCCTCGCCCCTATATTCTAACCGTTTGTTTCCTGTCGGCTATCCCCCTTTCCACTTCGAACGTGGTTTCCGCCGCTCCCAAAGTCGTGGCCGTGCCACTCAGTCCGGCGGGATCCACCATGGAAAAACAATATGCGGAGACCTTGAAGACTCTGCGTGACGAAATCGAACGTGCCCTTCCAAAGATCGGCAATCAGGAGATATCAGCGTTTGAAAAGGCCCGGGCCGCAAGCAAGGTTGCGGAGGCGGATGCGGAGAAAGCAGGTCTCGCCCTTGGCAAGATTCATGCCGCCAAAGGATTGATCGATCATGCAAAAGGGAAATGGATTGGTGGGGCGGAGAAGGAAATCGCGCGGGCCGAAGCGGCCTTGAAAAAGGCCAGCACTGAAGCCGAAAAACAAGCGGCGGCGAAGGATATTGCCAAATGGCAGGCCAACAAGGAAGAGGGAATCAAGGCGCTCAAGGAGCGCCAGGATGCCTACGAACAGGCAAAATCGGAAGAACCCAAACTCAGTCAGGCGAATCAGGCCGCCGTCGAGGCTTTGGCCAAGGCGCGTAATTCCGAACTTGCAGCCGCCAGGACCCTCATGTCGAAATTGGAACCTCTGGTTTCAAGTGACAAGCTGGATGCCCACCTGGTCAAGTGCACGGTGATGGCGGAAGCGACACCACGTGGCCTGGCTGCATTTGCCCAGCAGGGGGATGGTCAGGTGGCCCTTCTGAAAAACCTTTTGTCGAACCTCCCCTTGATGAAACAAATGCTGATGGAAGGTGGTGCCAAATTCGGGGAATATGGGCGTGCCATGGAGATCTACACGGCAATTCGAAAGACCAGCAGCGGATCCGCTGAAGGGGTGCTCCATCGCTTGGCCCTCGCAACGTCGCTGGAGCACGCCAAACCCATTGAACAATCCAATCCTGTCGGAGACAGCGCGCCAAGTCATGTGGATCCGGTTCAGCGTTATCTTCACTATGAAAAGGCATATCTCGGTGGCGAACTGGATCCAGCCTTCAAGAGTTTTAATACTTGGGAACTGCGCATGGTGGTGGGGTGTGATGCACCCGATTCCATCCTTGCGTGGGGGCGTGAAATGCTGCGCAACTACCGCCCGGATCATATCACCAATCCCGATTATGGCTGGCGCTATTCATCCACGGTCAGGACCGAGGTGCCTTATGGATCGCAGAATGTGAAGGACGACCTCCCGGCATTGCACAAATACCAGAATATCATCATGAACGGGGGCGTCTGTGGAAGGCGGGCCTTCTTCGGAAGATATATTCTTCAATGCTTCGGCATCCCCACCTGGGGCGTGACCCAGAAGGCCCATGCTGCCTTGAGCCATTGGACGCCCAAGGGGTGGGTGGTGAATTTCGGTGCGGGATTTGAACGCAGTTGGTGGGACAAGGATGAGGCACCGCGCAGCGGTTCGGACTTCCTTTTGGAAACCCAGGCGCGGGCCCACGGCGAAGCCTATCTCAAAGTGCTGCGTTCCCGCTGGATCAGCCGCTCGTTGGGGGAATTGGCATTCAATGACCGGAAGCAGGTGACGGGTGGCTTCTGGAGCAACATGGCACACTACCAAGAGGCAAATCTTGCATCTTCCGCAATCAAGCTGGGGCCGTTGGGGCAGGAACTTGCCGAAGCCAATGAATCAAAGGACAAACAAAAGGTCCAACATGCGAAGCTATCGGACGAAGCGCGAAAAATCATCATCTCCGACGATGGAGTCCTTTCGATTCCTGCCGTTGCCCACGGCAAGTCAACGGGCTCTGGTCTGGCACTTGAGAGCATGCCGGAGGGATTCCAACTTCATTGCACAGGTGGCTTTAAGACAGAGTATGAATGGATGGCTCCAGAGGCTGGCAAGTATCTGCTGACAGCAACGGTGGTGACGTTGCAGAGAGGTCAGAAATTCATGCTGGCAGTCAATCAGCCCACCAGCCCCATCGAGGTCCCAGTGCCCTATACCACCGGCAAATGGGAGGCAACAGCGCCGGTTGAGGTGAGTTTGGTCAAAGGTTCGAATGTTATCTATTTTGCACTGCAGGATGGAAGTCGCGGAGTTTCGATCAAACAATTCAATCTGACCCCGGTGAAATGAGTTGTTCTAACCATCGATTCCTCCTCAGTGGTGTGGTGATGGCACTGGGGCTGCTGACGGTCCTTTCCGCCTCACCGGGCCAAAGGACGTCACTCCCTGATTTGACCAAAGGGGAGACAATTCCGGCGGGATCCGTGCATGACTGGACATTGGGAGCCACGGGCGCGCGAGGCTGGATGTATTGTGATCAACTGGTAACGACGGACGCCCGGCAGATCTCTGTTACCAAAGTTGAGGCAGGCTCCCCGGCTGAGGGGATGCTCGAGGTTGGAGATGTGATTCTGGGTGTTGCCGGCCGCTTGTTTTCCTACGATCCCCGCACGGAATTGGGCAAGGCCCTGACCCTGGCGGAATCCGAGGATGGAGGAGGCAAGCTCATCCTCACCCGATGGCGCGCAGGCAAGAGTGAAGAGATCACTTTGAAGCTGCCGGTTTTGGGCAATTATAGCTCCACCGCCCCCTACGATTGTGTAAAGTCAAAGCGCATTCTGGAAGAAGGCTGCAAGGCGATCGCCAGCCGGATTGAAGATCCGTCGAACAAGGATCAGAATCCGATTTCCCGCTCGCTCAATGCCTTGGCCTTGCTTGCCAGTGGGGATTCCCGGTATCTGCCCATCGTCAAAAAAGAGGCAGAATGGGCCGCGGATTTCACGGCCCGCAACATGCAGTCATGGTATTATGGATATGTGATGATCCTGCTTTCCGAATACACCATGGCGACCGGGGATCAGTCCGTCATGCCCGGATTGAAGCGTCTCGCGCTGGAGGCCGCCCGCGGCCAGAGCGCGGTGGGCTCATGGGGGCACGGGTTCGCCCGGCCGGATGGTCGGCTCGGGGGCTATGGAATGATGAATTCTCCCGGTCTTCCTCTCACCATCGGACTGGTCATGGCCAGATCCGCTGGGGTCAGGGAAGCCGCAGTGGATCGAGCGATCGAACTCAGTGCCCGGTTGATGAGGTTCTATATCGGAAAGGGTGCCGTGCCTTATGGTGACCACGATCCGTGGATCGAAAACCATGATGACAACGGGAAATGCGGCATGGCCGCCGTCTTGTTTGATTTGCTGGGCGAAAAGGATGGCGCGGAGTTCTTTTCCAAGATGAGCGTTGCGTGCCACGGAGCAGAGCGGGATACCGGACACACCGGTAATTTTTTCAATATCCTCTGGGCGATGCCGGGTGTTGCTCGTTCCGGACCGCCGGCGACCGGCGCGTGGTTTCAGGAGTTCGGTGCCTGGTATTTCGATCTTGCCCGACGTTGGGATGGAAGCTTTCCACATCAGGGCCCGCCGGAACCCGGGCATGACAGCTATCGTGGTTGGGATGCCTCCGGGGGCTATCTGTTGGCATATGCCATGCCACTCAGGAAATTATATCTAACAGGAAAGCGGCAGTCCATTGTTCCGCAGCTCACCGCCCCTGCCGCGCAATCACTCATCATGGATGGCCGCGGATGGAGCAACAAGGACCGCAATAGCGCATACGACAAGCTTGGTGGCGATTCATTGCTCGAATGCCTTGCCAGTTGGTCGCCGGTGGTCAGGGAACGCGCTGCGATGGCGCTGGCCCGCCGGAAGGACGTTGCGGTTCCTCCGCTGCTTCAGTTGCTGGACTCACCCGATTTGAACGCCCGTCTTGGTGCCTGTCAGGCACTTGCCGCCTTGCGAGGCCGCGCCGCGCCTGCGGTCGATGCCTTGAGGAAATCGCTGGCTGCGGAGGATCTCTGGCTGCGCATCAAGGCGGCGGAGGCGCTGGTAAAGATGGGTGATCCAGCGAAGGCTGCCGTGCCTCAATTGCTTCAATTGCTCGCACAAGTCGATTTGAAGACCGATCCGCGCGGCATGCAGCAACGGTATCTCACTTATGCGCTTTTTCAGGGCAACCACGGAATATTGGGGCGCTCGCTCGAAGGTGTGGATCGAAAGGCTCTGGATCTGGCCATCCGGGAAGGTCTGAAAAACCAGGACGGACGGGCACGCGGGTGCATCAGTTCGGTCTATCAAAACTTGTCCTTTGAGGAAATCAAACCGCTATTGCCAGCGGTCCTTCAAGCGGTGGAGCAGCCCGCGCCCAGCGGTGAGATGTTCGCAGACGAGGTCCGAGTGGAGGGCTTGCGGGTTCTGGCACAACATCGGGTTCGCGAAGGAATCGATGCCTGCGTCCGCTACACGCGGGATCAGAATCCATGGAACAGCCAGATGAGGACTCCCGAGTTGATGAAGATCCTTCTTAGCTACGGTAGCCATGCCAAACCCTTCATTCCGAAACTGGCGGAGATCGAGAACTATTTCGACAAGGAGGAGAAGGATTTCCCCAGGCATCTCATGACCGTCAAGGCCCAGTCTGTCCGTGATACGATTCGCGCCATTGAGGCATCCAGTGAAACGCCGGACCTCATCAGCATCCAATGATACGATCGCTCAGCCAACCTTCGAAATGCTCCTTTTCAGATCGGGTGCCAGGCGTAGACGCATTCATGGTATCCCACTGATGATAAAGATTATCCATTTCCTTGCCGTTTTCTTGTTGTGGAGCCAGGCCTACGCAACGGTGCAACCCAACATCATCGTCATTCTGGCCGATGATCTCGGCTATGGGGATGTGAAATGTTATAATCAGGAACGCGGAAGGATTTCCACGCCGCACATCGACGAGCTGGCATCTGAGGGAATGCGTTTCACTGATGCTCACACATCAAGCGGAGTGTGTTCGCCTAGCCGCTACGCGCTGCTCACAGGACGCTATCATTGGCGTTCACGCCTGCAGAGCGGTATCGTTGGCTATCTTGAAAAGCCGCTCATTGAACCAGAGCGGCTCACCATCGCTAGCCTGCTCAAGCGACAAGGATACCGCACCGGTGCCATTGGAAAGTGGCATCTCGGTTGGGATTTTCAACTCACGAACGCCGAGGTCAAACGGCTCAAAAGCTACGGCGGAAAGCCAGGTGGCGGAGGCGAAGTAGCCGGACACGCCACCGACGGGGACCGGACCGCTTGGCGAACGATTTATTCACGGCCGTTTCGAGGTGGTCCGCTGGCCCTTGGATTCGATTCCTATTTCGGAACCGATGTCCCTAACTGGCCTCCGTATTGTTTCATCGAAAATGACCGCACCGCAGGCATTCCGAGCGAATTGCTTCCCACCGATGTCTTGAAGAAGAACCAGGCGAGCTTCCAGGGTCCCGCCCTGCCCGGATGGAAACTGGAAGATGTGCTCCCCGCTCTGGGTGACCGGGCATGCGCCTTTATCCAAAATGCAGCCAAAGCACCCGCGCCATTCTTCCTCTATCTCGCGCTTACTTCACCGCACACACCCATCGCCCCCACGAAAGATTGGCGTGGCAAGAGCGGATTGAATGACTATGCGGACTTTGTCATGCAGACTGATGGCATCGTGGGCCGGGTAATGGACGTTTTGGAAAAATGCGGTGCCGGGGAGAACACGCTTGTTGTTTTTACCAGTGACAACGGATGCGCTCCATACGCCGGAGCGAAGGAATTGGAGGAAAATGGTCACTTCCCGAGCGGCCCGCTGCGCGGCTACAAGGCGGATGCGTGGGAGGGTGGTCACCGGGTTCCATTCATCGCGCGCTTTCCCGGATTCGTGAAACCGAACACCCGTTGTGAAATGCTGGTGCAACAGAGCGATCTCATGGCGACCCTGGCGGAGATGCTCGAAACCAAGCTCCCTGACAATGCTGGCGAAGACAGTGTGAGTCTGATGCCACTCCTCAAGGGTGGCGATAAGCCGGTGCGCGAATATGCGATCAGTCATGCCATGAGCGGCCTGCCTTCTCTGCGCAAGGGATCGTGGAAGATCATCTTTGGCCGGAAGGGCGGCGGCTTTGCGGATGCGCCTGGTGTTGCCGCCTCTGGCCAGCTTTACGACTTGGCCTCTGATATCGGTGAAACCACAAACCTCTGGAATGATAAGCCGGAACTCGTCGCCGAACTCACCTCTGCCATGACCCGAATCGTCTCCGACGGCCGCAGTAATCCCGGAGTGAAACAGCAGAACGATGTGCCTGTGCGGTGGAGACGGTTTCTCGAAATCCCTGCTGAATGAAGTTCCTCGTTATGTCTTTTCACCCCATCATCCCATTGAACCGATACTTATGAAATCGATGCTGACATTGATTGCCCTCGTTTGCGGCATGGCGCTTGTGTCCGGGAAGCCACTGCAAGTTTATATCCTGGCCGGCCAGTCGAACATGCAGGGGCATGCGAAAATCACCACCTTCGAACACATCGGAATGGACTATGCGACCAAGCCGCTGCTGGCTGGGATGCTTGGCTCTGGTGGAAAGCCAAAAGTATGCGAACGGGTCTGGATCTCTTCGATCGGTTGCGCGAAGGGCGACACGACCGAACAGACAGGGAAGCTCACGGCGGGGTTCGGTGCCTCGCCGGAGAAGATCGGGCCCGAGTTCACCTTTGGCATCCACATCGAGAAGTCCACGGATGCCCGTGTTCTCCTCATCAAGACGGCATGGGGAGGCAAGAGCCTCAATACGGATTTCCGGCCTCCCAGTGCCGGGCCCTATGTTTTCAATGAATCCCAACTTGCAGGATTTAGGAAGCAAGGCAAGGACCTTGCCGCCATGAAGTCCGAGAAGGAAAAGGCGACTGGTGTCTACTACCGCATGATGGTGGAACATGTGAAAAAGGTTTTGGGCGACATCAAACGCGTTGTTCCGGAATATGAAGCGGCACAAGGCTACGAACTGGCGGGCTTCGTTTGGTTTCAAGGGTGGAACGATCTGGTCGATGGCGGCACCTATCCAAATCGTGCGATCACCGGGGGCTACGATTCGTATAGTAGCAATTTCGCCCATCTCATCCGCGATGTTCGCAAGGAGCTGAATGCTCCGAATCTACCATTCGTGATTGGCGTGTTAGGAGTCGGCGGTCCCACCTCCGAATATGGTCCCGGGGAACAGCGCTACAAGTCGACCCATCAGAATTTTCGTGATGCCATGGCCGCACCGGCAACGATGCCAGAGTTCAAGGGCAATGTCGGCGCTGTTCGCACGGAGAAATACTGGGATCAGGAACTCAGCGCTGCGAAAGCAAAGGATAACTCGATCCGGCAGCATGCGAAGAAACTTGCAGCTTCGGCCAAGCTCAAGCCTGCAGAAGCGAATGCCGATCTCGAGAAGATGAGAATGGAAGGCCTCACGGATCGCGAGCGTTTGATTCTCGAAAAAGGCATTTCCAACCAGGAATTCCACTATCTCGGTTCTGCCAAAATCCTTGGTGGCATTGGCAAAGGGCTTGCTGAGGCAATGGTGGAACTCGGAGCTGCGAATCGATAATTACGAAACCAATTGATCATGAAACTACTCGTCATTCTTCTTGGCTGTGTCGCATTCATTCAGGCTGCGGAGAGAAAACCGAACTTCATTTTTGTCATTGCTGACGATCATCGCTGGGATGCCATGGGTGCGGTGCAAAAGGAGCACGGTGAAAAAGGGCGCTATCCCTGGTTTGAAACGCCGAACATGGACCGGCTCGCGGCAGATGGCGTGCGTTTCCGCAATGCGTTCATTACCCATTCGATTTGCTCGCCCGGCCGTGCCGGATTTCTGACCGGGCAATACACCCACACCAATGGGGTGATGGACAACGGTACTCCGTTGTCCGGGAACGCAGTCACCCATGCGACCCTACTTCGCGACGCCGGATACCGGACTGCCTATTTCGGGAAATGGCACATGGGCAGCCAGCGCGAACGTCCCGGATTCCAATACTCGGCCAGCTTCATCAATCAGGGAAACTATCAGAACTGCCCGTTTCTGGTCAACGGCGTGAGGACCCCGACGAAAGGATGGGTGGACGATGTCAGCACCGACCTAGCGATCAACTGGATCAAGGAAAACCATGACAAGCCGTTCTCCTTGATTCTCGGTTTCAAAAGTCCCCATAACAAGCGGGGGGGATCGAGCTTGCCGGAACGTCTGAGTAAACTCTATGAAGGCATAACCACCCGCAAAACTCCGAATTGTGACATTGCCGCCATCTATCACAAGCCGCTGACCGACGCGGACAAGGGCAAGGAGCGTGGGCTGTCCGCGAACTCTGTTCATCTGGATTATCTCCGGCACATCAAGGGGATCGACGAGAATCTCGGTCGTTTGTTGGATGCTTTGGAAGAACTGAAAGTCGCGGAGGACACGGTGGTCGTTTACACCAGCGACAACGGCTACTTCCTCGGTGAGCGCGGTCTGGGTGATAAACGCGCTCTTTACGAGGAGGGGCTCCGGATTCCTTTTGTGGTCCGCTACCCGCGCTTGTTTCCGAAAGGAAAAGTCATCGATCAGATGATCATCAACCAGGACCTCGCTCCGACCTATCTCGACTTGGCTGGCCTGCCAACCCACAGCGGAATGCATGGCACCAGCTTCAAGGAGCTTGGCATTGGCGGCAAACCTGTGAAATGGCGCACTTCGTTTCTGGCTTACTATCGAAAGGAACTCGGCGACACCCCCACCTGTCATGGAATCCGCACGGATAATGCCAAGCTCATCATCTATCCGAAACATCCGGAGTGGACGGAAGTTTATGATCTCAAGAGCGATCCATACGAACTGATCCGCCTTCCTGTCGACGGACCGCTTGCGACGGAACTCAAAGCCGAGCTTGAAAGGAAAATGCAGGCGGTTGGTTTCAAACAATAGGCCAATTGCGAAAGATATACGCTGTGGAATGAGATGATTCTCAGGGGAATGCCAGAATGCTGATGGTGGTTCACTGGGGTTGCCTGGAGGTTCCCTCTTTGCCTGAACGATATTGTTGCTCGACCTCGGCGTGTTTAAGAGCCCGGTCCCATACCGCAAATTCGTCGATGTCACCTGAGAAGGCAGCGGAACCATTGTCGTAGACGCCGCGACCCACCTGAAGTTCCGGAAGCAGGCCTTGTAGTAGGTCACGGCTTTCGCGTTCCGACGCGATGAGTCGTCCGTCAAGGTAGAGATCAGCGGAATTTGGGCTCCACGTCGCAGTCAGATGGTGCCATCGGTTATCGGTCAGCGCTTCCTCGGAAGTCACCAGCACATCGTAGCGACCGTTCTCAATGAAAAATCCGATCCTGCCATCGGCTTCCAGTCGGACATTCACGAAGTTGTCCGCGGGGTCTTGGCCAGCAGACCAGAGGATGGACCTTTGTTCGCTGCCCGCCTCCCGGCGTATCCAGCAAGACACAGCACCTGCACTTTTGAGGAGCCGTGCAGGAGCATCAGTGCGGACGATGGTCGGCGGTTCTTGCGTCACGGCATCGGCCCGAAGCGAGAAGTTCGAGATCCGGCATTGCTGATGCTCACCAGAAATGGCGATTCCCACCGAGCGGATTGCTTCGTTGGGGAGAGTGCGGGATTGTCCGACCTTAACATAATCGAACTTCCCCGGGCGGCGTGCGTAATAAGTGGCGTTCCATTTCCCATACCCGAGAGTGGTATCGAGGACAATGCGCATATCGATGTCGCCGCTGCCCCCGGCATTCCAGTTTTCCCATATACTTGGGTTGGAGTCGCCCACATCATGGGTTGCATTTTCCAACTTCGATCGTGCGCCACGGAACAGCATCCAGGAACGACCCGTGACTTGCCCCATCACGAAACGGTCTCCTGTCTTCGTTCCAGTGGATTGGCCGCTGGCAAAACCAAGCGCTACCCATGGAGAGCCGCCATCCGGGGGGGAGACGCTGCGAAACGAGCCATCCAAGGTGTAAACCACTCCATTGACGGGTTGGAAAGCGAGCGTTGCGCTGGCCATGCCGGAGGAAATCCAGCCGTTTGCCCGGAAGCGGTGAGCCGCCACCCATGTGCTCCCGATGGTGCTGACTTTTGGTTGGCGTTGGTGGAGTGGGCCCGCCGCATCGAATGTTTCCTGGACCAGAAGTCCATGATGACGTGGTGGCGCTGCTCCAAGCGAGAGGAGTGAATCCGCTGTCTTGCCGTTCAAACGTGCGGCTTGATTGGTCTCATCGAACCCTTTCAAATCATCCGCGGGATTCGGGCCACTGGCACGAAACGAAACTCCTTTACTGATGCGCCCCGAGGGCTCCGTCTTTATCTCGTTTTGAAGGATGCCGTCCTTCATCTCCTCGAACCGCCAGTAAGCCGCTGGATTTTGGCCGCGCACGGTGGTCGAATAATTTGCAGGCGCAGCCAACAACCCGGCAATGTCCGGAAATGGATCGCGCGCCAATGGCATCTCGGCTGCTTCGCCTTGCGGAGGGATGGCCAGCCCGAACTCTTGAGGCTCAAGTTTGAGGATCTTTTCCGGCATGGCTTCGGAGAAGACCTCCAGTTTTCCCTTGATCAAATGGACTTCTGCGGGGCCCTCATTGGGCACTCTCACACCAAAACGCGTTCCCATGTTGCGGATTTGAAGGTCTGGCGTGCGAATCTCGAATTTCTCGCCGGATGCACCCGAGTCGATCCATAACCAACCGCTCCTCACCACCGGTTGGGCGAGTTTGGGAAAGGAAACGTGGGCTGGGCCTTGTAAAACCATCGCGGCACCGGAATCGAGGCGCAGTTCCAGGGTGCCGGAAGCCACCCGCAACGTTGAGCCCTCGCGGACGATGGCTGTTTGTTCATGGGTGTCCCGCGCTTTGCCGGTGACTGACCAGCGGGTGTCGGCAGCCGCCCTGAGGGCAAGCTCCCTGACCTCTGGTCGGGCGACCTTGATGAGTGCGGCTACAAAGGCAGAGAAGAGAATCACCGCGGCAGCTGACAATAGGGCTCGGCGGAACAACCTCGCGGGAGGGTCGAAGCGGACGACTTTCGGCAGGTTTCCCTTCTCGTCATGAATCGCCGCCTCGGCTTGCAGGATCGCCGAGAGCTCGAAGTAGCCGAGATAAGTCCGCTGCGCCGCGGGCGAGCGGGCAATCAGCTTCATTAAGTGATCGCGCTCCACAGGATCGAGTGTCCCGGCCTCCAACTCTTGCAACGCCCGCTCAAGGTTGGCGACGTCGAGTCTCCCATCAGTTGTCTCGTATCCACTCATGCGTATCCCTGTCCGGGTTGGAGTTTACGGTTCATGCAAACTTTCAGTGCTGTCCGGATGCGGTGCAGTGAAACTTTCAAACTGTCCTTGTTTCTACCAGTCTCATTTGCCAGTCGCTCCAGGTTCTGATCAGCGATGTAACGATTGAGAATCAGCATCCGGTCTTCCGCGCGCAGTCGGTCGAGACAGAAACGCAATGACTCCTGCCGCGATTCCGTTTCGGCGAGAGCGCCGACCTCGATCCGCTCGACGAGCATGGTGAGGGTTTCTCCAGGAACCGCCCAAACCTTGCACCGCTGCTGGTCACGCCAGACGGACATGACTTTGAATTTCGCCACCGAGAACATCCACGATTTGAAATTCGTCCCAATCCGGAAATCGCCGCGCTTTGCCCAGATCTCCGCGTTGGTATCTTGGATCACGTCGTCCACATCGGGGCTGCCGGGCAGCAACGAGAGTACAAAAGCCCGCAGTGCTGGCTGGTGGTTCACCACCAGTTGCACGAAGGTCTGTTCGGGGTCGGGTTTCATGGGCGAGGCGCGCGTTGCTGCTCTATTCCATCAAGTGCCGGAAAGTAAGTCAGAAAATCCGGTTTTTAGTGGAGCGCTCACGTGTTTCCTGACAGGCGACTTCCGTCGCTTCAACTAAGGACGCAAACATCCATAGATTTCGAGTAACCGAAGAGTCTTCAGCGGAATCTACGCGGTGAATAGTCGTGCGGTGAGACTTCCCGTGCATCCATCCCCAGCCTTAGGCCTTTTTCCCAGATGGAAACTGCCCTCAAACACCATTGCTCCTGCGAATCCGCAACCACCGATACCTAGATGAAAATGAAATCCACCCTCCGCCGACACCTCATCCTCGCTGCCAGTTCGCTGATCGCCGTTTCCTCCGCCCGCGCCCAAGATCAGAACGGCACCTGGCTTGGTGACTCGGCCGGCGACTGGACGGATGGCACAAAGTGGACAGACGGCCTCATCGCCAATGGTGTGGATTTCACGGCGACATTCGGCAACGTGATCACGGCGACGCGCACCATCACTCTGAACGGCAATCGTACGATTGGCAATATCACCGCCTCGGACACGAGCCACAATTACACCCTCACCGGGAATACTCTAACACTCGACCGCACGAGTGACATGCCGGCGATCAACGTTGTCTCAAACCGCGAACTGACCATTGAAAGCATCGTTGCCGGCAGTGACGGTTTGCAGAAATCCGGTGGGGGCATCTTGTCCCTCAAAGGAACGAATACGTTCTCAGGTGGACTCATCATCAAGGCCGGGACCGTGAGAAACAACAACGCAGGATCTGGTGGCAATTTCTTGGGAACGGGTGACATCACGATCGGTGATGCCGCCAATACCGGCGCAGCCGTTGCCTTGAGTTTCATTGGGAGTTCCACAACTTTCATACCCACCAATCCCATCTCGGTCGTTGGCACCGGTAGCGCCACCATCAGCATTAGCGGGTGGAATCAAACCCTGAACGGCCCGATCACGCTGGGCCGCAACCTCACCGTGATCACCAGCAATGCCGGTGGGAGCAACCTGACCTTTGGCGGCGGGGTGACCGGATCAGGAAATCTCGTCCTTCAGAGCAATGCCAACACGGCGGCCAACTCCTCCAAGATCCTCTTTCAGACGGGCTCGATCAACATGACGGGCAGCATCACCAACAGCGGCACCGGCAGTACCACCACCGTGGGAAACATCGACACGACCATCAGCGCCGTGATCGGCACCAATGTCACCGGAGTCACCCAGAACAGCGCCAATTCCAGACTCATCCTCTCCGGTCTCAACACTTTCACCGGCGACATCTCGATCACAGCGGGCTCGCTGCACGCAAACTTGTCAAATGCGACCAACAACCCTGCTGCGGGAGCGCTTGGCAATGCGCAAGCTACGGGCCGCACGCTTACAGTTGGCACTGACGCCACCTTGAATTTCACTGCTGCAAACGTCATGGGAGGGGGCGGCTCCACTCCGAAGCTCAAGCTCATTGCCAATGGCGGAACGATCAGGAACACAGGCAATAATTTCAATATGCTTGGTCCGGTGGAACTCAATGGCGGAACCCTCAGTTCATTCGGCGGCGGCGGATTGTTCCCTTCATTCACCCTCAACGGCGAGGTCACTGTCGGCGGCAGCGCGGTTTCGACGATCAGCACAAGCGGCACCAACGGGCAAATTGGCCTGCTCACCGCTGGCACGACCTTCAATGTGGCTGACGCAGTCATCGGCAGCGATCTCGACGTCACTGGCGTGCTGGCCAACTTCGGCAATCCTCTCAACTTGGGAAGGCTCATCAAGACCGGTCTAGGCACGATGACGCTCTCCGGAATCAACACCTACTCTGGTGCCACCACCATCAATGCAGGCGCGCTGATTCTCTCATCCCCCGGCAGCACGGCAGCGACCAGTGCCGTCACCGTGAATGGCGGAGACCTTGGCGGCACCGGCACGGTTGGTGGAAATGTCACCGTCGCCGCAGCGGGAAATCTCGCCCCTGGAATCACGGCGGGCACCCTCAACATCACCGGCACCCTCGACATCTCGGCCATGGCGTCCGGTGCAGGCAAACTCAAATTTGACCTTGATGCACTCGCCGGCACCAATGACCAGATCGTTGTCGGCGGCACCCTCGCACTCGGCACTCTCGCCCTCGACGACCTCTCCGTCACCAATTTGGGCGGCCTGCAAGCCGACACCTACACCCTCATCACGAGCACGGGTTTCACGGGGACCGTGGACGGCAGCACCGCTCTCATCGCCACCGGTTTCAATGGCAAGCTCCAGATGAACGGCAACAATCTCGAACTCGTCGTTACACCGGAAGGCGGGGCCAGCTCCGCTTATGCCACATGGGCGGCAGTCAATGCCACCACTGGCGATCCAGACGATGACTTCGATGGCGATGGAGTTCCTAACGCCGTGGAGTTCGTGCTCGGCGGCCTTGCGACAACGAATGACATCTCCAAGCTCCCGGTTTTCAGCATCAGCGGCGACGACACGATCTTCAGCTTCTCTCGTGACCAGGATTCCATCGATCCGAAAACGGTGCTTTCGATCGAGGTCAGCACCGATCTGATGAACTGGAACACCGCACCCTCGCCCTATGCCGTTCCCGATGCCGATACGGGTGGAGTCATCAATCCCGGTGTCACGGTCGATGCTGACAATCCCGCCGCAGGCACTGACATGATCACTCTCACCATTCCCCAATCTCCGGATCAAAAAAAATTCGCCCGTCTCAAGGCGGTCATCACGCCCTGAGGACCCCTCGTCACAGATCCGCCCTTTGGGACTTCGCTTTCTGAAATCAAACCGTGGAATCGGCTGAATCCGTAGCGGACATTTGGAATAGCGTTGAAACCCGGGTTTCGTTTCAATTCCGCTCCGCCCAAAACAAAAACCTTCGATGAAATTCCTGAAACTTCTCCGACTCGCCGTCTTGGCGCTGATCGTCATGAAGGCCAATGCTGAAATTGTCCTCTACTCCAGCAGCTTCGTCGGTTCATCCGCCACCAACCTCAACGGACTGGCTGTGACTACTGGCGGAGCTACCGGAGCGCAGCACACCCAGTTCGGCACCAGCGCCTCCGCCACGTGGGCGGCCGCCAGCGCCTTCAAGGCCGATGGATCGTTTGCCGAATCCGGAGCCTACAATTCCACTGCAAACCGGACCAGCGCAACGCTCGCCTTCACCCCACAGAACGGAAACATTTACCACCTGACTGTCACAACGAATTTCACGCAGTTCTCGAACCCTGCGTTTGCCGCCTTCCATGCCATGGGCTTTTTTGAAACAGCCAGCTTCACCGGCAACATCAATTCTGCCACCGGCGCGGGTGTGTGGGCCCTGACCCGGCCGGGAGATGCCGGTGCTGACGACCAGACGGCCCACTACAACTTGACCGGTGGGGCCGGGAGCCGGAATGCCGTTCCCACCACGGTGGAGGACAACACCGCACCGTCGACTCTCCGGATCACACTCGATACCACCGGAGGCAGCGGAAACTGGTCAGCCGCCTACCACGTGGGAAATGGTTCGGGCGGATTCACCCAACTGGCGTCCGTCGCGGATCTGGATGCCGTCATGATCGGCAGCGTCGGAATCGCGGTCTATAACGCCGATGGCACCGCCAGGTTCCAGTCATTCGAACTTCGTGTGGTGGGTGGTGAGAGCGACAACACGCCCCCACTCATCAGCCAACTATCCCCGACCGACAACGCGTCCAAAGTCTCCATCGCCGCCCACATCGTGGCCACCTTCGACGACGATTTGATCACCGGCAGCGGAAACATCGTCATCAAGGACCTTCGAGACGGTTCGACCACCCGGACGATTTCCGTCACCGATAGCTCGCAGGTGACTCTTTCCGGCAAGGTTCTCACCATCATCCCCGCCACCCCGCTCGCGGCGGGACGGTCCTATGCGGTGCAGATCGCTCCGGGAGCGGTGAAGAATTCGAGCGACTTGCCCTTCGCTGGCATCCCTCAAACGGACGATACCACCTGGAACTTCGTCACCCCTGCCAACCCGCTGCGCATCATGCCAATGGGCGATTCCATCACGGTCGGCTACACCAATGCCGACTGGAGCGGAGGAGCCTTTGAATTCGGCTACCGCAGCGGTCTTTACACCCTTTTGTCGAATGCCGGTTACGATTTCCGTTTTGTCGGAAGTTCCACCGAGCCAAGGACATTCCGGGATCCCCGCACCACTGACCCTGCATGGCCGCCCACCCTCAATCTTGAAACACTCGGGCAGGCTGCCAACAATGGCTATGCGGGAAAGGATGCGACTTTCCTCAATGGTGGCATCTCTTCAATGCTCGCCAGTGAGGACCCGGACATCATCCTGCTGAAAATCGGCACCAACGGTTATGCCACATCCGATCGCACGGCCCTGCAAACTCTCGTCAACACCATCACCACCACCA
Source organism: Luteolibacter sp. (assembly GCA_040399845.1). Classification (GTDB taxonomy): domain Bacteria; phylum Verrucomicrobiota; class Verrucomicrobiia; order Verrucomicrobiales; family Akkermansiaceae; genus Luteolibacter. The sequence goes on along the minus strand of JBBARN010000032.1, from coordinate 33,892 downwards.
AGCCCGCTTGCCATCTGATCATTGCGCAGATCATGCCGCGTTACACCTATGTTCAGGAAGTGGTGAACTACAATACGTGGATCCGCGACACGTTGGTGCCGGCCCAGCAAGCATTGGGAAGAAAGGTCACGGTGGTCGATCAATACGCGCCCTTCCTCACCAATCCCGCTAACCTCAGCTCCATCGACCAATCTTTGTTTTCCAACGCGATCAACCATCCCAGCAATCCGGGTTATGACAAGATGGCGCAAGTTTGGTTCGATGCCATCGACGCCATCGGCATCGGCCCGGGAAGCTACTCCCATTGGATTCGCGGATTTTCAGGCGTCGGTGGACAGACGGGCCTGAATGACGACCCCGATGGCGACGGCATTGAAAACGGCATGGAAAGCTTTTTCGGCACCGCTCCAAACGCAGCGTCTCCGGGCATCGCGGTCGGATCTTTGAATTCCGCCCAAGGAACATTCACCTTTACCCATCCACAGGGTGTCATGGCGGGTGATTTGGCAGCCGCTTACCAATGGTCCAAGGACATGCAGACCTTCCACGGAAATCTCGCAAGCGACAGCTCAGGCACCACGGTTGGCTTCACCATCCAAGCGAATACTCCCGTCCCGGGCACCACCACTGTGACCGCCAGTGTGACCGGAACACCGTCCGACCGCTTGTTCCTGCGGGCGAAAGTGACGGGAAACTGAAACCCTCCTTCTCCTCATGGTTCCGGAATTTGCCGATTTCGTTACCCTTCAGCAATCCCACGAAAACCCTGCTCATTCCGGGGAATTCTGTCACATGAGGGAATCCCCATGGAGTGGCTTGTAAAAAACGGGTTAACCTATCCCTTCTCATTGGAATCGTATCTTAAGTTTGTCTGTCGAAAGCAATGGCTGCCTCTGCAACACGACAAGCCCAATCCAACAACCCGACAATGAAACCGAAAAAATTCCCATTTCTTTCCCTCTTCGCCGCAGGCAGCTCCCTACTCGCCATCTCCTCTGCCTCGGCCCAGACCAGCACGTGGTTTGTCGGCCCTGGTGCGAATTCTACCAGCTGGACTGGCGCCGGAATGTGGACTGGCGGGATCATCGCCGATGGCGTTAACAATACCGCAAACTTCACTGGAGTTGACATCACCGGAGCCAAGGCAGTTGGACTCAGCGGAGTGAACCGTACAATTGGCAACATTGTATTTGAGGACATGACCACCGCGTCCCACGACCTGACCATCAGTGGAGCTGGAGTCTCTCTGACCCTGGATGTCACAACCGGTTCCCCCACCATCAATGTGATCAATCGCAACTTGACCATCTCCACCACCGTGGCTGGTTCTGATGGATTGACCAAAAGTGGTGCCGGCGGCCTCATTCTCTCTGGTGCCAACACCTACACCGGCGGCACGACGCTCTCGGGCGGTCTCACCACGGCTAGCCACAATTCGGCCTTTGGCACGGGCACTGTTTCATTCAGTGGTACGGCCACAGGCATGGGTTTGAGCAACGGGATCAACGTGGCCAACAACATCACGATCGGTACGAATACGGGCCTTGCTGGGCAGGGATTGATTCGCGTAGCGGACAGTAATACTGCTACGCTATCGGGCTCCATTACTATCAACAACGCGCCTAGCAACGGCGGGCATTTTGGTGGAACTTCTGCTGGTGGTACAGGGATCATAAACATTACTGGAGCGATCAACAGCAGCGTCGATGTCTCGCAGCGCAGCGGCACGGTCGTCCTAAGCGGCGGCGGTTCATACACGAATTTCAACACGAATCAGGGCACCACTCGGCTTGGCGCCGACAATGGTCTCGCCACCACGGCGACGGTCAACTTGGGAACGTCTGGCACCTCTGCTCTGGACCTACGGGGCTTCAATCAGTCTCTCGTAGGAATCACCCGGGTCTCTACGTTCGGTGGCAGTGTTGTCAATGGAGTTGTCGGGACATCGACTCTGACCACGATCGGTACCAGCACTTTCTCGGGAGTTATCGGAACCGGAACTGGGACAGTCGCGATCACGGTTGGTGGCGGTGCACTGACGCTGACAGGGACGAACACCTATGTTGGCGCGACCAACATAACAGGTGGGACGCTCGCCCTTACCGGCACCGGAGCGATCAACGGCACCTCCGGCATCAATATCAACGGCAGCGGGGCGAAGTTCCTGCACACCGGTTCTGTAGCCGGCACAAGGCCGATTACTATAACCCAAGGCAATCTTACCGGGTCCGGCACGGTGGGTGCCGTGACAGTCGCCGATTCGGCCAGTGCTGTTTTGTCGAACAACAACAATGCGGTTGGTGCATCCCTGACGACTGGTGACATCACGTTCAACGGGGCCGCCACGGTGAATACGTTCAACGTCAACACCTCCGCAGCCATCGTCGCAGGTGCTCTTTCCACCAACGCGGCCGGAACGGTCACCATCAACCCGTCCGGCACTTGGACAACGGGCACCCATACCCTGATCAGCTACACTGGTGGCAGCGTTGGTGGTGCGGGCTTTGGCAAGTTTGCCTTGGGAACCGTAGGCGGTCTGAGTGGTCGTCAAACCACGGGCCCTCTGGTGGATAGTGGCTCCGCATTGACACTGGACATCACCGGAGATAACCCAGTTTGGACTGGCGTTGGCTCGACCATTTGGACTACGGCCACATTCGGTGATAGTACTGGCTCGAACGCTTGGGAACTCAAGGCTGGAGCCACTGGCACCAATTTCTGGGCGAACGATACCGTGGAGTTCAACGACACTTTTGGTGTGACTCCTGTGACTAACAGCACCGTCACGATCACGGGCGGAGTTGCGCCAACTGCGACTGTTTTCAATAACTCTGTGGTCAACTACACCGTGAACTCAAGCGACGCGACCGGAATCACTGCCGGAACGCTGACGAAGTCCGGGACCGGCACGGTGATTCTCAATACGAACAACACATACGCTGGAAATACGACAATCACTGGCGGCACGCTTCAACTCGGCAGCGGTGCCACAGATGGCTCGCTCAGTCCCATTAGCGCGATCAGCGTAGGGACAGGTGCCACTTTCACTGTCAACCAATCGGACACAGTGACACAGGGCATCGACTTCAGCAGCGCAGCCATCACTGGATTAGGTGGTATTGCTCAGGCTGGGTCGGGAACGACAGTTCTCACTGCCAACAACAGTTACACTGGCCCGACGACCGTCTCTGCGGGTATTCTCGTCGTCGATCGGAACGTTGGCAGCATCAACGCTCTTAGCAGCAGTGCTGTCGACATTGCATCCGGTGCCACGGTGGAGATTAATGTTCTCAAGATTTCCAACGTCACGGACACGATTGGCAATACCTTTAGCGGTTCCGGCCTTCTGAAGCTGGATTTCGCCGCAAACACAACTGCTAAAAACACAGGTCTTAGTGGTTTGACCGGGTTCAATGGCACCGTCGAGCTCACCAGCAGTGGTGTCACGGGCGACAAGCTGTCCGTCGCTGGTTTGAGTGCCCCAAATACCTCGATCATGGTTAATTCCGGGCAGTCCATCGCGAGTTCCGGGACCACGACGTTTGCGGGTATGACCATCAACGGCGCTGGCAATAATGAGAACCGTGGAGCAATCCGCGTGATTGGAGGTACGCTGAATGGCAACATCAGCTTGGCAAGCAGCAGCAGGATCAGTGCTGACCCCACGTCTGGGGCAGGAACGATTGCTGGCAACATTTCTGGCAGTACGACTGGTTCCAAGATTCTGACGCTCGGTGGAACCTCGGCAACCAATGGAGCCCTCTCCGGTGTGATCAGTGACGGCGCGGGGACGGTAGCCCTTACCCAAGCAGTTGGCAATTTCACCCTCAGTGGTGCCAACACCTACACCGGCGGCACGATCGTCTCTGCCGGCTCGCTGATTCTCAGCGGCAGTGGCACCACGGGTGCCACGACTGGTGCACTAACCGTCAACGGCGGGACAATGAATTTCGGCGGTCTTGCTCGGACCCTTGGTGCGGTCACGATCGGCGGTGGAACGATCAGTAACGGGACCCTTACCGGTGCGTCCTACGCCTCGACCGGTGGCACGGTAAGTGCCATTCTAGCAGGAGAGGGGACTTACACGCATACCTCGGGAACCACGACCCTCAGCGGTGCCAACACCTATACAGGTGCCACCACCATCGAGGCAGGCACTCTGGTCATTTCGGGCAGCGGCTCGATTGCCACCAGCACATCGGTCACCATCAAACCCACTGCCACCCTCAATACCAGTGCCCTTGCGAGCTACACCATCCCCACTGGCAATCCTGTCAAATTCGGCGTCGATGGCACGGGTTCCGGTTCCAGCGGAAAAATCACTGCCGCCAATCTCAATGTGGCCGGCGCCACGGTCACTTACGACATCACCGGCCCGCTTGACGATCCCGCCTACGTGCTGGCCACCTACAGCGGAACCCTGACAGGCACCTTCCTTTCCGCGCCCACACCACCCGCTGGTTACACCCTGGACTATGCCTACGAGGGCAACAAAATCGCCCTGGTCCAATCCGTTGTTGCCACCCCCTACGACACCTGGGCCTCCGACAAGGGCCTCACCGCCCTTAACAACGCCAAAAACCTCGATCCCGAGAATGACGGCCTCAACAACCTCGGCGAGTTCGCCTTCAACGGCAATCCCCTCAGCGGCTCCGACAACGGCAAGGTCTTTGTCTTGAATGAGAACAGCGACTTGGATGTCGATGCCCTCAAGGAACTCATCCTCACCGTCGCCGTGCGCAGCGGCACATCGGCATTCTCCGGCTCGCCCTCGCCCACCGCCGCCCAAGCAGCCGACGGCATCACCTACACCATCGAAGGCAGTCTCGATCTGGCTGGTTTCCCCGCCACCGTCAACGTCGTGTCACCGATTACCGCTGGTCTCCCGCCCGCTGGCACGGGCTACGAATACCGCAGCTTCAGCCTCAGCGGCTCCAACGGCCTCCCCGGCAAAGGCTTCCTCCGCGCCAAGGTCACGTCGCCGTGATCTCCCATCGTCGCCACCCCGCACTTGGCGAACGGTTGTTTTCGAGGGCGGGAATCCCAAGGAATCGATCTTTCCACAAAAAAAATGAAAAACCGGTTAACCGAGATGATCTCACCGGAATTAGGTCCTGAACTTGCAAAGCAAGATCGCGTTCGCCCCCGAAACACGGTAAAGCCAAATCCCTAATTCGATCCATGAAACTCCGAATCCTGTCGGCCCCCCGCCCCTGCCTACGACTCCCCTCCGCCATCGCCGCGATGCTGGCTTCGCTGGCGCTTTCTCCCGGCTCGGCGAGAGCAGCCGACCAAACGTGGGATGGCGGCGCTGCAGGGACCGGAACAGCATGGTTGACGGTTGCCAATTGGGTTGGTGACAGTGCCGTTCCCGGTGCCATCGGGACAACTGCTAATGGGGACATCGCCAATGTCAAAGCCGGAACTGGCACTACGGTTCAAATTAACATGACCACCGCTTCGGGGAACTTCTCGCTTGGCGCGATGGATTTCGAGCGGACGACGGCCGGGACTTGGAACAATAGTACCACAACCTCCGGCGTATTGCGATTAAATGGTGCAACGGTGGGAGGCGTGGCGAACACCCTCGTTCGATTGGGAGCGACTGGTGGCAACTTAACCATCGCGAACGGATCGGGATCTGGCACCATGGGTTTGGCACTCGGCAATGCGAACGGTATTTTCGATGTTGGCTCCGGGCGCACCCTGACTATCAGTTCGATCATTTCCCATGTCACTTCCGGAAACGGCTTCACCAAGACTGGCACTGGCACTCTGTCCCTCGGCGGGACCAACACCTACAACGGCGCGACTATCATTAGCGCAGGCACGCTCTCGCTGACCAATGTGGACGCCTTGCAGAACAGCTCCGGCCTCACCCTCGGCGGGGCTAGCGCAGCGACGCTGACCTTCGGCGCAGACACCACCGGTGTCATCATCCCCGGTGCAATCACTGCGGCGAACAGCGGCGTCAACTCGACGATTTCTTTCGGCAGAAACACAGCCAATGCTGGGTCACTTTCCTTGAGTGGCGGCATTACCGGGGGAGCAGGCAATGTGATTTTCACTACCCCCAGCGCCAACGGCTCCAACGGCGGCCAGACCCAGACCATCGTATTGGGAGCCGCCGGCGGGTATAGCGGCAACACGACCATTACGAGCGGCGGCAACCAATTCACCAACACGATCAGAGCCGGCGTGGCGAACGCCCTGCCCGCCACCACCGTGTTGTCCTTCACCGGCGTTGCCGGTGCGGGCAGCGGCCGGACAAGCACCTATGACTTGAACGGAAACAACCAGGAACTCGCGGGCCTGCAGAACACAGCGGCCAACGACCGATTCCAGCGGGTGACCTCAAGTGCAGCGGCTACACTGACTATCAACAACAGCGTCGCCCACACCTTCGGTAACTTCACAACCGGTGCCGATCCCGGTAATGCTCAGATCACCGGGGCCATCTCCCTCGCTAAGAGTAATGTCGGCACATTCACTTTGCTTGGTTCCCAGGTTTACACCGGCGCGACTACCATCAACGCGGGTGTCTTGCAACTTGGCAATGGCGGCACTACTGGAACCCTAACGGCCACCGCTTCAATCACCAACGACGGCAACTTAACCATCAACCGCAGCGACGCTTTTAGCCAAGCCACCGACCTCGGTGCAGGCGTGGCCATCACGGGTACGGGCAGCTTTACCCAAGCTGGAGCCGGAACCACCACACTCACCGCTACCAACACCTATCAGGGCGCGACCAACGTCAACGCCGGCACGCTGGTGATTAACGGAAGCACGAGCTCCACCAGTCTGGTGACTGTCGCTGCAGCTGGCACCCTC
>JBBARN010000032.1:0-26958 GCA_040399845.1 Luteolibacter sp. | reverse complement strand
GGCACCCTCGCCTCAGGCACCAGTATCGAAAGCCTTGCTGTCGGTGGAAATCTTAGCTTCCTCGGCGGCTCTAACTTTCAATACGAATTGGACAAGGATGCAGCTGCAAATGCTGCTGGTGACCTTACAGCCGTCGCCGGCAGCTTAAGCCTTGCCGGAATCGTTAATTTGTCATTCATTGAGACGGGAGTCGGCGCTTGGGAGCTTGGTAATCCTCTGGGCGATCATACCGGCTCACCTGCCGCTGACAAACTAACCTTGATATCCTACAACGGCACTTGGAACAATAACTTGTTCACCTATATGGGCGGGCTGGTGCAGGATGATTCCTCGGTCACCATCAATGGCCAGCGGTGGTGGTTCAATTACAATGACACTGACGCAGGTACGAACTTCACTGGTGACTTGGGTGGAGCAACCCGCTTTGTGACAATAACCGTCCCCGAGCCAGGTGCGGCGCTCCTCGGTGGCCTTGGCATGCTCGGGTTGTTGCGTCGCCGTCGCTGAAGCCTGCGACCGCAAAGATCCGCGGTCCATGGATGGTATTTGTTTTTCCGGTAAAGGACGGAATGTCCGCCACCGGGCGGACCTTTGATCATGCCCTTTGGCGTCATTTTCCTCGGCCATCTGAGACGGGAAAATGAACCTCCCTCGGCAATTTCTCCTAAATTTTGGGTTTGCGAAAAAATTTCGAAAAACCGGTTAACCAAAGGGCTGTGGTCGGAATTGTGATGAGGACTGCATGCGAAATGTGCTTGTCCTCCTATTCCCCGCACCCAAACCATTTGAAACCCCATTCGATGAAGTCCACGACCCTCCTTAACCTTGCCGTTCTCCTGCTGGCAGTTCACGCCGCGAATGCTGCTACTGTGATTTATGAACAAAGTTTCACGCCCGGCGCTGGGACTACTGGTCTTAATGGAACTACGCCGACTACAACCACCGGGGGCAACAATTGGATTGCCTCCAATGCGCGCTTCCAATCCGATGGCGACATTCTCGAAGGTGGCACCACTACGTCAACCGCTGCGGGTAGCGCGACGCTTTCGTTTGGGCCCGTCAACGGATTTATCTATACCCTCGATGCCTCTTTCCGCAACGCGGCAGGAACTGCCAATGCGACTGCTACTGAAAACGACTGGTTTGCGCTTGGTTTTGCCAAAGGCCAGTCGACAGGACAGACGACGAACGACCGATTCATCACCACCAATGTCGTCGGCAAGGCTTGGATGCTCTTCCGCGGTGCAACTACTGCAAATGCGAACAACGTTACCCAGTTGGGCAATGCAACGACAGGAAACACCACGACCGCCAACTGGAGCGACCCTACCTTGGCTGCCACTTATAGCGGCGGCATGGACATGCGGGTGGTTCTCGATACTACCGGCGGCACTGGCAATTGGACCGCATCTTGGTTCGCCAAGCTGCCGGCGAGCGGATCCTATACCCAAGTGGGGGCTGCGACGGACCTGCTCAACGAGGACATCAACTCGGTGGGAGTTGCCATTTCGGGCCGGGGAGTTGATGCAGACCTGACCTATTTCAGCCTCACCTCCGTCCCGGAGCCATCCGCTATGCTCCTCAGCGGGCTCGGAATGCTGGGCCTTCTCCGCCGCCGCCGCTGAAGGAATCGGTTCACTTGATGTGAGGGGGGGGGATGAAAGCAAATTTCTACCTGCCTCCCCCGTTGCTTTCCCCCCGCCCTGACATCCGGTCTCGATCGAATTCAAATACGGTATTGAAATCGAATACACGAAAATTCCATTGAGTGGATTCATGGCGTGGTTTGATCTGCGCGTGTTCTTTGTCATCCAAGCGGTGTCTTCCCATGTTGAGCGGAAACCTGCATTTCCAAAGTCATAAGACTACTCACCCATGCCATGATCCCGAGCTTGTCCATTCTCTGCGCCCAATCCCTTTTGCTGATTGCAGGGCTCACTTTCCCCCTTGCCATCGCCCAGTCGACGATCTTTTCCGACGATTTTAGCGGCGGGGCTGGCAACATCAACACCGTGGCTCCCGACGCCCGACCGGGCAGTGAAACGTGGACGGCCTCTTCAATCTTCAATGCCGATGGTTCGGTCGATCGCCCGACAAGCAACGGTCAAGGCAGTATGACACTGCCATTCATTCCTGCCAATGGGTTCGTCTACACACTCGAGGCATCGTTCTCGGGCGTCACCGGCGATACGGACTGGCTTGGCTTTGGCTTCGCGAATGGGCAGTCAGCCACCAGCACCACGAATGATCGCTTTTTGGGGACAGCGGTTACCGGTGCGACCTGGATGCTATTCCGGGGGGCCACTCCTGCGCCACTCGCGACCAATGGCAACAAGATCCAACGTGGTCTTGGAAATACGGACCCTGCGGATTGGCTCGACCCGGCACTGGGCGACCTGGAAGGCGGCGCGATCGACATGCGCATCGTGCTCGACACCACCGGCGGCACCGGAGCATGGACCGCCACATGGTATGCCAAACTTCCTGCTTCAAGCAGCTACACGTTGGTGGGTGCCACTACGACCATCCCTCATCCAGCTACCAACTTCACCTCGGTCGGAATCGCTGCTTCTAGCACTCATCCGACAAGCGGCACCGGCGGAATCATCGAGAGGTTTTCCCTCACTTCCCTGGCTCCTACTGCTTCGGCACTTGCTCACCACTGGAAGCTCGACGGGAATGCTAGCGATTCGGTCGGGACCGCAAATGGAACCGCACAGGGCGGTGCCGGATATGCCACAGGCCGCTTTGGTCAGGCCGTAAGCCTTGATGGCGTGAACGACTTCATCTCGACCGCCACCGCCGGAAATGCCATCATCCCCGCCACCGACTATACCCTTATGGCTTGGGTCAATTGGGATGGAGGCAATAGCAACCGCGGCTACATCGCCGGTGGACAAAACTCCGGAACCAACGGTGAAACCTTCACGATGGGCAAGGCGGCCGACGGCTCGGACCGGATCCTGTTTCTCAACCTCCTGCCTATTGGCGGTCAGGGGAATTCCATCGTTGAATCACCCGCCGCTGCGTTTTCGACCGGCACCTGGCACCACGTTGCCTACACCGTACACAGCACCAACGGTACCACTCTTTACCTCGACGGCTCACCCGTCGCCACCAACCCGACTCGCACCACCCACACCGCTTCGACCACCGTTTTCAATATCGGCAATAACCCGCAAACCGCATCGCCGAATCCCTTCGATGGTTTGATTGATGACGTGGCAATTTTCGATGGTGTGCTCAATGTCACGCAAATCAACAATGCGCGAAATACCGGAGCACAAAACTTCAACAGTGGTGATTCAACTCCTCCGACCATCCTCGCCAAGTTGCCAGACGCCGCCTCGGGTGTCTATCCCGGCACCAACATTATCGCGACCTTCAGTGAGGACGTCGTCCTCAAAACAGGAGGCACGATCACTCTCCGCAACCTTGGCGATCTTTCGGGAACCTCCGACCTCGTCATCACGCTGCCCGACGCCCGAGTTTCAATCTCCGGTCGCGACATTGTCATCAACCCGTCTGCCAACCTTCCTTTCAATACCAGTTTCGCCGTTCGAATCAGTTCGAACGCAGTCGAGGACAGCGCCAGCCCGGCCAATGCCTTTGCCGGCATCAACAATGACAGCACCTGGACCTTCAGCACCGCCACACAAGATCTAACAAGTCCTGTGATCACCCTCAAGTCTCCGCTGGACAATGCGACCAACGCATCACGTTCCGCCAACATCGTCGCTACCTTTGATGACACCATCGTCGCAGGCAGCGGCAACATCAGCATCAAGGATCTCAATGATGGCTCCACCACTCTGGTCATTCCGGTTTCCGACACGGCACGGGTGAGCATCAGCGGCAAGACCCTAACCATCGATCCGACGGGGTCCCTCGCTGCCGGGAAAAACTACGCAGTGCAGATCGCTGCCGGTGCGGTAAAGAATTTCAGCGATGTGGGTTTCGCCGGTATTCCGGCCAATGACGACACCACGTGGAATTTCCAAACCCGGACCAGCACTCCGAATGTCATCTTCATGCTCGCCGACGACCAATCATGGTATGACTACAGCTTCATGCGGCGCCCCAACGTGGATCAGGCTGCCATCAACATGCAAACCCGGTCGAATACCAGCATCCCGCAGTTCGCAAAAACTCCTGCCATCGACCGCCTCGCCGACGAAGGGCTCGCATTCATCCACGGCTACACCGCTCCGGTCTGCCGCCCGACCCTCATGTCGGTCATCACCGGAACGCACCTCCACCAACACTGGATCGTTGGCAACGACCTCGTGAGCGTTAGAGGCCAAGGGCAGTCTGCACGTCTCGATGATGCTTCCCTAGAGAATCGCATCCTCTCCTTCAATCCACTCACCCGAACCCTCGCCAACCAGCTCGGCTACACCAGCTTCCAAACCGGAAAATGGTGGGAGGGCGACTTCGCACACGGCGGATTCACGCAAGGAGATACCCGTGACAGCACGGCAGTCTCAACCAGGCCACCTCAATGGACGGGAGGCGCACCCAGTTATGTCCGTGCCAGGCAGGGCGACTGGGGCCTGATGACCGGCCGGGTCGATTATGTGAACGGCATCGCCGCACCTGCCCATCCGATTCCCTATGCCAATACGGTGAAAACTGCGACCGACTTCATCGATACCCAGGTCTCCGCTGAACAGCCATTCTTTTTGTGGTATGCGCCCTATCTCCCGCACGACCCATTTGATCCGCCTGCCGGGCTCAAATCCCAATATACCGCTCTTGGACTGAACGATACCGATGCGAATTTCTACGCGAATATCGAGCGACTCGACGGCGGAGTGGATGCGATTCTTGACCATCTCGATACCAAAGGCATCGCGGACAACACGATCATCATGTTCATTTGCGACAACGGCCGTCAGTTCAATACTCCCAACACGGATGGGAAAACCTCGCCGTATGACAGCGGTGCCCGCACGCCGATTATTGTCAGATGGCCGGATCGCATCAAACCGGGCGGCCTGATCGAGCCGCAAATCATCCGCACGCCCGTCCACATGGTGGACATGGCCCCGACCATTCACCATGCGCTCGGCCTGCCGGTCCCACCGGAAATGCAAGGTGTCAACTTGCTCGATCCTGCCGCTGTCACTGCTCGTGACACGATTTGTGGCTCGGATCATGATGTGGAAATCCTCACCCTCAATGATCCTACGGAATCGCTGGAAAACCGCTGGGCGGTGCGCGATGGCTGGAAGCTTATCCTCAACACTTCAGGCACCAGGGAACTCTATCGCCTCTACAACGGCTCCACCCCGGTCGATCCGCATGAGAGGAACAACCTCGCCTCCAGCAACCCACTGCTTGTCAATAAGTTGACCATGGAAATCGTCAACTGGTATTCTCCCTTGCCCAACAACTATGACTCATGGATCGGCGATCCCGCTCTGGGGATCGCACCAGCCAACCGCGGCTTCGATCTCGACCCCGACAATGACGGTTTGTCGAATGGAGTCGAGGCATGGTTTGGCACAGACCCGCGGGCTTTCAACCCTGGCTTGGTGGAACTCGCTACCAACGGACTCACCACCACATTCCGCCATCCGCGCAACTCCCTTGCGCCGGCTAATCTGACAGGTTCCTACGAATGGTCCACCGACATGGCAACCTGGTATGCCGGCAACGGCATCGCCGGTCCATCCGGCGGACCTACGGTGAACATCGTAGCAAGCCCCGGGCAGAACGTGACCACGGTCTCAGCCACCACCGTGACCGCCACTTCCAGCCAACCCATGCCTCGTCTGTTTCTTCGTGCGAGGGCGGCGCAGAATTGACAGTATGATACGCCATTTAGTCCTGAGTGCGCTCATCCTTGCCACCTCTGTTCACGCTGCGGAACCTCCGTCCAGGCAGCAACTGCGTGAGGAATTCCTGAAGTAAAATCGAGGTTCAATCCTTGCAAAACCAAAGGAAGCTTCATGGTGCGGGGGGGAGGGGCGTTTGATTTCGAAATTGGTGCAGATTCGGATTTTCTGTCGGATTTTTGTAGCCTGTGGGTGTATGATCGTGAATGCAACGATGCTTGGGCATAACGACCTCCAATGAACGCAGCGACACCGACCTCCTTCTGGCCTACGGCCGGGACGGGGATGAGGCGGCGTTCGAGGCGCTTGCCGCCAGGCATGTGGACATGATTTTCTCGGTGGGCCTGCGGCGGTCGCATAACCGGCAACTCGCCGAAGAAGCGACCCAAAACGTCTTGGTGATTCTTTCGATGAAGGCAAAAAAACTCGCGCTGTTGGGAAGCAGCCTCTCCGGATGGCTCCACACGGCGACGAAATTCGAGGTCGCAAAACTACAGCGCCGGGAGACAAGAGTCAAAAGGAGAGAGCAGGCCTACGCGAACGACCCCATGAAGTCTTCCGCCCAAGTTGATGATGAGACCTTCCTGAGGCTGATTCCATTGCTCGACCAGGCAATCGACCATCTTCGCGCATCCGACCGCGAGGTGATCGTCCGAAGATATCTTGAGGGGCAGGATTTCAACCGGATTGGTGAGGCGCTGGGCATCAGCGAGGATGCCGCGCAAAAACGCGCCAGCCGTGCGTTCGAGCGCTTGAACCAGTTTTTCAGGCGAAAGGCAGGCCTAACCGTATCCGCCACCGCCCTCGCCGCCGGTATCAGCCAACACTGCGCCGATGCCGCCCCTGCCGTTTGTCTCCAGATCGCTGGAAAAACCGCAGCCACTGGGCTGGCATCCACTCTCACCACAGTCATTACCACCATGAGTATCAGTAAAATTGCAGCAGTTTTTGGAGGCATCATCCTGTTAGGCGGTTCTGTCGCGTTCGTTGCCAGCCAGAGCGGGCCATCGCCCGCAACGGTCGCAAGCTTCCCGCCAGCGGACACTGCGCCGGTTGTTTCATCCGCAACGCAGGCATCGGTTCAAACCTTGCCCGCAAGTACCGGCAACGATGCCGCTCAAACGGCAGATGCAAAGCCAGACTCCACCAATGAGGAACTCGCGGAGTTGGAAGCCATGAGTCCGCATCCGAGCCAAGATGAAATGGTGCGGCGTCTGTCTGTCAAACACGAGCAATTGCTCAAGCATCTAACGGTTGACCTCGGGCTGAACGACACCGAAGCAGCCGGTGTAAAGAAGCTTCTCGATGCTCGTCTGAATGCCTTTCGAGCCTCTCTAGATCATCAGGCCGCGCCGGGTGTTGCGCCCGAGCAACGGGAAAAGCAGATGATCACCAAGGCGGGCGGTCTCATCCGCGGAGCCGGACTGCGGGAGGAGCTGGCGGGAGTTCTATCTGAAAAGCAACTCACCGCCTTCGACGAGCGCGAGGACAAGATCCTGCAAAGCCAGGTCGAGTCACTGGCCTATCGCGAACTCGCAAAGATCGGACCGGTCTTGAAACTGAAGGAGGAGCAGAAAAACCGTGCGTTCGAGTTATTGCAAACCTCGTCGGCGGAAAAGCTCAAGAAGGATGGCGATGCCCGCGCTTTCATGGCACTGATGCAGAATCAGGCCCCCGCCAAGTTGGAGATGACCGATTACGCAGAGGCGGAGTTTCTTTCGTCTGCCTTGGACGGACCCAATCCCATGTCACCTGAGTCGCCGGAGTTCAAAAAGAAGATCCTCGAAGTCGTAGGCGGGCAGATTCGCAAACAGGTGAGGTTGATTGCTCCGGTTCTCGACCAACGGCAGAGAAATCGATATCGTGAATACCTTGTCAGCAAGAGCGTGCTGCCGATGTTCGGGATCAAGTTTCCTGCCCCTGCAAAAAAATGAGTTCCAAGCCCCTCATCACGCGCGCTTTTTGCTTCTTGCTGCTCTTCTGCATCGTCGCGTGTCAGAAAGAGGAGATGGTTTACCGTGGTCCCTCGCCCGTGCTCCCCACGGACACAGATCTTGGCCACGGCTATGTCCGCCGCGATGGAGCCATTCACTTCATCGGGGGCGGCATCACCGGCACTGGTGCCAATGCGACTCGCATCGACACCCCCTCGTCAAGGCTGCTCCGCAAAGTCGTCATGTCCAAGTTCGGTTCCTTCAAAACCGCCGAAGGGCTGGACGTGGCCAGTTTCGAGGCTCTGAACGAGGAATACACCCGCGATCAAAACCGCGTCTACTACAAGGTCATCAGCAACGATGAGTTCATCGTCATCGTGCTTCCTGAGGCGGATCCGGCGTCCTTCGAATTGCTGGGCGGGGAACTGGCACGGGATGGCAAACGGGTCTGGTATCGCGACGAAATCCAGCCCGCGGTCGATGCCGCGACCATCGAACGCATCGAGGGCGGCCCGGTTTACAAGGACAAGAACTCCGTGTTCTATCAGTATGATACCATCGCTGGCGCTGATCCGGCCAGTTTCAAACACATCGGTTCCGCTTACTATGCGGACAGCAAGCGGGTCTATTGGTGTTTAACCCCAATCCCGGGAGCCGATCCATCCAACTTCACGGTGATGGGGGATTCCTTCATCGCAAAGGACAGCAGCAGAATCTACCGGAGCGGCGAGCCCCTGCCCGGCTACGATGTTTCGTCATTCGAATTGATCCTGCACAATGAAGCGGGATACCAGATTTTTTCCGATAAAAACGGCATCCATATCGACAAGATGACATTTCCCCGCTCCAAGCCCGGCATGGTTGAGATCATTGACAAGAAGACCGTTCTGGCAGGCGATCTCATTCATTTGGTGAACACTTATCAAAACACCCCGGTGACGCTCTTCAAAGAGTCCGGCAAGTTAATGGCGGAAACCCCGATATACGAACCGGAAACCGATAAAGTGACCGGCATGATCACTGCTGAAGTGACCTCTGTGGGACTGAAGGACATCCAGATCAGTCCCCAATCGGGCTGCGACAGGGCTCCATCGGTCCCTGATTGGCAACTGAGGGTTTTCAAGGAGATGCATCTCGTACAGCGGATGATCGAAGCGGGGAGTGTGATTCCATCACAACTTCCCCAATGAAACGACTTGAAGTCATGAAATCGAAGGCCTCAGTCGTCATCGCCCTATGCCTCGTGGTCGTTTCTGGTTTAGTCGTGTTTTCCAAGCACCGGAAGAACGTTCCATCTCCTTCCATGGACGCGGTCTCCGGGAATAGCCACCCACGGAACTCTGATCGGAAACGCGAAAACAATCCCACCGAATCCGCGGAAGAACGGAAGGCAAGGGTGGCCAGAGAAGAAGTGCAGCGGGAAGTCATACAGAAGCAGCTGACATTCTGGTCCCAAAATGCCTCGGCTGGTCTCGCCCAAGCGAAGAATTGCCTCGTGGAAGATCTTGAGCTGTCCGCGAAGGAAGCCATGGCAGTGGAAATCATCTTCGCCCGCCGGGAGGCGGAGCTCTCCGAGTTGCTCGCCAAGATGCTCTCCGGCGAGGCTGCCGATGACATGGAACAGTTCCGGGAAATCTGTGCCCTGCTCCGCAACAAGGGCCTGCGTGAGGATCTCGTGGGTGTTCTTTCCCCACAGAAGTTGGCAAGCTTTGATACCAACGAGTCAACACGCGAGCGAGAAACCATTGAGGCCCGTGCCTACCAAGACATGGCGGATCTCAATGCCGTGGTTCTGTTGACCGACTCCCAAAAACAGCAGGCACTCGTAGCCCTGATTTCGAATGCCCCTGTTAAAATGGAGCATGAAGCGGACACGCGCGCCTTCATGACACTCAACTATGGCCAGATGCTTGCCGATGTGGATTCTTCAAGCATCCGCGGCCTCGCCAACATGGTCAGCGCCGGACTGAAGAATGAAATGCCCGATGCCAACATCGAGAGCTCGCAATACCAGCAGTGGGCAAAGGCAAACAAAACGCAGCGGATCGAAAACGAACTTGCCGCCCTGAAGAATATCCTCCATGAAAAACAGCTCGTCCGCTACCGTGAACACTTGGAAGCGGAGCCGGCTTGGTAAGCACAACGGTCGGACCACCCTATCCGATCACTCAACCACATTCCATCCGACCGCCCTGCAGAACAATTTCGACGAAAAACAGTTCGCCCGCTATTGCGAACACCTTGGAGCGGAGGCTCCCTCGTAAGTACAGCCATTGATCCACCACCCCATGAAAGCCATATCATCTGCATGCATGAGCCTCGCCTTCGGCCTTGTGGCCATTTCCCAAGGCGCAGAGGAATCCAATCACACGATTTCAGAATGGAACCTCGGCAAGGTTTTGTCCGGTGCCAAGATCACCAAGGATGACATGTCGGGAAAGGTCGTCGTCATCGAATACTGGGGTGCCATCTGCCCCCGTTGCCTTGCGGTGGTACCAGATCTTGTGAAACTGGACAAACGTCACCGAGAGGAAGGCTTGCTGATCATTGGCGCGGAGAGCCAGGGGCATCCGGAAGAGAAGATCAAATCCGTGATCAGAAAGCACCACATGGATTTTACCATCACTGCAGGTGCGAACGGACCAATCCAGATCAAAGGCATCCCCCATGCTTTCGTTTTCAATTCGGAAGGAAATCTCGTTTTCAGCGGCAATCCCGGCGAAGGGAAATTTGATCAGACGATCAAAAAGGCGCTGAATGAGGTGGAGAAAAAAGATGATGATAACATCGCAGTCACCACCAATCTCTTCGAAACCCGGATGTGGACGAATGCCGATGGAAAACAATTGAAGGCCTCCGTCAAGGATGTCTCCGGAGAAAACGTCACCTTCCTGATGTCCGACGGCAAAGTCGTCAACTATCCGCTTGAAAAGCTTTCGGAAGAGTCTCGGGAAGAGATCTCGGAAGCACTCGATGAGAAGAAGACCAAGGAACAATGAAAATTGATATCACACCATCTCCCCATAAATCTCCCAGTTTCTGGAAAACGCACACAAACCACATGATCGCTACCAAATTCGTCGCCTTTTCAGCCCTGCTCGCCATCACCCTTCTGATGCCCTCGTGCACTTTTCATTACGACATGGTTTCATTCAATGGAGTTGACAAAATGCCCGCTGCCAAGACGCCTGTTCCGAAGATTGAAATTGATACCAACACGTCCGTCAGCACCTTGTTGGGCGGATCCGTGAAGAGCAAGAAGCCTTACGAGATCCGGGCCTATTACATGGATGACAAATTCTCCATTGCCTCCGCTGAGTTCACTGCCGTCACGGTGACGTATGCCGATGGCACCCTGGATCCCGCAGCTGCCTCCATCAAACTTCCCATGCGATTCGAAGGCCGTCTGTATGAATCTCACAACAGCATGGATGGCGGAGCGGTTGTCGTCACCAAGTCGCGCATCATCGATGGGCAATTCCCCGGCGCCATCACCCGCGACGAGCCTTTCACACTTCACATCGAGGGCAAGTTCACCAAGGAAAACGGCGCGGTCATCCCTTTCAGGATCAAGCGCCAATACGAATTCTCCCGTGATAAGAGAACCGAATCTTGGGTGGATTTCGTGAGCAGCTGCTGAAGGCTCTTGTACATCCTCCATTTGGTTTCAGCGGATTCTCCTGAATCTGTTAGATGGTCGTCATTTGGAGATCGGGAGAATGGGTGTCGCTTTGATTTCCGCGCGTTGTTCCTTGAGGCGTGTGCTGAGCCTGGCGACTCGAAATCTGCGAAGAGGCTGATCCTTTCCGGTTCGCACTGAATCTGATTCCGGTTAACCTTCGCAGGGGTTACGGAATTGGCATCGTAGCGGGGATTCGCAGCCTCGTCGTCTTTTGCTGTACGGGCCGGAAAGTCGAAGCCCATTCCCGATCAAACTCACTGAACCCCACGATGGCGTCCCACATCTTCCCTATTTTCAACCGATCCATTGGAGCTTGCCTCTCCCCTTAGCAGGCAGATTCAGATTGGACCGCCTTGCGAACAAAAACCTACCGCGCCAATCTAATTCTCGAAGATTTCTTGGAGGCAGCGAATTTTTTCGGCAACAGTTCGATATGAAATTCCCCATTCTCACAACTTCCCTGGTCCTCTTGTATTCCATCATCACTCCCGGTCGCGCCCAGACCAGTGCCGATGTGATCGTTTATGGCTCCACCCCCGGCGGTTACTGCGCCGCCATTGCAGCCGCACGTGAGGGAGCCTCTGTCATCCTGCTTGAACCGACGAGTCACGTTGGGGGAATGAATACCGGTGGTTTGAGTTTCAGCGACTCCGATCAGATGTATCGCGATACACTCATGGGTCTGTTCCACGAATGGCACCTTCGCATCCAAAAAGACTACGCAAGTCGTGAAGTCACCTTGCCATACGATGTGACCGTGAAAAACCAGGCAACATGGTCCTATGAAGCCAAAGTCGCATCCAAAGTAACCCAAGAGATGTTGACAGAAGCCGGGGTAAGCGTCCTGACCGGGCGCTACCTTCAATCGGTTATCAAGGATGGGCCTCGCATCACCAGTATCGTCACCACCAACGGAACATACAATGGGCGTGTGTTCATCGATGGCAGCTACGAAGGCGACCTGATGGACGCCGCAGGTGTAAGCTGGCGCATCGACCGAGAAAGCCGTTCAGAGCATGGCGAATCCCATGCCGGTCGGCAATATCCAAAGAAGCTGATGGACATCAACGGCTTCGACGAAAAGGGCAAGCCCTTGCCTTTGATCACAGCGGTTGGACGAGGCGCGGATGAAATCGGTGACGACGAGTTGATGGTTTACAGTTTCCGGATCCCGATGACCAGGAATGCGGCCAACAAGGTGGCCATGCCAGCGCCGGATAACTATGATCCGGCGAAGTTCGAACTGATCCGGCGTTATGTGAAGCGCCATGGCGAGGCTGCGGTGAACTTCAGTTATCTGCCGGTTCCCAATAACAAGATCGATGCGAACAACGCGATCGGTTCGCAGTTTTCCATCGGCCTCATCGGTGGAGCCAAGGATTGGGCAAAGGCGGATCAGGCAGGCCGCGCCAAGATCCTTGAGGCACACAAGCAATACACGCTGGAAATGATCCATTTCATGAAAACGGATCCCGTTTTCACCGAAGCCCGACGCAACGAAATCGCCGAGTGGGGACTGTGCGCCGATGAGTTCACAGACACCGGCCACTTCCCGATCCAACTTTACGTTCGCGCCAGCCGTCGCATGAAGGGCATGTATGTCATCACTCAAAACGACATCCTCAAGGACATCACCAAAACGGATCCGATCATGGTTTCCTCATTTCCGATTGATTCGCACGATTGCCGCCGCGTGATCCAGCCCGATGGCAAGGTGATCAACGAAGGTACGATTTTCCCTGTTAGACAGATGCCGCAGCGGATTGGATACCCATATCAAGTTCCTTACCGCTCGATCCTGCCCAAAAAGGCGGAGTGCGAAAACCTGCTGGTGCCGGTGGCCTTGTCGTGCAGCCATGTGGCCATGTCATCGTTGCGCATCGAGGCAACCTGGATGCTCATTGGCCAGAGCGCCGGGATCGCGGCGGCACTTGTGAAGAACCAAGATATCGCCGTGCAGGATCTGCCCTATGCCAAACTCAAACCAAAGCTCGTGGCCCAAGGGCAAGTGCTGACACTCCCTGCGGGATTCCAGCGGGAAACAGCCATTGTGCTCGATGATGCAGATGCCGTGTTGGCCGGAACCTGGAAGTCCTCGAAGACCATGACTCCGTTCGTTGGAAAAGGATACCGTTATGCCGGCGAGGAGGGCAAAGCAAACAACGGTTCGGCAACTGCGTCATTCCGTTTCACCGCACCGCAAACCGGGACCTATCAGTTCAGCATGGCATACACGCCCGATGCAAGCCGCGCCACCAATGTGCCGGTTTCATTCTTCAGCGGCTCCCAAGTTGCCAAATTCTCCGTCGATCAAACGATCGCACATCCAGCGGGCTCCACCTATCGCCTCATTGGATCGGTTCCTTTGCTTGCCGATCAGGAAACGGTGGTGACCATCCATACTGCCGGCACCAGCGGTTATGTGATGCTCGATTCCATCCGCCTCGTGAAGGTTGCCCCATCGCCCTGATGAGGACATTAACACCAAGTTCAGACTTTCATCCGTCATCATCCATCAACTCCCATGAAACCAATTGTCAGACTTTTTGCCTGCTCTGTTTTGTTATTCAGTCCATCCGCCATCGCGGAAACCTATGATGCCCGCACGACTGAAAAGCAGATTCTAACCCCGCTACCGCCTGCCACACCGCGGATCAACGGTCCTGTCGTTTACGGAGCACGACCGGGCAATCCGTTTCTCTATCGCATCCCCACCCAGGGCGAAAGACCGATCCGCTTCGAAGTCAAAGGTTTGCCGGAGGGGCTGAAGCTGGACGCTGAAAAAGGAATCATCACCGGCACAACGCCCGCAAAGAAAGGTGATCATGCCATGACCTTCACGGCGAAAAACAGTCATGGTGAAACCAGTCGTCCATTCAAGATTGTGGTGGGCGACAAACTGGCGCTCACGCCACCCACCGGCTGGAATTCGTGGGGCGGCCAGATGATCAATGTCAGCGATGTTGTCATGCGCAAGGCAGCGGACATGATGGTGGATCGTGGTTTGGCGGATGTCGGTTTTCAATATGTTGGTATCGACGATTGCTGGATGCGTCTGAATCAGGAGATGTTTGACAAGCGCAAGAAGTGGACGGTGAAAAAACACTCAGCCTACGATCACATTGCCACCAACACCATCGGCCCCATCCGCGATGAAATGGGCAATATCCTGCCGAATGGAAAGTTCCCGGACATGAAAGCCATGACCGGCTATATCCACAGCCATGGACTGAAAGCCGGAATCTATAGCAGCCCCGGATTCCAGACCTGCCAGGAATGGGCGGGTTCCTACGGGCACGAATCTGCCGATGCCGACCAATATGCAAGATGGGGTTTTGATTTATTAAAGTATGACCAGTGCAGCGGCGGGGCTTTCCTGAAGCGTCTCAAACAAAATGTGCCTGGTTTTCAGACCAAGGACTTCTGGTCCCCCATGTCCAACTACCTGCGCTCGCAGAATCGCGACATTCTTCTCAACCTTTGCCAATACGGCTTGGATGCACCTTGGACTTGGGCACCAGGCTTGGGTATCCAATCCTGGCGCACGGGCGGTGACCTCAATCACAACGTCAAAAACTATTTCATCAATGCCCTGCGCATCGCCACCGAACTCCGCACCTACAACAAACCGGGCCAATGGAACGACCCCGACTTCATGTATATTCACCGCATCAAGGATGTCGCGAAGATGGGTGAACCGTCGGTGGAGATCAAACTGGATACCAACCAGCGCTACCAATATGTGACCCTTTGGTCGATTGTCTGTGCGCCCTTCTTTTTCTCCTGCGATATTGAAAACATCGATGACTTCACCGTCCGCTTGTTGGGCAATGCCGACGTTCTGAACATCAACCAGGACGAACTTGCCCATACCGCCGAAGTCATCCGCAACGATGACAAAACTGAAACCGTAATGCTCAAGAAACTGGCAGACGGATCAAAAGCCCTGGCCATATTTAACCGCGATGCGCAGAAAGAAGCGACCCTCACCGTGAAATGGCAGGACATCGGCGGAGGCAGCGACCTCACGGTATTCGATGTCTGGCGTCAGAAGTCACTGGGGCAACTCAAGGACGGGATTTCAGTCCAGCTCAGCCCGAATGGCGTTGGTCTGTTCCTGATCAAATGATCGAAACACCGGATCCGATCCCCCACAAATGATGGCCTACGGGAACTTCAAAAACCCAAGTATTTCCCGGAAAACAATCTCAAGACGAGCAGGAGTTCCCCGGCTATTACAAAAAACATCCTGAACGCCCTGTTGCCGCTGTTGGGACTCATCCACACGCTCACCTATCAAAAGCTGGCGCTCCCGTCGGGTGGGAACGCCAGCAATGCATGGTCGGGTTAACTGTCCTGGAGCAAATGAGTGCCGTGGGTCACCGCTGCGCCCGCGCGAAGAGCCGCTGCCACGTGAATGGTCTCGGCAAACTCTTCTTCGGTCGCTCCCGCTTGTAGCGCGTTCTGCTTATGCACCTCGATGCAGTAGGTGCACTGGGTGGTCAGAGCGACGGCGATCGCCATCAGCTCCTTATATTTCCTGGGAATCGCACCATCTGCCAGAGCCGCTGTGTCATAGGCCCAAAAGGCATTGGTGGCCCGAGGGGTGAGCGTTGTCAGTTGCGGCAGCCTGCTCAGGTTGTTCATTTCAGTCATGATCGTTTCAGATGGGTGAGGAGTTGTTAGGCATTGCGCCCGGCCATGATGCCACCGTCTACGTCCCAGATGGCGCCGGTGACCCAACTGGCTTCGGAACTCAGCAGGAAGTCCACGACGGAGCCGACATCCTGCGGACGCCCCACCCGGCCGATCGGATGGAAGCCATTGAATCCGGCGAGACTGCTCTCGATCTGATCCTCAAGAATGAAAGTCTTGTAGATCGTCGTGACAACCACAGCGGGCGAAACGGCGTTCACGCGGATGCCGTGATCGGCGAGTTCCATCGCCAAGTGCTGAGTGAGGGAGTGAAGCCCCGCTTTGGCCATGGAATAGGAACTGGAAGGCGTGGCCTTGATGGCCTGCTTCGCCCACATGGAGCCGATGTTCACGATGGCTCCGCCGCCGTGCTGCTTCATGTTCTTCGCCACTGCCTGGGTAACGAAGAAGAAGGCTTCATTGATGTCCAGATACTTCGCGTAGTCTTCGCGGGACTGCTCAAGGAAGGCTTTGGGGAAGAAATAGCCTGCGGCGTTGACCAGGCCCTGGATGTGTCGCTTGTCCTCTGTGATGCGGGCAATGAGGGCATCAACCGCAGCGGCGTTGTAGAGGTCGCTCTCGATGGTCTCGACATCGCCAGTGCCGTATTCGGCAAGTTCGGCACGGGCGCTTTCAAGCCCGTTGCCAGAACGGGCGACGAGTGTGACGGATTGGCCGCGCGCGACGAGGCGCTTGGCAGCATCCAAGGCGATGCCTTTGGAGCCGCCGAGGAAGTAGGTGGTGGAGCTAGAGGTTGTCATGGTATGCGTCTTTCAATTTTTGGTTTGTCACAGACTATCTATCGGTAGGTGGGCGAAAGAATCCACCACACACCTCTTGCGTCAAGCGGAATCTATCGGTAGATAGGCTTCATGGCCAACACCCGCACTCAAATCCTGGACATCGCAGAACGTCTGATCCGCACCGGCGGCTACAACAACTGCAGTTTTCGCGACATCGCCGCTGAAATCGGCATCAAGAGCGCCTCGGTCCATCATCACTTCGCCACGAAAGAAGACTTGGCCGTTGCGGTGGCTCAGCGGTATTCCGAGCGCCTTTTCCTGGCTCTAGGGGATCCCAAGTCGCCGCCGCAATCCCGCAAAAAACAAGTGGAGCGTTACTGCTCGGTGTTCCAGCTTGCCTACGCAAGCTCTGGTCGCGCTTGTCTGTGTGGTGTTTTGGCAGGAGAAGCCGGGCTCTTGCCAGAGCGCCTCCAAGTGGAGCTGGGCAAGTTCATCGATGGCAACGTGCAGTGGCTGGAGTCCGCACTCGCCAGCAGCGGCAAAGGCACAAACGGTAAAAAGTCAGTCCTTCGCGCCCATGCCCAGCACATCTACTCCGCGCTACAAGGAGCGATGGGGGTTGCCTCACTCCGCAGAGACGAGCACTGGCTGAAAGACGTGTCCGCAAGGCTAACTGCGGATATGGAGGAAAGCAGCTAAACTCGGTTTGAGCGGTCTAGAACCGCATACAGCGCTACATCGTCCCCATCTGGCAGCCCCACACCCGCGAACTGAGACGCCCAGGCAGACCTGGGAGGCGCAAGCCTCAGTCGGCGGGCCTCATGCCCCTCCATCTGACTTGCCGGCTGAAGCCAGCGCTCCCTCTAGCATTCCCGCCTTTCCCGTGCCGTTGAAGCCCCGCACACGGATGGAAAACCACGACGCGGCCTCTAATGCCTCTTGGAGGAACATCGGGGAGAGCGCCGCCGCTACGGGATGGCAGCCTTCTTTCTACGCCCACTCCAGCATTTTCCGCTAACGAAGGCCGGCGGAGCGGAATAGGGAGCGAAGATTCGCTTGGGTATGGGGGATCCAGACTCTAAGGGCATTTGCTGTGGATCGATCAAAGATAAAAACCTATAATGCGCCAACTGACCCTTCATCCACGACTTTCCCGATCATTTCTGACAACATGAAAACCCATCTGTTTCTTGGCGCAGCGCTCGCCGCTATCGCTCTGGCTATCCTTCCAGCCAAAGCCGGCACCGTGACCGCCAGCGCGGCGGCTCCCGTCATCGATGGCGAGGACCTCGCCAATCTCGGCACCCAGACAGCCACCGACAAATGGTGGCCAGAAAACAACGCCACCGGGGCCGCCAAGGGTCAGACCTTCCGCACGCGCAACGAGGCTCTCCGCCTCAAGGCCGTGACCTACCGGATCACTACCAGCGTTCCCGGGACCAAGGTATATACCATCCGCATCGGCACGATTTCCGGGACCACGTTCACACCGGTCTATACCGAAACCGCCACCCAGACTGCTACCTGGGCCGCGAACAATCACGTCACCTGGCGGCTGGACACCCCGTTCATCCTGCAACCGAACACGTTTTACGGCGTGGATGTGGCGCTCAAAAGTTCCACCAGCACGTGGCAGCAAGGCATTCCTTACATCTCCATGACGGCGGACGAGTTTTCCGATGGGGTGAGCTATGGTTCCGGCACCAACGGCGTGGGAAATACCACGATCACCACCAGCACTGTCGACCGCCGCTTCCATCTCGACATCGAGAAGCCCATTGGCGGCTGGTCGCTCGTCGCCACCCATCCGGCGGACAATGCCACCAATGTCTATTCCTCGAATCCGCTGTTGGCCACCTTCAGCCAAAACATCGTGCGCGGCACCGGCAACATCACCCTCAAAAATCTCACGGACAACACGAGCATCGTCATCCCCATCACCGATCCGCGGATCGTGATTTCCGGGAACCTGCTCACGGTCAATCCCGGCAGCAGTTTTATCGCGAGCAAAGCCTGGGCCGTGCGCATCGACCCCACCGCAATCACCAGTGTTCTGGGCGATACTTATCCCGGCATCGCCAATGACACCACGTGGAACTTCAACACCGGAGTTGGCGATCCGCTTTTTCTGGCACTCGTCGCGCTAAGGAACCACATCACCGGAGCCGCCACGCTGACCGCCGCGCAGATCTCCACGCACAAGACGACCATCGATCAGCAACACGCCCGTCTTGCCGACAGTGCTGCGCTCATCACTGCAGCCTTCGATCTGGTGAGAGCCTACGACGCTTCCTCTGGAAACCGCTGGTATGTCAACGGATTGCCCGCCCGGGCTTCTGTGACGAACGATATCCATTGGACGCTTTGGAATGTGCAGCAGTACATCATGGATGTGGTTTACAACGGCACCACGCTCGCAAACTACGAGAGTTTGCTGAACGGTTTCAAGTTTGGCAGCGCGTCAAGTTTCCCCGGCGCATGCAACCCGCCCGCGAACCCGGCGGACACCACACGCACCGTGACCATCAAGGCCAGCTACGCGAATACAGTGGGCTGGGCGACGCAGGGAGATGGCAGTGGCACGTTTGCGCGCAAACCGACGGGTTGCTACCTTGCGCCCGGCTCGATTGCCACCGTCACCGTGCCGACGGCGTTGGTAGGCAAGGGTTTCAAAATCCGGGTCGGCGCGCACTCGTGGGATTTTTCTAACAAACCCTCAATCAAGCGCCTGGATCGTTCCACGGTCCTCTACTCCATCAACGCGGTGGAAACCAAAGTCGCCTGCCCGCACGGCGGCGGCATCTATATCGAGGTGCCGTGGCTCGCAAACCAAGGTAACGTGAGCATATCCGTGCACAATGCAGTCCGTTCGCCCTACTTCTCCGCGAAGAGTTTTCACCAGACGACACCGACGGAATGGCTGAGTGAACGCACCAACCCCGGCCCGTGGGCGGATTTCCAGTCGGAAAAATTCATGATGCAGGTGCCAAGAAGCTGGATTTTCAACATGCCTGACCCGACCCAGGTGATGAAGGATTGGGATTCCGCGATGGATGCTTTCAACGACCTGCTCGGCTTTCCACAGATTCGCGGCAAGGAATCATTCTATCTTCAGGCCGATGTGCTGATTCGCGCTTCCGTTTTCGCACCGGGCTATCCGGCCGTGAACGTCGGAGGCTTTAGTGCCTCGGCCAGTTATAACAACGGCTATCATACCCACTACTTGATTCGGGGGCCACAATATGGCACCGATGACGCGCAGGTGGAGTTCCACGAGCAGGGTCACGCTTACTTTTTTGACAAGTTTCCCGGCGAGACCGAGTCCAACGTGAATCTGCCGTTTATGCCCGTCCTGCACCGGAAATTCGGTATCAATCTGGATACCGCCTTCCGGGCATCGCTGGCCGATCCCATTGCCTACCGCACGCTGGAGACCACTGCGATGGCTTGGATGACCGTGTTCAATTTCTCTCCGAACAAAATGCCCATGGCCGATGGTGAAAAGGCCTACCAGCTCAAGGGCCACGCAAAGTTCGTGGACATCGCCCGCATCTATGGTTGGGGCGTTCTAGGCAAGTATTGGAAGTCATTCGTGACTGACTCCGAGAATGGCGTCAATTACGCGACGGACACGGACAGCCTTCTGCTGCGCCTTTGCAAAAATGTGGGTGCGGACATCCGACCGCTGTTTCACTTCTGGGGCATCTATCCGCAGAACGCCACCACCCTTAATACCGCCATCAACAATGCCGGACTCGTCGCGCCTGTGGAAATCTACGACCGACTCGTACGTTACAAATCCCTCGCGCCGGCCAACAATACCGCCTTCCAGAGTTTTGCATCCAGTTGGTGGAACGGTCAACCCAGCGCCGACGGCTTCTGGGAGGAGCGCGAGCATGCCAGCCGGTGGACCACCTACAACGCAACTTCCGCCCTGAACATCACCAACCGCGTGCAGGAACTCATCGACCTCTATTACCCGAATGGCCGCCCCACCACCATCACCGCTCCCCTCGTCGGAAGCTTCAGCCCATCCGACAATTCCACCAACGTCGCGCTGGATGCCAACTTGGTGCTGACCTTCAACAAGGCCGTCGTTCGCGGCACGGGCAACATCACACTCGCGAACCTCACCGACGGCACCTCCATCAACATCGCCATCACGAACACAGCCCAGATTTCCATCGCTGGCGAAGAAATGACGATCAACCCAACCGCGAATCTTCTCCCCAACAAATCGTATGCCATCCGGATTGATCCGACCGCGCTTGACGGAGTGGTCTCAAACAGTTTCGCAGGAATCGCCGATACAACGACTTGGAATTTCACCACGCTCAATCCCGATGTCACCGCGCCCACGATCCTAACCCTGAACCCCGCCGATGGTGCCACCAATGTGGCGCTCGCCTCCAATCTTGTCGCTACTTTCAGCGAAAACATCGCCAAGGGCACCGGCGATATCACAGTCAAAAACCTGAGTGACGGGAGCCAGACGACCATCGCGGTCAGTGATGCCCAGGTCACGGTCTCGGGTGCGGTTCTGACGATCAACCCGACGGCAGATCTCCTTTCAGGGAAAAACTACGCTATCCAGATCGCGGCGACTGCGGTCAAGGATTTGGCCAACAACAACTACGCTGGCATCGCCAATGACACAGCGTGGAACTTCACCACCGCCACCACCAGCCCGCCACCGGGTGGCGTGACCGGCCTCGTCTTGTGGCTGGATGCAGCGAAGATCACGGGCTTGAGCGACGGGGCCACTCTCAATACATGGACCGAAATGTCCGGGCTCGGCAATCATGCCACAAGAACGATCGGCGCACCCACCTATGAGACCAACGAACTCAACGGTCAACCGGTCGTGCGTTTTCCTGTGGGCAATGGAGCCAGCTTTAGTTTTCCGCGGCTTACCAACATCCGCACCGCTTTCTGGGTGATGAAACAACAGAATCCTAACGAAATGAGGTTCTTATTGGGTGACACTACCAATTACCACTTTCATCGCGGCACAGCCATTCCCTCAACGATTTGGCATCAAACACATACTTCGTCCAGTATCAAAGACGGCACGACAAGCCTGAACGGACTCACCGTCGATGGCGCCACGACCAATATGCCGAGCGGTTGGAACTTGCTCTCGGTAACAACCACGGCTGCTGTCACCGCCAGCACTCTCAGCGCGGATCGCACATTTAGCCGATCTTGGGAAGGCGATATCGCCGAGGTTTTGATTTATAACAGAGCTTTAAGCACCATTGAGAGCGAACAGGTCGGTAGCTATCTGACGGCAAAGTATGGCATTACCACCACCTATGGCCCGCCCGAGATTCTGAACCAAAGCCCAGCCCACAATGATACCGACGTGGCCGTCACCGCAGACCTTGTGGCTACCTTTAGCGAACCCATCGCCAAGGGCACTGGAAACATCACTATCGAGAACCTGACAGACGCGACATCGACATCCATCGCTGTCACCGATGCTCAGGTGACCGTTTCCGGAACAACCCTGACGATCAATCCGACGGCGAATCTGCTGGCCGGAAAGAACTACGCCATCCAGATCGCCGCGACTGCCGTGACGGATCTTGCCGGAAGCAACTTCGCCGGCATCACCAGTGACACCGAATGGAACTTCAGCACTGTAGAGCCGCCGCCCTCCTTCATCATGTTCGCCGACAACTTCACCCGGTCGAACAGCACCGAATTGAATGCCTCGACCCTCGGCAAGTCGGGGACGCTTGGTGCGTTGAATTGGATCGAAAAGGTCGGCTCTGGCGGTAACGCTTCAATCTCCGGCAACTCGCTCTTTGCCACCGGTTCAACCAGCGGCTTCAGCATGTCCTACCTCGACCACAACTTCATCGATGCCGCAATTTCCAACGGTGGTGGCTTCAGCATCAGCATCGACCTCAAGCAATACTCGACCCAAGGCACCGTAAGGTTCCTCGGGATTGCCATGGGCATGTCGAAAGCCGAGGCCGAGGGCTGGGCGCACAACAATCCCACCCTTTTCAGTTATGCTGATTTATACGTTGGCTACCGCGGCAATCAAAACGCAATCCAGGTTTTCGACAACGGAATCGAAGTGATCAACAATGCGACCGCAGGTGATGCATCCACACTCCCGAAGAACCTTACGATCGATTTCACGTGTTCGGACTTCAATGCGGGCTCGACCGTAAATTATGCAGTCACCTTCGGCGGTGTGGAGATGGGCACCGGAGCCTTTGCTTGGAGCGGCACCAACGAGAACTACATTGGTCTTTATTCCAACCTGTTCCCCGCGAGCGGCACGATCGGTCAAATGGACGATTTCGCAGTTGTCGCAAAGATTGCTCAGCCATCCTCCCCCTACGATACTTGGGCCGTCACCAACGCCCCGGGTAGCGAACCGGAAGGGGACTCCGACCTCGACGGCGTGCCCAACGCCATTGAATTCGTTCTCGGCGGCGACTTGAACAACAACGACCTCAGCAAGCTTCCTGCCGTCACCACCGACAGTGGAAATATAAATTTCACCTTCGTGCGTGACCACGATTCGGTCGATGCCGCCGTGGGAGTCTCGATCGAAGTCGGCACCGAGCTCGGCGTCTGGCCGGAAGTCTTCACAGTTGGAAGCGACACCGCCAGTTCCACCGCCGGCGTCACCGTCACCGATAACGACAACCGCACCGATACCATTACACTTACCATACCCCAAGGGCCGGACACCAAGAAATTTGCCCGACTCAAGGTGGCTATCACGGAATAATCGCCCGCAAAACCCCAATGAACCCAAGCTCTTTCACCGTGTCCTTTAGTCCGGCCGCTCCCGTCATCGACGGCGAGGACCTCACCGACAAAACCCGCAACGGCATCTGCCACCCGACTGTTTCGTCACTCTTTTCTCTGCTCACTCAGGCTCCAACGCGTCGTCAACAGCGACGTGTCCGCCCACGCAATGCTTTATCTGAACAACAACAGCAATTGCACGTTCGAGCGGAGGAGAGTTTCGGGGTGCCCGATTGGCACGCTATGTCCCCCGAAACCCTTCTGCAAGAGAATGAAAACTGAATTCAAGCGCGGCCTAGGTGACGTCATTTGTCTGGTGGCAGTGCTGGCTTGTTCCATCGCTTCCTCAGCGTTGGCAGCTACCTATTATTGGGACAACAACGGAACCAATGCCGGCTTCGGCACGGCGGGTGGCACGTGGGCGGTGCCGACGGCTGGCAATGCTTCGAATGCATGGAGCACCAGCGCCGGCGGAACCGTCGCGCCCAGAAACGTCACCACCACCTCCGCCGATGATCTCAACTTCGGCACCTCATCTCTGGCCTTGGGTGGGGGCACCGTCACGATCAGTGGCACCGTGACCAATAACTCGATGACCTTCGGCAGCGCCTCGGGGGCGATTACCTTCTCCGGCGGCAACGGCATCACGCTGAACGGCGCGAGCCCCTCCATCTCCGCCCAAAACAACAACAATACTTTCACAACCCCGATCCACTTCTCACCCAGCAGTGGCTGCGGCGTCATTTCTTTCAGCCTGCCCACCAGCGCCCCCGCTGGTATCCTGTCTCTCAACGGCGGCATCAGCGGCACCGGGGCAGGCACAGGGCGCACATGGTATCTGATCCGTGATAGCGAGAGCGGCACTGTGCTGTTCCTCGGGCGCATGCTCAAACCATCCGACCTTGCCAACTAAATTTCCCAAACAAAACAAGAACACAAAACAACAAAGCGAAGCACATCAAAAATATGAAAACCATTGCACTCATCGCTGCTCCACTCCTACTCTTGGCCTCCAGCCTCAGTCATGCCGCCAAGGTTCCTCAGAATAACGAGAAACTCGTAGCTCAGGCCACCCATATCGTCAGGGGCAAGGTCCTTGAAGTGACTACAAAGGTCGAGAAGTCCAAAATCGAAAGCGACCCCGGTGTCCACAAAGACACGATTTATACCATCACGGTTCAGGTGGAGGAGGTTTCCAAAGGTGCCGAGGCGAAGAAGGGCGGGAAGATCACCGTCCTCGCCTGGCAGCCGCACACCCGCGAGCCGAATCCTCCCGGCTCACAAGGCCACGAGCCCATCCCGAAAAAAGGGGAAACCGCGACGTTCTACCTGACCGGTGGAGGCAAGGAGCCCTTCGAGCCGATAACCCCAAACGGGGTCGCGGTCGACAAGGTCAAGAAGTTGGAGTGACAGCCAGATCCGCAGCTTCTGGCGTTCCGAACCCATCATTCAAGGCATGCCCCCTGCTTCGATGATCTTTGAATCCGGGAAGAGGAATTTGGCGAACTCTTTATTCGAGCTGATCCCTCCGGGATATCAACAAATCATGAAAGTCACCCACTACGCACTGCCGCTCGTTGCGCTTATCTTCGCGGCGTCGTGGTTTTCAACCTTGCGCAGATCCACTGACGCCCAAAAGCAGGAGAATGCCGTCATGCGGGATAGGCTCGCTAGCCCCGGAAAGTCTTCTTTTTCTCGAGCGAATCGTAGCGATGCGAGGTCCAAGAGCGATAGGACGAGGGTAGCGGCGAGTGCCAGGCCGAAGCGCGAGAGTATAACACCAGACAATGTCGACAGTCCCTCGGGCGACTGGGTGGGTACTTCCCGGGATTGGACAAGACTCGTTCTCTCGAACAATGACGAACCGGCAACCGGATATCGGTACACGGCGGCCTGGAAAAGGCTCGTAACGCTGGCGTCCGAAATGAGCGGAGACGAACTCACGAGAGCTTACACGGAGATGGCGGCTCTTCCTGTTCATGCCCCATTTCGCAATGAACTCGAAGTGGTGATGCTGAAAGAACTCGAAAGGAAAAATCCCGAATTTGCGTTTAGCCAATATATCGTGAGAAACCAAGATGGTGGGCTTGTCCTCGGCGCTTATGGATCGTTCGACAAGTGGCTTGCCAGAGATCCCGAAGCAGCCACGAATTGGTATGAGCGCCAGCTCACTGCGGGAACTTTCGATAAGTCCCTTGATGGAAACTCTCCCGCCAGGGTCCCCTTTGAATCGGCATTTATCATGTCCTTGATCGATTCAGATCCAACCGCCGCCGAGCAGATCATGAACAATTTTCCGCCGGATCTGCGCGGACGCTTCGGTGATTACGTGGATGTAATTCCCAAGGAGAAGAGACAACCGTTGGTTGATTTGCTTCGTAAAACGATGCCTACGGAGGAATATATGGCCCTACTGAGAGAAACGAGTGTTTTTGAGTATAACTTCAGAATTGAATACGATAGCGATCCGGAAAAAGCCAAAAGAAGCCTCGAGCGTTTTGCCGTCACTCCGGAAGAACGCACCGCCCTTTTGGCGGAACAGTTCTCGGAGTTTGCGGAATATCGTGCCATGAGAGCCAGTGGTGGCGGAGATCCGCGTCGCAATGAGTTCGACGCAAATCGCAAATGGGTTCAAGCGGTCGATCCATCCTCCGCCGATCGAGCAACGGGAGTAGCCCTTCAAACTTTCCTCCAAAAGTTGAATAACCCGAAGTCTTATGATTTTGTCGAGAAGACCGCTCTTGATTACCTTGATTCAGGAGCGGGAGACGAACTCTTGATTCCATTGATCGAGGGCACCGCGAATGGTAGCAACACCTTCCCAAAAGACAGGGCGCGAGGTCTGGCAAATAAAATCACCGACGTCACGCTCCGCAACGAACTGCTGGAAAAACTGAATTGAGCCATGATTCGTTCTCTCTTGATTTCTGCTCTGATCCTCATTGCCGCAGCTCTTCTTGGCTGGCGGGAAAAGCGGCAATACTCGAGCGAGAAAGCGACAACTGACAAACTCTTAAAAGAGGTCAGAGCAAACCCCGGCATCGATCCCGACTCACCGATCAACATCGAGCGACGCAAGTCAGAACGCGCGAAGGAGACAAAAGTAAAAAACCTAACGCGTGATTTTTTTTCGATATATCGCGGTGCCGTTCAAAATCCTGGCTCGGTATCCAGTGAAGAATTAGCGAGGCTGCAGGCGGAGCTGAAAAGCCGCTTCGAGGCGCTCGATCCTTCCGAGATCAAACTGTTCATGGAGGAATTCAACAACGATCCCGATCTGAATGCGCAGA
>JBBARN010000031.1:45580-51702 GCA_040399845.1 Luteolibacter sp. | reverse complement strand
TCAACACCAGCCCGCTTTTTCTTCCCGAGCTAAACCGTCCTGTGGGACGGCTGTGTAAAAATTTTTGCCCTTGAATGGAGACGATCTTGTCGCCTACGCGGAGTCCACCACGATGAGCGGGGCTTCCATCTAGCACAAGATCCACGGAGACACTATCGCCTGTGACACTATATCTAAATCCAGAGTATCCTCTATTAGGGTCTGGATCCCTATTCCGGTTGGTGCCACAGTGCACCAACTTGTTCCGAAGTTTGAAAACCTCATTGGCATCAATAAGACTATCGTTAGGAATTTCCGAGCAGTAACTCAAGTTTACTCCAAAAATCAGATTGCTGTAATCGAAAACATGAATGCCCACATTCTCGACATCAGGTTGAAGATCCATTCCGTAGAGAGTCATGTTGTCGCCAAAGTTCATGATCGGTATAAGCACTTTCACCCGCTTCAAAGCCCCGCTCTGCATTTGTTGGATGGTGCCGTCCGAATCGCTTGCGCCTGCGTCTGCGTAGTGGAATTTTGAAATCTCAAGTTCTCCCACTTGGAATTCACCTACTTTTGATTGAAGTTTGCGGGTGCTGTCGTCTGGGATGATATCCTTGATCCGATCTTTGTTAATCTCGATGCGAATATCGGGATCATTGGACTTCCTGAACGTAATCTTGCCTTCCAATACGACAACACGACCGTGCCAGATATCCCACCACCAACTGGGCCGGGATTCCCCAAAGAATGGATCGCGTGCGGGGATGGGCTCAGCAAATGCCGAGACAGAGAAAAGCAGGTAAATCGCCGCAAGGAATCTCATGGTTTTCGTAGCGAACGATAGGTGGTGGCACCAGCGAGATCAAGCTCCGATACAACTAGAGACGTTATCGCCGGTTGCAACTCACGGCTTCGCATTTGGAAATTCTGTGTCGATGACTGCTTGAAGCATCATCGTCAGGAACTTGCCACGACTCTCTTGACCTCTCGCCTTCTCAATTTGGTCTTGCTGCGACTCAGTCAGCTCAATCTGTAAGGATTCGCGCCAGACATTCGTGCGTCTAATGAAAACTACGTACCCGACCATCTCGCCTGGAATGCACTTCTTCCCGGCTTCGTCTAGAATCACCACCTCGCCATCGTCAAAAGAAGGTCGTTACCCGCTGTTGGATGAGCAGGCTTGTTCGGTTTCTTGTTTCGGACGATTCATTCATGGACACTTCGAATCTTCGGAACCTGATCGTAGAAGTCCGGACAGTGCCGCACTTGGAGCAGTTTCCAAGCGATACTTTTTGCCGCGAACGAGGACCGAGACAGTGCCATCGGAGTTGATACCGCCTTTGCTGGCAATCTTCAGCGACTTGCATTTGAGGCCAAGGAGCCTCCAAACCAAACCGGGTTTCACCAGCAAATGGCCTTCATGCAACGCAATTGCCACGAAACCCTTTATGCGAAAATCGTGCAGCCGAAATAGAAATACCGGCTTCCAATCAACACGTGCCTGCAGATCTCGTGGAACATCATCCAACGTCGCCCAAATCGAGTCCTTCGAAATCCAGCGAGCCAGCAACAAAATCAATCCAGGCACGACGCCTAGAAACATGATGATGAATAGCCAATCGTCCCAACGCATGATTTTCAGATTCTATCCCGAACGATGAGTGGTGGCACCGGCGAGATCAAGCTCCGATTCAACTAGAGACGTTAACGCCGGTTGCCACTCACGGCTTCGTCCGACCCTGATTCGAAGGCAGCATTGTTCAGCATTCGGTTTCGAGTTGTGTGATATAGGACAAAAAGGAGACCAAGAAAGGTGATGCACCAAATCGCGAAACTTGCCTTCGCTTTCCCTTCTAGAAAGCTATGATCCCCGACGATAACCGAGAAGCAAAAAGCCAGTATAAGCAGCCCCCATCGCAGGTAAACCCATGGTAGAAACTTGATTAAGGCTATTGCGCACAAGGCACCGAGAATTAAGCCCGCTCGGATACTCGGCCATTGAGTCTCGATACTTGGGAATGAGAAGCTATAACCAAGGAACACGGCCAATGATGCAAGGAGAATGCAAATGCGCTGTAGGGAAGTCATATTTGGACGAACGTTAGATGTGGAGGCACCGGCGGATCAAGCTCCGATTCAACTGAAGACGTTATCGCCGGTTGCCTCGCATGACTTGTTCGGTTTCTGATTCAGTAGCGACTCTGGTGTAGTTCTTCAGGTCGTTCTCCCATAAATCAAAACGAGTTCCAGAGGCGGCATCCACACATTCCGCGCAGTATGTGTTACCCCACGGGCATCTTGTAGCAGTGCTGCCGGTTACGCGGATCAATGAACCCTTCGGCAATGTCTGGACAACACGCTGATTACTGCCAAGCCCTTCTGCCGGATGCTTCCAGGCTGCCAACCGGCTAAAAGTATTCGCAAGATCGAGATCAGTTGTCAAAGCAACCACCTTCCCATGATACTGACGCGTCTCGGCGGTTCCCTTGGAGGGCAGGGATACGAAACATGCGGAGAGCAACAGAGGAACAAGTAGTGCTAGAAGGCGCATAGGATTTGCTGACCTAACGTTAGATGTGCGCCCACCGGCGCGATTGAAAGGAAAATGAATTGAAATTGGAAAGCTTATGGCCGGTTGGTGCGTCATGACTTGTTAGGAGATGGTATTCGTGGTGGGCCAAGCGGAAAGGAGTAGTGTTCACTGACTGCCATATACGTCCTCGCGATATTCCGGCTCGAATCTCTGCCGATACTTCTGGCCGTGAGGTCCTGTCTCCCCCAAACGCTGCCATATCCAATCAGTCGTCGTCAAATCCACGTGTCCGGCAAGGCGCTTCTCAACATCCGCTCGAAGGCGTTTTAATTCGCTCAGTGTTACCTCTTGTGGGGAAAAACAAACGTTTCCGTGAGCGGTTATCGTCCAGGTCGTTGCCACCTCCCACACCACAGCATCAATGTTCTCAGGACGGCGATTCTGGCGCATCTGCACAAGTTGATCGCGGATAGAGTCATGTTCATTGAAATACCGGTGAAATGACCAAGTCCTAACCGCGACCAATGCGAATACGATAAAGGCCGTGGTCAGCACGGTACGGAGTAAAAGCCGTTTGATGCCACTTGCTAAAGTCAAGGAGCCACCCGTCGGGACCAATGTCAGGAGCGAGAACAACCCCGCTGAACCGACTATCGTCAAAATAAGCTTCGTGCACATCGCATTTACTCCGAACGTCGAAGTCCTCCTACGCCTGACTGATGGCGCGGCTTCGATTCTGGGTTGATGGTTGAATGGTCATGACGGCTGGAACTCGCGGCGGGTCAGGCGTTAGGAGTGACGCCTTGTTCGCCTTCTTGTCTTTTATGTGTTGTGGTTGATTGAGTAGACGCGGCCTCCATGGAGATCGACAATGAACAGATCAATATCACCGATGTGGCTCGAAGGGCGATTGTAAAAGAAAGAGTAGTAGGTGCCCTTCTGGGCCAATGCCTTCCGAATCGATTCAAAATGCGTGGTGAGTTCTGAAGCGTTGTCGGCGTCGTAACTACTCAGCGCAAAGTCCAAGTAGTCTTTGAACTGCTCGTCAAATGGCGCTTCACGCCAGTGCTCGAAACTCCAATGATCTCGGTAACTTGGATGCTTGGGATATTCGCTCAGTAGTCTTGAATCCGCCGACTCAAACCGCTTCCTAATCGTGGAAGGCAGCGGATATACCGAAAAGGAATATCCATCGCCATTGAACGATCTCTCGGAGTCATACTCGAAAATTGCGGGGCCGAGGCTCACCTCGCAATCATAGAGATCCTTCAGGTAATCTGCCTGGATCATAGGTCCGCTGAGGGCCGAAGCGCCAATCAACACCGAGTAAACCGCGACGGGAATACCGATCTGCATGCCGACACGCTTCCACTTCTTCTTGAACATCGAATAGACGATCCAGATGCCGTAGGGAATGCATCCAAGGATTGTGATCAGGAGCACGATGCTCTGGGCCGCTGTCAGGATGTCATACATTTTGTGGCGAACAGAAGGAATTAGTAGGCTCAATGGATCGCATATCCAGCATTGCACTACGGCGCTCACTTTTGCGGAAGCCGTTGGTTTTACAAGGAAATTGACGGCCGGGGTTTGCCTATCAGGAGTGAGCGAGACGGGCGGGGAGTCGGCGGGTTTCCTTGCTGATATACACCCGGGCATGCCTCGCCTGGGTTCAGGGGGGACCAAGGGGGCGCGATGCAGGACTTGAAGTCACAAGAATCAAGACGAGGAGAAGTCGGGAAAAGCGTGGTTTGGCGTAGATAGGTGAGGCATCCAGGGTGGCTGAGGGAGAATCTCACGTCGGCACGGCGAGGTTCAGGTTCTGGAGGCTGGCGAATTCGCATTTCATGGTGTTCTGCTTGGTTTTTGGTTCTGTTTTCTGTGGTTTGTGCCTGGAATAGAACGACTTGTGACTCACGCCGGAGTTTCGATTTGGGGACCTTAAATGGCGATTTGGACCTTCGAAGTGGCGGTTTGGAGGAACGAAATGCCGATTTGGACTGACTGAATGGGAGTTTGGAGGCATGAAGTGGCCGTTTGGGGTTCCGAAGCGGCAGTTGGGATTCCCGAAGCGGCAGTTACGACACCCGAAGCGGCGATTGGGATGGACGAAGCGCGTGTTTGGATTCCCGAAACGGCGGGTGGGATGCCCGAAGCGGCGATCCGGGCTTCTGAAATGGCTGTTGGGGCGTCCGGGACTGAAGTCCTGGACTACGTTTGGCAGAAGCGCAGTCGGCAACAGAGACGCGGGCATGGTGAGCTTGGCGTCTTTTCAACCTCCATGGCTTGAGCGACGGACGGTGGCGGTGAAGCAACCTCTTCATCCCTCATTCTGCAACGAAGCTTTGCCATGAGAGGTCACTCGACCAAATGATCCGATTCGGCGTTGATTTGGTCGTCGATTTCCTGGGCGATCCGGCTCTCTAAGAATCAAATCAGGTATCGAGTTCAATTTGAACTTCATTTTCCCCATATCCTTTCCCGAATAATACCTCATCTATCGCTATTCACGAATGAACAAAAAGAGGAATCCTGCACACGCGCCGGAACGGGCGGCAAGCTGATCGCGGGTTCGCCCACACCCGCGAAGTCACTCCCTACCGCAGATACGGGAGGGAAAGATCGACAGCTGGGAGGGATTTGCCCCGTTCAAAGAGGGGGGACGCTCAGTTCCTGCGAGCGCACCCCTTGCCATTTCCTCCGGCCATGAAAAAAACCTGTCTGCTGCTGATCGCAACCATCCTGCCGGGCCTGCTGCCTGGCGAACCGGCGTTGCCGGTCCTGCCGCGCGAAACCGACCCGGAGTCACATAGAAAGTCGCACTTGGGCGAGCAGTCACATCAAAGGATTCTCCGCACGGACCTGGACAAAGATGGCGATCCCGACCTGTTCGAGCGCTGGTGGCATGGAAAGCGCCACAACCAGGCCGACACCCTCGGCGATCGCGGCGAGTGGGATGAGGATTTCAGCGGTGGCGGAAACCTATATCTTGCGGCCTGGTCTGGCGGCATCCACCTGTTCGGCGCGGAACGTGGAGTGTGGCTGGTGGACAAGGACCGGCGCTACTGGGGGGCGGCCCATCCGAACGAGTTGGTCTCGCGCAAGAAGGCGGAAAAACCCGAAGAGGTCATTGGCTTCGAAGATCGCGATGAAAACGGTTTCTTCGATTTCATCACCCATGACTTCGACGGCGATGGGCAGGTGGATTTGGCCGGGGCGGCCAAGCAATCCGCGCTGCCTCACTTTGTTCCGAAAGGCATCGTGTTGGATTATGAAGGACTGCGCTACCGGCCGCATGATGATATCATTTTTCCCTCCGTCATTGCCACCACAGGGCGGATCGAGAAACCGCTTGGAAAGTATTATCTCTATTACGCGCCACATGATCCTCCGGGTGGCATCTGCCTCGCCTACGCGGATGACCTGGCGGGACCGTGGAAGGAATATGATAAAAATCCGGTCATTGCCAGGAAATGGCCACCAAATCATGATGTCTCCCATGTCTCGGGTCCCC
This sequence comes from Luteolibacter sp., assembly GCA_040399845.1. Lineage (GTDB taxonomy): Bacteria > Verrucomicrobiota > Verrucomicrobiia > Verrucomicrobiales > Akkermansiaceae > Luteolibacter. The sequence continues at coordinate 45,673 of JBBARN010000031.1, read as the reverse complement.
ACGCCCTGTGGCATGAAAAGGAAGGATGCCTGTTTCTATACTATCACGGCGAGAATCCGGTCACACGCCTCGCCACCTCGGAGGATGGCCTGC
>JBBARN010000031.1:0-45480 GCA_040399845.1 Luteolibacter sp. | reverse complement strand
TACTATCACGGCGAGAATCCGGTCACACGCCTCGCCACCTCGGAGGATGGCCTGCGGTTTCGTGCGGAAGGTGTTGTACTTTCGACCGCCGACGCCCCCGGACTTAGCGAGGCTTCCTATGCGCGGGTGTTTGCACACCCGATCGAGGGCGAGGACACGCAATACGTGATGTTGTTCATGGGCAACGACCGAGGGACCCGGCGCATCTATCAGGCACGTTCCGCTGATGCCCGTACCTGGCGGGTCATTGCCAAACCCTTCCTTGATCCTCCGCCGGGCACGGATCAGGTAGCCGGTGCCTGGTGGTTCCCCTGGCGGGGCAGACATCTGGTGCTCTGCCATGCCAACGCCAGCACGGAAGGCCCGCCCGGCAACATTCACAACCGCGATTTCCACCTCTATCTTGCTGAGACAGACGCCGGCTTTCGTCCGGCCCGCCATCTGGGTCGCTTCATGGACGCCTCACGATTCGGCGATGACAATCCCGGCCTGATGTGTCCCTGCGTGTTCGAAGAAGACGGCAAACTCCACCTCTTCCTCAACACCGGCGCGCGACTCAACAACCGCATCTCACGGGCCGTCTCCGAAGACCCCTGAAATTCCCCCGATCTGGCAGGACCGGGCACCTAGATTTCCGTCACGCCCGATTGGTCAGGGTGCGTCTTGTCGGGCCTCAATGATTTTGTGGGCGAACACACGATACAACCCATAAGCGACGAGGAATGGAACGACCAGACCGAGCAGATCCCACGGTGCTTCCGGCACGTGGGTATAACCTTCCTCTATCGGCGAATACTCCTCGAATGCATGGGAAAGAAGCACCCAGAGTTGCCATGCGATGAGCATCAACCCGCCACGACCCATCAGGGAGCGCAACGAGCGGTTTTCTTGCGTCAAATGCCGAAGCAACCAACGAACCAAACACAAGTATGCCACCATGGAAAAGATGCTCGAAGCAAATAGCAAAACCGACTTCTGCAAACGCTCGGGCAGCATATCAGGAAGGACCGCTGACAACTGGGAAGAAATGAAGAATGCCGATAACACGGCAAACGGTCCGATGGCCCACTTTAGGTGAGATTCGCGCATTTCCCGGAACAGACGAACGCCGAAAATCACAGCGAGAATTCCGGGGATCGTCAGCAATGGAACCATAGGCGCCAAGAACACGAGATCACCTTTCTCGAACTCACCCATCCAACTTTTCCAGAGAAGAGGAAATACCGCACTTGCAGTCCACATAACGCCCAGAAGCGCGGACAACGCCCCGATCCATCTTCTGGTGTGGTCAGGCTTCATTTCTGGCACAACGTTTAGCGCATCCACGGAATGATCATTCCATAAGCGATAGCCCTCAGAATGCGGGCGACTCGCCCGGGTCCGACAACAAGATTCCATCTTGTGTCGAATGCCTTAGCGCATTGCGGGCAGCAAGTTGGCAGGTCGTCTGGCCATGGACGTTGAAAGCTCATTTCCACGGGAAGTCATATGCTTTCCGCAGCGGGAGTGGAAGCCAAAATCTCGCTGGACGATCCACACATTTTTCTTCGTTTTCACTCATCAGCATTGCGACTATGGTCAGGCAAATGAGCGCGAGTGGAGTTGCCGCAAGAAGAAGTGCTCTTGTGCCCCTTTTCATTTCCGGAGAACGTTTCGCGAACCATCACCGGCGCGATTGAAAGGAAGCCTCAATGATGTCTCCATTGGGCAACTCGAAATCCGCTGTCTTTGCGAACTGCAACTTGATCAAGCTAATCGCCGGACGGGGCATCGTATCGGATCGGAAATATGACCGCGATCGCTAATTCGCGCTTCAGGGGCCGCGCAGTCGGTCCACGGTGGATCGCAGCACCTTGATATCTGCCTCCATGCGGTCCAGCAGCTCCCCCAATTCTTGACCATCTGACGAATGATCCGGCAGGACTGACAATTCCTGCATCGTGGAAACGATAATTCCGATGAACAGATTCAGAATCGTGAAGGTGGCGATGATGATGAAAGGCACAAAGAACGCCCATGCCCAAGGATGGCTTTCCATCAGCGGGCGCACGATGCCCATGGACCAGCTTTCCAAGGTCATCACTTGAAACAAGGTGTATAGACTCCGGCCCAGGTTGCCGAACCAGTCGGGATAGGTAGCGCCGAACAACTTGGTCGCCAGCACACCCGCCGTATAGAAAAAGATCGCCATTACCGCTACCACTCCGGCGAGGCCCGGAATGGAGTGGAGAAATGCGGCGACCACTTTGCGCAGGGAGGGAATCACCGTGAGCAAACGCAGGACCCGCAATACCCGCAGCGATCGCAGGACAGCCCAGGCTCCGGCTCCCGGTGCGAGAGCGATGGCGACGACTGCAACATCGAAAAGATTCCACCCGCTTTTCCAGAACATCCCGCGGTAGGCGTAAAGTTTGATGCCGATTTCCACGGTGAAAATGGCCAGGCATGCCTTGTCCAGCGCGACCAGCAGCCCACCCCAGCTCGCCATGATCGCGGGAGATGTTTCCAGCCCGAGAATGGCCGCATTGAGCAGGATCACTGCAACGATGAAGGTTTGCACGGCGGAGGATTCCACCCAGCGTGCCAATTTCATTCGATTGCCACTGACGCCCTTGCGGCGGGAAAGCTCCATCAATTCTCGTTCGCCCATGTTTTTTAGAATAATAGGCAGACCGATACCTGCAAACCCCGTCACTGCAAGACCTTTCATCAAACCCGAAATGGAATCCTTGCGCGGAGTCAGAGCCGGAGTATCGGATACCGCATGAGCCGCTGGAACTCCGCCTATCAGGGATCCCTATCCGCAGACGCACTGGCGATGCCGGTGCATTGGTATTACGACCGCACCGCCCTGCGCCGCGACTACGGAGTGGTGGATCATTTCATGGCTCCCCGGAATCCCCATCCCGGCAGCATTCTGTGGCGCTCCCGTTATGTCGCGCTCAATGACCGCGGGGATATCCTACGCGAGCAGGCCCAATACTGGGGTCAGCGGGAAATTCACTATCATCAGTTCCTCAAAGCGGGTGAAAACACGCTCAACTTCAAACTTGCCGCCGAGTTGCATCGTTTCATCCGTGAACAGGGAGGATACGACCCGGAAGCCTGGTTGAACCGCTACATCGCGTGCATGCTGGAACCGGGCTGGCACCGGGATACGTATTTGGAGGAATATCACCGAGCCTTTTTCACCCATTATGCCCAAGGCCGAGTTCCGATGAAATGCGGCATCAGCGATGAACACATCGGGGGGCTCGCGATGGTGCCGGCCTTGTTGGCGGCCCTTGAAGGAGAATCACGCGAATCCCTAAGGCGCATCACCAAACAACATGTCGCCCTCACCCACGCCCACGCCAATGTCCTGCGCGCTGCCGACACCCTGGTGCGAGTGCTTTGGGCCGTCATCGAGGAAGGACTGACATTGAGAGACGCCATGCGGCGCGAAGCGGGAGATTGGTTATCCGGAAACAAAGCGGACACATGGACCCAACAAGCGGATGAAAAAGTGATTGGTGAGCGATTCAGCCCCGCCTGCTATATCGCTGAAGCCATGCCAGCCGCATTGTATCTAGCATGGAAATATCACGATGACTTCAAAGGAGGCATCACCTCCAACGCGATGGTCGGCGGTGACAATTGCCACCGGGGAGCCGTCACCGGAAGCCTTCTGGGTGCCGCGTGTGGCATTCCATCGGGACTTCTGGCGAATGACTCTGTAAAAGATCAGGCATCCGCATAACTCGAATCACGCAGCTTGGGCGCTGGTTTGTCCTTCTTCAGGAGAGCCTGACGCATCTTGGCAAGGGCGGAATTCTGGAGTTGGCGGATGCGCTCACGCGATACTCCGAACTCGCGGCCGACATCCTCCAAGAGCATCGGCTTGATTCCATTGAGACCGAAGCGGCCATCGATGATGCGGCGTTCGCGCTCATCAAGAATGGAAAGCAGACCATCGATCTCATCGTGGAGGTTCTTGTCGGTGAGGATATCCAAGGGATTGGATGCCGCCTCGTCGCCGATGATATCTCCGTGTTCGGTGGCCTCACCCTCGTTGACGGGTGCGTCGAGCGAGGTCGGGCGGAGTGCCGCCTGTTTCAACATGGCCACCTTTTGGCGTGGCAGACCAAGCTCCGTGGCCAACTCATCATCGGTGGGTTCGCGGCCGAGCGCTTCCGTGAGCAGCGATGCAATGCGGCGCATCCGCGCGATTTTATCCACCATGTGGACGGGCAGACGGATGGTCTTGGATTGGTTGGCGAGGGCGCGTTTGATCGATTGTTTGATCCACCACGCCCCATAGGTCGAAAGTTTGCCGCCTTTTTCCGGGTCGAAGCGCTCGACTGCCTTCATCAGGCCGATGTTTCCTTCCGAAATCAGGTCGCTCATCGAGACGCCGTATCCGGAATAATCCCCGGCGATTTTCACGACGAGGCGGAGATTGGCGCGGATCATGTGGTCGCGTGCCGCCTGATCGCCCATCTTGATGCGCTCGGCGAGCTCGATTTCCTCTTCGACGGTGAGAAGCGGAGTGCGGGAGATTTCCCTCAGGTAGAATTTCAAGCTGCTGTCTGAGTCGTATGCCATGGTGTTGATGGAGTTTGGTTTCACCATGCAGTTCGCAGACCATTGAAGTTTGGATTCAATAAAATGCGGTTCGCGGCAAAAAATTTCGTCGTCCCTGGGATCTGGTTAAGCATTGGGTCAATTTTTGGGCTCTGTGGGCTTGGCAAGGCTACCGGAGCGTGGAGATTGGGACCATGAAATACGGATGGGCTGCGGGCTTGGTGGTGTTTGCGGCGGCGTGTGCACCCGTGAAAGAGGAATCGAGAAATTCGGCATCGTCGGTGAAATCCGAGCACTCTGCCGCGATGAAAGGAGCTCCCAAGCCTGAGATTCCGCCACGAACAGGCAGCATCGCTCCTGAAACTGCCGCCCCAGCTTATCCGCCAGAACCCGCGCGGACGACCCGATGGAATGGCTCGGGAGTTGTTTTCGAAGGGGTGGCATTCGATTCGAGGACCCACCAACTGGTGGTGGTCGATCAGGCAGGAGGACCAGGCAGCGAGTTTCATGACGCCCAATCCGCCGCCGGCTCCCGGGGCGGGATCGCTGCGGTGAACGCGGGATTTTTCACACCCGGGGGAGACCCTTTGGGTTGGGTGATTGCGGGGGGGAAAAGATCGGGGGCATGGAACTCCGCCTCATCTTTGGGAAGTGGGGTCTGGCATCAGGACAGAGTCGGTCGATCGGCCATTTCCAGGAGGGAAGCACTCGGGCGGACAGGGGCAGCGGCCATGTTTGAGCTGTTGCAGGCCGGGCCCATGTTGGTGGAAAACGAAAGGGCAGTGACCGGGCTGGAGGCCTCCAAATCAAGCGTCAGGACCGTGATCGCATGGGACGGAGTAAGCCGCTGGTGGATCGGCCGGAGCTCGCCCTGCACCTTGGAATCGTTGGCAAAGTTGCTCAGCCAAGCAGGGCCCGCAGGCTGGAAGGTGCGGCATGCCTTGAATCTCGACGGCGGAAGATCTGCCGATCTCTGGGCCTCCGGCCAGGTGGCGGGTGGCCCATTGCTCTGCCGCGCACCATGGAATCGCCCGGTGCGGAATTTTCTCGTTCTGGTCGCCCGCTAACCGGAAGAAATCGGTTTTTGTGACAGGATCGCAGCAAACCGGGGATAGACAGCCGGATTGAAAATGGTAACCTTCCAACCTCCCTCGATCCGATGGCATTCACGTCCAAGGCGACCACTTTTTTCCTGCTCACAGCCGTCTGCCCGCTGGCTTCGTGCGGAGCCTTGCGCAGTGCCGGGCGGAATTCGGTTGCAGCGGTGAAAAACACAGCGACGGCCGGAGTTGGGAAAATCAAATCGGTTTCCATGCCGAAGGTCGGCCTGCCGGACATGCCGGATTTTTCGCTGTCCAAGCTACTTCCCAACCGGGGCCCGAAGGTGGTGGAAGTGCGCGAAAAGGACCTCAAGGAACTACCGACGGGGGTCGAATTGGCAAAAGCGCACGAACAGGAACGAAAGAACGGTTTCTGGATTTTTGGAGGTCCGATTGATTTCAAGGAACCCACCCTGCCGGAGCCCGGCACCGAGCTGGATGGCAGCCTGTTGCCGCCCTTGGTTCCACAATAATCGATGGATTGCAGGGGAGCCGGGCAATCCCGGCTTGATCCCCGGCCCGGGATCATGCTCATTCGCCCCATGTTCCGATTTCCATGCGTCCGCGTTGCTGCATTTCTGTTCACTGCGGCCTTGATCACATCGTGTGGCGGCAATCCTCCCCCGCGGGCCGGCCAGCGGGGCGACGAATCCCGGGGAGCGGCCCCGCCACAGGAGCCAACCCGAGTGGCGGCCATTCCTCCCACACCACCGCCGCCGATTGTCGGGCAAAGCGCCATCGTGGTGGATGTTGCCAGCGGTCGCGTGTTGTATGCAAAAAATGCCGACCAACCCCGGGCGGTGGCCAGCACCCAGAAAATCGTGACCGCCTTGTGCGTGTTGGACGCCGGCAACATCGACAAGCCGGTGGTGATCGAGGCCAGTGACGGAGCCTGTGAGCCTACCAAGCTAGGCTTGAAACCGGGCGAAGTTTACAGCCGCCGTGAGTTGCTCAAGGTGCTGATGGTCAAAAGCGCCAACGATGTGGGCCGCTGCCTCGCCCGCGATGTCGGTGGGGACCAGGAAACCTTCGCGGCCCTCATGAACCGGAAGTGCGCCTCGCTTGGCATGCGGAACTCGAATTTCAGAAACCCGCACGGATTGACCGAGCCCGGGCAATACTCGACCGCCCGAGACATGGCGATTGCGGCGCGGGCGGCCTACCGCAGCCCACTGATCCGTTCTTACACCGCGACCAAGGCCTTCACATTCCGCTTCAACGATGGCCGGACGCGCCTGTTGGAAAACACCAACAAGGTGCTCAAAACATTGCCCTATTGTGATGGCATGAAAACCGGCACCACCAACGCGTCCGGAAGGTGTTTGGTATCGAGCGGATCGCTCAACGGGCGCTCGGTGATTGTTGTGGTTTTGAAATCCAACACACCCAACATCTGGTCGGACTCCACCAAACTTCTCCGCTGGGCGCTCGAACGTCCCGCCGCCGGGGCCTGATCCATGGCCACGCCTACCGAGGAACTGCAGAAGCTGCGGGCGGATGGCTTGCTGCGGACGATCCAACCGCTCGACTCCACCACCGGTCCCGCCGTGATTCGTGGAGGCCTGGAGTTATGGAATTTTGCATCGAACGACTACCTCGGCCTCGCGCGTCACCCGCAGATCGAGGCGGCGCTGGTGGAGGGAGTGGGGAAATTCGGTGCTGGCGCGGCGGCATCGCGGCTTGTCTGCGGCACCTTGCCTCCACACCGGTTTCTGGAAGAACGCTTGGCAGAGTCAAAATCAACGGAGGCGGCACTCGTTTTTTCCTCCGGGTTTGCCACCTCCATGGGCATCATTCCCGCCGTCGTTGGCAAGGCGGATCATGTCATTCTCGACAAGCTCTCCCATGCGTGCCTGGTGGATGCAGCGAGACTTTCAGGGGCCAGCCTCCGGATTTATCCCCACAATGATTTGGGAAAACTGCGGCGGCTGTTGAGTGGAATCCGCGCCAAAGACCCCAGCGGCCGGATTCTCGTGGCGACCGAATCCGTCTTCAGCATGGATGGCGATCTTTGCCCGCTGAAGGAAACTCTCGACCTGACAGAAAGCCACGACGCCCTGCTGCTGCTCGACGAGGCCCACGGCTTCGGCGTGCTTGGCGAGCGCGGCATGGGCTTGGCGGAGCGCGAGGGAGTGCAACATCGCGTGACCTTCCAAATGGGGACTCTCAGCAAAGCCGCCGGCTTGTCCGGCGGATATGTCGCGGCATCGCGGGAATGGATCGACCTGCTCACCAACCGCGCCCGTTCGTTCATCTACTCGACCGCCCCGCCGCCCTGCCTTGCCCATGCGGCGATGGCTTCGCTCGATCTCATCCGCTCGCAAGAAGGTGCGCAACTCCGGGCGAAGCTGGCGGAAAACATTGCACTGCTCGGTGATTCACCAAGCCCCATCATGCCGCGGGTTTTGGGCAGCAATGAGGCAGCATTGACAGCGTCGGCCCGATTGCTGGAAGCCGGATTCCTTGTTCCAGCGATCCGCTACCCCACCGTGCCGCGTGGCACCGCACGCTTGCGGGTGAGCCTCTCAGCCGCTCACCCGTTAGAAGCTGTCAGAAAATTCGCGGCAGCACTTGAATGCGCGACGAAGTGTTCAGATTGCTGATGACGTCAACGGCGATGGGATGGCAATCACTTGCATCCCAGCGCGCTGGGCAGCGAGAATGCCGGCAGGCGCATCTTCCAGAACCAGGCACTTGGCCGGACTCACTCCCAAGAGGTGCGCAGCCTTGATGAAAATATCCGGGGCGGGTTTTCCTTCGACCACATCATCGGCCGTCACCACTTCGTCAAACCAATCGGAAACTCCGACGACACGCAGGGTTTTTTCCACCACCATGCGGGAACCGCCGCTTGCGATGGCCATCGGCATTTTCCCACGCAGGGATTGGGCGAAGGCGGCGACTTCATCGATGAGAGTCACCGATTCAAGCCGCTTGAGGAATGCTTCCCGTTTTGCAAAGGCAACTGCTGCCGGGTCGAGGCGAAGATCGTATTCGTCATTGAGGTCCACCACAATGTCCCGGGTCGGGCGACCGCCCATCGCGAGGAACACATCCTCTTTGAAAACCCCGCCTGCACCGTAGAGCGCGAGAGCCTCACACCATGCTTCGAAATGAGCAGGCATCGAATCCACGAGTGTGCCGTCGCAATCGAAAATCACGGCTTCAAAGCCGTCCGGGGGAAAGGAAAAGGGACCAATGCTTGCCATTGCGCCGCAGGGCTTAGAGGCAAGCTTGTCGCATGGCAAGTGCAGTCATTGGAAAAACACGTTTCCAGCCCAAATCCTTACCAAGCCGCTAAAGTTTACCAGCTCAGAACTTCAGTACTGTGTCCTCGTAAATCCCTGCCGGAATCACTTTGAGATCGTCCCCTGAGTTTTCAATCGTGAGCTCCCCCCGCACCACGACTCCGGGCGCAAATTGGATCTTCCCATTGATTTTCAAAGATTTGCAGTCAATCAGGCTGGGCACCCCGAGGCCCTCGATGGCATCCACGAGTTTGTATTCATCGGAAAGGGAGATAACCGGCGGCTCACCCTGACGGGATGCGTGCAGGCGGACCTGACCATTTCCGAGCACTTCATAGGCGTCCGAGCGCAGGGCCAACAAATCGGCGGTGGTTTTGACGGGAGCAAAACGGCTGCGCGGCACGTCGATCGCTGCAGAGCCTTCAAAGCACTCGATCGCAGCCCCCATCGCGATTTCGAGCTGGATGACCGGGGTGGACAGCTTGTCGCGAGGATCCACCGTTTTGCGGTTGCGGATCATCGGCAGCGGCAACACCCCGGAGTCGGCGGCCAGCTGCTCCTTGAGCAAATCGAGGCGAAGCCAAAGGCTGTTGGTGTTGAAATACTGGTGGCGGTCGATGTCTTGGAACGCATCCAGATCCGCATCCGGACATTGGGCCACTTCGCGAAGCAGCAAGCGCCCATCGGCCTTGCGGCGGGCGAGATGCCCGCCCTTGCGATCCGCCGCCGTCCGGCGGGTGCACTCCATGAGGAAGGGAGCGCCGGATTGCGCGAAATCATGCAGGATCACCGGATCCAGAATCGCCCCGAGATTGTCGGAATTGGAAACAAACGCATATTTCACACCTTCCGCGAGCAGGCGATCCAGCCAACCGCTGCCGACCAAGGCCGGGTAGAGATCGCCGTGTCCAGGCGGGCACCATTCCAGATCGGGATCGGCGGGCCAGGAAACCGGATCGAGCGTAACCGCATCGATTTTGGGAATCTGATTCTGCATCAGTTCCACCTCGGACGCCTCCGCCAAGCCCTCCGACCGGTAGCGTTCAAGATGCGCAAGCGTGTCCCCGCTGGTGCTGAAACTGTTCATGAGCAGCAGGCGGACGGGCGCGCCACTGGTTTCCCTCAGGTCGAGAATTTGCCGAACCATCAAATCCAGGAAATTCACTCCCTCGCGCACCGAAAGCAGACTCTTGGGTCCTTGCAGGCCCATGCCAGTGCCGAGGCCGCCATTTAGCTTGATCACCACTGCCTGGGAAAGCAGTTCGGCCGCTGCCGGAGTGGTCGGAAGATTATCCAAGGAAACAAGCCCCTCGGCTGGCGAAATGCTGTCCTCCTCAATCATTCCGGTCTCATTGCGAAGCAGAGCCTCGTAATTGCGGCGGAAGGCGCGAATAGCGGCATCTCCCATGCCGGCGGCGGTCATTTTGGTTTCGAAGGCGGCAAAGTTTCCCATGGATGCAAGGTGTTAGGTGAGGCAAGCGTGGCTCCGGATGGCAAACCGGTCACGCCGAAAAAACCGCCAGATTCAAGAAGTCCGGGAAAAACTACGGGAAAGGAATCGCCCGCTGGCAAAGTTGGACCGGCAAGCCGGACGGCGCACGCATCATCACCAAGTAATCACCAATCCCCCGTGCTCCATTTGCCTTCAAATTCCGGCTCATAGATATTGAACTCGATCCGGCTGAAGGCTTCCAACTTGAAGGTCGCCGTCCCGAAATTCTGGCTGTAGCCGGTGAGTGTCCCCTCCCCCACTTCATCGAGACGAAACACAATCGAGGAACCATCCGGGAACCACGCGCGAATATCTCCCTGCTTGCGGATCGCCTCCTCCTTGCTGACTTCCGGAAGCGCGATGGTGCGGAAGCGGGCCACGGGAACTTTCACGTCACCGAGCGATGTTTTGATGGAGATATGCCCATCCTCAATCGATGTCACCTCACCGGCAATGCTGTCACCATTCGCCAATTCCATCCGGTCTTTCTCCGGCTTTTCATTCGCAGGCTTCACCTCTTCCTTGGGAACAGGCATTCCAAACTGGCGCATGCCGCCCGGACGAGGATCCGGCATTTTTTCAATCAATCCATCCCACGTTGCGACACCGATATCAGAAATGCGCAGTGGCAGGGTGTTCTGGGAAACAAAATGGAGCGCACTGCCAAATTGTGCCTTTTCCAGTTCCGGATCCGTCCACACTTCGACGATGCGATCATTGATGAAGAGACAGACCTTGCCGGACTTTCGACTGGCCCGCAACTCGATGCGCACCTTGTCATTTTCCATCAAGGCCTGCGAGTGGGTGGTGCCGAGAAAACTCTGTGTCTTGCAATTGCGGAGATACACGCTGCCACGCTGAAACGAGATTTCATATCCCGATGAAGTGCTGTCTTCCTCCGGTTCATCCGAAAAAAGAACCACCTTCAGCGCAAACGCATCCGATCTCCACGACGCATCAAATGACACCGCGCATTCATCGGGCAACACCTTGTCCCTTGCAATGCTTCCAGCCGCCAGCGAGCGGAACGCACCGCGCCCATAACTCCAGGCCGGGCTTTCCTTCGAGAGCGTCCAACCATCGAGCGAGTCCGGCCCCCGATAGACATAACTCGATTGGGCCTCGATCTTCACATCCGCGACCATCAGGCGATTGAAATTCATGCGCCCGGCAAACCATGTGTCGAGTGATACCACCTTGTCCGTAACCGACGCGAGCTGCCCGCGGATGACATCGCCGCGGCGCAAGGTCACCACCGCCACATGATCCACTTCCGGTTGTTTTTTCGTGGCGGGCAACGTCAAGTCAACGACCTTGGATAGCAGGAACGCCGCCGGTTTTTCCAGAACCGGAGACTTCCACATGAGCGTCTCCGGCGTCAGGGACATCAGGGAGCCTTCCAGTTTGTCGTTGTTGGCAAAGCGGACGAATGATCCCGTCGGCTCCGCACCGAGCCATGTGGCGGTGAGGAACAAGACCAGTGAAATGTAACGATGAATGCTCATGGTTCCGGCAGATCTGCGGGTTTGGCATCCATTTTTTCCATCGCTAGGATGCCATCGCGGCGGAAACGGAGCTCTCCCAACAAGGGATGAACGGCGGTGACTTCTTGTTCTGTGAAACGACAGGATGCCACATTCAAGGATCCCTTGCCGTGAAGACGGAGAATGAAAGGACTCGCTTTGGCATCGCCAGCCACACCTTCTTTCTTTGCAAAAAACACGGTGGAAATCTCCAACTCAGGAATCTCCTCCGGATTCTCCTTATGGTTGCCCTTGAAACGGAATAACAGATTTCCCGTTTCTTTGCGGATATCCATCAGACTGCCACTCCAGCGGTCATCCTCCCTGCTGATCAAACTGTCCATCGTCGGATCGCCGCGGTCTTCCGCGAAGTGGCGGCCACGTGAGTCGTCGAGTTCGAGCACCTCAATATCTCGAACATCCTGACGCATACCATTCGGGGTATTGGAAATCATCATCAAACCAGAGCCGGTGGGGATTGAAGGAATGGGATCGAAGAACTCCCCTTCCGGTTCGCCATTCAAAAACAACACCAGTCGCGAAGCCTTGCGGTCCACGCGGATCTCCACCTGCAATTCGCGGCCGACGTATTGATTGGGTGTGCGGTTGAGGAGAATCACCGTGTTATATCGTTTCCCTTTGGAGGACTCCCGCTTAATTTCCAATCCCGCACCGCCGAATTGGAGATAATATCGATCCACCGGATCCCCTCTTCCCAGCAAGGGATCTGCGAAAAACATCTGGAAATTCGGGGTTTGCTTCGCCTGCCACACCAAGGTGAAGCGGAGCACGAACTTTTCCGGCAGTGCCAGTTTCTTGGTCGCCATCGCCGAACCATCCGCCACCAGGCTGTTGTTCGCGAAGGTCCATTTCTTGAAATCCTTGGCACCCGACCATTCATCCGGATTGCGCGGGCCGCTATAGATCACCTTGCGGCGCTCCACGCCCATCTGAAGGGACGAGATGGCGGCGCGGGGAATCTCCATGCGCCCCGCATCGGGTGAGGTGGCAATCAGGCGTTCCCCATCAAGGCTCTCGATTTCAACCGGCAGGAAGTCCCCGTTTGCCAATTCCACCAACGCGGATGGCGCGTCTTTGGGCTCGGCACTCGAAGTGAAGGCCACCTTGTCCACCGCGCCATTTTTGAGCAACAATGGCTCGGTGGAAAGCTCGGTGGAAAGCTCCAGAACTCCTGCTTCGTTGATCGAGCGCACGGTGCCAGTCAGGCGGGCATTGCCGCCGGAAAGTGTCAGATCATCTGCCCGCAATCCGAGAGAGCCGAGAAAAAAACCAAGGCCGCAGAGCGCAGGAGAAATAAGTTTGTTAGAAATCCGCATCCCAGTCATCGATGATTTGGTTGGAGGAGTTGAAATCGAGCATCACGGCGGATTCCAGCGAGAGGTTGAGTTCCCCGAGCAAGGGGCTTGTCAATCCGAGCATCCCGGCATCCCCGGAAACCGGCCGACCGGAAATGGATCCGACGGGGTGCATGCGAACGACCAAATTGTCAGCGGGCACTTCCCCATCTTCCGCAAGGTGTTGTTTGGCAAAACGCACTTCCGCCACTTCCTCGAGCGGGAAGCGGAATGAACCGTGTTTTCCTTCGAACAGAATGCGCGCCTGCTCGAAGCCTGCGATGCGGCCTGCATAACGATCAGTGCCATTGGCGAGAAGGACCACATCCTGATCGTCCACTTGCAGGCTGCGGGCGGAGTCCGGCATGCCATTCCACTCCGAGACCACAATGTCTGAGAGCCTCACCGGCGCATCATCCCCCAGAACCACAAACCCGAATCCGGAGCCCTTGCCCGTGAAACCATCAGGGTTGCGGCCACCAAGATCACTCTCGCTCCATTGGGCCACAAACTCATCGTTAATGAAAAGCGAGATGCTGCCGGAGAGACGGTTGCTGCGAATCTCGACATGCGCCTTGCCGGAGTCCCCCAAGCGCAGGTTGTTATTATTCAACTGGATCCGCTCGATCGATGGTTTTCCTTCCTCACTCACCATGCAGCGGTAAAGCATGAGATAACTCGAATACATCTGGAGCACATAACTGTTTCCAAACATCACGGGCAAGTCAGAGGTGTCCCCTGGCACGAATGGTCTCACGGCTTTTTCCCCGCCGTCCGCCTCTGGCTTGGGCTTGGCGAAGTCCGCGTGGAATCCGACCGAAATGCTCAGTCGGTTTTTCCATGAGAGATCGAACCCTAGCACCGCGCGGTCCGGCATGCCATTCTCACGCACCAAGGCCGTTCCTGCCCGCTTGTTTCGCCAATACCACGCAGCACCGGAAAACTCCCAGCGCCCGGGAGTGGCGGCTTCATCGCCGGCCTCGTCATCGTCATCGTTTTTGGGTTCCGGATCGACCTTGGCTTGGGCTACTTCCGACTTGATCGCCTCCTCGGGTGGAAATCCACCGGGCAATGAGGGGTGGGTCATCTTCCAATCCTCCGGGCCAAACGGGCCATAGTAAAACACCCTGCCGCCCAGCGGATTGGGTGCCAGCATGGCGACCTGGTTCCGCGAGATCTTCAACAATCCGGCGCATGGCGTTTCCAGCATCACAAACTCCGCGTCGATGCCGGTGATTGTGCCCGGGATGCGGTCGCCATTGACGAGGCAGGCATGGGACAAGGAACCCAATGGCTTGCGCGGACGCCCGCCGTGAAGCACCACGTGGCGGATGCTGGTGGTTTTGAAATCAAGCGGCGCGGAAACATCGTCCCGCTTCCAAATCGCCTGGGGTCCGGCCTTGATGCCGAGGAACGAACCGTGCAGCTGGTCGCCATTGGTGAATCGCAGCAGGTCCTGAGGCTCGGCAGCCTGAAGCACCGAACCCTGGAACATCGCGATCATGAGGGCCTTGCGGATCATTTTTCGTAAATCGGGAGATAACGATAATTCAAGGCCAGCGACAACAAGGCACCGGCGGTGTTGAAGGACGGCCCCTGATTGCCCGGAAACGAACCATCAGCACCCTGGATGGTGGATAGATAACGGATATTCCGCGCATTCCACTCGCGCCAGGTGGCGTCGTCGGCATGGAACAAAGCCTGGGACATATAATATTCGAAATAATAAGGATAATACCGGTCGCGGTAATCGATGTTTTTCTTCAGGAACTCCAAACTCGCCTGATAGCCCTTGGATTCCCGCTCCTTGGCAAGGTCCAGACAAAGCATGCCGATCGCGGTGAGCGTAGGTTTGCCTCCGGAGGCCGAGGTATAACCATAGGCTCCGTCGCTACCACGGTTGTTATTGAGATAAGCAAGTGCCTTGCGGACGGCGTCATCCGGCACGGCAATCCCGGCATTGCGCGCGGCGAAGAGCGTGACCACCTGACAACCGGTGACAGTGGTATCCGCATCCCGGCTGTCCGGGGTGTAGCGCCAGGCCCCGAAGCGATTGCGTTTCTGGGAGCTGAGAATCAAGTCCACCGCCTTCTTGAGAGCGGGTGCGATCTTCGGATTGTCCACTACGCCGTAGGATTCCGCGAGGGCCTTGGTGGCGAATGCATGATTGTACATGCTGGAACCAATGTAGCCGTTCTTCTCGTTCTGCTGGCTGAGAATATAATCCACACCGTTGCGGATGTTTTTGGCATAGGGACCATTCACCGTGTCCTCACCGTGAGCGAGAAAGGCCGCCACGCAGAGCCCGACCACACCCGGCTCGCTGCCCACGCTGTCATTCCAAGCCCCTTTTTCGTTTTGGGACTTGGAGAGATACTGAAGGCCTTTTTCATAAATCAACTCTGCTTGGGCAGGGATGGTATCATCCTTGCGTGCACCCGGAAGATCCTGGGCAAGAGCCGCCGGACCCACGAGCAGGAGAACCGGAAGAAGGCGCACCAAAACGGGCTTCAACAGCCTGGCTGGCGATATCCGGGAGTGATGGAAAATGCGGCTCATCGATTGGTTCTCACGTTCAAAGTCATTTCACCTTCTCTTCGGCTCCACGATTGTAGGCATCGAAGGCTTTGCGGAATTCTTCCGGAATCTCCAGATTGGCGGAGCCCGCAGCCTTGGGCACGCGGCGGGCCTCGGACTTGCCATTGGCCAGCCCGCCGACGGCTTCGTTGCCGGAATCCGACTCACCGGTCTGGCCTTTGCCGCCTTGTTCACCGGGTTCCTTGCCATCCCCCTTGCCTGGTTTCTTTTCGCCATCCGGAGATTTGCCCATCATGCGCTCCATCATGTCCATCATGGCACTGCCGGATTTCCCCTGCCCCCCCCCTTGGCTCTGTTTCTCTTTGGCGGCGGCGTGGATTTTTTCGATGATCTCCGTTTGCCCGGCAATCGTCTCACCTCCGGTATCCGCTTCAGCGAGGCGGTCGGTGGTCTCATCCATGATGTTTTCCACTTCGCCCAACAACTCGATGACCTTGGGCACGGTTTGTTCGATCACGAGCTGTTGGACATCGGCGGAAAGCTCGTCCTGTGCATCGGCGATTTTTTCCGAGCCCTCTTTATGGGCGGCGAGGGCGTCTTTGCCTTCATCGGCAGCGGAAACGGGAAATCCCGCAAGCACTCCAACGATGCCGCAAGTGAGGAGGGTGGATGCTCGGTTCATGGCTCGTTGGTGGTTGGTTTGCCGGATTTGAGATCGCGGCGGAGTTGCTCCAGCGCGCGGGTCCGAGCGCGCAGGTCCTGTTCCGTCTGGATCATTTTCATGACCCGCAACATGAATTCAAAATCCTCGTCCTCGGAATTCGGATTGGAGTCGCCCCCTCCGCCTTCGCCGCTTTCTTTTTGCCCTTCGAGCGTCTTGGCCCAAGCATTGAGGCGGTCCGCCCATTGTTTCGCTTGTTCGGCAGCACGGAAGGCATGGTTGGCGGAAAGCGCGGTTCGCACCCCCTCAAGTCCGATATCGATCTGCGACTCACGCATTTCTTCGAGGATCTTCTTGAACGTCTCGTCTTGGGTGCGGGCGTGGTAATTCGCCAGATCCTCTTGGATCCAGCGGATGTCCGAAGCCGTTTGACCTTGCTGGTTGTTGTTCTCGCTGATGCGGCGCAGATCGGATGGATCCGTCTCACGAGCCCTGCGGCCGATCACTCGTTCGAAAGCTTCGCGCAGGGACCCGACGATCCCCTCTTCTTCGCTGGCTGCCTTTTTCAAGCGGTTGACGAAGGTTCCTGCTTCAAACCGGCGATTCGCCTCGTTGGCTTTTTCGATCGCCTGCCGCATTTTCTCGACTGCTTTCTTTTGCTGTTCGACGGCCTCGTCCACATCCTTCTCGGACTTCTCAGGTGTGTTGGACTGGTCCTGGGATTCACTTAACTTCTCTTCCACCTTCGGGATGTCTTCTTCCGACAACTCCTGCATCGACTTGAGGGACTCCGCCATTTTCTGGAGCGTTTCCTTATCGATATCGCCATTGCGGGTAGCCCCTTTCATGAGCTCCTCCATCTGGCGGGTGAGTTCATCCATCCGCCGCTTGGTCTCCGCTTCTTCCGAGGTCTGGGTTTCGAGGCGCTTTTCGTTTTCCTCCTTCTGGAGTTCGTCGCCGCTGAGCCGCTCCAGTCGCTCGTTTTCATCCAGCAACTCCTGCTCGCGCCGGGCAAGATCCTCGAACTCGGTGATCTGGCGGTCGAACCACGATTTCAGCATTTGGGCATGCTCGTCGCGGGTCAGCACATAGAGCACCACGGGTTCCGAGTAGACCCTGCCACGTCCGGGAAAGTGATCTTCGGCATAGGCGCGAAGGCTGATTTTCTGGGGTGTGATGCCGAAGGCGGCGGGAGAAAATGCAGCGGGATTCAACAATCGGCGCTCCTCGGTGCCACCTTCCGCAAGTTTGAGTTCGCCCTTGGCGGGCTTTTCATCGGTGGGGCGGGAAAACTCACCTGTCCACTCGAGGCCGGTGGCCTTGACACCGAAGTCATCCTCGGCGAGCACCTCGAAATCCAGCGTCTCTTCGGGCAACATCACCTTCTGGCGGTCAAGCCCTTGGAGGTAACATGTGGGGACCGCGTCCTTCACTGCATCCACCCGCAAGCGGAAACCGGACTCGCCGGCCAGTCCCAGTTGATCCTCCCAGGAAAACGGCACCTCAAATGCCACATCGCCCACCTGGATTTCCGGCGTGCGGGCCTTATCCCCGGAGATTTCGAGATTCCCCTCGATCGGCGCATAATTTGCGGGAGCCTTGCCCTCGACAGCTTCCATGGAAATCCCGCGGGTCGGCCCGAAGCTGCCCTTGGCGAGGGGGCGGTTCATTTCGAGTTCGATGCGGACCTTCCCGCCCTCGACTGCGGTGAGCACGCCGGAATTGAGATCCACCGTGCGCTCGGGAATGCCAAGATACGCAGGGGGAGTCACCACGGCATGCACTCCCTCGGTGGACGGACGTGGCACGGGTTGGACGCGGAGTTCGTGACGTAGGTCGCCAACGCGGAAGGCGATGGTCCCGGGGTCCTGTTGGCCGGGGAAGGTGAATCGGTAGTAGCCGCCCGCCAATTTCGCATCCAGTCCTGGCTGCAAGCCGTAGCGCCCGCTCGCTGAGGACGGACGCTGCTCGGAATCCTGGGAAAGCTCCAAGGAAACCTCGAATGCCTCACCAAATGGCACCGCCATCGTGGTGGGAGGGTTTTCTAACTTGGTGAACGTGTAGCGCTCCGTATCCGAGAGTGGCATCAACCAGCGCAGCAAGGCATTGAAGCCGGCGCGAGGAGTCAGGGCGAAGGCCACAGCTGCAAGCGCAGCAAGGCACAAGGCGGCGATCGCCCAGCGACGGTGTTGCTGGGGCGGCAAGGCTTCGTCCAACTTGCGACGGCCGGCTTCCGCCGCAACCGCAGCCATCGCCGCTTCCCGCAGGCGAGGCGACAAGGAATCCGCATTGGCCTCCTGGTTCTGGAGCTCGATAACCCCCAAGAGGCGGTCGCCCAAGCCTGGATAGCGCTTGGCAATCAACCTCGCGAGTTGGTTTTCCCGCCGTTGCCCCCAGACCCAGCGGTGCAACCAGTAGGGCGCAAATACCGCGAACAATGAGATTCCGCCCCCGAGAATCAACAAGCGGACCCAGCCCGGCGTCGGCACCACGCGGTCCAAACCGAAAACCAAAAGAAACGAAACCAACAACCCGATCAGGCCTGCAGCGACCGCTTCGAGAATCTTGACCCGCCACAGGTGACGACGAAAATCCGACAACTGCTGCCGCAGCGAATCCGGAATGGGAACTTTCGGTGATTGAGGTGGCGGGGGCATGGGCTGGGATTCAGAAATCCAGATGGCAGACGGAGCGGGGACGATTCAAACTCCCAGAAGAACGCCTGCCCTTCCAGCGGAATTTCGTCTAATCAGCGATTCCCACAAGCGGCTTTGTTTCGCCGGGGGAAATCTCCCTAATCCGCCTGCGTTCAACGGGCGGCGATCCGCGCGCGAATCTCTTCCACCAAGCGCGTAAAATGGGGCATTGGCAGCCCTGCCGCCAGGGCGCGACGAAGCGGTTCCTCCCAAATCGGCCCCACCTCCACTTCGCGACCTTCGGTGAAATCGATCATGCTCGATGTCCGGTAAGGTCCCATCGGCCGGGTGCGGTTGATGTTGAAATCGATCAGCCCGTCTGCCAGCGGCAAACCCAACGCCCGCGCCGCCGAAATCACCTCCGCCATCAGATCGCGGATTCTAGTTTCCGTTTCAGCCGATGCCAGCAAGACATCGGTGGTGACGCCGCCCTCCGCTACGGAAA
The DNA here is from genome assembly GCA_040399845.1 of Luteolibacter sp. Classification (GTDB taxonomy): domain Bacteria; phylum Verrucomicrobiota; class Verrucomicrobiia; order Verrucomicrobiales; family Akkermansiaceae; genus Luteolibacter. The sequence goes on along the minus strand of JBBARN010000031.1, from coordinate 25,859 downwards.
GGCCGTTGAAGGGCACATTCCAGACAAGTTTCTCCCATTGGGCCTGTTCCAGATTCGGCACCGCCTCGGCCGGGATGCCGGCCGCCTTGAAGCGGCTGCTGATTTCCTCGGCCCTCCCGTCCGCCGCATTCCACTCGCCAATCGCCACCCGGCCACCGGCCGTGTGGGACACGTGACCGGGTGCCATGCGATTGATGCACACGAAACACAATCCGCCCAAAACCCGCTCCGGCCCGGTGATTCCGGCGATCATCTCGCAATTTCCCAATCCATTCTGCAGCGTCAGCACCTGCGTCTCTGCATGCAGCAAGGGCGGGAGAACTTCGGCCAAATGCGCATTCGACGTTGCCTTCCAGGAAACCAAAACCAAGTCCACCGGGCCGATCTCCGCCGCCGTCCGGAATGCCCTCACTGTCGGCAAATGGAAATTTCCATGCACGCTGTCCACCTGCAATCCCGCTGTGGTCAGTGCATCCACGTCCGATCTGGCCAAAAAGGAAACTTCCTCCCCACCAAGTGCCAAACGGCCTCCGTAATACAGCCCGATGGCTCCCGAGCCAACCACGGCCACCTTTTTGAATGTCCAGCTCATCGATTTTCCACCCTGTTCCGTTACCTTCGCTCTCAATCGTCCTTAAAACCTTCCGCGCGGCGGCCATCGATGCAGCGGGTGAGCCACCGAACGAGCTTTTCCGCCTCCTCGGATTCGTTTCGCAACGAACCCAGTTCAGTCCAGTCAAGGTGCGCCCGCGAGCGGGGCGCGGCGATGCGGTTGATCTCCAACTTGGTCATGATGGCCTCGGTCTCCCGCGGGTGGGCATTGAGAATATTGGCTGGCCGTGGCAACTCGTCGAGGGCATCCGGGGTTAGGCCAAACGAGGTCACCCCCACTCCAAACGACGCGCTGAGACGTCGCAAACTGTCCGCCAGCGCCTCGTCCTGAATCGGCGCGGCATAAATCAATTCGCCGCCCTGCGCCCACATCGAGACCGCCAAAGTCTGGTGGAAATCCTCGCGATAGGTCTGCAAAGAGGGCTGGATGCGAAGACGCGCCGCATGCAGGCGGAAGGGCGCAATGCCAAGCCGCTGCTTGAATGCAAGCATGGTCTCATCCAACGACATTTCCTCATCGGGCGAGCCGCCGGTTTCCCAATCCACCAGCACCAACTCGGGATATTTCCAAAGATTGCTGATCGGCGAGTCCTTGCCGAATGCCTGACGGAATGCGAAGGGAAATCGCCCGTTGATTTCAAAATACCGCGTCACCACCGCACGGAATTTCCGGATCCGCAACATGGTATTGTCCATGGTGTCCTGATCCACCGTCGTTAGATCATCCAGCCGACCCTGAGTGAGTGCCAACAACTCCTGCGCCCCGGACAGAGCAGGCAAGGGCGCACTGCGGCGATAGTATCCCTGCCCTTTTTCCACCTTGGCAATCGGCGATGCCGGGTCGCACGACATGATGGAAAAATGGTATCTGAGCGAAGCGTCCGAATAATTCCCGGTCAGCTGCAAACGCGTCAAACGGATCAATTCCGTCCCCTTGATCGCATCGGCCGGATTACCAGGAAGCAATGCGGGAAGAATATCGGTTAGCTGCTTGCGGAGGCTCATGTGGGTTGACAGCGAATGCTGCTGGAGGCCCATCCAATTCACCCGCACCCAAATCATCAAGCCCCAAAAAAGCGGCATTTTAAAAAACAACCCGTAAATCCTTAAGTTTTTTGAAGGAATTCACTCGAAAGCTTGTCGAATCGTCGATTCAACCCATCTTTTAACCATGAATTTCAAAGTATCCCTCTTCGCACTGTCGCTCGCCGTTCTGGCAATTCCGATCACTTTCACAAGCGCCGCCGCCCAAGCACCGGATGCAAAGGCACTCTTGGAAGGAGCCCGCATGTCCGCAACCCTCACCAAGCTCGATGAAGGCCTCAGCGGCAATCTCCGCAAAGGCAGCCAAAAGACCCCGGTCACCCTCTTCCTGAAAGGCAAGGACATCCAATTCCAGTTCTCCGAAACCAAAGGCCAGTGGCGTGGCTTCCACATGACCCTCGGCGATAACGATTTCAATCTGTTTGAAATTATCGATGGAAAGATGAAGGAATTCCCCGCCGACAAAATCGTCATGCCCATCGCCGGCACGGACCTCACCTACGAGGATCTTTCACTGCGGTTTTTCCATTGGCCCAACCCGAAACTCGAAGGCCAGGAAGATGTGGGCGGGCAGTCCTGTTATAAAATCCGCATCGACAAACCCAAAGGAGCCACCGGCCGCTACGAGGTGGTCTATGTCTGGGTGCACAGCAAGTTCGGAGCCTTCATGCGAATCCGCGGTCATGATCAAAGCGGCGGACTGGTCAAGGAATTCCAGGTCGAGGATGTCATGCAAATCGCCAAAGACACCTGGACGCTCCGCAAGATGCAGGTCGCCACGCACGATCCTGCCAATGGCCGCCGGATTTCCATCACGGATGTCACCTTCGACACCCCGAACAAAGTAGGTCCCAAAGGCCTGCGCTGATCAAGGCCATGCTCGCCTGGACGGACGCCCACTTTCATCTTCAGGATCCGCGCCTCGGTGATCCCGCTCCGCTCATCGCTGCGATGAAGGACGCAGGTGTCGTGCAAGGGGTTTGCAATGCCACTTGCGAGGCAGATTGGCATGCGGTCGAACAACTCGCCATCAACTACCCGGATTTCATCATCCCCGTCTTCGGCATCCATCCGTGGAAAGCCCATACCGTGCAGGACGGATGGCAAGACAGGTTGGAAAAGCTGTTAGAAAAACATCCGCACGCCGTCATCGGTGAGTGCGGGCTCGATCAATGGATCGATTCCCCTCCCCTCTCCCAACAAGTCCCCGTCTTTCTTGATCAACTTTGCATCGCCCGGGAAATGAAGCGCCCGCCGACCATCCACTGCCTCAAGGCATGGGGCGCTCTGCTGGATGCATTCAATCAGGAAGCACCTCCCGACCGATTCCTCATGCATTCCTACGGCGGCTCCATCGAGTTTGCCCGCCAACTCATCCCCCTGGGTGCTTACTTTTCCTTTTCCGGTTATTTTCTCCATTCCAAGAAAACACGGGTCATCGATGTCTTCCGCCAACTCCCGGAGGACCGCATTCTGTTAGAAACCGATGCCCCGGACATGCTTCCTCCCCCAAATTTCATCACCCACCCCCTCCCGGAAAACCAAAACCACCCCGCCAACCTCCGGGCCATCGGGGCTGGGCTGGCAGAAGCCCTCGGCATGAGCGCGGAACAACTCGCCACACTCACGCAGGCAAATCTGCGATCCTTCCTAACAGAAAATCCCGATATCCGTTAGATCATCGGGCCTTAACAAAAAACACATCCCACCCGTCGGTTTCACGGACGCTTCCGGATCAGAGCGACTGAAATCAGGAAGAGCGCTGCAATACTTGCGGAACCCGGTTCAGGAATCGGCACTATCTCATTTCCAACCCACATCGAGCCCACTCCGTATCCCTCAAACGAAATCCGCCCCAAGTTGGCCGCGCCGGGATTGTGGAGAGCCATGATCTTGTCAGCCCCGGAGGTCCAGTTTCTAACGGTCAGCTGGGTTCCCGGCTGGGCGGAGAAGTAATCCAGATCCAAGATCGAAGCCGTCCCGCCAAACGACAGGACCGAATCCGCATCGACGCCCAGTGTATCAAACTGATGGTAAACACCACCCAACGAAAGCGTCCCGCCACCCAGAACAAACATTCCCACCAGAGTCTGGGATGTTGCCAATGTCAGTTCTCCGCCGCCGGACTTCACGAAGGTGTCCGCACCGGAACCGGTTCCCGGTTGGATGATCCCGGACAAGGTAACTCCACCGCTTGCCGAATCGATATCGAAAGTGAGTGAACGCGCGGCGTTGTTTTCCGCAAGAGTGACATTTCCCGAGATGGAGGTCGGTGCAGAATTCGTAAACTGGAGAGAATGGTCGCCGCCTTCATTGCGCACTGCACCGGAGAAGGTCACCGGGCTGGCGCCACCGATAGTGGTGTTGGCTTGGATCCGGACGGAATTGCCAAAAGTTCGACTTCCGCTGCCGCCTTCGAGAGTTCCTCCAGCGAGAATCAGCAAACCTGTCCCAAAAGCCTGGTTGTGATGTCCACTCAAAGTCCCAGCCGTAAGGGTTGTTCCTCCACTGAATGTATTCGCCCGCGTAAGCACCAAGTTACCAGAACCGGATTTCGTCAATCCACGTGTCCCACCAGACTGTCCGATCACGCCATCGAAGGTGGTGGTATTGAGGACATTGAGCGTCCGGTTTCCAGTCAAGGTAGCAGTTCCATTGAAAGTGATAGCGTCCCCGGCGGCAAATGTTGGATTGCCGGCAAGACTCACGTTGTTGGCTAGCGTTCGGCTTCCACCTGTTGCTCCGAGAGTGCCACCTGACAGCACCAAAGAACCTGTTCCGAATGCAGAGTTATGTCCAGCGTTGAGGATACCCGCGCTCAGAGTGGTCGTTCCACCGTATGTATTCGCCCCGCTGAGCGTGAGTGTGCCAGTCCCTGTTTTGGTCAGGGATCGGCTTCCGCCGCTTTGGCTGATGGCCCCACTGAAGGTTGTCGAATTCAAAACCGAAAGGGTGCGGTTGCCTGTCAGAACTGTGCTCCCGGTAAAGGTCAACGCATCTCCGGCAAGAAATGTGGTATTCCAGAAAGACTCACCGTATTCGCGTGAATCCGGTCTCCGCCGTAGGCTCCGATTGCAGCGCTATTCAATCGCAATGCCCCCGTCCCGAGTGCGGAATCATGTCCGACAAGAAGCGCACCTTGGGAAACGACCACTCCGCCGCTGAAGGTATTCGCGCCTCCGAGCCGCAGCGTGCCTGTTCCGCTTTTCGTAAGAGACCGCGATCCACCCGATTCCCCAATCGAACCCGAAAAGGTCGTAGCGGCCTGGACATTGAGGGTCCGGTTACCTGTCAAAGTGGCAGCACCGGTAAACTCCACATCATTTCCAGTCGCAAACGTCGTGGTTCCCGCAAGCGTTACGGCATTCGCCAACACCCTAGGTCCCCCCTGTGCAACCAGAGTCGCCGAACCAAGTGTCAGGGTTCCGGTGCCGGCCGCCGAATCGTGACCAAGCTGAAGCGTTCCCGAAGTGATACTCGTCCCGCCGCTATGTGTGTTTGCACCGGACAACAAAGTGATCCCACCGGAGGTTTGTCGGCTGACACTTCCAGCACCGGATATCTGTCCGGAAAAAGTTTGAGTTCCCGTGGTGTTGGCGGAACGCAACTGCGTCGCGGAGTCCACCAAAACAATGTTTCCCGTAATGTTAACTCCCGCACCGGAAAAACCGAGAGTTGTGGCAGTTCCGGTATTGGTTAGATTATCGACGGTCACTGTTCCGCTCCCTGAAACAGATGGAGTCGAAAAGGTGTAGTCAACACCGCTGTTCCCGGAGAACGTGAAGTTTCCTGCAATTTGAAGGGGATTGGCGAAGGCCCGGTCGGCAGTCGATCGAATCTCGCCAGCGGAAACTACGATATTGCCAGTACCGAAAGAGGCGTTTCCGCGAGGAACAACGATCCCACCGGAAATCGTCGTGCCACCGGAGTAGGTGTTGGCACCACTGCCCAGCGTCAAGGTGCCAGCACCGGACTTGAACAAGCCGCCAGTGCCCGAAATGACATCACTGCCGCCGGTCCCGAGAGCAATCGAGTTTCCGAGTGCCGTCTCGACAGTGAGCGAATGAGTGGCAAGTGCGATGGGATTATTGAAGACAATCCCACCCGCACCACTGCCCTGGCTCTCCCATGTCTGCGAGTCAGCAAGAGCCACATTCACCGAGATCGAGTGGGTCAGGACAGATGAGTTTTTCACCCCGAATCCTTCCAGCCCCGCAAGGGTCAGGACTGCCGACCCGGACAAGGTTTCAGCATCAGTTCCCGGGACAAAATCAAGTCTCCCCACTGTAGTCGACGTGCTTCCAATCGAGGGATCCCGCGAAGTATTGGATGCAAACAAAGCAATCTCAGCCGAATTGGGGATGGAGGTGCTACTCCAATTGCTTGCCGTATGCCAAGCAGTAGTTGCACTTCCGGTCCACGTCCGCGAAGTCGGCGGAGGAGCCAATGGAAGAGGGGACCCGCCTGCCCCACTTGAAGGAATCACGGAAGAGAATTCCGCGCTTCCGTTTTCTTCAATCAATGAACCCTTCGAAACCAAAGAGGCTTTCCCATCATCTCCGCCGCCATTCGATGCTTCTGAATCGGCGGTCTTCGTCTTCTTGGTCACATCCTCCTCTACCACAGCTGCGGCATACACCTTTTTCTCAGACTTTGTGGCCGGCAAGAATTCAGATGACTTGTCTTTCTGGGCAGCATCCACAATAAGTTCCGCATCCTTGGAGGGTTCAATTGACCGAATCTTCGCTTCCTTGAGCAGGAGTCGTTCAAAATTCATTCCATCGGCAGCTCCGGACAATCCGGCGACAGAGCTCGCTCCACTTGATACCCCACTCTGTGCACTCCGACCACCTGCAACGGACTTACCCAGGCTTGGATCACTGAAGTCCTGACTCGCGTAGAGTGGGGACAATGATCCGACCTCTGTGGTTTCGGACAATTCTTTCGTTGCCTTGCCTTGCCCGAAGAGGTTCATGGCTTGATCCACAACGAGATCATTCTTGCCAAGGGTCCGAAGATCCAAAGTCACAGTCGGCTCCAGCAACGAAACGGAATCCTCTTCAGCTTTATGGAATGGTTCGGCTTTGGAACTCTGTTCGACCAAGGAACTCGAAGTTCCAGCCTCTTGGCGCTTATTGGAATTCGCTGTATCAACCAGAGCCGTTTCGGTCCCAGCTCTACTTGAATTTTCTGCTGCGACCAATAATGGCAGGAAAACCGGCAACCATGCGATGGATGCAGACATCATCAGCACCACCCGGAATGGTTAGCATTTGGTAGATGGCTTGCAAGCAACAGAGATTCTCATGAGATGGGGGGTATTTGAAACTTCGCGCAACCACGAAGGCGGACATGCCCTCAGGTATCCGTCGGAACGGATGCATTGGATCTCGAAAAATCAATCTTTTGTGTATAGAGGAGGAGTTAAGTTTTGAATTCCACGTAGAACCCAATCCACACGGCACAAACAGCTAATGATAGATCAAAGCACACCAATCCAACTTCCATCAGCCTAGTAAAAGCCAAAGGCTTCATACAGGACCACGACAATGAACTAGGTCAGCGGAAAACCTGAAGGTCCAACACGGCCCTCAAGGGACACCGAGTGGCAAGGAGCGATGAGTTATGTCTGGCAAAACAATCCAGTCAGCCGTTGGAAGCGGTCTAGAAATGGCGAATCATACAAGGGGAGTTCATGGGGGGGATGTTGTTTGGATCTCGATGAATGGGATTTCGATGAAGAGAATTCCACGTTGAGAGGGGGGATGTCAGTTCGACGAGCTGTGGAACGCAGAACGCGGCGGGAGGTTACTGACGCTTAAGGGGCTGTCAACATCTCTTTGGGAACATTTTGGGCGTTTTTTCTCAAAAACCCATTTTTTTGGGAGAAATCACGAATCTGACCCATTGCTTCGTGCGGATTCCGGGGCAGACTGCGCGTGAATCGATGGATGCACGAGGGATTCGGGAAACGATATGGGAACCGAGCCAGAACAGTGTCTGCGGCAAGCTCAGCCCATCCGCGAGAGGACCCGTCATCAAAATTGTCCTGCCCTGACGCGAAGAATCTTGAAGATCCGACACGGCCATCACGCAAGAACAGCGGACTTTGGCGGGAAGGCGGGACTCCTTGCGGTCTACATGTGATCATTCAAACGGGCCAAGGACCCACAAGACTTCCTTTTTCAACACAGCCCCTCAAGAGAGGTTGGGGTATCAAGGAACATAGTTACGTGCCACGCGGAATCCGATACTGTTTTGAGACAGACTCGGACCAAAGCTCAAGCGATAAGCCAAGCGGCAAGTATTGGCCCGGTCCTTCCAACCTCCGCCCCGAAGAACCCGGGAGGATCCTGTCTCCGGGCCCCGCGGATCCGACGCGGCGTCCTCGTAACTTGCAGCGTCATAAAAATCCCAGCACGCCTCCCAGCTATTGCCCGCCATGTCATAGAGGCCGAAGTTATTTGCCGGAAAGCTTCCCACAGGCGAAGAATAAGGTTGCCCACCCGCCAAATAGGTCGGATGAAACCCGCTGGTGGGACTTTCATCATAGGCGTCTGAAGAGTTGCTGGCGTAATTCGCAAGGTAATGCACAATCACATCTCCCCATACAAATCGTTGGTTGGTCACTCCTCCACGTGCTGCCTTTTCCCATTCCGCTTCTGTCGGCAGGCGATAACCGTTCGCAAACCAATCGGCATCAGGGACACCAGTGCCCGTCCTCAACACGGCATTGCTGATGGTATAGACTGGAGTGAAACCTTCCATTTCGCTGCGTGCGTTGCACCACTTCACCATATCAAACCAAGTAATGCTGTGGATAGGATGCTTGTCCGCCTTGCCACCGCCAGCACTGAGGTCCGTGTAGCCATTCGCAAGTCCCCATGTCCGCACTTCATTCCAGAGATTCTTCGTCACCTCATGCTTGGCCATATAGAACGAGCTCACATTCACGGATACCGGGGGTGCATCCGCAATGACGTCTTCGCTCACGCTGTTCCCCATAATAAAAGTACTCCCTGGAATCAATGCCATATCGACGGGTGCCACGCCACTCTCCAGCGTCAATCCCAAGCGAAAGAAGCGCTCTGTTGTCGAGTTGGGAATCTGAATATTGCCATTCGCATCCAAGATATCGGAAGTGACCTCGATCACCTGCCAGTTTTGCATATCCGTCGATTGCTCGATGGACAGAGTGCTTACTTCCTGGGCAAGTAAACGTGCCGAAAAGAGCGGCAAGCAAACAAGACCTAACAATCTTGAGACATTTGATTTAGGTTGCGTGTAGTTCATAAAGATTTTTTCGAAACGAATAATGAACGACCCAAAGAGTCGGGGGGAAGGTGGCTTAGATTCACGGTAGGCAATCACGGATGCCAACCTGATGCGAAACACAGACCGGCGAAAAATAGGAGTTTTCCATTTTCTGTCCACCCAATTTTTGGGGCCGGAAAGTGACGGACCAAGGGTAAACCTAAGGCCAAGATCGAAGAAATCCTGGATTTTCGTTCGACATTCACAGCACATTTCAGTAGGCCGCCATCACCATGAGTGCAAAACCATTTATCCTCGCCATCCCATTCCTCTTTCAGAACGCCCTGGCTCTCACGCCGGTGAGCGACAATTTCAACTCCAAGCTCCTCAACGCCGTGCGCTGGACCTCCGAATCCGGAGGCGGTGGCAAACTCTCGCAAGCCTCAGGTCGCGTGAACTACACCGCCATGCGCGCCAGCGATGACGACTACAGCATCCTCACCCTCCGGAACAACCGCCCCGGGTACAACGAAAACTGGCAGGTCATCCTCGATGTGAGCAACACCGCCGGCAAAGGCGAGAAGGTGGGTGTCGGCATGATGGTCGCCAACGCCGCAGATCCACTCGACAGCGTGAACCTTGAATTCTACGGCACCGGACCGCGCGGGGGCTTCAACTTCATCGGCGTCACCGATGACTTTGACGACATCTCCCAGGACATCACCGCCAAGCCCAATGTCAGCAAAGGAAGCATGAAGATCGCCTTCAACAAAACCACCAAGCTCTTCACCTTCTGGTATGACCGCACCGGATCCGCCGATGGTTATCAATGGCAGCGACTTTGCTCCTTCTCCCCAACCGGCAAGGGCGGCGATCGCCGGGGGAATTGGAAAATGAATCCCGCAGGCGGAAGTTTCACCTTGGCAATATTCGGTTATTCGGAAGACCAGGTCGTCACAAACGGCAAGGCTTCCTGCGACAATTTCGTGCTCAAGGCGGGCAACTGAAGGATCAAGTAACGGTACCCGGATCCCGCCTTGCACGGCGGCCGATCCGGGGCTAGGCCTGGCACATGGATCTAGCTGATTTCCGCAAAGAATACTCTGACCGCGGGCTGCGCCGCGAAGAACTGAATGCTGACCCGGTTGCCCAGTTCTCCGCGTGGTTCCAACAGGCCACCGAACTCGCCGTGCATGAGCCAAATGCCATGACTCTGGCCACGGTCGACGAAGATGGCATGCCATTTCAACGAACGGTTCTGCTAAAATACTATGACACGGACGGCTTTGTCTTCTTCACCAACTACGGCAGCCGCAAGTCGAAACAAATCGCGATCAACCCCAGGGTCTCGCTTCTGTTTCCATGGATCACCCTTGAGCGTCAGGTCATCATTCAGGGTATGGCAGAAAAAATCAGCACGGCGGAGTCCTTGAAATATTTCACCTCCCGCCCGCGCGAGTCGCAGATCGGTGCGTGGGTTTCGAATCAAAGCGAAGTCATCACCTCCCGCAAGTTCCTCATGCAGAAACTCGCCGAGATCCGTGAAAAATTCAGCCATGGCGAAATTCCCCTCCCCTCCTTTTGGGGCGGCTACCGCGTCAAGCCGCAGACCATCGAATTCTGGCAAGGTGGCCCGGCAAGACTGCACGACCGCTTCCTCTACCAAAGGCAGGTGAATACTTGGGACCTTTCAAGGCTCTCGCCATAACCGGAATTTCAGTGCATTTGGTTGAATCCACGCTGATGATGAGGAAGCCGATTCCCACTTGCCACGCCGGATCGTGATGGGCAGCAGTCATGGCCCGTAGGCCGGAATCAATTGCTCTGAATCCGCCGATCCTGCCAACTGTTCCCTGATACATACGGCATGGTGGCAACTGACGTCATATCCGACACACTGCTCCCTTTGCAGCTGCGTTTTTTTGTTTTATCCCTCGCCCGTGCTGCGCTCCCTGCGATTGATGAACTTCCGATGCTTCGGGTCTCTCGACCTCGAAGTGCCAGAGTCGGGTGCAATTCTGACGGGCGACAACGCGCAGGGGAAGACTTCGGTTTTGGAAGCCATCTGCGTGCTGGTCCGCCTTCATTCGCCGCGGACTCACCGGATGGGCACGCTTGCCAAGTTTGGCAGCGGCGGATTCGGCATCGCAGGCGATCCTTGGGGCAGCGAACGCCAGGCGCGGCACTCGCGCGAGGGGCTGTTCCTCAAGGCGGATGACGAGGACCGACCCAGCAAAGGTGCCTATCTCGAAGACGGCGGCCTGGTTGTATGGATGGGAAACGAGGACCTTGAACTGGTTCGCGGACCGGGTGAGGGCAGGCGGCGTTATCTGGATTTCATCGGCGCACAGATCGATGCCGGGTATCGGCGCTCTTATTCGAGATACCGCCGCGCTTTGCAGGCGAAAAACCTGCTGCTCAAGGAGGGGCGGCCACGCGATGCGGAGATTTTATCCTACGAAGAAATCCTGGTGGAGCATGGCACGGTGTTGGTGGAAACCCGCGCCCGTTTGGTCGAGGAACTCGGCCCGCTCGCCGCCGAGGCGCAGCGTACGGTGAGTGGCAAGGATGAGCCGCTCACCCTCCATTACCTCCCGGCCAGCGGCCCGGATTTGCGGGAGTCGATTCTCCAAGCCCGCGAGCGGGAAGCCCGCCTGCGCCAGGCTGTGGTGGGCCCCCACCGCGATGAGCTGGCGCTGCGCCTCCACGGCATGCCTGCTGCGGATTTTGCCAGCGAGGGACAACAACGCACTCTCGCCCTCGCCCTAAAACTCGCCCAAGGCAGGTTGCTCGAATCACGGGGTGGGAAACATCCGATCTATCTGATGGATGATATCTTCGGCGAGCTGGATCCCGGTCGTCGCAATGCGCTTATGAGCCACCTTCCGCCGCTGGCCCAGAAGTGGATCACCACCACCCACCTCGATTGGTTGGAAGAAACTCCCGAGATTGGCCGCATCGGGCGCTTCCGCGTCTCCTCCGGGGGCGTGGCGGGGTGTTAGTCAGAGTTGTTCCCTACCCATTGGAGAACCCGAGGTTTTCGAACCCTTCGGCAGCCACAGCTGTATCGTGATGACGCACAGAACCAAGCAAAGGTCGATGATGCCACATCTGGCACCTTGGGCGGCTCCAGTGGCATGCGCGGTGGAGCCTACAACGACACCCATTTCGCAGCCCGGGCCACTACGCGCAACTTTTTCACCTCCTATGCAGAGGCAGACAATCTTGGTTTCCGCCTCGCTTACGCCGTAGCGGAACCCTCAACCATGATGTTGCTCAGCCTCGGCATTGGCGCGCTCCTCCTGCGACGCCACCGCCCTTGAGACATCATTTCCAGACTTCCACGCCCTGCCGGATGAAAACGCGGGATTCGCCAATGGTGGGAACCGTGAACCGGACCAAGGCCCCATCGGCGACGCCGTTTGCGGGCTGCCACGATGCCAGATTGCGCGACCACTCCAAGGTGTGGACAAGCTCGGGCTGAGTCGGCAGCGGAGTGAAGGCCACCGTGGCCGCGGCGGGGCCGAAGATCGGCTGGGGCAAGGTGGAGGAGGAATCCGGGCGCAGTGGATTCAATCCGAAAGCGAACTCGAGAACATTGGCGATCCCGTCTCGGTCGTCATCGCCACCCGGACCTCCCTCCAAGGTAGGGTGGAAATGGTCCATCCACGAAGCAAAGCCAGGGGGAACGATGCGAATGTTGTCCATCAGCCCACGGGTGCTGCGGCAGCCAATCCCCAACCAACGGAGTGGATCGGTGCCGAAGTCATTGGCCGATACGGCAAGGCTGAGAATGGCCGCGCCGCCATTCAATTCCACACTGGTCGAGAGATCCCGCGCGAACAGATGGAGCATGCGGTTTCCGGCAGGATCAGGCTCCGACCAGCGGAGGGTGAGTCGATACCAGCGATCGGTCTGATAGTTGAAACCATTGGTCGGATAGGCATTCGCACCGACCTGGATGCGGAAGGTGCCCGTGTGATGCATCCCGAAGCCAATCGCGGTTTCCGCTTCGGAAAAAAGCACATCATTTTCCGCATCGGCAGCCCAACCGGCGACGAGCAGCGAGGAATCCGCATCCGCCTCGTTGTCGTAACCGGCATCTCCCGGAAAGAAATCCGCCTGCATGCTGCGGGCGTCGTCGAGTGGCAGCATGTGGCGGCGGGTGAAAAAGTAACTTCCGCTGGAGCCCTTGTGTCCCGCGGCCTGCCCGCCGCTGTATTCACCTTGGCCTGCGGTGGTTTCCACGGTGATGCCTGAGTTGGCGGCACATTCGTCCTGCCGATCGAGCGGTCCTGTGGCGCAGGTGGGAATGTCGAAGTTGAGCGTATCCCGGTCACCTCGAAAGGCATGTCCCAGCCGCTCGCCGAAGGTAATCATGGCTGCAGTGGTGAAATGAGTGCCCTCGAAGGTCACCAGACCCTGCGACGAAAGAAACGCGGCATTCGGCACAGTGCGGGCGATCTGCCACTGAACGTTGCGGAAGGCCGGATCTTTGGTGTTGGCCAGTTCGCCGATGATGAAGCGGAGTTTCGGCATGCCCAGATCGCGCCGCACGCTTTCGATGAGAGTGGTGAGCAAAGCACCGTAACCGGCGACGTTGCCGCTGTCGGTCTCTCCCTGATGCCAGTAAATTCCGTGAACGGTGTAGGTATCACCTGCGGCGGCGATTTCCTCCAAGGCGAGCCGGGTGGATTCGATAAACGCTTTGTAGAGTGGACCGACGTTCGATGAGGTAAGGGGCGCGGGATACCAATCGGCACCCGGGTTGCCGAGCGCGGTGCCGCCGCGGGCCACCTTGATGAAAGTAGGATTCGGAACATGAGGGGAAAGCACCTTGGCGGCACCGATTTCCACACCGAAGGTGGTGGATGGCAAGGTGCCGCTGTAGCCGGGGGCGACGCTGTATCCCGGTTCGAGCGTCATCCATTTCTTGTAACGGCTCTTGTCGGCGTTGGTGTAGGCGGTGTTGGTATAATGGATTCGCGCGGCCAACTGTGGTCCGGCATAGGACGCGAGCGAACCGATGAGCTCGGCCTTGAGTCCGCGGCCATCGGCATTGGATTGCCCTGCGATCAGGAACACATCGCGATGCTTGGGCTCGGGCGCCTCATACAGTCGGAACCCGATGCCGTCATACTGGGTGCGCTCGTCGATAGTGAGATCCGCTGTGCTTTCGAGGCCGTTGATGTGAATGGCGATGCTTTGGTTTGCGACTGTCGTTGTGACCTGGCCAAGATGGGCGGCCCCGGCATTGGAGCCGCGTTTGTTGGCATAGGAGGCATCAAAAGGAAGATCCGGGGGCAGCAGACTTTGATCGGCATTGAGCGCATTGGTAGTGGTGAATACGTGGGCGGCGCCGGGTGGCGATCCAATCCTCGCGGCGATATCGCGATTGCTGGTCCTGGTGAAAATAGCGACAATCTCGTAGGTTCCGACGGCCCCTAAAGTCACAGAGGTTCGGAGTGGAGCCGTGGTTTCCCGATCACCCAAACCGGTGCCGCTGTCGCAATCGAAGTAGCCGCCCCCCTCGAACAGAGGATCGTTGCGGTAATTCCAAAAACCATCACCAATGGTGCCGCTGCTGTTGGGCGAGTTGAATTGATTGAGATAATTTCCCGTGCCACCGCCGGCATTCCGATCCACCAGCGCTGCGCCGTTGAGTGTGGTATTCGCAGGAGTGGCATCCACATAGGTGTATGGCGCCGCGTTGGTGATCCCTCCGGTCCATCCCAGAACAAGGCTCAGGAGGCAAATGAAGATGAACGAGCTGCGGGACATGGGAAGTGGCTGCGAGTTCAGAATAATTCAAGACAAGCGCCGGACGCGAGTCTGAATGCCACGGGTGCATGCCGGATCGAATCGTTGGTTTTTGCAAGACGACAGGTTTCCTTCGTGATGAGCGTTTTCTCGTCGTGATCCCTCGTTTTCCCCATCGCCGTGTTTCCATTTTCAGGCTGCTCTGCTTGCTGGCCATCCCAACGCTTGCTGCGGATCCGGTTTCATCCGTGGTGGACCGTGTCGATGTGTCCCGTGCCCCGGGGAAACCGTGGGTCGCCATGAAGGTGCGGACACTCGCCCACCTGCCCGAAATCCCTCCCGATGCTCCGCCTGCTTCTTCGGGTGGACATGGAAATCCGAACCCGTCCCGCGCCACCGGATTTTTCCACACCGCCTCCATCGATGGCCGCTGGTGGCTCATCGATCCGGCTGGCCGAAAATTCATTCATCAAGGGGTCACCACCGTCCGGACTATCGCCACCGATGGCGCAAATGCGGCATTGAAACAACGCTTCGGCTCGCAAGAAGCATGGGCAAAACAAACGGCGGCCATGCTCCGGAACGCGGGCTTCAACGGTCTCGGTTGTTGGGCGGATGATCAGACCCTGCGTCCTGCCGAAAATCGTCTCGTTTACACGAAGATGTGGAATTTCATGTCCACCTATGGCAAGAAACGCGGTGGCACTTTTCGGAAACCCGGACACACCGGGTATGCGGGCGATTGTCCATTCATCTTCGATCCGGAGTTCCCCGCGTTCTGCGAGGAGCACGCGCGCCAGCTTGCAACTACCAAGGACGACCCATGGTTGTTGGGGCACTTCACCGATAACGAATTGCCGTGGAACCTCAAAATGCTGGAGAGCTATCTCAAGCTTCCTGCCGATGATCCCGGACACATGGCGGCGGCGCGCTGGGTGAAGCAACGCCATGGCAGCCGGAAATCATCCGCCATCACCGAGCGGGATCGCCAGGACTTCGTCGCCTTTGCAGCGGACACCTACTTCGCCGCCGTTTCCAAGGCGATCCGCAAGCACGATCCCAATCATATGATTCTCGGCGCGCGTTTCCACAGCCCCGCCTTTCGACTCAAGGGACTCTTCACCGCCGCTGGCCGCCATCTGGATATCATTAGCGTGAACTACTATCATGCATGGACTCCCGATCCAACACGCCTCCAGTCATGGGCCAAGGACTCTGGCAAACCCATCCTCATCACCGAATGGTATGCCAAAGGTGCCGACAGCGGACACGCCAACACCGGCGGTGCCGGGTGGCTCGTCAGAACCCAGCGCGACCGCGGTTTTTTCTATCAGAATTTCACTCTCGGCCTGCTGGAATCCCGCGCTTGTGTCGGTTGGCATTGGTTCCGCTATTCCGACAATGATCCCGATGAAAAGGGTGCCGATCCATCAAACCGCGATTCCAACAAAGGCATGGTTTCCAATCGTTACATTCCCTACAGCCCGCTGGTGGATGCCATGAGGGAAATCAATCTGCGCACCCACGGACTGATCCGGTATTTCGATCAGGACAAACATTAACTTCAGTTAGTCGTAGGCTTCAGAACGAATAGCCCGAGGCTGGCCTTGTAGGCGTTCGACATCGTCATCCGCTTCATTTCGTGGCCAGAACCCCATGAGTCGGTAAAGATGATCTCATGGGTCTTATCGTTATATCCGATGATAAGGCGCATGTGTCCACCCGTCGTCTGCGGATTGAGTTGCGGTTCCTCTGGATGCATCCCGAGCATCAAGCCCCAGAACAGAGGCAAACCTGAATCAACAAATGAGCGGACTTCCTTGAGAAATTTCCTCTCGTCCACCGGTTTGCCGACATATAATTCGCCACGCTTTTTCTCCACCTCGGTCATCTTACCCGGACTGCCCAAGGCGATGGTCACCAAGCGCGTTTTAAAACGATAGTCGATGCGATCCAGTGCCTTGGCCATCAGGAGCGGATTCGTGCCCGATTCAGGATCTGCCTCTGTCAATTGAGCAATCTGGTGCATGTCAACACCGATACCATAATACTCGAAAGCGCGTTGGGTCGTAGCCGCCACGCAATACCCCTTGTCACCCTGATCCACCATCGGCATGTTGCCGATGTAAACGTCCCCGTTATCGCTTTTGACAAGATTGTCTTTAAGATTCCCAGCACTCACCGCGGAGCCTCCGCGGCTGTGAGTCATGGATGCCGCCAAGGCACCCTTGGCATTTGGCCTTGCGATACGCAGTCGCAAAAACTCGCGATCCCCACCGGACATGGCCTTGTCGTTATGTTCAAGCAAAGCGAAACCGTTCGCTTGCGAGAACCAACTGAAACCAGCCGTCAGAACACCGCCAGCAGGGTTCGCATCCTTACGGGTTGGCTTGGCCGCAAGGCTCTTTGACATGGCTTTCCCGCAGGCTGTGAAGCGGGCCGAAAAATCCTCCGGTAAAATCGTTTTCGCATCGCCACGGTTGTAGATGGAGAAGGAGACGAGGTTGAGTGAGTCGTCCGCAAAGTCCACGATCACCTCCTCAACCGGCACCTCACCGGCGAAAAGACTCAGGTTGATCTCCGCGTTTCTATAAAGCCTGCGTCCGATTTTTGCCCGCGTCCGATCTTTCGTCAGCCAAACGTAGTATGGGTTTTCGCTATCGGAGAATTTTTTCTCGAACTCATCCTGAGTCAGCTTCCAGTTGGCTGGGACTTCCACCAAGATATCAAGGGGACAATCGATGGTTTTTCCTTGGGAAAATCCGGCGATTGCGAAAACTGCAAGTGAGATGGAAAGGATTGTTTTGTGCAACATGTGGCTGGCTGCTAGAAATTTTTCTGCGGGTGGTCCCTGAATGAGCCATTGAGTCGGACCGGAGGGCGGGGAAAAGGGGAGTCTGGGTAGCGCTGAAATGCTGAAAGGAAGAATGCTCCGCTGGTCGCCGGGATTTGGCAGGATAGGGAGATTTTATCGCAATTTTCGATCAGCGCGAGCGTAGCTCTTCTAACTGCTGTGCCAAGAATTCTTTCGGCGGCGGTTTTTCGGCGAGTCAGTCCGGATCTTCAGGTGGATTCGAGGACCAGGATGCGCTCGTCGTTCAAATGGATTTCCTCGGGTTTTCAAGCCGGGCTTTGCTCGAACTAGTCCGGGTCGGGATCGGATGGATTCCGGGGACGGCTAAACCAGTCGAGGTCGGGTTCGTCGGCGGGGATCCACTCCTCTTTCCTCCTTCCTTCCGATAGAGGGAGAACACCGAGTAGTCGTCCTTTTGAGTGACGGTGTGGATTTCTTTTAAAAGTGGCGGAACGAGAGGGATTCGAACCCTCGGTACGGTTACCCGTACGTTCCCTTAGCAAGGGAGTGCTTTCGACCACTCAGCCATCGTTCCTGATACCGGGTCGAGAGGTTTCAATCATACCCCGGATGGGTCGTCAACCCCTGTGGTGGGATTCTTTGACAATTCCTGTTCGGGGCTTTCGTCGGATTCGTGGATTGGCGCTTCGGAGCTCGGTGCATCCTCAGCAACTTGCTCTGCTGGGGCGCTGGGAGTTTCGACTTCCGGCTGTGATTCCGAAGGGGAATCGGCCACTGGAGCGGGCTCGCTCGCAGGCGACGAATCTTCTGCCGGAGTCTCGTCGGACGGAGTCTCCAGCGGGCTTGCAACGGCTTCGACAGCCTCATCGGCTGGGGCGTTTGGAGAAGGATCTTCGGCGGTTGGAGTTGGCTGAGGGCTGCCCTCGGCTTTGGCCTTTTTGGATTTCTTTTTCTTCTTCTTTCCGGATTTCGGTTCGCCATCCGTTTCGGGGGCGGATTGGTCGCGGACCTCTTGCACCACCAGGGTGTCATCGGTGAACAGCAGGATGTGCCCTTGATGCAGGAGCCAGAAAAGGTCGGCCGCAAACTCGGCGGGCGGCGCGGTGCTGCCTTCAGGAAGAACGGCCTTCCAGAGGCCTTCCAGCTTGGCAGGTTTGTTTTCGCGAATCCAATTGACCATGATGCCCGGGCGCTCGGCGAGCACGGCATTGAGTGGCAAGGGGTGTGGACGCGCAGGTCCGGTGAAAAGTTTTCCCTGACGCTTGAAGACCGGGAGATGTTCGGCCTCGACAGCTTTGCAAACCGCCGGGATGAGGATGGCAGGATGGTTGCGGGCATGATTGCCGGCCATTTTCAGCGATACCATGAGGGACGGTGACAAATTCTTCGGTGGAACCGATGCCAGCACTTCGGCATGGCGGGTTTCTGCAAATGCCTTGTCGAAACAACGGGTCGCAAGGGCACGCTCGGCGTCACCACGGTCATCGATCCATGCCTCGTCGCCATCGCCCTTGATGCGCCAACGGGTTTTGCGCTTCATCGTTTCCATCCAGGCATTCAGCGCTTCCTCGCCGCGTTCCGTCCGGACTTTGGCGGAGTAGCTGGCAAAGGGCATGTTGGAGAAACGCTCGCGGTGGAGGCGGCGCAGATTGACTTGATACGCGTGGAAGTTCGGTGGCCCGAGCCACTCGCCTGAGAGCCCGCACTTGGCGACCAATTGGAAATTTCCTGTCGGAGGATCCACGTCGATGGTTTCCTCTTCGATGAGTTGTTCCTTCAACTCGGATTGCCACAAATGCCGAACGGCTTCCTCGCGGGTAAGGAAAACCGAATCGTCCAGCTTGCCGCGGAACAAAGGACCGTGGGGTTCCGGGGCCTCGAAAACGGCCCGGCAGCGGGCGCGCTCCGCCAGCAGGATTTTCGCCACATCAAACAATGGGTAAACTCTTGCCACCTGATGGATCTCCTTGCCGATCAAGTGCACGGCCTGTGCATCGGGCGAGAGCGTCACCCTCACTCCTTCGGCGGGGCCCACTTCTTCCTGGCGCGGCGGTCCGCTGCGGCGATCCTCCCATTTTCCTCCACGGCCTTGGGGTGAACGGCGCTCGCCATCGCGGCCACGTCCTCCACCATCCCGATCACGATCCCGTCCACCACCACCGCCACGGCGCTCGTCCGAGCCGCGATCGTCCCGCCTGGGCGGCCGATCACCGGAACGTGGTTCCGCCTTGGTTGCACGTTCTTGTTGGCCGCTGCCGGTCGCACGTGCCCATGCAGGGCCCAATGCAAAACTGGATAGCAGTCCGCTCAGTGGATCGTTTTCGGAATCGCTCACGGCGCGCACTCTAGAGACTCATTTTGAAAATGACAAACTCCACGTTTTACCAATTTCATGCCCGATTTTTCCGCCATCAGCCACCGCTACCGTTCATCATGAGAGCGATGCAACGGCGCGTGGCTCCGCAATGAACCGCCAAAACCCGGGTCGCGCGGGTGGCTTGATCGGCGGCCACCACCGGGTCCATGAGGGCACGAATCGCTTCTTTCAAGCCCTCCGCATCCCTCGCGAGCTGACAGGCCCGCTCATCTAACAGCCGATCCGCAAGCACTTGGAAATTCTCCATGTGTGGTCCGAAAATGACCGGTTTTCCCGCTAAAATCGCTTCCGCGGGATTCTGTCCACCGGTCGCGAGAAAACTTTTGCCGATGATCACCGCATCCGCGTGCGCCGTCCAATCCTTCAGCTCGCCAGTGGAATCAATCAGGAAAACCAAACTGTCCGCACTGACATGGGCTGCATCATCCATCACCGATCGCAATACCACTTTAAACCCGGCATCCTCCAATTCCGCTTTCACCGAATCCCGGCGTTCGGCATGTCGTGGCACGATCACGGGCAATGCCTCTGGCACCGCATCGCGGATGGCGGTGGCGATCCATGCCTCCTCGCCCGCATGGGTGCTCGCGGCCAGAATGACGCTGCGGCTTTTTCCAAACACATCCAACATCTCCTGAAATTCCGGCCTTCTTTCCGGCAATTCACCACTTCCCGGATCGAATTTCAGGCTCCCTGTCCGATGGATTTTTTCCGGAGCCACTCCCAGCGATTGCCAGAGATCGAGGTCCTCTTCCTCCTGCACTGCCACGGCATCCAACATGCCAAACAAGGGCTGCAACCACGCCGCTGCCTTGCGGTATCGGCGTGCGGATCGTGGCGACATCCGTGCGTTGACCAAAGTCGCCGGGATCGACCACTTCCTGCACTCGATCAACAAATGTGGCCACACTTCCCCTTCGATCAGGACGATCTGCGATGGCTCGAAGCGGTTCAAATACCTCCGGACCATCCATTTGAAATCCAGTGGCGCGTAAGTCACCCGCAGCCCTTCCACTCCAGCCGCGCGTGCTACCGCGTGCCCCGTGGCAGTGCCTGTGGCGAGAACGAAGCGTCGCCCGGGTTCCACCTTCATCCACTCGCGGATGAGTTTCACTGCCAGCAGCGATTCTCCGACACTCACGGCATGCACATGCACCGCACCGCATGGTTCATATTCCAGATCGGCCCGATACAAGGCCAACCTCTCCCCCAACCGCGTGCCGAATCCCCCGCGCCGAAGCATTTTCACGATCCAACCGGGAAATGCGGCCAAAAACAGCAACGGCAAGAGCAGCCGGTAAATCAACAGTGCCAGAGTCCAACGCATCCGCGGACAGCCTAGGACACGCCGCCGCGGGCGTAAAGCAATTGAAAGATCAGGCCGCCGTTGACTTTCGTTTCCATCGATCCGGCAAAAAAGGAGCTCGTCATCGAAAACGCGGACTCCATTTATGAGAACCAATCCGCCATGAAGCCCGAGCTTGTCTGGATCGCTCCTCCCCAGCTCGCCGCCCGTCGCATCCCGATCCCTGCGATCTGAAAATTCCCGACGTGCGTGTGTTCGGAGCGTTCATGACATCTCAGCCCTTCCACAGCATGCGCACGCCGAAGACCACCAACACACAACCAAACACGCGGGTCAGAGTTTGGTTGCTCAGGCTCCGCATCAAATCGCTGCCAAACCATGCTGAAACCGCTGATGCAATGCCCACGGCGGCCACGATTTTCCAATCGATCAATTGATTCGTGCGGGCATTGTTGATCGTCGCGGCGATCGCGGTCACGATGATCACCGCCATGGAAGTGGCGACTGCCTGTTTGTGTTCCAGACCCAGCAATCCGACAAAGGCGGGCACCATCACAATGCCTCCGCCCACACCGCAAAGGGCACCGAGCAGCCCGGCAACCAGCCCGGTGATGACAGCAAACAAAATCAATTTCATGAGAATTCAAAGTTAAGGCCAACGACGCGCCTTGGCCAAGTCACCCTTGATGATCCCCTCGCTGAAATCAATTCCGAATGACTCCGCTGGATTCGGGCCGGCTCTCAATGTGTCACAGTCCTCCGCGAGCACATTGGCTTACAACAACACCACGGCCACGAACCAGCAATTGCTCCTCAATACCGGCTCGATGGTGCCCAATGCCGACCTGACCGTTCAGAACATTTCCGCCACGACGACCCTGGCCAACGTGATCAACATCAGTCTCAGCCTGCTGGCCCTGGTGCGCCGCCGCAGTCCTTGACGGAAATCCTCGACGGCCATGGAGCCGCCTGAGACAACACCGAGAAGAAGCATCGAATCACTGTTGATTCGGCTGACAACATGTTGCCGTGGAACGTCGTCAGGATGACGAGGCTCCCTAACAAAAAAACGCCCGGACTTGCGTCCGGACGTTTTCTGAAAAGAGGCTTTGGATTGCTCCGAAGGGGTCTTTAGCGGTTGTAAAGCTCGACGATGAGCTGCTCGTTGACGAGCGGGTCGATATCGTCACGCTCCGGCACGCGGGAGACGGTGGCTTCGAGTTTGTCCTTGTCCACATCGAGCCAATCCACGGCAGGCGAGGCCTGGGTGAGGTCGGTCATGCGGATGACGAGCTGTTGAGAAGATGGCTTGCCACCTACTTTGACCACGTCGCCGGGCTTCACTTGGAAGCTGGCGATGTCCACCGTGCGGCCGTTCACAAGGATGTGGCCGTGGTTGACGATCTGGCGGGCTGCCTGACGGGAGTTGCCGAAACCTGCGCGGTAAACGACGTTGTCGAGACGGGTTTCGAGGAGTTGGAGGAGGATTACACCCGTGACGCCGCGGCGGCGGGCTGCTTCCTCGTAGTAACCGCGGAACTGCTTCTCAAGCACACCGTATTGGAAACGGAGCTTCTGTTTTTCGCCAAGGGCGACGGAGTATTCGCTCTTCTTCTTGCGGCCGGCGCGCACGCCGTGCTGGCCGGGTGGGAAGTTGCGGCGTTCGAATGCCTTGGAGGGGCCGAAGAGAGAGACGCCGAAACGGCGGCTGATCTTCGCGCGTGGACCTGTGTAACGTGCCATGATGGAATTTCTTGAGAGTTTCGGGGATTACACGCGGCGGGCCTTCTTCGGGCGGCAGCCATTGTGGGGGATGGGGGTCACGTCGCGGATCGAGAGGATTTCAAGACCGAGGCCTTGCACGGCGCGCACTGCGGACTCGCGGCCGGAGCCGGGACCCTTGACGCGGACGTCCACTTCCTTGAGGCCGTGGCCCATAGCTTGGCGGCAGGCATCCTGCGAAACCACCTGAGCGGCGTAGGCCGTGCTCTTGCGGGAACCCTTGAAACCCATCTTGCCGGCGCTCGACCAACCGATCGAATTGCCGTTGGCATCCGTGACGCTGACGAGGGTGTTGTTGAAGGTGGCGGTGACGTGCACGATGCCACGGGTGACATTCTTGGCGCCTTTGGCCTTGTGAATCTTGATCTCTTCCTCACCTCCGCCGATTTCGGCGAAAATGTCGCGTTTGACTTCCTTCTTCGGCGCGCCTTCGACGGCGGCCGCTTCAGGAGCAGGAGTGGTTGCGGGTGCTGGAGCTGCTACGGGCTCAACCGCCGGTGTTTCGGCGGAATTTGTGGTGGTTTCTTCAGACATGAGTGTTTCTAAAAATTACTTCTTCACGCCCACGGTCTTCTTCTTGCCCTTGCGGGTGCGCGCATTGGTGCGGGTGCGCTGACCACGCACGGGAAGACCGCGCTTGTGACGGATGCCGCGATAGCAATTGATCGAGGTGAGGCGCTTCAATTGCGATTGGCGCTCACGACGGAGGTCACCCTCCACCATGATCGACTCGGCTTGGATGACCTGGGAAATTCTCACAAGCTGCTCCTCACTGAGCTGTCCCGTGCGGATGTTCGGGTCGATGCCGGCATGTTCGAGGATTTTGGCTGCGGTAGGGCGGCCAATGCCAAACATGTAGGGCAGAGAAGCTTCGATGCGCTTCTCATTGGGGATTTCGATACCAAGAATACGTGCCATAATGTGCGTGAGTTCGCTTGTTTGCGGGATAAGGAAGAGAGCCCCCGGAGGTCCCGCGGGGCGGGTGATTTAGCAGACAACCGGGGGCTGGCAAGCCGGAAATGGAAATTTTCTTTGCGCGGGAGCGATCCGGACCGAATTCCTCCTCACTTCGCTTCTGGACAAAACAAGGACGCCTCTTAGCTTCGCTTCCACCAGCATACCATGGAATCCATCCCCGACTTCTCCCAGCAACTCCCCCCCGATGATGTCGCCGCTATCGACGAACTTGGAAAAACCTACCAGGCATTCCGGGAGGAGCTCGGAAAAATCATCATCGGCCAGGAGCAGGTCATCGAGCAGCTCGCGATCTGCCTTTTCGCCCGCGGCCACGCCCTCCTGATGGGGGTGCCGGGCTTGGCGAAGACGCTGCTGGTTTCCTCGGTGGCCCAGACCTTCGATCTTTCCTTCAACCGCATCCAGTTCACTCCCGACCTGATGCCAGCGGACATTACCGGCACGGACATCATCCAGGAGTCCGGCGTGGGTGGAAAACGCGAGTTTGAATTCATTAAGGGGCCGGTTTTCTCGAACATCGTGCTGGCGGACGAAATCAACCGCGCGCCTGCCAAGACCCAATCCGCGATGCTGGAGGCCATGCAGGAAAACAAGGTCACCGTCCTCGGCCACACTTACACCCTGCAGCCGCCGTTTTTCGTTCTCGCCACGCAAAACCCGATCGAACAGGAAGGCACCTACCCGCTGCCGGAAGCCCAGCTCGACCGTTTCATGTTCCTCATCGAGGTGGATTATCCCTCGGCAGAGGAGGAAAAGCGGATCGCCCGCGAAACCACCGGCACCGCCCGCCAGACGCTCAGCCACCTGCTGGATGGCCAGAAAGTCCTCGCCTTCCAGCAACTCGTCCGCCGCGTCCCGGTCCCGGAACACCTCTACGAATACGCCGTCCAGATGGTCCGCAAGACCCGCCCGGGCCAACCGGAGTCGCCGCAATGGATCAAGGACACCGTCGGCTGGGGTGCCGGTCCACGCGCCGTCCAATATCTCATCCTCGGTGCCAAATCCCGCGCCGCCCTCCGCGGTGCCTACATGGCCTCGCTGGAGGACCTCGAATCCGTGGCTCCCTCGGTGCTCACCCACCGTGTGATCACCAATTTCACCGCGGAGTCCCAAGGCATGACCTCCAAGAAAATCGTCGAGCGCCTCATCAAGGAAATGCGCGAGGAATGAAATACGATTTCATCGACAACGCCCTGCTCTCCCGCCTCGGCTCGCTTCCCATCGAGTCGCGGGTGCCGATGATGGGCAACGTCGCAGGCAAACACCGTTCGCCCCATCGCGGGTCGTCGGTGGAATTTGCTGAATACAGGAAATACGTCCCCGGCGACGACACACGGCGACTGGACTGGAAGGCGTTTGCGAGGTCGGACCGGTTTTACATCAAGGAATTCGAGGCCGATACCAATCTGCGCGCCTATTTCGTGGTCGATGCATCTGGCTCGATGAACTTCGCCGGCAAGGGCGAGGCGAAAATCCAGTTTGCCCGCCGCATCGCCGCATCGCTCGCCTATTTGCTCGTCAACCAAGGCGACGCCGCAGGCCTCTCGATCTGCACGGACAAGCTCCACCTCGAAGTCCCACCCAGCCGCCGCGCCGCTCACTTGGAGCGCTTTTTTTCCACTTTGGGAAAACTCGAACCCAGCGGTGAGACCGGCCTGATCGCTGCCTTGCACACCATTGCGGAAAAAATCGGCCAGCGCGCCTTCGTGGTGATTTTATCCGATCTGTTCACCGATCCCGCCAACCTCGGCGACGCACTTCAGCACTTGCGTTATCGCAAACATGATATCTCGGTGTTTCACTTGATGGACCAGCAGGAGATTGGTTTCGAATTTGATCGCCCCCATCGTTTCGTCGATCTGGAAGACGGCACCGCCCTGGTCGCCGAACCCAATCTGATTGCCGAGGAATACAAATCCGCCCTTCGCGATTTC
>JBBARN010000030.1:0-52733 GCA_040399845.1 Luteolibacter sp. | reverse complement strand
CAAGAAGGGCGACGTGCTCGCCGACGGACCGAACACCGAAGACGGCGAACTCGCCATCGGTCGCAACGTGCTCGTCGCGTTCATGCCTTGGAACGGATATAACTTCGAGGATGCCATCGTCATCTCCGAGCGTGTGGTGAAGGACGATGTTTATACATCCATCCACATCTCCGAATTCGATGTCGCCGCCCGTGACACGAAACTCGGCCCGGAAGAAATCACCCGCGACATTCCGAACGTCGGTGAGGACGCCCTGCGCAACCTCGACCACGACGGCATCATCCGCATCGGTGCGGAAGTGAAACCCGGCGATATCCTCGTTGGTAAAATCACTCCCAAGTCCGAAACGGAACTTGCCCCGGAAGAGCGCCTCCTTCGCGCCATCTTCGGTGAG
The DNA here is from genome assembly GCA_040399845.1 of Luteolibacter sp. GTDB lineage: Bacteria > Verrucomicrobiota > Verrucomicrobiia > Verrucomicrobiales > Akkermansiaceae > Luteolibacter. Next base: position 52,339 of record JBBARN010000030.1, on the reverse strand, counting down.
AAGGCCGCCGACGTCAAAGATACCTCGCTGCGCGTGCCATCCGGCTGCGTCGGCATCGTCCAGGACGTCCGCGTTTCGCAATCCGGCTTTGCCAAGAAGCGCCAGGAAAAAGTCGATCCCACCGAGCTTAAGAAGACACTCAAGAAGATCAACGACGAGCACAAGAAGAAGGCAGACAAGCTCACCGACGACCTCACCGAGCGCCTCTCCGACATTCTTCTCGGCGAAAAAATCCCGCTCGACGTGGTCAACGCGCAAACCGGTGAAATCATCATCCCGGCCAACCGCAAGATCACCAAGACGCTGCTCCGCAAGCTGGCTTCGGTGCACGATCACATCGAAATCGATCCTTCCCCGATCCGTAATAAGATCCTGGAAATCATCGGCTCCTTCGAAGGCCGCTTCCAGGAACTCGATACCGAGCGCGAGCGCAAACTCGACTCCCTCGAATCCGGTGATGAAGTCGATCCCGGCGTCATCAAGGAAGTGAAGGTCTTCATCGCCGCCAAGCGCAAGCTTTCGGTCGGTGACAAAATGGCCGGTCGCCACGGAAACAAGGGGGTTGTTGCCACAATCGTTCCGGAAGAAGACATGCCATTCCTTCACGACGGAACTCCCGTTGATATCTGCCTCAACCCGCTCGGCGTGCCGTCGCGGATGAACGTCGGACAGGTTCTTGAAACCCACCTCGGCGTCGCAGCCAAGGCGCTTGGTTTCAAGGTCGCCACTCCGATTTTCGATGGCATCAAGGAAGACATCATTTGGAATTTCATGTCGGAAGCCAAGAAGGTGGACGGCGTGAACTTCGTCGGCGGCGGCGAAAACGGCACAGCCCGCGCCCGCCAGCCCGGCGAACCCGAAGGCCGCGGCTACACCTGGATCGGCGATGGCAAGGACGGCACCACCGGTGGCAAATCGACCCTCTATGACGGTCGCACCGGCGAGGCATTCCACAACCCGGTCGTGGTCGGCATGATCTACATCCTCAAGCTCGGTCACTTGGTTGCCGACAAGATCCACGCCCGTGCCGTCGGTCCCTACTCGCTCGTCACCCAGCAGCCGCTCGGTGGTAAGGCGCAATACGGTGGCCAGCGTTTCGGGGAAATGGAAGTGTGGGCGCTCGAAGCATACGGCGCCGCCTACACGCTCCAGGAATTGCTCACCGTCAAATCGGACGACGTGCAAGGCCGCACCCGGATCTACGAAGCGATCGTCAAAGGCGACAACAACCTCGAAGCCGGCACTCCGGAATCGTTCAACGTGTTGATCAAGGAAATGCAGTCCCTCGGACTTGATGTCCGTCCGGGCCGCAAGGGTTCCACCCATGGCTCCGGCATGACCGGTGGCTTGGATGACTACTCCCTCGACGACCTCACCCTGTAATTTCAAACCGCGAACCCCAACCTGACCTAAAACGTTACTAACAACATGAGTGTCGATAACAACCTTCGCGAACTTTTTGGTGTGGACGAGCGCCCAGAGGCCTTCGATCAAGTCTCCATCACCGTTGCATCTCCTGAAATCATCCGCTCTTGGTCCAAGGGCGAGGTGAAGAACCCGGAAACCATCAACTACCGGACCTTCAAGCCCGAAAAAGGCGGTCTCTTCTGCGAGCGGATCTTCGGACCCACCCGCGACTGGGAATGCGCCTGCGGCAAATACAAGCGCATCAAACACAAGGGCGTCGTCTGCGACCGTTGCGGCGTGGAAGTCACCCTGAGCCGCGTCCGTCGCGAGCGCATGGGCCACATCGAACTGGCCGTGCCGGTTTCCCACATCTGGTTCTACAAGTGCATGCCATCCCGCATCGGCCTGATGCTGGACATGAGCGCCCGCCAACTCGAGCGTGTGATCTATTATGAAGATTACGTCGTCACCGAGCCCGGCAACACCGCTCTCGAGCGTGGCCAACTCCTCACGGAAAACGAACTCCGCGAAGCCGAAGACACCTACGGCGACGGCTCCTTCAAAGCCGGCATGGGTGCCGAGGCCATCATGGACCTCCTCAAACAAGCCGACCTCGCCGAACTCACGGTGAAGCTCGAAGAGGAACTCGCCACCACCCGTTCCAAGCAAAACAAGAAGAAGCTCAGCAAGCGTCTCAAGATCACCCAAGGCTTCGCGCAATCCAAGTCGCGCCCCGAGTGGATGATCCAGACCGTGCTTCCCGTGATCCCGCCGGACCTTCGTCCGCTGGTCCCACTCGAAGGCGGCCGCTTCGCCACTTCCGACCTGAACGACCTCTATCGCCGCGTCATCAACCGCAATAACCGTCTCAAGAACCTCCTGCTCCTCAAGACGCCGGAAGTCATCATCCGCAACGAAAAGCGGATGCTCCAGGAAGCCGTTGACGCGCTCTTCGACAACGGCCGTCACGGTCGTGCCGTCACCGGCGCCGGCAACCGTCCGCTCAAGTCCCTCAGCGACATGCTCAAGGGCAAAGGCGGCCGTTTCCGTCAGAACCTTCTCGGAAAACGCGTCGATTACTCCGGCCGTTCCGTCATCGTCATCGGTCCGGACCTCAAGCTCGGCCAGTGCGGTCTTCCCAAGAAGATGGCACTCACCTTGTTCGAACCCTTCATCATCCGCCGCCTCAAGGAGCTTGGCTACTGCCACACCGTACGCTCGGCAAAGAAGATGATCGACCGCAAGACCACCGAAGTTTGGGACATCCTCGCGGAAGTCACCAAGGGTCACCCGATCCTTCTCAACCGCGCTCCCACGCTTCACCGCCTCTCCATCCAGGCCTTCGAACCGAAACTCATCGAAGGTGAGGCCATCCGCGTTCACCCGCTCGTTTGTACCGCTTACAATGCGGACTTCGACGGTGACCAAATGGCCGTGCACGTTCCACTTTCCGTGGAAGCGCAAATGGAGTGCCGCCAGTTGATGTTGGCTCCTAACAACATCTTCTCGCCCGCTTCCGGACGCCCGATCACGGTTCCTTCGCAGGACATCATTCTTGGAACCTATTATCTCACTTGGGCTCCTGTCCGCACCGCCAAGGATCGCGAAAAAGCCGAGCACCTTCCATTGTTCGAAAACTCCTCGGAAGTCGAGTTCGCCATCGCCTCGCGCAAGATCGAATACCATTCCTGGATTCGCATCCGCAACCCCGACTACGGCAAGAAAACCGTCTTCGGTTATCAAGGCGAGGAGCTTTCCGACAAGGATCGCGCCGATCTCACGCCGCTTGAGCAGGCACTCCGCCAAGGCAAAATCATCGAGACCACTCCCGGTCGCGTTCGTTTCAATGAAATCTGGCCTGCGGGCGTTGGTTTCATCAACAACAACGTCGGCAAGAAGCAGATCGGTGACATCATCTGGCGCTGCTATCAGACCGTCGGCAAGCCGAACACCGTCAAGGTGCTCGACGATCTCAAGACCCTCGGCTTCAAGGAAGCCACCCGTTCCGGCACCTCAATCGGTATCGTGGACATGGTCATCCCCGAGGAGAAAAAGGAAGTCATCGCCAACGCCTATCTCGAAGTCGAAAAGGTCACCAAGCAGTATCGCAACGGTGTCATCACCGACGGCGAGCGCTATCAGAAAGTCGTGGACGTTTGGACCCAAGCCACCGACACCATCGCCAATGCGCTCTATCGCAAGATCGAGTTCAACGATGGCAAGGCCAAGGCATCGCCACTCTTCATGATGGTCGATTCCGGCGCGCGGGGTAACAAATCCCAGATCAAGCAGCTCGGCGGCATGCGCGGCCTCATGGCCAAGCCATCCGGCGAAATCATTGAGCGCCCCATCATTTCGAACTTCCGCGAAGGTCTCTCGGTGCTCGAATACTTCATCTCCACTCACGGTGCCCGCAAAGGTCTCTCCGATACCGCTCTGAAAACGGCGGACTCCGGATACATGACCCGCAAGCTCGTGGACGTGGCCCAGGACGTCATCATCACCCAACAGGATTGCGGAACCGCCAACGGCATCTCCGTGGCCGCCATCTTCGACGGTGATGAAGAATCCGCCTCGCTCGAAAGCCGCATTTACGGCCGCGTTTCCTGCGAGCAGATCAAGGATCCCGTCACTGGTGAAATCCTGGTCGAAGTGGACGACGTCATCAACGAGATCCAAGCCAAGGGCGTGGAGCGCATCGGTGTTCTCAAACTCAAGATCCGCTCGGTCCTCACCTGCGAATCCGAGCGCGGCTGCTGTGCGAATTGCTACGGCCTCAACCTCGCCACTGGCCTGCCGGTGAAAATCGGCGAAGCGGTCGGCATCATTGCCGCCCAGTCGATCGGCGAGCCCGGCACCCAGCTCACCATGCGGACCTTCCACGTCGGTGGTGTGGCCGCGGCGACGTTCAAGCAACCCATCATCAAAACCAAGAACGCCGGACGCCTTGTTTACAAGGATCTCCGCACCGTTCAGGCAGCCGATGGCTCGTGGGTCGTGCTCAACAAGAACGGCACCGTCTCCATCCGCGACAAGGCCGGTCTCGAACTGGAAAGCCACATCATCGTCATCGGCTCCATCATCACCGTCAAAGACGGCGAGGATGTGAAGAAGGGCGACACCGTGGCCACCTGGGATCCTTACAACGTGCCCATCCTCACGGAAAAGGGCGGTAAGGTCGAGTTCCGCGACATGATCTCCGGCATCACCGTGACCAACGAAACGGACAAGGAAACCGGCAAAAAAGGCATGGTCGTCACCGAGCACAAGGAAGACCTCCACCCGCAGGTCGTCATCATCGATGAAAAGACCAAGGAAGTGAAAGCCAGCTACTCCATCCCCGTCGGCGCCCACCTTTCCGTCAAGGAAGGCCAGATCGTCACCGGTGGTATCCAGCTTGCCAAAACTCCGCGCAAGGTTGCCCGCACCAAGGACATCACCGGTGGTCTTCCCCGGGTTGCCGAGCTTTTCGAAGCCCGCAAGCCGAAAGACTCCTGCGTCATCTCCAAGATCGAGGGCGAGGTTTCCTTCGGTGCCAACGTCCGCGGCAAGAAGCGCGTCGTGGTTACCCATGCGGAAACCGGCGAACAAGTCGATCACTTGGTCCCGATGGGCAAGCACATCATCGTCACCGATGGCGACAAGGTGAAGCGCGGCGATCAAATCACCGAAGGCCCCGTGTCTCCGGAAGACTTGCTCGAAGCTTGCGGCGCCCAGGAACTCCAAGAGCACTTGGTCAACGAGGTGCAGTCCGTTTACCGCGTCCAAGGCGTGGAAATCAATGACAAGCACATCGAAGTCATCATCCGCCAAATGCTGCGCAAGGTGAAGATCACCGATCCCGGCGATGCCGATCAGTATCTCTGGGGCGATCAAATCGACCGCACGAACTTCAAGCGCATCAACGCCGAAATCGTTGCTAACGGTGGTAAGCCAGCGGAAGCTGAGCCCGTCCTCCTCGGCATCACCAAAGCCTCGCTGGAAACCGAGTCCTTCATCTCCGCCGCATCCTTCCAGGACACCACCCGTGTCCTCACCGAGGCTGCCACGCTGGGCAAGGTCGATTACCTCACCGGCTTCAAGGAAAACGTCATCATGGGTCACCTCATCCCCGCCGGCACCGGCTTCCCTTGCCACCGCGAGGCCGAGTTCGAGTTCACCGTCGAGGAACCCGAGCCAATCGTGCACGTCAAGGAATCGATCGACGACGAAGACGACGCCGCCACCGCCTGATCCGCGTAGCGACAAACGACAAACCATCAACAAAGGGGAGGGGACATTCGTGTCCCCTCTCTTTTTGTTTGCGGGTTGACCCACTCAGTTCTTCGTCCGAATCCCGCCCTGTTTGATCTTGCAACACCAACCAACATCCGCCCCATCTTCATTCATCATCTGCTGCCGGATACGGTGAACACGACCGCTGGAGACCTGCCAGTCGGCGGGGACGTGCAGGTGTATGCCCTCCAAGCCGAGTTCGCCCTCAACGAGCGATTCTCGCTCGTGGCGACCAAGGACGGATTCATCGACTTCAATCCCGATGCCACGCTCAGTCGTGATGGTGGAACTCAACTGGTTCCAAGTGCTTGATTCCGGTGATGGCAGCCCCGCCTTCATGGATCAGGCCGGCGGCGGGGTTCCGGGGATCGTCGAGTTCGAAGGAAATGACTTCTTCAACTTCGGAGCTGCCAACGCGGATCAGAACCGCAGTCTCGTGACGGCTGCCATCGGCTTCCGCTCCCGCATCAGCGATTCCATCCAGTCCGGTGTCGCTTATGAAATGCCTCTCACCGAAGCGGAAAACAGCGTGATCGATGGCCGCCTCACCCTCACCCTCGACCTCGTCTGGCGCTTCTGAGAAAAGATCCGATCCCAAGTCCAATTCTTATCCGGCCCGATGCAGCTCCGTGCTTCATCGGGCCTCATTTTTAATCCCGGGAACGCCGACAGTCTGCTCGCTGTAGACTTTCCTTCCTCGACCAATCCACCGAGACCGTTGGCCCTTCGCCCACAAGAAATGCAACTTTTCCAGAAAGAAACCGTGCCAAAACACTTTCCGGCCGGATCAGGATGTCTGGAGTTTTTTCAGTTCTCGCCAGCGGGCTTCTCTGAACGGATCCGGGGATACCGGAAGTGGGCCTCTACCTTGAAGTCGAAAAGAATATTTTCCCACTTCACGCCCGAGCCCATGTTGTGGACCACCCAGTTTTCGTGGGATCGGTCTCCAGGGCCTGGAACAACGATTCCGATGTGTTGCTCGGCATTGGCGAGGGACCAGATGACAATGTCACCAGGGCGGTAGGCAGAGTTATCGCGAGAAGCCGGCAGGGTTTCACCCTTGCGCTCGAAGAAGCGCTGCAAGTTGGCTACCCGGCGGTGGTCGATATTGGTGTCAGGAGCCAGCGCTCCCCATAGCTGGGGGTAGAGGCGAAAGTGTTGGCCCATGTCCTCGTGGACTTCCTTTTGGAGGTCGATTCCGGTCTTTCGCAGGCAACGAATCACGACATCGGCAGAATTTCCTTTGGTCGGAGCAACGTCTCCGTTGGGGTAGGAGATTTTATAGTAGGATGGATCGTAAGTGATGCCCTCACCGGAATGCGCAAGTGCAGCCGCTGCGAGACGGTCCCCATGGGAATCAGAAGTGGCAAGGGATTGGACAAGCAGCTCCGCCTGCTCGAAGGTAGCTGCCTCTTGAGTCGCTTTGAGGAACGGCACCAATGGACGCCCGAACCAGCAGGCAATTCCAACTGCAATTACCACAATGACCCAACCTCCGAAAAAGTTCTGGCGCTTTGGCTTTTGCGGCCGAGGTCCAATGTATTCGATGGTGTTGTAAAAGCCTGGTTTGGAGCGGGCCATAAGCGAATTTGCTGAGATTTGTGAAGCATATACCTGCGGGAAAAGCGATAATTTTCTTAAAAATTTAAAAACTTCAAACTCGGGCGACTTAGCCTGTGAGACGGTTTCATGGCTCGACATCAAGGGGCCAGGTCGAGCAAACTCAGCCATGACGATTTTCACCAGTCTGCGGCCGCTGATGTGGGGTGAGTTGGATCTGCCCTTATTCGGGCTGAGTCGGGATTGGCATGGCAATCCATTGGAACCCACAGCAGGGTTTTCCCTTGCTGTGGATGAGAACCGTTTGTGGTTTCTTGCACATCATCGAAAGCCCGCCCAGCTTCATCCCAAAGCGCGTCCCGGATTGTTTCAGGCAGAGTTGTGGCGTTATGATGTCGCTGAATTGTTCATCGCTGATCCTCGAAGTGGCCGTTATCTCGAATTCAATCTGGCTCCAAATGGGGCCTGGTGGTCTTGTGAATTCAAGGGACCGCGGCTGCGCGAGGAGGAAATCGACATCGCCATGCCTGACGTGGCGACTTTTTCAGACATGGCGGCAGACGGCTCGTGGGTGGCGGCGATGGCCCTGCCGCTGGACCTGCTGCGGGCGAGGGTGGATTTCGGAAAACAAACGCACGCCAATGTGACCTTCATCCTCGAGTCTCCAGCCCAGCGCTTCCTGACGGCGGGCGATCTCGGGAATGGAGAACCGGATTTCCACCAGCCTGCTCATTTTCCGCAGGTGAGCTTCGCGCCCCTTCCGGAATGACAGTCAATTCCTCGCCTTCCGTGAAGGGTACTTTGCGAGCCGGGAATTTCATGATAACACAACCGAAATGATCCAGCGTTTTCAAATCGAAGATCTCATTGTCCAGGATGCCTCCGGGGTGATCTTCCGTGCCTTGGATCTGGAAACCGGGAAAGTGGTGGCGCTGCGCCGATTTTTCCCATTCGGTGCCGATGGCGGAGGGCTCCATGCGGAGGAGCAAACCGCATATACCATCGCCGTTTCCCGCCTCGCTGGCCTGAGTCACCCGGCGCTCCGCTCGGTCGTATGCGGTGGCTGCGATCCGGTGGATGGCATGCCATTCATCGCGACGGAATGGATCGAGGGAGAAACGCTCGAATCCACCCTGGCAAGCGGCCCCTTGGATGCATCTGCCGCGGTCCAACTCGTGAATCAGGCGCTGGAGGTCAGCGAGTTGATCTCCCACGCCCTCGCCGAGGAAGCGGTGTGGGTGGAAACCGAAATTCAGTCCATTGTCGTCGGAGGCGAGGCAAGTGGTCGCGGTTTCACCTTCTGGATTTCTCCGCTGAAATGGCTTGGGCGCGATGATCGCTCACGCGGGCTGGAATCCATCGTCACCCTTACCGAGGAGGTGATGGGCTGGCAGGAAAGGCTCGTCAATGACCAGGCCGGTCGTGGACTTGGCAGTTGGGTGAAATGGCTCAGCACCGTTTCCGGCACAACCACGCTGCTTGAGGCGCGGGAATCGCTTGCAGCCTCCGTCAGCGCGGAACCTCCGCCCTCGGCGAAAAATCGGGTTGTCAAGGCAACCACCCGACCACTCGTCCGGCCTGCGGTGCCGCTCAAGTCCCATTCCTCGAAAGCGCCGATCCTTGTCGCCTGCCTCCTTTCCCTCATCGTCGCAGGCGTGGGGGCCTTGATTTGGAAGCGGCAAAGTGCAGCGGAGACGCTGGTTGCATCGCAGGACACCAAACAGGCCCCGGCGAAACCCACTGAGAAACCCAAGCCCAAGTCCGCCTCAACCGCAGCTCCCGCGACATCAGAAGATTCATCCGATGAAGTCACCCGAAAGGCCAATGAACTCTTGGCGCGCCTCCAGGAGTCCGATGAACATCATGAGGAAAAGCTCCAGACCCAGCAAGCCGCAGCCGAACAACAAGGAGGCGTGATTCTATGGAATCAAAAGGAATTGCTTCTCGCCCAGGAGGACAAGGTGGTGACCATCAGCGGCAAACCGACGAAGGTGGACGCTTCAGGTTCGGGCAAGACCATCTATCTTATCTTTGGATCCAAGGAAGGCGGTGACTACTTCCGGGCGGGCATGATGCGGGGTGAGACTGCCGAAGAGGACGTGAAAAAGTCATTGGAACCATTCTTGAACAAGAAACTTGAGATCAAAGGGGAAATCAAAAAACGAATGGCGGGGAAGAATAAGTTCGATCCTGAAATGATCTTCACCGATCCATTATTAGATATCAAAATCAAGGAGTAAACCTTCCCGTTTCTTTAATCTCTCTCCCATCCTGACTCTGCCCTCATGAATGCATGGACCCATCCGGACTTGCCTGCATTCGCAGTGGTCGGTCGCGTGAACATGGGGAAGTCAGCGGTGTTGGCGACTTTGTTGGAGATAGATGATAACGAACTCATCCGCGTTTCTCCCACGCCGGGTGAAACCACGCGCTGCCAGACTCATCGTGTGGTATTCAATGGCAAGGAATGCATTCGTTTTATCGATACGCCCGGGTTTTCGCAGCCGGTGGAGGCGATGCATGAAATCCAGCGGATGCATGGCGATGGCACGCCGGATATCGATGCCATCCGAGCCTTCGTGACATCAACACATCATTCTTTCGAGGATGAGCGGCGTCTGTTGGAGCCGCTCGTGGAAGGTGCGGGTGTATTGTATGTCGTCGATCCCGCCAAGCCTTTGCGCGATGATTTCCTCGCGGAAATGGAGATCCTGCGCTGGACGGGCAGGCCGCGTCTGGCCCTGCTCAACCGGCGTGGAGATATCATCGGGCCGGATGAGGAGTTATGGAAAACCCGCCTCGGCGGTGCCTTCAATCTCACCCGCAGTTTCGATGCCCATCAGGCGCGCTTCGAGGAACGCATCCGCCTGCTCAAAGCCTTGCTGGAAATCGAGGAAACCCATCGACCCGCCCTGGAAAACACCATCCGCCTCATCCACGATGAGTGGCGCATCCGGCGTGAAGAGGCGGCCGAAACATTGATCGGATTTCTCGAAGAGGCGCTGTTGCTGCGGGTCACCGCCAATCTAACAGAGAAAGACATGTCTCTCGAATCGCGCCGCAGTCGCAATGAGGAGACACTTTCAAAAAAATATTTCGATCAACTCGCTACCCTGGAACAAGAGTGCGCGTCCAAGCTCCTGCGCATCTATCGGCATCACTTGCTCAAGGTGGATGCGGACCCGGGTGTCTATCAGGGCATCGATCTTGCCAGTGGCGAAACCTGGCGGAAATGGGGCCTCGGCCGCACCCAACTCGCCGCCGCCGCCGCCATCGCGGGAGGTGCGGCTGGGCTCGCCGTGGACGTCGCCACGGGTGGCATCACCCACGGAGCGGGAACTGCCTTCGGTGCTCTAACAGGTGGCGTCGCGGCATGGTGGAAGGGCGGCTCGCTGCCCGACCTCCGGGTGGATCTGCGAGGCGGAATTCAATTGGGCAGCGGCGAGACGCGCGCCATGGTCATCGGCCCGCCGCGCAATCCGAATTTCCCGTGGATCCTGCTCGATGCCATGCTCGTGCGCTACCGCCAAATGCTCGATCGCGCCCATGGCCGCCGTGATGCACAAAGCCTCGATGGCCAAGGCACGGGATACACCCGCCACTTCCCCGCCGAGCGTCGCGCCCTGTTTGCCAAGTGGTTCGGCTCCTGTCTCAAGGGGAAACCTAACCGCACTCTGGAGCCCGAGGTCTTCGATGCCATCACCCAAAGCCTGGAGGAGATATCAGATTGAAATCGAAAGATTCCACCCTGCTCTGGCGTTGTTAGTGGTGATGATTTCGCGCCATCTCCTCGCATTCCTTTCCCTTTTCTCCCTCGCAGCTGCGGCCGTTCCTCCGCAAGGCGATCTGATCTTGTGGTATGACAAGCCTGCGACCAAATGGGAGCAGGCCTTGCCCGTGGGAAATGGACATCTCGGAGCGATGATATTCGGTGGCGCGGACAAGGAGCGCATCCAGTTCAATGAACACACCGTCTGGACCGGCAAGCCGCGCTCTTATGCAAGGAAAGGCGCGGTGAATCATCTCCCCAAAATCCGCGAACTGCTCTTTGCAGGCAAACAACGCGATGCAGAAAACCTCGCGATGAAGGAATTCATGGGCGATCCCATCCGCCAACTCGCCTATCAGCCTTGTGGCGATCTTCTGATTGAATCTACCGGTCAGGCGAAACCCACCAATCATCGCAGATGGCTTGATCTTGAATCCGCCACAGCCATCACCGAGTGGTCTGCGGATGGGGCTGTGCATCGCAGGGAAACTTTTGCCTCCCATCCTGCCAATTTGCTCGTGACCCGCATCACCTCGGATCAACCCGGAAAATCGAGCGCGATTATTCGGCTAGGCTGTCCTCACAAGACCTACAGCATCACTCTCGAAAAGCCAACCACCCTCGTTCTGCGTGGCAAGGTGCAGGAAGACGGAGTCGCCTTCGAGGCCCGGGCCGTAGTTCTGCACCAAGGCGGAACCCTGGTGGAAACCAAGGATTCGATTGATATCACATCCGCAGACTCCATCGAGATCCGCCTGACTGCCGCTACCAACGTGGAATCATGGAAAAGCCTCGGCGCGGATCCTGCGAAAAAAGTCACCGCCACTCTCGCCCGTTCATCAGCGAAGTCTTATGCATCCTTGCTCGATGCCCACCTCGGCGATCATCGCCGTCTGTTCGGCCGCGTGAAACTGGATCTCGGCCGCACGCCCGAGGCCGATCGGACCACCGACCTGCGAATTGCGGATTTCCGGAATGGCAAGGACCCTCAGCTTGCGACGCTGATCTTTCAATACGGCCGCTATCTGCTCATCGGCTCATCGCGGGAAGGTGGCCAGCCTGCCAACTTGCAAGGGATATGGAACGATTCCCTCAAGCCCCCCTGGGATTCCAAATACACCTGCAACATCAACACGCAGATGAACTATTGGCCCGCCGGTCCCACGGATCTCGGCGAGTGCAATGAAGCGCTCTTCACTGCGCTGCACGAACTCCGCGAGTCCGGCACCATCACCGCCCGCGAACATTACGGAGCACGCGGTTGGGCGCTTCATCATAACTTCGATCTCTGGCGCGGCACCGCTCCGATCAATCATGCCAATCATGGCATCTGGATTTCCGGCGCACCCTGGTTGAGCCTGCATTTGTGGGAACATTATCTGTTTACCGGAGATAAGGAATTCCTCCGCAAGTCATGGCCCCTCCTTCGCGATTGTGCAGTGTTCTTCACGGACTATCTCATCGAGGATCCGGAAACCAAAACCCTCATCTCCGGCCCATCGAACAGTCCGGAACAAGGTGGTCTCGTCATGGGGCCGACGATGGATCACCAGATCATTCGCGACTTTTTCCGCGCCGTGAGCCAGGGTGCTCGCATTCTTGGCACCGATGATGAACTCGCCGCACAACTCGATGGCATGATTCCACGCATCGCCCCTAACAAGATTGGCAAACATGGCCAGCTTCAGGAGTGGATGCAGGACAAGGACGATCCCAAAAACAAACATCGCCATGTTTCCCACCTCTGGGCCGTCTATCCCGGATCCGATATCACCTGGCAACAAGCGGGTCTGTTCAAAGCCGCACGGCAATCGCTCATCCACCGCGGCGATTCCGCCACCGGTTGGTCGATGGGATGGAAAACCAACTTGTGGGCGCGCTTCCTCGATGGGGATCACGCCTATCTCATTCTCAGCAACCTGCTCCAACCCATCGGACGCACCAAGGGCATGGGCGGGCTTTATCCCAATCTCTTCGATGCGCATCCGCCATTCCAGATCGATGGCAACTTCGGAGCCACCGCGGGAATTGCCGAGATGTTATTGCAATCCCATATCCCCATCCAAGGCGAGGGCGCGCCCCGTTTTCTCATCCATCTGCTTCCTGCCCTGCCATCCGCCTGGCCGGAAGGCTCCGTCACCGGTCTCAAAGCCCGTGGCGGAGTGACAGTCGATCTGTCATGGAAAAACGGCAAACTAGCCCAAGCCAAACTGCTTCCTCAGAATTCCGGCGTCCTGCATGTGAAAGTGGGAGACAAAACCCGCGAACTGAAAGCCGAGGCTGGCAAAGTGATAGTGATGGATTGACTGACTCAAAAAAGCATCTGCTACTGCCAACTGAAAACGATTTCGCTGATGTCGATGCGGGTGAATTCCGAATTCGGTTTCATGCCCGTGAGTCGGAGATTGGTGGGGGATGATTTGGGCGTTGGTCTTGTCGCCAATACGAGGGGCGGCCTGGCTGATCCATCTCAGGAGGATGTATCCTCTTTTCCGTGGATCGCTTGGTTTTGGCCGCGGGTGCTTCGTTGGGGACGCTTGAGGGCGATTTCGTAGCGGTGAATCATGTTGTAAACGGTTCGCAGGCTGATCTTGAGGCGTTGGGCGGCTCGTCGCCGATTGCCTCCACAGGCTTCAAGCGCGCTGACAAGATTGGCCTTGGTGATTTCATTCAGGGTCGAGTCCGGGTCCGGTACCTCGTTCGCCTCCTCCAAGGTGGTGTCCTGCCGGAAGCGGATCGGAAGGTCGTCCACATGGACGATTCCCCCCCGGCAATTCAGAAAGGCAATTTCGAGAACTTCCATCAGTTCGGTGAAATTTCCGGGCCAGCGGTAGTCGGTGAGTGCCTCTTCAGCAGCGCGACTGATGGTCGGCCGACTCTTTTTGCGGGCGATGCTCAAGCGGGTGAGGGCCAATCCGCACAGGGTCGTGATGTCTTCCGATCGCTCTGCAAGTTGCGGCATCCGGAGTTGGTATGTCGTGAGCCGGTAGAAGAGATCCGAGCGGAATTTTCCATCCTCAATGAGTTTGGGAAGGTTGGAAGTGGTGGTGGTAATCAGGCGGCAGCGGGCCTGGTTGCGATCATCGATCTCCACTTCGCTTTCAAGCCACTCGACCATTCGAACCTGGAGAACCGGTGAAAGCAATTCGATGTTTTTCAATAACAAATTGGTCCCCCGCAGGCGAGGCAGGAGACCCGGTGTGCTCGAAATTTTGCCAAATGCCGTTTGAAGCTTCCTCCCGAACAGGCGCACTTCGAGTTCTTCCTGAGGCTGTGCTGCGACATCGATTACCAGCAAGCCGCCATTGCTTTCTCCGTTTGCGGAGTGAATCGATTGCGCCATGCGGGTCTTTCCGGTTTGCTTTTCCCCAAGGATCATCACGGGACAGTTGGATCGCGCGGCAATCAGGGATTCATTGACGAGTTCCCTCATCAATGAGGATTTCCACGCTTGCTCCGTGCTGGGCGCTATCGGCTTGCTGATCGGTGCTGGCGGGGTGGCCATCAGCGCTGCGTAAAGTTTTTTGGCATCGACAGGTTTTGTGAGGAAATCCGAAGCCCCCGCCTTGAATGCGCTTCTGGCATCTCCCGCATCGACGCTGCCCGTCACCACGATGCAGTTGATCGAGGGGCGTTGGCTCTTGATGTAGCGCAGGATTTCGAATCCATCTCCATCACTCAGTTTGAGGGCCACCAGGGCCGCCTCGGGGAAGGGAGCTTGCGCCAAGGCCGTCATGCAATCTTGCAGGCAGTTGCAAGGGATGGCCATCACCCCTTTGGATTCCAGCATCTTGCACAATACCCGGCGGGTGACTTGTTCGTTTTCCACCACCAACACTCTGGGGGCCGAGGGCTTGATCACAGAGCGCTTTTCGAGAGATGACGATGGAATGGAAGGCTGCATGGTCCTATCAGCAAAGGGGAATTCAGGTTGTGGGGAACTTCCTAGAGGTTAGGGAGAGAACGCAAATCATGAATATAAGGAATTGGTTTTCAATGTGTTGTCGGTTTCAGGGTGAAATTTCTTGCCTCAGCCATGGGATTCAAGGCGCTTCGTATCGCGCTCATGGCCAGCTTACGGTCCATGCGGGATGAAATCACCCGGAACCTCTGGATTTATTGCGCAACTTTTGCCAATCAACCAGACCAAAGTTCCATCAAAAGCGGAAACGATGAGGCCGCACAGGTGAGCTTCCACACCAAGGCCGATACGAGAAAATCGTGGTTGATGGGCTAATGAAATCGAAAAAGTTGTTCGTTGACGAGATGGGGCAGATGAATTTGACTGGAAGGCGACCTATCAAGCACCACGAGCCCCCCAATTCGTGCATTTTTTGCGAATGGTGTCAGCCGCTCCAGACGAATTGGAAATGTTCGAAAATGCAAGGGTTGCATGATCTGTCTTCCATTCAGTTTGAGTTCAATGACATTAAACAATCTTTGAGGGCTCGTGACCCGATGTGTTTCCGAGCTGAATCCGAATATCAAAATGCCTTTTCTCATGATCAAAAGCTCGAAGTCTCAAAATGTTGAGGATGAGGTTGTCCTCGAAAAGTGCATGGAACGTGGCCATGAAAGGGCGTTCCTGCTTGTGTTTTTGGGCGGTGACCCCATGGGGGTTGGTTCCTCCCAAAATGGATCTTTTAGCCGGTTTGGCGCTATTTGCGGAGGATGTCACTGATGCGCCTGTATCTCATCAATCAATTTTTTCCGCCCGACGATGCGCCGACTGGAGTCCTTTTGAGTCATGTCGCAGAGGCGCTGCGGAAGGCTGGTCACGACGTCACGGTCTTGTGTTCTGAAGCCGGCTATACTCACCGTGATCCGACTTCTGTAGGGACGCAGGAATCCATTGAAGGTGTGAGGATTGTGCGACTTCGAGGACCCCGGGCAGGACGTCGCGACAAGTTGTCCAAAATGCTCGCCTACCTGGTTTTTTACCTCCATCTTTCCTGGCATCTACTGACCGTGCAGCCAAAGCCTGATCGCATCGTGGCACTCACCACACCGCCATTTCTCAGCGTCCTTACCCGCTTGGTTGCGACGCTGCGGAAATGCGAGTACGCCCACTGGGTGATGGATCTTTACCCGGATGTGATTTTTGCCCACGGAATGATGCGGTCGGCTTCGTGGGGCGGTCGCCTCCTGACCATGCTTGCCCGTTGGGGAATGGCTGGGAAACGTTGTGTATCGGTCATCACGATCGGTCCCGACATGGCCGATCGGCTCAGTGCCTATGTTTCCAAGGGGGCACCTCTCTCATGGGTGCCCCTCTGGAGCACCTCATGCGACGATCGAGATGTGGATTCCCCGTCCCTGGAGGTAGGGGCAGCCAGGCGATTGAAAATCATGTATTCCGGCAATATGGGGCTCGGGCATCGATTTGGGGAAGTGCTCAGTGCGAGCGTTCGTTGGGGGCAGCGCATCGAATGGCATTTCACAGGGGAAGGTAGCCGCCGTCGGGAGATCGAGCAGCACATGGCAGCGCATCCCGAATTGCCAATCCAACTGGGGGCTTACGTGGATGCGACCCAACTCCGTGCGCATTTGCAGTCGGCCGACGTCCATCTGGTATCCTTGGAGCCGAATTGGGACGGGACCATGGTGCCATCCAAATTGCAGGGAATTTTCGCCGTGGGGCGTCCGGTGATTTTCATCGGAAGCCGTAAGAATTCACTCGCAAGCTGGATTGCCGAAAGTGGCGGGGGCTGGATCGTGGAACCCGATGACCAGCTGGCGATGGACGCCGCCCTGAACGATGCGCAGGACAGGGCCGTCTGTGAGGCAAAAGGCCGGGCGGCCCGCATTTTTGCGGATTCCCATTTCAACCGTTTCCACAACCAGGCACGGGTGGCTGCCTTGATGACTGCGAAGCTTCCCTTCTCCCCTTCAGCAAATCACGCATGAACCTGCCAAATTTCGTCGATCACCCGCTCGTTCCGGTAGTGTTTTTCATTGCCGCAGCGGGAGGGATTTCCTGGTTGCTGAACTTTGTGATGATCCGCCTGGGTCCAGCGCTTGGCTTGCTCGACCAACCGGGGGCCCGGCGCGTCCACACCACGCCGATTCCCAGAGCGGGAGGAATTGCGGTTTGGCTGTCGTTTGCCATCGTCAGTCTCCTTGCGACCCATTTCGTGCCGTCTTTGTTGACCAGAACTGGCTTTGCGAACCTCCACGCCTTCCTCATTGCTAGTCTGTTGCTGCTTGTCGTGGGGATTTACGATGATCGAAACGGCATGAGGGCATCGGTCAAGCTGGTTGCGCAGATTGCCGCCGCCGTTCTCTACCATCACCTCAGTCCTGGGCACCACGGCGCAATTTGGGGGGTGATGATCCCTCCGTGGCTCGATCTCCTCATTTTCACCATGTGGGCGGTGTTGTTGATCAATGCTTTCAACCTGATCGACGGACTTGATGGCCTCTGCGGGGGGCTGAGCGCGATCAGTCTGTCCGTGCTTGCGGTGCTCTGTCTGGTCACCGGAAGTTATGACAGTGCTCTACTGGTCGGATTTATGGCGGCATCGATCGCCGGTTTTCTTTATTTCAATCTCAACCCCGCAAGAATCTTCCTCGGGGATGCCGGTTCCATGATGCTGGGACTTTTCCTGGCGAGCGCGTCCACCTACGCCGGGGGGAGGCGGGTGATTCTGGGAGCAATCCTGCTGCCGATTGCGATTGCGGGCGTGCCTCTTCTGGATGTGGCCCTGGCTGTCTGGCGCAGGAGTGTCAGAAAACTCATCGCCCATTGGAGTCGTGGCGACAGCGTGGGGATTTTTGCTCCCGACAAAGACCATCTTCATCACCGCTTGTTGGAAACCGGCATGACCCAGAAAAAGGTGGCTTTGTCGATGCAGGCGCTGGCAGTGGTCATTTCAGCGCTTTGTTTTGTGCCATTGATTGCCGGTCCCAAGGCGCTATCGGTCACGGTGGTGGGCTTCGTTTTGCTGACGCTATTCGGATTGCGACACATCGCGCACGTCGAGTTGATCCAGACCGGCACCCTCGTGCACCTTGCGGTGAAGAGGCGGCCGGCAAAGGAAGGAGCCCGAAGACTCTACTTTATATATGATATCGTCACTCTGGCCGTGGCCGCATCGCTGGCCTTGGCGATCGAGTCCAATTTGGGCGCGCGCGGCATGGGCTCTGAGTGGAATTGGAGGTTCGTCATGACGTTCGTGTCCGTTGGTTTTGTCGCGCTCAATTTGCTGTATATCTATAAACGTGTCTGGCTCAGAGCCTCGTTTGCGGAGTATTTGAAGGTCGGGCTCGGGATCGGCATGGCGGGGCTGGTTTCCTGCCTCCTTTTCCAGGTGGGAACCGGTGAATTGGCATGGAGTGTCGCCCGGACCGGGGTGTTGTCGCTGGCATTTGCGATCCCACTGATTCTCCTGCCTAGGGCGCTACCGGATATCTTCCGGGAGCTCTCCCTCGATAGCGCTCACAAGGGGCTAACCAAGAATCCGCGTCAGCCGAATCGCCAGGTTCTGGTTTATGGCGCGGGAGATATTGGCTGCCTCTTCATCCGGCATCTTGCACATGGTGGATTTCCGGCAGTGACATCATCCTTCAAAGTCGCCGGATTTCTCGATGACAATCCCATGTTGTACCAGCGTCTTATCAACGGTTTCAAAGTCCATGGTGGTCTCGATCACCTCAGCCGACTGGCGAAGGAATATCCGATTCATGGCATTATCATTACAGCGCGGGAAATTCCGCCTGAGCGGATGGAAAAGCTCGTCCGTCTCAGCCAGTTGCACGGTTTCGAGCTTTATTCGTGGGGACGTGAAATCGGTAACATCCACGACGTGAACGGAGGGGGAGAAGTCGAGGGGCAGATGATGTCTCAATAGGAGGAACCCTTCGACGTTTCTCCGACGCGGGTTGCTCAAACCCGAAATGCGATTTGCCTTCGTGAATCCGGGTTGAGTGCACATTTTACATAAAACAACAAGCGTCTGGATTCACTTGCAAGCCCCTCGATTTCATGGTCTTGTTCCGGGTCTAGTGCACAGTTTGCTCAATAAATAATCCCAAGTCCCTCGTGATGCTGGAGTCTACAAGCAAATTTCGAGCCAGAACGGCGCTGTTGGTCGAAGGCCAACCGGGCACCGCCGAACTGATGACCCAGCTGCTCAACCAGGAAAGTTTCAGTTGCAGGTATGCCTCTACCTTGGCTGAGGGAAAGCGTCTTGTCAGTTCGGGCACGCCTTGGAATCTGGCATTTGTTTCTCTGGATCTGCCCGATGGGGAAGGCTTGGAGTTGATTCAACAGTATTCAAAGCTGAATCCAGCGGCATCGATTTATCCGTTGATTTCCCCAGCCGATGTGATGGGTGCGTTCCGGATGCTCAAGGCTGGTGTCAGGGACTGCATCATCAAATGCGCCGATCCAGAACGTCTCTCCAGGCAGGCGCGCCTTGCCATCGCGAGTCATGAGCGCCTTTTGCCTTCCGGGGAAGGGTCCTCTGCCAGCGATTTCCTGGAACTCGTGCTGAGGGAAATTGCATGGAAATCAGCCGCCATGCAACGGGCTCTGGCTGCCTCAAGCCAAGCAGCAACGAGCCAGCGGGTCATTGTCATCGAAGGCGAGCCGAACACAGGAAAGGATGCGTTCGCGAAGCGAATTCTCCGGGAGGTCGGTGCGAATTCGGGGCAAGTTACCACTTTGGATGTGTCCAAAGTTTCGAATGAGGAGGCCGAACTCATGCTCTTCGGCGCCCCACTCCGGAAGAGATCCAAATCGTCCGGCGGCGGATTTTTTACAGAGGATGACGCGGCATGGAAGATCCTGCGCGGAGTGGAATGTCTGAGCCCCATGGTCCGGCAGGCCGTGGCTGCAAGAGTCTTGCAGATTGCTATGAACGCCCCCTCATCTCAGGCTTGCAGATTCATCATCAGCGTTTCCCTCAATGGTCCAAAGGTTGCGGATGCACGCGGTTTCTTCGCCGACCTACCCGGCCACCGGGTATCCACTCCTGCCCTCCGGGACTGCATCGTGGATTTGGAACCGATCATGGAGCGGATGTTGGAGAGGATCTGCATCGCCAGACGGATGGGTTTCGTCGAAATGACTCCAACGGCTCTCCGGATGCTGAAGGCCCATTCATGGCCGGGAAATCTCGCTGAATTGCGCGGTGTTCTAGAACATGCGGCCACCCATTCGCCGGACGGCATCATCGCGACAGATGACCTTCCTCCTTTCGAGCAGCAGCTTCACGCATTCAAACCTCGCATTGCCATGGGAATTTCAACCATCCAGAATGTCCAGAAGGCGGCATTGGTTTCGGCATTGGAGTCCTGTAACGGCAATCGGCGGCTGGCTGCGAAAAAAATGGGCGTTAGCCTGAGGACCATCTATAACATGATCAATCGCTACGAGCTGAGCGACGAATTTGATGAGTCCCAGGGGCTTTGACGCATGGCACGGGAGATTTCTACCATGAAATGATTATGCTGGTCATCAGGGAGCACCACGACTAACTCAACGCGCTTTGCAATTAACCGGGCCGTTCGGCATGCACCTCTACCGTCAAAAGCGCAACGTCATCTCCGTGATCATCACTTCGGTGCTGACGATCCTGTTATTCATTTTTCCAGTTGGGGCGCTGTTCTTCATCGGCTGGGGTTTGGTGGAGTTTAAGGTCGAGAAAATCATGATGGGGGTGTGGGTGATGGGAGCTTGGTCGCTGATTGCCCTCGTGCATTGGGTCTTTGCCGCACAGTCCCGTTGCACGCTTTGCAGGGTGCCGGTGATGGGAAGCGCGGGATGCCAGAAGCATCGGCGCGCCAAAACGCTCCTCAAAAGCCACCGGCTTGCAGCCGCATTTTCCGTGCTGCTGCGGCGCAGGTATGTGTGTCCATTCTGCAACGAGATTACCCGCGTCTCCACCAAACGCGACGCAACTGTCAAGCCAGGGTCCAGCCCGGTGAGAAGGCGCCGATAAGCTGCCGTCATCACGCAACCCTCGCGTTAATCCCGACCATTCGGCCTTGTCAGAAAGTGGGGGAAGACGATGGCTGCTCCCCCGGAGCTCGTCTCATGCGAGATCGTCTCTTAGTTCATCGGCACCTGCGGTTTCATCAAAATCCATTTCGCGGACGCGTTTTCTGTCGCGTTGGAGTTCCACTTGCTTGCGGAGGATTTCTCGCATGTCTGCTCCGCCGCTGATGGCAGGTATATCGAGATTCGGCATCGAGCGATCGGAGGTCTCCAGGTGGATCGATGTCAGTCCCGTGAGGCGCATCCACCAGGTGCGGATCATGAGCGAGTCCTTGACGCGGTAGAGTTCGATTTCATCGACGTGTTGGTTGATCACCCCGCGGGTGATGCGCAGGCGCTCGGTGGTGAGTTCGAAGACCTGGGTGCGAACCACGAGATACTTCCACAACATGTAGCCAGCCGGCAGGAGCAGTGCGGCGAAGGCCGGAGGAAATACGGTCAACGCCACGATGGTGATGCCGATGACGAGCAGAGCTGCGACCGTGAAAGGGCCGATGTTGAGCCACTGCGACGGGGTGCCCTTCCAAAGGGTGGTTTCGTTACTCATGGAGGCATGCTGCATCCAAGCGGGCCTGTGGAGCAAGTGGAGATTCAGGAGTGGATTCCAAGGGTTGCCTAGAATTCGGACAGTCCCTCACGAGCGCGGAAGGAATCAAGGCAGCGGGCGGATCTGCAGGTCCTTGTAATGGATCACGCTTTTCGGGTCGTGTCCTTGCAAGGCGATGGTGCCGTCGCCCAACTTCCGGCCAGGCATGTTGGTGAGGTCTTTTTCAGGATTCCAATCTTTTGGCTGGGTCCAGTCGGTGGTGACCTTGCCATCGATGGTGATGACGATGCGCAGTCCTTCGACCTTGATCGAATAGTCAAACCATTGGTCATCCTGGTTGGGGGCCTTGTCCATCACATCGGCCACCGCATAGAGGCCACCGGTTTTTTTTCGATCAGTATGGGTGGCGTTGACTTGGCATTCATATCCGGCGGCAGGCCAACCTTTATCCTGGAAGGCGGTATGGAAATAAATGCCGCTGTTGGAGCCCGGGGTGGTCTTTACCTTTGCCTTGAATTCGAAATTCTTGAACGAGGCCTTGCCGTCCCCACCCACATAGAAGAGATGGGCGCGTCCGCCGTTGACGATGAGCTCGCCATCTTTTGCGGTGAAGACCTTTTCCTTTTCCGCAGGCTGATCCTCGGTGGCGACATTGGATTTCCAACCACTGAGGTCCTTGCCGTTGAACATGGTGATCCAGCCCTCCGCAGCGGATGCGGCGGTCATCATGACAAGCGAAGTGAATGCGGATACGAATATGGGTTTCATGAGGATCCGAGAGTGAATCCGGCATTCCACCCTGTCAAGCGGCAGGGCGGACGAGGGCACATCGCTGGTGGAATGGCTCACAACAATCCCAACGCTTGGAGGGCGGACCTGAGGTCTTCCTGCCTGAAGGGTTTGGTCAGATAGTGGTTCATTCCGACCTCCATGCATGCCTTCTGATCCATGGGGAGCACGCTTGCCGTCAGGGCGATGATGGGCACGGTGCGTCCCAACTCCGCGGCTTCGCCAGCACGGAGGCGGGTGGTGGTTTCCAGGCCGTCCATGATGGGCATGCGCATGTCCATGAAGATCGCCACACATTGCGGAGTCTGCCGCAGTTTCTCGATGAGGGATACGCCGTTTTCAGTTACCGCCACATGGAAACCGAGTCGTTCGAGCTGCACCCTGAGCAGGCGGGCATTGATCGGATTGTCCTCGCCGACGATGATGGTTTTCCCGGATGAGGGGACACTTGCTTCCAGAGTGGAATTGCTGCCCGGCAGCATCAATGGGGCTTCCTCTTCGCCGACTTCCATCGGGATATGAAATCGGAACACAGAACCTTGGCCGGGTTCGGAATCCGCTTCGATGCCACCGCCCATCAATTTCATCAGGCGGTCACAGATTGCGAGTCCCAGCCCGGTGCCGCCGAACCTGCGGGTGGTGGAGGCATCGGCTTGATGGAAGGGAGTAAACAATTCGGCGGCTTGATCCTTGCTGAAGCCGATGCCGGTATCGCGAACCTCAAACCATAACTTGTCATCTGCAGCATAAAGACTGGCGACAACAGATCCCTTTTCAGTGAACTTGAGTGCGTTGGCGATCAGGTTGATCAGAACCTGGCGCAGGCGGGTCGCATCGCCGATGACTTTGCGGGGCACATTGTTGGCGACACTCCATGAGTAGGAGAGGCCTTTGGCATTGGCCATGGTGCGGTGCAGCTCGATGGTTTCCTCCAACAACAATGCGGGATTGAAATCAATGCGTTCCATCCGCATGCCACCGCTTTCAATGCGGGAGAAATCCAGAATGTCATTGATGATATGCAAGAGGATGTCGCCGCTGTTGCGAATGATCTTGAGATATTCCGCCTGCGAATCCGAGAGGGTCGTGTCCGAGAGGAGTTCCGTGAAGCCAAGGATGCCATTGAGGGGAGTGCGAATCTCGTGGCTCATGGTGGCGAGGAAAAGCGACTTTGCCTCGTTGGCCCGTTCCGCTGCTTCCTTGGCCTTGAGCAAATCCTTCTCCGCCTGCTGCCTCGCCATGAACTGTCCCATCTGGTTGCCGATGCCGAGCATCACCTGAAGGATGGTTTCGTCCGGCTCCTCGACATCTTCCGCAATCAATTCAATCACGCCGATCACCTCGAGCTTGGAGAGGATGGGAAACGCAAGGACACCGCGCAATCCCAGGGCGAATGCTGTCTTTGAACGGGCGCACCCGGGATAAGCTCCGAGGTCTGCCGACCAGAATGTCTGTCCGGTTTCCCAAACCAAACCGGGAACATAAGTTCCTTTTTTGACTTTCAGTGACTCCGACAATTCGAGAAAGGACCTGCCATCGACAAGCGGA
This sequence comes from Luteolibacter sp., assembly GCA_040399845.1. Taxonomy (GTDB): domain Bacteria; phylum Verrucomicrobiota; class Verrucomicrobiia; order Verrucomicrobiales; family Akkermansiaceae; genus Luteolibacter. The sequence goes on along the minus strand of JBBARN010000030.1, from coordinate 28,444 downwards.
TTGTGCCATTTCTCAATACATTCAAGGTGGTTGGAATGTTCATCCTTCAACCATAACAGGCCGAGGGTGAAACGCAGTCGTTCGGCAATGCATTGCAGAATCCGGGCTCCTGCCTGTTTCACTGTTCCTGAGGATGCCAGAACTTGGGAGGCTGCGTGCTGCACGCCGCGCCTGCGATCTTCGGCACGCCTGCGGGTAATGTCCCGACCTACGGCCATGAAATGAATCAGGTTTCCCTCGTCATCGCGCATCGGTTGGATTTCAAGGAACAGCCAGTAGCTGCTCCCATCCCTGCGGCAATTGAGGATTTCAGTGCTGACGCCTTCCTCGGACGCCAGCCTGGAGCGGATGAATGAAACGGTGGCGGGGTTGGTGCGAGGGCCTTGGAGCACGCTCCCGGGTTTGCGGCCGTAAACATCCTCCAATGTATAACCAGTCAGTCGGATGAAACCTTCGTTGACCCATTCCACGAGTCCGTTCTTGTCGGTCACGACCACCGCGTTGTCGGTCCGGGCGGCAACGAGAGCGAGTTTTCTCGATTCCCGTTCCTGCTCAAGCAAGCGTTGGTTGGCCTCGCGCAGTTTGGCCCGCTCCATTGTAAGCGAGTTCGCCAGGGATTTGAGTTCATCCACTGCGGCACGCTGTGTCTGCACCAACTGTAGCAAATCGAAGATCGGATCATGAACGGCGAAGTCGCTGAGGGACAGGCCGTTTTCCGTCACCTGTTCAGGCGTGGTGAACCAGGGGGATGCAAGGAACATTCCGGCCCCACCATCGCCGCCGGTGAGGACGAGTTGTCCGCGGAAGAGGCGGGTCGTGGTGAGATGACGGAAGAGAAAAAGCGAATTGCGGTTTTCGTGAAGCATCTGCGCGTCCAACCGTGCAGCTGGCCGCACGAGAGCGAACCGTTCATTGAACGGCGCGCCGATGCAAACATCCTCGCAAATCTTGATCAGGCTGGGCCCGTGGCCGGAGATGTTGAAATCATCATCCCAGGCCACATAAAATGGGAACGCCGCCACAAAATTGGCGGGATCAAGCCCGGCTTGGCCGGCCGCTCCTGTATCAGGTGCAATCATTCGGCAGTGGCGGGGGTCCAGCGGACATGGAAGACATCGTGATCGGCTCCCTCGGACTTCGACTCCGCAACGCTCACTTCCACGGGGGTTCCGAACATTTTTCCGAGTCCTTTCAGCAAGCCCACCACAAAGTCCGCCAATCCCGGGCGGTGCGAGTGATAGTGCAGCAACATTTCACAGTCCTTGACATCGGTGCAGGAGAAACGAGGCGGTTGGAGGTCGGGGAAAATCATGGCCACGCGGGCATGGAAAGAAGGAAGGTTCAGCAGGAACTCGGGCAGGGTGCGGCCATTGGCTTCCAGCATGCTGCCATATCCCTGACGGGCCGTGTGCAAGACCCAGTGCTCGCCGAAAGCGATGAGGATGTCGCGTGCGGACATGCCAAGAACCGCGCTTGCCGCGCCCACAAGATCGTAAGTCAACTTGTCCGGGTAACTTTCATGAGAGAGGAACACATCCTCTTCCACTCCCGCTTGCTGCTTGATCGCCGTCCATTTCTCGGGGCCGAAGTTTTTGACGACCAAGTCCTCGATTGCTTTGTTTACCATCCCATACATCGGGGCAATTTAGCGGACGCCCCCCCCGGTAGGTCAAGTGCCATCATTGGGGTAGATCGCGGGGGAGTTGAGAGCTGCGGACGGCTGGAACTTTGTTTTGCCAGAGAGGGCGGGGCGAACTAGGTTTTCCTCCATTCATGAAATCCACGGAAGCTCACAAGCACCTTTTCTATGCGGAAATGGCAAAGTTGCTGGAAGCGGGTTTCGGAATTCGCGAGGCGGCCGATGTGCTTGCCGGCACGGGGCTGCCGAAGTTCCAGGAAAGCCTCCTCCGGGACCTTCAAAGTGGCTTGTTGGCCGGGCGTTCGATCACGGATTCGATCGCTGGGAACCAGGCTGTGGTTTCCGATTTCGAGCGGGGCATCATCGGTGCCGGAGAGCGCAGTGGACGCCTGCCTCAAGCGATGCGCCACTTGGCGGAATACTTCGAAATGCTTGCCACGGCCAAGCGCGACCTCATCAAAGGCCTCATCCACCCCATCATCATCCTGCACCTCGGGATTTTCATTGGCACGGTCCCCTCGGGGATGCTCGATGCGGGGCGATCGCGGGATGGGCTGATCTTCAATTTTCTCGCCACCTTGCTGGCAGCCTATGCGCTCGGATTTGCGATCTTCATGCTCTGTCGCAGCGTCCTCCGTGCCGCCAAGGTGAACCCAGGGGTGGATGCCATCCTGCGGCGGGTTCCGTTGTTGGGAAAAACCCGCAAGCACCTTGCAATGTTCGCGTTTTGCAAGGTCTATCATACCTGCCTGCTGGCTGGGATCCCGATGCGGGAAACGGTGACTTCCTCCGCCAACGCCTCGCAAAGCGGCCTTATACTCGATGCCTCAACCCGTCTTTTGGAAACCCTCGCGCAGGGAAATCCACTTGGCCCCGTCATGAGCGCTGAGTCGGCATTCCCCAAAGTTTTTTCCCGCACCTACGCCACCGGCGAGGCGGCCGGCACACTGGATCGCGATCTCGCCAACTGGGCCCGGCAATATCACAGCGAGTCGCTGGCGAATGCCCGGACCCTTTCCGCTGCCATCCCGCGGATATTCTATCTGATCATTCTTTGTTATGTCGGTTGGCAGATCGTAGGATTCTACAACCACTACTATTCCTCGTTGCTCAAGGAGTTGGAATGAGTGGGGCAGCCCTTCACTCCACCTGCTCGAACACGCCTCCGCCGAGCAATCTTCCGCCGTCGTAAAAGGCGCAGATTTGGCCCGGGACGATCGCCCGTTGCGGCGTTTGGAACTCGACCCTGACCTTGCCATCACCGTCCGGGGTCACCAGCACCGGTTCGGCCTTGGCGCGGTATCGTGGTTGGGCCTCCACCATCATCCGGCGGTCGAAGGGTTCGTTGAGCGTGGTCAGGGTTCCAACCCTGCAGACACGGGCATAGAGACTGCCGGATTCCGGGCTGTCCCAACCGACGATGAGTTGATTCCTGCCCGGGTCTTTGCCGACCACGACATAGGCCATGCCATCACGTGGCGAGGCCACACCGTGGCCCTTGCGTTGCCCCAAGGTGTAGAGATGGAGTCCCCGGTGGGTGCCCATCACCTTGCCGTTCACATCCACAATCTCACCGGGTGAGTCCGGCACGTAGTGGCTCAGGAAATCGCTCATTTTCACCTGGCCGAGAAAACAAATCCCTTGGCTGTCCTTTTTTTCCGCCACCGGAAGGGCGAATCGGCGGGCGACCTCGCGCACCTCCGGCTTGAGCATCTCGCCCGTTGGAAACAAGGCATGACTCGCCTGATGCGCCGTCATGAGGGACAGGAAATAACTTTGATCCTTGTTCGGATCCGCCCCCCGCAGGATGGCGGCGGAGCCATCTGCCAAGGTGCGCCGCCGCGCATAGTGGCCGGTCGCCACGTGGCCGAATCCCTGCGCCAGGGCATAGTCGAGAAACACCCCGAACTTCATCTCGCGGTTGCACCAGACATCCGGGTTGGGCGTGATTCCGGAGCGATAGCCTTCGATCAGATAATCCACAATCCGGTCGCGGTAGGAGTCGATCAAGTCGACCACCCGGAGCTCGATCCCCAAGGTTTTTGCGACCTGGTGGGCATCCTCGATGTCTTGTTCCCACGGACAGTCTCCGGGGATGCCTTCCGCATTTACCCAGTTTTTCATATAACCGGCGGCGACCTCATGGCCTTGTTCCACCAGCAATGCCGCCGCCACCGCGCTGTCCACGCCGCCTGAGAGTCCCACCAGCACCTTCGCCATGGCCATATCCTGCCTCGGCAACCGCAAAAATCCAAAATCAAAAATCGTCAACTGCCTCGCCATCCCTGGGTCAGCAATAAGAGCGACCCATCATCCTCGAATCGCTGGCGGTCCGGGTGTGGAGGGATCAGAACCGCCAGCCGATACCAGCACCCAAGTTGTGTTCGCCCGCTTGGGAATCGCCGTCGGTATGCGTGTAGCTGTAAGTGGCTTTGAGGAGGCAATCCTCGGCAAGCCGCCAACCGGCAGCGAATTCAGCCCGCCAGACATCCGCCTGCCAGGGGATGGCATTGCTGCCGGGGGGGCGGGCATCGTTTGCAAGCATTTGCCCGAAACGGCTGGCAAGGAACATGCGGGCTGAGGCCTTCCACCTCGCTCCGACAAACCACGAAGTGGTGCGGAGGTCGCCGACGGCAGGGGTTTCAAACTCAGACAGAATCCATTCTCCGGTGAAAATGAGATGCCGGTGCGCCCAACGGGCATCGATGCCGAGGGCGGATTGCTGGAAGTCGCCCCGCTCGATGCCTGGGACCTGCTCCTCCATCCATGGGCCTTGGCTGGCAGAGACGCCGAACGCCCACGCGGCATCCGGGCGATACCCCACACGGGTCGTGAATGCGGGATCACTGAAGTCGAGGCTCTCCCAAGAATCAGGATGAGAAGATAGCGCGCTGTTTTTGATCTCCGCCACGTAATCGAAGTGCGCGCTGGATCCGAAAATCGAAGCTCCGTTGCTGTAGGAGGGCCCCCAGATTACAGACGCCCATTTGTCTTTGGATAAGGTGGACACCGGGGGCGCGGTGCCATCCGCCCTGGCGGCGATCGCCGCAGGAGTCATGGCACCGGGATTTCGCGTTTGAACCCCGATGATCTGGCTGTAGGGGAGGGGAGCGAGCAGGAAGGGATCGGAGAAAAAGTCATGTGTGGACTGCCAGGCCCCGAAAGCGGTGGCAAAGCGTCCCATTTGGAAATTGATGCGTTTGTCATCGAGTGGTTGCCAGCGCAGGAGGAATTCATCGAGCCTCAGATCCCCGCTTTCACGAGTGTTGGGGTCGAATCCACGGTCAACGCACACGGCAGCGCGCATGAAAAATTGGTCATCCAAGGATGCGTCCGCATCCAACCGGAATCGAGGGGCAAGGAGAATCGAGTCGTCGGACTCCATCAATGCGGAAGGTGGGCTGTCACCCGACCATATCAAGGCTTCGAGCGAAGGGGTGAGATCGATCAGGAAGCGCTCTGGCACCTCTGGCTCGATCAAGGATTCTCCGGAGGGGCTGCCTGCTGTGGCATGGACGCAGCAGAGGATCAGCTGGGAGGAAATGCCAAGCAATGATGACAGCGATGGCAACCGGCAGGTGGTTGTTTTCACGGGACTTGTTGGGGGCGTTGGAAGGAAGCGGTGGTGGTTTTCCCTACGGAGATGACAATCGGGACGGACCAACGTCTGTCTTTGTCGAGTTGGGCGTGCAGAGTATAGGTTCCAGCTGGCACACCTTTGATGGAAAACTTCCCCGTGGCGTCGGTCAGTGCCCGCCAGCGGCTGTCCACGACGAGGATGGCGGCACTCATGTGATCGTGGATATCGCAGCGGAGACTGACGAGGCCCGGTTTGTCGAAGATTCGGAAAGGGACAGGGCGTTCATCCTTTTTGTAACGTCCGATGTCGAATGACTTGGCTGGCGAGAGCGAGACAATGTTATGATAATCGTTATCCAGATTCGGAAATTCCACTTTGGTTCCGACCGGCACGATGAGGAGGCTTTGGGAAAACTGGTAGCCGGCCTGGGGGAGAGAGGTCGTGGCAGGTGACGGTTCTGCCCGTGTGCCTGGCCCTTCCAGCCAGACACCGGCTTGAGGTGGTGGAGCGATGGCGACCTTTCCGGAAATAGTGCCGGTATATTTTTCCACGGCGATTTTTCCGGGCTTTCGGGCAGGAAGAGGAACCACGCCACTGACATTGCCGCTTGCCGGGGCAGCCGCCAAGGCACCACAAAGCAGCAGCCCGAGGCAAGTGGCAGGCATGATGAGGGAGGGCAAGGCATGCAGGGGCTGAGGTTTCATTGTGTTTCGAGGATGGTTTAATGGAAAATCCGAGCTGTGGGAAATGTGAAAATGCCTGATGAATTCCTGATTGCAGCCATGGAGATTTTGGGCAGGGTGGAAGGCGCTTCCCTTTGTCAACTCTATCGATGTTCCGCACCCTTCTGATCCTCTGCGCCGTTTTGCCGACATTTTCAACGCTCCGGGCCAACGTCATCATCTCTGAGTTGCTGTCGGACAATGCCACTGGTCTCCAGGATGAAACGGGCAGCCGCGAGGATTGGATTGAGTTGTTCAACGGGGGCAGCAGCGCCGTGAATCTCGGCGGTTGGTGGCTGAGTGATTCTGCAAGTGCCCCGGCACAATGGCGGATCCCGGCGGTCAGCATCCCGGCCAAAGGCACCTTGTTGATTTGGGCATCGGGCAAGAACCGGAGTAACCCCGCCTCCGCGCTGCATACGAATTTCGGGTTGTCGAGGAATGGAGAGACCCTCTACCTTCACAAGCCCAACGCCACCAGCGGACTGCCGGAACTGGTGCATTCGTTGGTATTTCCAGCCCAGGCTCCCGACATCTCCTACGGCCTCTCGATTTCCCAAACCACGCAAACCTTGATCGCCTCCGGACAAAATGCGCGCTACCGGGTGCTTCCGAACGCACCGGCCTCGGCCTCTGTTTTCAGCGGGACAAACTATGCAGCGGGGGATTTGGGAAACAATCAGCCAGCAGGCTGGAATATGAGCGCTGCATTCAATGACAGCACTTGGCCGCAGGGTGCCACGGGAATTGGTTATGATACGAACAGCGTTTTCAATTCGCTGATTTTCACCAATTGCCAGAATGCGTTGCGGAATGTGAACACCTCCCTGAATTTCCGGCAGACTTTCAATGTTCCCACGCCATCCAACTTTGCCGCCGTCAAGCTGCGCATGAAGTATGAGGACGGATTCATCGCCTATGTGAATGGAGTGGAAGTGGGTCGGGCGAACTTCACGGGCACACCGGCCTATAACTCGTTAGCGACAACCTCTCTCAATGAGGCGATTGTCAATTTGTGGACCGAATACACCATCCCGGTTTCGGCCTTGGTCGCGGGCAACAATGTGCTGGCGATTCAGGGCTTGAACTCCAGTTCAGGGAGCAGCGATTTCCTCGTCCTTCCCGAGATCAGCGCCACGACGGTCCTCAGCCCGGGAGCGGCAGTGTATTTCGGCGTGCCCACCCCCAATGCTCTCAACGGAGCTGGCACCTCCGGCCCCGTCATTTATGAGGCCACGCCGGAGGACCCGCTCATCCCCCGGCCTTTGGGGGTCAATCTCAGCCCGCAAATGAAGGTCACGGTGAAGGTGATCAAGACGCTCAACAACATTTCCGCCGTGCGCGCCTACCATCGCACGATGTGGGGGAGCGAGGTGTTGGTATCACTCAATGACAGCGGCACGGGAGCCGATGCCGTGGCGGGCGATAAAATCTATTCCGCCAACCTGCCGACCACCGCGCCGACGGCCGGACAGATGTTCCGCTGGCGTTTCGAGGCCCGGGACAGCGCGGGAGTGATCAGCAAACTGCCCGCCTATGCCGATCCGCTCGATTCTCCGCAGTATTTCGGCACGGTCGCCTTGATGCTATCCGCGGCCAACAGCCAGCTTCCGATCCTGGATTGGTTCGTGGAAAACGCCCCGAGCAACGGCCCCACGACGGAACCGTTCCGCGGGAGTTGTTATTACCTCAACCGTTTCTATGACAATGTCGGACACAAGATCCATGGGCAATCCACGGCAGGATTTTCCAAAAAGAGTTATGATTTTGATTCGAACGATAATTTCCGGTTTGTATGGAAAGAAGGTGAACGGGAGGTCAAGGACATCAATCTGCTATCCAACTACGCGGACAAGACCAAGACCCGCAATACCTTGGCGCAGGAAGTGGGAAAACTGGCCGGCACTCCCCATCATTTTGCTTTCCCTGTCCGGGTCCATCTCAATAGCGCGTTCCATGGCGTGATGGACATGGTCGAAGACGGGGATGATCGCATGCTCGACCGCAATGGGCTCGATGGTGAGGGAGCTCTTTATAAAATCTATGATTCACTGCTGAGCACCGCCAACGGCGAAAAGAAGACCCGCAAGGAAGAGGACAAGAGCGATTTGCAGGCCTTGATCACGAATCTGGATACCAACACGGCCCTTTCAACAAGGCGGACTTATGCTTATGACAACATCAATATCCCCGCCACGGTGAATTATCTCGCCGTGCGGGCATTGACCAATGATCGCGATCACGGTCACAAGAACTACTGCATGTATCGGGATTCCAATGGTTCCCGCGAATGGCAACCCATCATCTGGGATGTGGATCTCACTTTCGGTCATGACTGGAGTAGTGGACCGGGTTATTTCGATGACGCGATTTACCACGTCAATCCCATCCGCCACGGATTGACCACCGGCAACCGGCTCTATCAGATCATTGCGGAGTCTCCCGAGTTCCGGGAGATGTATGTTCGCCGCATGCGCACCCTGATGGATACGATCCTGCAGCCACCCGGAACGAGCAATGGCATTCTCGAAACCCGCATGCGCCAGATTGCAGCGACGGTGGACCCCGATCCGGCGGTTTCCACGTGGACGGATGGTGACCTCGATGCCGGACGCTGGGGAGTCTGGGGCCGCGGCTTACGGGTGCGCGAGGAGACGGAATATGTGATTGCCAATCACTTCGCCCAGCGGCGGGCATTCCTTTATGATCAGGGAGCGTCGCGTCAGTTGTTCGGTGTTACGGTGGGCACGGGCGATCCGATTCCGAATTCCGGCCAGGTCAACGTGCCCGGGATGGTCAGCGTCCAGTCCGTCGATTTCCTCCCATCGTCAGGAAATCAGAATCAGGAAGTGATCGTCCTGAAAAACAACGTCAGCGCTGCGGTGGACGTGTCTGGATGGACGCTGGACGGGGCCGTTGACCATGTGTTTGAGGGTGGAACGGTGATTCCAGCCGGTACGGGCACAGCAGGGGTGGAATACAAGGGCTTGTTGCACGTGGTGAAGGATGCACTGGCCTTCCGGAGCCGAACGGTCGCGCCGATGGGCGGGCAAAAGCGCTTGGTGCAAGGAAACTACAGCGGCCAGTTCTCTGCACGGGGCGAGACGGTCAATTTAAGGGATGCTGCCGGGCAGTTGATTGCCACCTTCACCTATGCGGGGACTCCCACAACGCTTCAGCAGCGTTTGAGGATATCGGAACTCCAGTATCATCCCAAGAGTCCCAGCCCCGCAGAAGCCTCTGCGCTGCCCGGTGTGACCGAGGATGATTTTGAATACATTGAGCTCATCAACATCGGCACCGCTTCCATCACTCTGACGGGAGCGTCTTTTGTCGAGGGCATTGTGTTTTCATTTCCCACTTCGAGCCTTGCCGCCGGTGCCCGCCTGATTGTGGCCAGAAATCCGGCGGCTTTTGCGATGAGATATCCCTCGGTCACCGCTTCGGTGCTTGGTCCTTACGAAGGGGTCTTGTCCGATCTTGGCGAGCGCTTGGAAATCTCGGATGCGGTCGGCGAAAATATTCTGGATTTCGAATACAAGGATGGCTGGTATCCGGCCACCGATGGATCCGGTCATGCCTTGGTGGTGCGCAATCCCGCGGGCATTCCGTTTGATGATTATGGAAATCCGTTGCAGTGGGCGATCAGTGGCAGCACGCAAGGTAGTCCCGGCACTGCTGATACGACCCACGCGAATGCTTATCATGGATGGGATAACTTCCATTTCACGGCGGTGGAGCGTGACAACCCACTTGTCAGCGGGCCTTCTGCGGATCCCGATGGGGATGGCCGGACGAATGCGGACGAGTATGCGTTCGGAACCGACCCGAGGAAGGTGGATTTGCCCAAGGTGGAATTCATCTGGTCCCAGGATGGCGGGGTACGTCGGCCCGTACTGAAAATCCGGCGGCCTGCGGGTGCCTTGGATGTGGGTTACGAATTGATGGCTGGCACGTCTCTTGGAAACTTGACGGTGGTAAGCACAACGGCTGCAACCAGCTCGCCGCTGCCCGATGGCAAAGAAGAGGCGATCTTTCGCGATACGAGTGATGCCAGCGCGCCCTCGCGGTTTCTTCGCATCCGTTGTTCGGTCTCGCCATGATCCGGTTAGAATGATCCGGAGATAAGAAAACCGCCACCGCAGAAAGGATTCCACGGTGGCGGAGTTCAGATGCGATTTTCCAACAATCCTGCGTGATCAGGCTTTGCCGGGGATGGCTGGCACTTCTTGGGGTGCCTTCACGTCGCCTTTTTCGAAGTCGAGCGCAGACGGCGTGCAGGCCATGTTGTAAAGTGGGGATTTGTCATTGGTCATCAGATCGCTCCAGCGGACCAATTCACCGGTGTAGGCGGAAATGCGTCCCATGATGGCCACCATGGTGACTTCCGCGATGCGCTTGGCATCGTTGAGTGGCTTGCCGGTCATGACGCTGCGGATCATGTCCACGTGCTCCTGCACCATCGAGTTATCGGAATCCAACTTGATTTCCGGAATGGAGACATCCTTGCCCTTGAGCTTGCCACCACCGTAGCAGACGCCTTCGGTGCCAGTGAAAAGCTCACCCACGCGGCCGTAGGTGCCGGAAATCTGGCGGCACTGGCTGTGGATGTGGACGTCATCACCGAAATCATAGTCGATGCTGAAGAAGTCGAACATGTTGCCGGTTTCGCGGCGGGCACGACCACCGAAGCCGACTGCAGTGACGGGAAGCTTGCCAGTGAACCAAACGGCGACGTCCAGGTTGTGGACGTGTTGCTCGACGATGTGGTCACCGGAAAGTTCGGTAAAGTTGAGCCAGTTGCGAGCGAGGTAGGAAGCGTCGGATTCGCCCTCGTTGCGGCGTTTGATCCATGGCACCACGCCGTTCCATTGCACCACACCGCCCTTGATCTGGCCGATCGCACCGGCATCGATAAGCGCCTTGTTGCGGAGATAATTCTTATCGTGACGGCGCTGGGTGCCGGTGACCACCGCGAGGCCCTTGGCCGCCGCTTTTTCACCGGTCGCAATCACCGAGCGGGCGCCGACGGGATCGACGGCCACTGGCTTCTCGATGAAACAATGTTTTCCGGCTTCCACCGCTGCGGCGAAGTGCAGGGGGCGGAAGGATGGCGGAGTGGCCATGATCACGTATTCGCAACCGGATGAGATGACCTTTTGATAGGCATCAAATCCGCCGAAGCACTTGTCCTCAGAGAGCCCCATCTTCTTGCCGACGCCATCGGCCTTGTCTTTGAAGGCATCACCAGCGGCGGTGAGTTCGGGTTCCAAGCCGAGGATTTTGCAAGCGCCCATGAAATCACCGAGCGCGCCATTGCCACGGCCGCCGCAGCCGATCAGGCCCACTTTGATTTTCTTGGAGCCTCCGGCGGTGTTTTGGGCGAAGACGGATCCTGCGGCGAGACTGGCACCGACGAGGGTGGTGTTTCCGAGGAACGAACGGCGATTCAGGTTTGGGTTCATACGATATTTAGGGATGATTGGAGAAAAGGAGGAAAGACGCAAACGGTTGCTTCTTGGTTACCTGCGGAAACGGGAGCGCCTTTCAACTGCTCCCAAAAATCACTGGCGAAAGAAATTTTTCCAGCTCAATTTCCGTTCAACGCTATCCATCATGAATCGCCTCACCCGCTCCATCCCGTTGCTTTCCCTGTTGTCCTTCACCGTTGCGGCGGCGGATCAGAAGTCCGCCTTGTTGAGCGCGGACTCCGCAAGCCAGAGCTTGAATGTTCCAATGGCGGCATCTCCCAAGTATCAAACGATCGATGAAGCCATCGCCAAAGGTGACATCGAGGATGTGAAACTCCATCTCGCCGCCGATCCGAAACGCGTCAACCAAGGCGGAAAGCCCACATCCCGACCACCCTTGGAACAGGCAATCCTCCGCAACAAAGCCGACATCGCGCTCTTGTTGATCGCATCCGGTGCCGATGTGAACACGGTCAACGCCTCCCAACGCACTCCACTTCACATTTCAGTGGAACGCAACAACCCCCAAATCGCCACTGCGCTGCTCAAGGCAGGAGCCAAACCCAACGAGCGCGACAAGGATGGATGGACCCCGCTGCATCATGCCGCCGCTAAGAACCAATTGGAGACAGCCAAAGCAATTCTCGCAGGCGGTGCGGATCCCTCCACTCTCAGCCAACTCGGTGGCACGCCACTCCACGAAGCCGCTGCCAGCGGTGGCGCAGAAATCGTCCAGCTTTTCCTCGATCACAAGGTGGATCCCAAAGTGAAATCCAAGACCGGCGTCACCGCGCTTGATATCGCCAAGGAATACAAGAATCAGCCCGCCATTGATGTGTTGTCGAAGCTATGATCTTCGAGTCACGCCCCAGTGCTAGAAACTTCGCTGTTTCCCGCTGCCGGTTTTGATCTAAGGTCGCGCCATGTCCTTGCTTGCCCGCTTCCTCGATCCTGATTTCGTTTCATTGAAAATCTGCGGCGTCACCTTGCAGAAGGACGCCCATCAACTCATCGATCACGGAGTGGATGCGCTGGGCGTGAATTTCTGGCCACGTTCGAAGCGCTATCTTGATCCCGCATCCGCATCATGGCTCCGGGATCTTGAGGGAAAAATCCTGCGCGTCGGCGTGTTCGTCAACGAGACCAGCGAACTGCCACTCCAACTCATGGCGCAAGGTCTCATCGATGTGGTGCAACTGCATGGTGACGAATCCCCCGCCGATGCACTGCCATACAGGGCATCGGCCACACCCTTCATCAAAGCGATCGGCGTGAAAACCATGGCGGACTTGCAACAGGCACTCGACTTCGGGGCATCCGCCATTCTGCTAGATGCCCATGCCCCCGGTGTTTATGGGGGTACTGGTGAAACCTTCGATTGGAATGCGGCCATCGATTTCAAAAACCAGCACCCGCACTTACCCATCATCCTCGCTGGCGGCATCGTTCCTGAAAATGCCGCCGATGCTGCATCCCAAGTCGGTCCCGCCGCATTGGATGTGGCCTCCGGCGCGGAACTTGCCCCGGGAATCAAAGACTTCTATAAAGTCGCCGCGCTGCTTGCCGCACTCCAACGCTGATCTTCCATGTTGATTGATTCCCACTGCCATCTCGCATCCCATCGCTTCGATGCCACCGAAGTGCCCGCACTCATCGAGCGTGCACAAGCAGCTGCCGTCTGTCGCCTGGTCACGCTAGCCACGAGCCTCGGCGATCTTGAGGCGAATCTCCACATCGCCGAAAATCCCATGGTGCACGCATGCCTCGGCATCCACCCATGCGATGTGCATCATGCTCCGGACGATGCGGTTGAGCACATTGCCAACCACATCGCGGATCCACGAGTCTGTGCCCTTGGCGAAACCGGACTCGACTACTATCACCCTGCACCGGATGGCTGGCAGGAAGAAACATTTCGAGAACGCCAGCGTCATTTCCTCCGGAGACATTTCGAGTTGGCAGTAACATCGGACCTCAATGTGGTGATCCATACCCGTGACCAGACCGGCTGCGACTCCTTCGAGGATGCGCTTTCGATCTATCAGGTATTCGCAACTCGGACGCGCGCCGTATTTCATTGTTTCATCGGCACGCCGGAGAATGCCCTGCGCGTGATTCAACTGGGTGGGCTCGTCTCTTTCGGCGGTGTTGCCACCTTCAAGAACGCACGGGCACTTCGTGAAACCATCATGGCCTGCCCCGCCGGCTCCTTCATGTTGGAGACAGACGCTCCCTATCTCGCCCCGGAACCTTACCGAGGAAAACGCAACGAGCCATCCTATGTCCGCAGCACTGCGGAATGCATCGCCACCCAACGTGGAGAGAGTTTTGCTGAACTCACCGCCCACACCGGTGCCACTGCCGAAGGTTTTTTCCGCTTTCGATCCAGCGGAAATTGAATAAAGCAGGGCCGCCAACCCGTTTTACCCACAGGGTAGGACCGTTAGGGCCCCGCTCATCGATCCACCCGCAATCAACCCTATTCCATCATGAATCCGCTCCGCATCATCGCAACCACCGCAATCGCCGCCTCCTTGGTATCATGTGCCTCCGACAAGGCAAATGACTATGATACTCCCAGTCCTTATGGAGCGCCCGATGCTTCCCTGGCTCCGCAAGCTCCCGCAAACCCCGTCTACGACACTCCGGCCGCCTATGAAGAAGGTGGAGCCATCGCCGCCGCAGGCGTGGCAGCAATAGATCCGGGCGCGCCTGCCGATCCCGGCGCAGTGGCAGCACCCACCATTCCTTCGGCCCCAGCCATCCCCGCGACACCGACCGCTCCTTCCAATGGTGCGGCCATCATTCACACCGTCGTCAAAGGCGATACCCTCTCCGGCATCAGTTCGAAATACAAAGTGACGATCGCATCCATCAAGGCCGCGAACCGAATGACCAATGATACGGTGGTTCTCGATCGCAAGATGGTCATTCCCCCCAACTGATTCCGCATCTCCACTCCGCCGGGAGCATTCGTGCTTCCGGCGCTTTTTGTATCAGCCCCTACCCTCATGCATCCCTTCGCCATCGCCAGCTTTCTGATCGCCACACTTGCGATTGCAACCGCACAACCGCTTGCTCCCGCTGACGCTGCGGCACCTGATCAGGAGAAGCAGCCCACCTTGAAGGAAGCCGCTCTCGACAACCTGCTTTCAGAACGCACCTCGCAGCAAGCACTCGATACCGCCATCACCAACGCACGCAAACATGGCGTCAGCGAGCAGGCCATCCTCGAAGCGAAGTTTCTGTTTCATGTGGATCGCAACGAAGACCAGGCCATCGCCGCGCTTGCGCCAGAGTTCGTCGCACGGCGCCATTCATTCAAGCCGGCAGACACCGCCATCTTCAGCGAGCAGGAGGATTGGCTCGCCGTCGTCGAATACGTGCAGGCCATTGCCTCACTCCGCAGCGGAGATAAGGCCGCATTCAAACAACACATCACGGAAGCATTCTGGCTGAGCCCCGGGCAAGCCGCTGCATTCGCTCCGCACATCGAACGCCTGCGCCTCGATGAATCCATGCGCGCGGTGAAAGTGGATTTCAATACCACCTTCCTCTCGTTGCAGGATGGCCGTCCGGTGGCACTCAAGGATCTCATGCATGACAAAAAAGCGTTGCTGCTCCACTTCTGGTCCCCCCTATCACAGGAATGCGAGGCTGCCATGCCGGACTTCATCGCTACCGCTGCGGCGCTTGCCGGCAAGCAGATTGGCTGTGTTTCCCTCATTCCTGAAAACGATCCCAAACAAGCCAGCGAAGCACGCAGCATGATTTCCAAGCTGTCCAATAAACCCGACAGCGCATGGTTGATCGACTCGATTGAAAATCCGTTAGGGCGCACCATGCGCATTCGGAACCTGCCTACCATGGTGCTGTTGTCCAATGAAGGAGCGGTGCTTTTTAACGGCAGTCCGACCGATGATGAATTCTGGCAACGCATGAGCGAGGTGGATCCGAGCATCGTTCGACCGAAGTCTGAAATCGATTCCGGGAAATGATCTATCCGATTCCATTGCCATCCCGGAGATACGATCTTCATCGTAGTTGAGAAAACGCGATCTCCGATTGTAAAGATTTCTTGAATTTCCGGAGGTTTCAACTTGACGGAACTCCGAACTACTAGTTCTATCGTCATTAGCAACCAGTTTGCAACGCATGGCGAGGCCTTCCCACCCATCCAATCTTGAGCTGCAAGCCCTCTCGGTCTTGTGGCACGAGGGACCATCTACGGTAGCCACCGTACATGAGACGCTGCCCGACAAGAAGGACCGGGCTTACACCACGGTGTTGTCCGTGATGCAGAGTCTCGAGCGCAAGAACCTCGTCAAGCGCGCACGTGTCGGCCGGGCCCATGTGTATGAGGCGGCCTACTCCCAGGAAGTGATCGTGCAACGGGCGACGCACGACTTTCTGACCAATGCTTTTGGAGGACGCCTCGGTGAGGCGCTCCTCGCGATCCTCTCCGCCGGTTCATTAACACCGGAAGAGAAAACAAACATAGAACGCGAACTCCAACGACACAGAACCATGGCTGCGAAAAAAACAGCGAAGAAGGTTGCCACGAAGGCACCAGCAAAGAAAGCCGCAAAGAAAGTTGCCAAGAAAGCCCCGGCTAAAAAGGCAGTGACCAAAGCGGCCCCCAAAGCCCCCGCGAAAAAGGCTCCTGCCAAGAAGGTTGCCAAGAAAGCGGTGAAGAAGAAGGTTGCCAAGAGCGCCAAGAAAGTCGCCACCAAGGCAGTCAAGAAGACGGTTGCCAAGAAGGCTCCAGCCAAAAAGGCTCCCGCCAAGAAAGCTGCGAAGAAGGCAGTGACCAAGGCGCCGGCCAAGAAAGCTGCGAAGAAGGCCGCCACCAAGGCACCTGCGAAGAAGGCAGCCAAGAAGGTCGCCAAGAAGAAGTAATTCAACCACCTCTCCGGAAACATAAGGTGGCCGCGCCTGAATGGCGGCCACCCCGTTTTTTCTCAACGAGGTAAGTCAACGGCGGGGGATCTGTGGATCCCTCGCCTCTCTTTTTCCAAAAAAGGGGTTGCCAGCCCAGTGGCGGCCATCCTAGTTTCGCCCGCCCCGGTAACGGATTGGCAATGCGCGGTTAGCTCAGTGGTAGAGCACCTCCCTGACACGGAGGGGGTCACTGGTTCGAACCCAGTATCGCGCACCATTTCCCCATCGGCGGATTCACGGCGTTTCCGCGCATCTTCCTCAGCCTATTTTTCCAGATCTGTTTTGAGCGCGATGAAGAATGGGGTCCCACCCGCAGCGGAAGAACTCGATGCCCTTCTGCGGCTCTTGGATGACGATACGCCCGAAGTCCGCGCCCGCGTCGCTGAGCGCATCGCCATGTTTGGCGGAGATCTCAGCGAGTGGCTTGCGGCCCGTCCGCAGGTTCTCACGAAAAGTGAAAAATCGTTGCTCTCGCAAATCCTTATGCCGCCACGCCGCGCCGCTTTGGAACGCGAATGGCTGGTTCCCACCGGCGGGGCCGCCGCACTCGGCGAGGACTGGGAAACTTTCGAGGCCTTGTTGCGCGCCTTGTCGGATTTTCTCCACGATGGCATCACCATCCGACAGCCATTGTCCGATGCTCTCGATCTCCTCGCGGAAGAGGCCGAGGAATTCGAAGTTACGACCTCTCGCGAACTGCGCGCCTTTTTGTTTGCCGAGGACAGGCTTGTCGGCAACCAAACCGGACATGATGACCCGCGCAACTCGGATCTTGCTTGGTCAATGGCAGAAGGATGTTCCAACCCGATCGGTCTGAGCATCATCTTCATTCTCGTGGCCCGGCGCATGGACCTGGTTGTGGAAGGCGTGAATTTCCCCGGACACTTCCTTTGCCGGATCTATGAGGAGGGTTATCCCATCATCATTGATTGTTTCGATCACGGAAGAATGCACCTGCAATCAACGCTGCTGGAGAATCCGGATCTCGACCGCGCGGAACGCCAGATCCTTCGCCAATCCGTCGATCCCGGAACCATTTTGATCCGCGTGCTCAACAATCTCATCACCGCTTTGGAAGGTGGCTCTCGCAAGGAAGATGCGGTTCTGATTAAAAAATTGCGGGCCACCTTGAGTCATTAAATCACTCCGGCCCCATGCCATGAAAAGTGGCATGCTCGATGATTGATTTCCTTCTAACAAAACATCCGCTGCCGGCACATCGACCGACAACGGATGCATGAGAGGATGAATCGAAATTCAACGATCAAAGCGCGCGCAGCGCATCCTTGACGGCATCGAAGTTCGGCAGGTCCTTCGGATGGTCCTGCACCTCGGCGTATTGCACCACGCCGTTTTTATCGATCACAAAGGCCGAGCGCTTGGGCACACCGCCCATGATCAGGTTGGCGGCAGGCAGGAATTGATCGTAAGCCACGCCGTAAGCCTTGGCCACTTCGTGTTCATAATCGCTGAGCAGCGTGATCGTGATGCCTTCTTTCTCCGCCCAGGCAGCCTGCGCGAAGGGGTTGTCTCCGGAAATGCCGAGCACCTTGGCATCGAGTGCTTCGTATTCTGAAATTCCCGCGGAAATATCGCAGAACTCGGTGGTGCAGACGCCCGTGAAGGCCATCGGCACGAAGAGCAGGACGATGTTGGATTTTCCGATGAGGTCGCTCAGTTTCACGAGCTGCGGGCCCTCGGCGGTTTTGGTGACGAGGGTGAAATCAGGGGCTTGGTCGCCAACTTTGATGGACATGGTGGTTTCTGGGGTTGTGGTGGTGAGGCCCGGACTATAGAACGCTCCCGCCGTTTATGTCATACGAATTTTCAGATTTTGGCCGTCATCTCGGTTGCGGGAGCGGAATTGAGGAGCTCATGGACGATTTGGGCCACGCACTTGCCAGCGGCGGGCCGGATCTGAAAATGCTCGGAGGCGGCCAACCGGCCCGGATTCCCGCTATGAACGCCGTCTGGCGCAGGCGGATGGAAGAACTGATGGAGGAAATGGGCGGTCTCGAACGCGCCCTCACCACCTACGATCCGCCACGGGGAAATCCACATTTCCTCCAAGCCATCGCCACCCTTTTCCGAGAGACCTTCGGCTGGAATCTCGGCCCTGAGAACATCGCCGTCACCAGCGGCGGCCAGACGGCCTTCTACTTCCTCTTCAATCTGCTCGCTGGAGAAATGCCAGATGGCCCGCGCCGCAAGATCCTGCTTCCGCTCGTGCCGGAATACATCGGTTATTCGAATCAGGGCGTCAGCGGCGACTTGTTCCACGCCATTCCCCCACTCATCGAAAAAACCGGGCCGCATGAGTTCAAGTATCGTGTCGATTTCGATAATCTCGAAATCACTCCGGACATCGCCGCCATCTGCGCCTCCCGCCCCACCAACCCCACGGGCAACGTGCTCACCGATGAGGAAATTTCGCGCCTTTCCGCCATCGCCAAGCGCCACAACATCCCGCTTATCATCGACAACGCCTACGGCGCTCCCTTCCCCGGCATCATCTTCGCGGATGCCACACCGTATTGGGATGAGCACGTCGTTCTCACTTACAGTCTGTCCAAAATCGGCCTGCCCGGCACCCGCACCGGCATCGTCATCGGCCCGCCGGACATCATCCGTGCGCTGGGCTCGATGAGTGCCATCGCCGGGCTATCCAATCCGAACATCGGCCAGCAAATCACTCTCCCGCTTATCAAATCCGGCGAGATCCTCCAACTCAGCCGTGAAGTGGTAAGACCCTTCTATCAGGAAAAATGCCGACTCGCCCGCACGGCGGCGGAGGAGGCATTCGGTGATGATTTCGAATGGTTCATGCATCGCAGCGAAGGCGCCTTGTTCCTGTGGTTCTGGTTTCCCGGCCTGCCTATTTCATCCAAGGAACTCTACGAACGCCTCAAACAACGCGAAGTGCTCGTCATTCCCGGCCACTACTTTTTCTTCGGCCATGACGATGCCGATTGGAAACACTGCCACGAGTGCATCCGCGTTTCCTATGCCATGGATGAAAATATCGTCCGCGACGGACTCCGCATCATCGCGGAAGAAGTGCGCCAGTGCATGAGTCTCGCAATCGCAAACACGTGACTTGCCACCGCGCCGGTCCTGTGGCCGGATTCCTCCCACTATGAGACTCGGACTCGGACTCTACCGCCACCACCTCGATACCGAACATTTCCGCTTCGCCAAACAATGCGGCTGCACCGATGTGGTCGTGCACCTGGTCGATTATTTCCGCTCACCCAAAAACGACGCCGGCGATCAACCCGTAGGCGATGATGCCGGCTGGGGCCTTGCGGGTGGCTCGGATGAATACTGGACCACCGAGTGGCTCAGCGGACTGCGCGAGCGCGTCGAAGCCGAAGGCCTCCGCATCGCGGCCATTGAAAACTTCGATCCTGCCCACTGGCATGATGTGTTGCTGGACGGACCCAAAAAAGCCGAGCAACTGGAGCATCTCAAACAAATCATCCGCAACATCGGCGCCGCTGGCATCCCCGTCATGGGATATAACTTCTCCATCGCCGGAGTCGCTGGCCGCGTCAAAGGCCCGTATGCCCGCGGCAATGCGGAATCCGTAGGCATGGATGGCCCCTACGACATCCCCATGCGCAAGGGCATGGTCTGGAACATGGTCTATGATGAAAACGCGGAGCCCGGCACCATCCCCTCCGCCACCCACGAGGAGTTATGGCAACGCCTCAAGGATTTCCTCGATGCCATCCTACCCGTAGCTGAGGAAGCTGGAGTGATCATGGCCGCCCACCCGGATGATCCTCCGATGCCCTTCGTTCGCGGCCAGCCACGCCTGGTCTATCAGCCATCGATGTATCAGAAACTCATCGATCTCCATCCCAGCCCCTCCAATCAGTTGGAGTTCTGCATCGGCTCGCTCGCCGAAATGACCGAAGGGGAAATCCACGACGTGGTAGAGCAATACGCCGCCACCAAGCGCCTCGCCTACGTCCACCTCCGCAACGTGCGCGACAAGGTCCCTTACTACAAGGAAACCTTCATCGACGATGGCGAGGTCGATGTCCTGCGAGTCCTGAACATTCTCAAAAAACATAACTTCCAAGGCGTGATCATCCCCGACCACGCCCCCGCCATGTCCTGCCCCGCCCCCTGGCACGCCGGCATGGCCTTCGCCCTGGGTTTCCTCAAAGCCGGGATGAAATAAAATAAGGAGATTGGACGTCTCGTCCAATCGAGATGGGAGGAGACCTCCCATCTCCTTAGTATCTATCTCACCGCCATCGCCCGCTCGCTCTCCCAAAGGGTAAACTCCCCCTGCCTCAACTTCGCCTTGATAGGATTCCTCCGGATATACCTCACGGCATTCGCAAAGTGATCCCCATCCCGGATCATTGTATCCCGATAGTTGGGCTGCCAAATGGACCCCTGCCCCATGCCTTTTGCTGACACCGATTTCCATGCCTGAATCAGTTTGTCCAAAGGGGCAATCGGCTTGAACAGAAGGTGGAGATGATTCGGCATGATCACCCAGGCATGATGATGCACCCTTTCGCCTTGGAACCGCATCAGCACTTTCTCGACCAGGAAACGGTTCCGCTCACTCCGCAAGATGCAGGAACCCGCCCCTTGATCCAGCCATCGCTCCAATTTCGCGGTAAACTTCCGATGATACTCTTCCTCCTGTTCCTTCGTCCAAGGTGGAGGCCAGGTATTCTTCCAAGCCCTGCTCTGCTGCTTCCAATGTTGGACTTTTGCCGGAGGAAGGGCGTCACCGAGACGAAATGTCACGAACTGCATCACCTCGCCCTGCTGCCAATGCGGCAAACGCTGTCCATGCTTCCGAATCGGCAGATCAGGATTGAGAAAATCCCCAGACATGGACGATGAAGTTATCGGGCTCCTGCATCCCGTCGAGCCGGAAATAAGGAGATTGGACGTCTCGTCCAATCGAGAGAGATGGGAGGAGACCTCCCATCTCCCATCTCCTTACTCCTTCAAACGAATCGTCAACTTCCCGGCTTCCACCTTGAACTCCTCCACCCCGGGAAGTGTTCCCTCCTTGGCTCCGATGGCCTTGCCGAACAGATCGTAACCTTTCAATCCTCCCAGCCAATCATTGGGCAGGGAGACTCCCCAGACTGTGACGTCATCAAGAATGAAGCTGGGCTTGCCCTGCGCATCCCCCACCAAGAACCTTGCCCGCGCTTTCAAGCGCTTTCCTCCCAACACGGGGAGATCCGGATCAAGATCCGTTTCCACCCTTGCATGAATCGCGTTTGTTGCGAGTTCGAAACAGACGGAATTCCCGAGCGTGGTGTTTTCATGCAGCAACCCATTGAGTTCGCGCTCAGTTAGAACGATCTCCTTGCCACCTTTTTCATAAACGGCCTCCGTCGGTTTCTGAATGGCCTCCACTTTCTCCGCTACCACCGCCTTTTCCTGCACGCTAAGCTCCACCGGGCGGATCGGCCGATTGTGCCACCACCACAGGCCAAGGAGCACCAGCAACAGGCAGCCCAGGGTGATGATGCCTTTGATTATCCACGATTTCCTGCGGGCGGCGGGTGGGTTCATGCGTGAGCCTATCATTTCTGCGCCTCCCCCGTCCATCCATAAGCCGCCTCCCCCCAACTCCGGTCTTGGCAAAGCCCCGCAAATCGCTAGCTCTGGCAGCGAGTGAGAGTTCTTTCACTTCGAAGCACTCCGCTTCAAAGCCCAATTTCCAATCTTCCGATCCGCCAGCCATCGTCACCTTACCCCGTAAGTTGGCGATGACCTCGACTGAAATCATCATCCGCTGAAATCATGAAACGCAGAACCTTTCTCAACACCGCGACCGGAGTGGCGGCTGGCGCGGTGTTTCCACAGTTTGCGATTGGCAAGCCCGGCAAGTCCGCCAACAGCAAACTCAACATCGCCTTCATTGGCTCCGGTGGTTGGATCGCCCAACAACCTTACCAGCAGGGATGTTCGGAGGAAAACCTTGTCGCCTTCTGTGATGTGGACCGCAACCTCAGCGCGGAAAACATGAAGAATTGGCAAACCAAGCAGCCGTTCTTCGAGGACTTCCGCATCATGCTCGACAAGATGCACAAGGACATCGATGCGGTGGTTATTTCCACGCCGGATCACACGCATTTCGCCGCAACATTGGCAGCCATGGAGCGCGGCATCCATGTTTACACCCAGAAGCCGCTTACCCATAACATCTGGCAATCCCGTACTTTGGTGAAGGCCAAGGATCACTACAAGGTGGTCACCCAGATGGGCAATCAAGGCCACGCGGGTGATGGCATCCGTCAATCGGTGGAAGCAATCCGGGCCGGAGTCATCGGCGATGTCAGTCAGGTTTTCTGCCACAACGACGGTCCAAACATGGGCAGCGACCATTTTGCCAACCCCACCACCATGCCCCCACCGCCGTCGCCGGTGCCCGCAGGCTTGGCGTGGGATCTCTGGCTGGGGCCAGCGGAAAAACGCGGGTTTTATGCCGACTACCTGCCGAAAAAATGGCGCGCCTTCTGGGACTTCGGGCTCGGCATGTTGGGTGACTTCGGTTGTCATACTCTTGATACTCCGGTGTGGGCGCTCAATCTCGATGCCCCAACGGTCGTCGAGTGCCTCAGCCGGAAACCATCTCTCGCCGGGGTTATTCCCACCGCCAGCCATCTTCGTTTTCATTTCCCTGCCAAGGGCGAGCGTGGTCCGGTGACGCTCGATTGGTTGGATGGCCCGCAGGACTGGAGCAAGGTCGGCCGGATCGATCGATTTAGCGCCGAACATGCCGCCCACCTCGGACGCGCTTGTTGGATGGTGGGTTCCAAGGGGCTGTTAGGATGCGGCACCCATGCCGGTGCCCCGCTCATCCTTCCGGAAGAGATACGCAATGGCTGGAAGGCCAATCCGCCCCCGGCAAGCATCCCCCGCGTCGCGGGTGGGCCATTCCGAGAATGGATGCGAGCAATCAAAGGCGAAGGCCCGGAGCCGGGTTCCAATTTCGACTATGCCGCCAGACTGACGGAGATCATTCTGTTAGGCGTGCTGGCCCAGCGCTTTGAGACCCGCATCGAATGGGATGCCATCGCCGGTCGCGTCACCAATCATCCGGAGCTGGACGCCTTTGTCAAAGAACCGGTTCGCGAAGGCTGGCAAGCGGGCGAGGCACTCTGGAAATAGTTAAATGATCCACCCTTCCACTTTCATGAAACGATTGTTGATCTCTTGTTCCTTATCCGTCCTCACGATGTTCACTGCCGGAGCTGCTCCCAAGGCCGGCATCGACACCTGGACCCGGCCGGATTCCGCCCTACGCGAAGACCCGGATTTTTCCATTCAGGGAGAATATCTAAATCGTGAGTCCGAATCCCCGATGGGTGCCCAGGTGGTGGCGCTTGGAGGCGGAAAATTCGATATTTACCTGCTCGAAGGCGGACTTCCCGGTGCCGGGTGGGAACCGGGAAAACCACGCACTTTGTTCAAGGGCGGACGCAGCGGCGATGATGTGGTTTGCAAGGAGCCCTCAGGGGGCGCGACTGTCACCATTTCCAGAAGTTTGCTTTATCTAACAAAATCGGACGGCGCCAAACAGCAGCTCATGCGCACGGAACGACAAAGCCCGACGCTGGGGGCAAAACCACCCTCGGGCGCCATCGTTCTTTTCGACGGAACATCGGCGGAACATTGGGAAAATGGCAAGGTGGAGGATGGTTTCCTGCTTTCTACCGGTTGCACCAGCAAGCAACGCTTCACGGACTACACCCTGCACGTCGAGTTCCGGACGCCCTACATGCCCCAAGCACGGGGTCAACAACGAGGCAATAGCGGCATCTATCATAGTGGCCGCTGGGAAACCCAGATTCTCGATTCGTTCGGCCTTGATGGAAAAGACAATGAATGTGGCGGCATCTATTCGATCTCAAAACCGCGCTTGAACATGTGTCTGCCTCCGCTCACATGGCAAACTTATGATGTCCAATTCCGCAGTGCGCAGTTCGACGCCGCCGGCAAACGCACGGCATGGCCACGCATCACCGTGAGGCTCAACGGTGTGCGGGTGCATGAGGATCTTGAACTCAATAAGGACTTCACCACCTCAGCTCCCATCCACCACGCATTGACGGAGCCTTCAGGTCCGGTCTTCCTTCAGGATCACCAAAATCCTGTGGTTTTCCGAAACATCTGGATCCTTCCCGACGGGAAAAACGCAAACCGCTGAATCCTTCCGGGTGCAGCCGTTTATCAATGGGCCGCCAGCCAGTTCGGTCCCGTGCCGTGCTCGACTTCCACGGGAACCCCATGGAGAAGTGGAAGCGCGGTGCGCATGATGTTGAGAATTGCGGG
This sequence comes from Luteolibacter sp., assembly GCA_040399845.1. Classification (GTDB taxonomy): domain Bacteria; phylum Verrucomicrobiota; class Verrucomicrobiia; order Verrucomicrobiales; family Akkermansiaceae; genus Luteolibacter. The sequence goes on along the minus strand of JBBARN010000030.1, from coordinate 3,766 downwards.
GACGAGTTCTTCCTGCTCATCGAGTGCGAGGTCAAAGACCAGTTCGTCATGCACCTGAAGCAGCATCCGCGTTTGGTACGGCTTTTCCCGTAGCAAGCTGTCGATGCGGATCATCGCAAGTTTGATCATATCGGCCGCAGTTCCTTGGATCGGGGTGTTGATGGCGGCGCGCTCGGCATTTCCACGGATGTTCTGGTTGCCCGAATTGAGATCAGGGAAATAGCGGCGGCGGCCGGAGAGGGTTTCGACATAACCTACCTCGCGAGCCTCGGTGATGCTGCGATCCATGAACTCCTTGATGGCGGGATACTCGCGGAAATAGGCCTCAATGATGGCAGAGGCTTCGGCCCGCGGGATGGCCAGACGCTGGCTGAGCCCGAAGGCGGATATGCCATAGATGATGCCGAAGTTGACCATCTTGGCGGTGCGGCGCATGTCGGAGGTGACATTTTCCGGTTCGACCACGAAGACCTTGGACGCCGTGACGGTGTGGATGTCGGTGCCGTTGCGGAAGGCCTCGATCATGGTGGCATCATTGGCAAGCGCTGCCATGACGCGGAGCTCGATCTGGGAGTAATCGCACGAAAGCAAGGTGAAGCCTGAACGCGGCACGAACGCTTTGCGGATCTTGCGCCCGGCTTCGGACCGCACCGGGATGTTCTGGAGGTTGGGATCGGACGAGGCAAGACGCCCGGTAGCGGCGACGAGTTGATGGAAGTGCGTGTGAATGCGCCCGGTTTCCGCCACGATGTGGGTGGGCAGCGCGTCGAGATAAGTGGACTTGAGTTTGGTGGCCTCGCGCCAGGCAAGGATGTCGGAAATGATCGGGTGCTTGCCTTCCAAAGTGGCCAGCGTTTGCTCGTCGGTCTTGTATTGGCCGGTTTTGGTTTTCTTGGCCTTGTCGGCAAGCCCGAGCTGATCGAAGAGGATCTCGCCGAGTTGTTTGGGCGAAGCGATGTTGAATGAACGATCGGCGTGTTGGTGGATGGATTTGGCGAGTGCGTCGATTTGCTGCTGGAGCTCCAGGCCGATACTGCCCAGCGCCTGGGGATCGACGGAAATCCCTTCCATTTCCATGCGGACCAACACCGGAAGCAAAGGGCTCTCGATCTCGCTGAGAACCTTGTGTTGCCCGGCAGCTTCCAACAACGGACGGATTTTCGCCGCAAGCTGCCAGGTAACGTCCGCATCCTCCGCTGCGTATTCAGCGAGGGTTTCGACGGGAATTGCTGCCATGTCGAGGTCCTTCGAGGCTTTGGCCTTTTCCGCAAAGTTGAAAAGATCATCGGAAGGCGCAGCTTCTGCGGCCTGCGGTGCTGCGATTTCCGCAAGCTTCACCGGCGAATAACCCAACAGGATTTCCGATAGATAATCCATCGAGTGCCGCCGCTCCGGCGACACCAAGGTATCCGCCAGCAAGGTATCGAAAAAGGGCCCGCTGACCTGGAAGCCGTGGTGAAGCAGGATGGAGAGATCAAACTTCAAGTTATGTCCTATCTTGAGCGCGGGAGACGCAAACAAGTCTTTGAGACGCGGAACCAACGCCTCGGAATAGGGCAGATACCAGCCCTCATGTGATTTCCACGCAAAGGCGATCCCTAACAACTTCGCGCCAAAGCGGTCGAGCGATGTGGTCTCGATGTCGAAACAGAATGAGTTTTGTTTCGAGAGCTCGGCGAAGAGTTGTTGTTGGAGTTCGGGAGTGTTGGCGAGATGATAGGTGTGCGTGACCTCGCGGATGGTTTTGAAGGTTTGGAAAAGAGTCGGACTCTCAGCAACTGCAGCGCCATCTCCCTGGGGTGCGGGGGTGTGACCGGCGATTGCGGCATCGGGAAAGAGGCGCTTGGTCAGCGAGCGGAATTCGAATTCGTTGAACAGCGTCTTGATTGCTTCATCGTCGCGCGAAGAGAGCACAAGATCCTCCCAGGTGACGTCCACCGGCACATCGATGATGATGGTGGCGAGTTCTTTCGAGAGCAGTGCTTGGTCCGAATGGGTCTCCACCTGTTCCTTTTGCTTGCCCTTGAGCTTGGCGCTGTTGGCGATGAGATTTTCGATCGAGCCGAACTCAGCAATGAGCTTCTGCGCGGTCTTGGGCCCAATCCCGGGGACACCGGGGATATTGTCCGAGGCATCACCCATCAGGCCTAACAGGTCGATGATTTGATGGGGCTCCGCAACTCCCCAGATCTCCGGAAGCTGGGTGAGTGTGATGATTTCATGGTCATTCCCCTTGCGGCCGGGTTTCCACATGAAGGTTTGGCCGGAAATCAGTTGGGCAAAGTCCTTGTCCGGCGTGACCATGAAGGATTCGAAACCGGCAGGCTCGGCGCGTTTGACAAGAGTGCCGATGATGTCATCCGCCTCGTAACCATCGATCTCAAGCACTGGGATGTGAAAGGCACGGCATAGGGCCTTCACATGGGGAATCGCGGCGGCAAGCTCTTCCGGCATTTCATCACGCTGCGCCTTGTAAGCCGGATAACGGATGTGGCGCGGAGTCGGAGCCGAGGTATCGAAGGCCACGCCGATATGCGTGGGCGCTTCTTTTTCCAATATGGCCAGCAAGGTGTTGATGAAGCCATAGAGGGCGGAAGTATTGATGCCTTTGGAGTTTCGAATGGGGGCATGGATCAGCGCGAAGTGGGCGCGGTAAATCAGGGCCATGCCGTCGAGCAAGAAAAGGCGGTGCATGGCGTGAGTTTGGAGACCCGCCTGCCGAGAGTCCAGTGAATGTCGGCATTGTCGTTGGAGGCAAAAGCCGATGAAGCGAAGATGCGGATCATTTCACCCGAAGCACCATGCGCACCGGATGACCTTTCGGCGGGAGTTTTCCGGCGTTTGGAGTGTGTATCTCATCATCGTCGCGGGACGCGCCGGGGTTGTTGACCAGCGCATCATCGTCCCGAATGATCGAAATCATGGAACCATGGCGCGTTGCGGCAAAGACTCCATCGCCCTCGATTCGGGAGCCGTTGTAAATCCATGCACCGGCGGGAAGATTTCCGGAAACCGCCTTGGTGGAGGGATCGCTGAGGTTGACCGCTTCATTGAGGAAAATGCGTTCGGTCGGGCCATTGCGTTCCCACTCAACGGTGATCACCACGGCAGCTCCTCGCTTCACGGTCGCCGCCGCATTCTGCGGACCGAGATCACTGGCGGGGGTGACTCCGAGCAGCAACGCCGCAACGTGAAGATCGCGCGCTTCGGCACCGGTCGCAAACACTGCCTCATGGATTTTCCCTTGCTTGCTTACCAATGCATACTCGACCGGACCCTCGACCATGTTGACCTCAGCCGGCAAAGTGATTTCGCGCAAGCGGCGGTCAATCGTCACTCCGCCCACAGCAAATTGGCCACCTCCGAGATCCACCACCATCGGCTTCAGTGGCTGGGACGGAGCGGGCGCTGCACTTGATTCCGGTGGGATCGGCTCTGCCACATGGATGCTTTCAACGGCGGGAGACTCGGGTTGGGGATCCGGAATGACTTCAGGGATTTCTCGCGAGGCCTCAGAGTGAATGCCTCCTGGGTGACGCTTCAGATAGGTCCATCCCACACCCAAAGTCACGATCACCAGCATCAGGATGAAGCGCTTTCCCAAAAACCAAAAATCCGGAGACGAAGCCAACATGACGCCGGCATGCTGTCGAGTCGCCACGATGGGCACAAGCGATGAATTCGGAACAAGTCACAAAACCGGGGTCGGATCAGGGCTACCTCATTTTGAATCTTTGATTTTCAGGAAGGTCTCGAGGGTTCTTTC
>JBBARN010000029.1:0-54038 GCA_040399845.1 Luteolibacter sp. | reverse complement strand
CTGAAACAAAAATGGCAACCCGGTTGCGAAGCCGGGTTGCCATGTTGAAGGAATCGAATAGGGGAAGCCTCCCCACAGGTTTACTTGGCCTCATCCACCGTCAGCGGACGATAGCCGCCGATGGACTTGAAGTAGAAGAGGAGGAGAAGATAAATCAGGCCCATGCCGCAGGGCAGCAAGGCATCGTAGCGGAGGGTTTTGCGGCTGCCGGCAATCTCTGCGGCGACCATGGCCTTCTGTTCGGGTGTGCGTTCGGCTTCCTTGACTTCCTTAGCCTCGGCGATCTTTTTGCCGTCGAGTGCAGTGACTTCCTTGAAACCGAGCCATTTGCTGGGTTTTTCCGACTTATTGGCTTCCAAAACGGCGCTTTGTCCGTTCTCCGTCAGGTGCTCTGTCGTGAAGCGGTCCTTGCCATAACCAAGGCCAGGGCCACCGAGCTGGCCGACCGAGAGCATTCCGATACCACCCATGATCGACATGGCGACAGCACCCGTGCGAGGGAAACGGTCACCTACCACAGCAAGCATGGTTGGCCAGAAGAAGGTCTTGCCGATGCTGTAAATGAACATCGCAATGAAAGCCGCAGTGACGCCACCGGCACCCGCAGCAAGGTAAAGACCAGCGATGGCAAACAACGAGCAAACAAAAAGGATTGCGACAGGTGACAGCTTGAGTTTGGCCTCAATCCAGTGGGAGCTGAAGCGGAGCCCGAACATCATGGCGCTTGCGAAGATGAACAGGATCTTGCCGAGTTCCGGAGTCAGGATGGTGCCGTTGATGTTTTCAATCCACGAATCCGTGCCCAGTTCAAGCGATCCGAGGATGGCGTGAGCGAGGAAAAGCATGAAAAGCAGCCAATGGCCGATGGCAAACTTGGTGATCACCGCTACCCAGAGCACAAAGCCAAGTCCCACTGCCATGGAAACGATGTTCCAAGATCCGCTGGTGAAGAATTCCGAACCAGTAAGTCCGGCAAGAATGTTTCCACCCAATGCATCGCGGGTGAAGAGATAGAGCAGGAAGCCGGCGACGCTGGATCCAAGGATACCCACGTCTTTCATCATCTCGCCGAGGGAGAATCCTTTGCTGGAAGCCTCAGATTTCGGGAAGCTCTGGCCGAAGAACATGAACCCGTAAATGATTGTTGGGATCAAATACAGTGCGAGCTGGGCTTTCCAACTCCACTGGGTTCCGACGGCGAGGGTAATGAGAGCGCCGAGGATCATCCCTGCGGGCCAACTCGCGTGAAGGATATTGAGATAGTGAGTCCGGTTGTGCGGGAAAAGTGTGGCTACCAGCGGGTTGGCGACGGCTTCCAAGGTCCCGTTCGCTAGGGCGAAGATGAAGGTGCCGGAAAACAGAAGCAGGAAAGCGGTTTGTTGACCCATTTCTGCCGATGGCATGAGGGTCACCACGGCGGAGAGGACGTGCAGGAGGAAAGCGGTTACTACCAGTTTTCCGTAGCCGATTTTATCGACGATGATGCCTCCGATGATGATTCCGAAACAGAAACCGGAGAAGCCAGCTCCTCCAATCAGGCCGTTCTGCAGGTTGGTGAAGCCAAATTCGGCGGCCCAAGCGGCATTAATTCCGTTGCGAATGGCAAAGCCGACTCCGGCAGCTAGGATGGCAGTAAATCCGGCCCAGAGGAGCCGTTTGGCGTTGGGTGCGATGGCGTCGGCGTTCGTCATTGGTTTTTCAGGGGTTGCGAAGTGTTAGGTGGAATTATCGGCTCATACGCCATGTGGCAAGTCAGTCCTTCCAAAAATTGCCCGTTTTTGGAAAAACGGAATGCGCGTTTTGCTAGATTCCTTGGTAGATAAGCAAAAACCGCAGCATTCCCTGTGATGGGCGCTGCGGTTTGGTGAAAAAAGAGTCCTTTTTCGGAGATTAGTCCTTCTTGCTGCCCTCGGCTGGAGTCTCGGCTGCTTTGGGAGTCACCTTGCCCATGGGAACCGCCTTGGCTCCTTCCTTTGGCATGCTCTCCCGCAGCCAGCCGTAAAACTCGCGCGTCGCTGGCAGTTTATCGGCCTCCATCGCCGCCACGAACTTTTCAAACGCTGCGGTAGGCAAGGGATTTTCTCCGGCAGGCGTCAAGCCACCCGCGGTGCTGGCCGCCTTTTTGGCGCTAGCCAAGGCCGTCACCTTGTCGCCGCCCTTCCACTGCAAGGAGGCAAGGGTGATCAGGCCCATCGGGTTTGGCGTGGACCCTTTCGATTCGATCATGGGCGCATACGACTTCACCAAGGCTTGGATGAACTCCGGGGAAAAATCTCCCTCGTCCTGAGTTGCAATGCGGCTGGCCATCATGGTGACCGACATCCTTTGGCTGGGATCGTCCTTGGAGTCCTCAAGTTTCTTGATCGCGGCAGGCCAATCCTTTTTTGCGATCTGGATTTCGAGTTCCAGCGAGCCCAGATAGGGGCTTTTCGGGTCCATCTCGCGCAGCTGGGTCAAGGTTTGCTCCATCGCGTCCGTGTCCTTTTGGGCGGCAGCTTTTCGGAAATTCTGAATGACCCCCATCTCCTTGGCGCGCTTTTCCTTGAGCTCGTTGAGCTCCGTCGCGGCCTTGATGGCACCGGCATCCCCGGAGAGCAGGGCGCTGATGATTTCATCGGTCAACTGCGACGGATGCGTGCTCGTCACCAGTTTGCCATTGCGGACCACAAACGCATGCGGGATGCCTTTCACCCCGGCAGGCTTGAGCCACTGACTCTCAAATTCGGATTCCTTGCCGGTGTAGGCGACCGGGTAGCTCATGCCATCGCCCTTGTTTTTGACAAATTTCGCGACCTTTTCCTCTCCATCCTCCCACACATTGATTCCATAGATCCGCAACCCCTTTTCAGAGTATTTCTTATGGAGCTCGTTGAGGTGGGGAATGGCCGCAATGCAGGGTCCGCACCAGGTCGCCCAGCACTCGAAAATGTAAACCTTGTCCGGTTCGAATGCCTTGAGCGGCTCACCTTGAATCCATTTGGCCCCAGCCAAAGGAGTCAGAAGAACCTCGGAACCCGCCTTCAATGTGGCTTCAGGTGCGGCTTGCGCGACAACAGCCATGGCCGTTGCGAGCACCAACGAACGATAAAATGATCTCACGCCCAAGTAACGCCACCCGGGCCGGGATTTGTCCAGCTTTCCGGGAGATGGAAATTTTCCTGAGATTTTTCTAAGGATCCTCCCCGGGCTGTGTCTTCATCCATGAAAAGCATGATCCAGCGCGCGCCGATTCATGGAAACCTTGACCGCCAACGCCCCTCCGTGGGTTGAAACCGAAAGCCATCCGGTGATCCCGATGCGAATGCCCATGGAGGAAAAACCATCACTCCGGCAGGTCTTCGAATCCGAGGAATCTCCGCTGCTTCGATACGCCCACGGACTCGTTGGCCAAAGGGAAACCGCCGAGGACCTCGTCCAGGAAGCCTTTCTCAAACTCCATGCCCACTGGGAAGACGTCACCCATCCCCGCGCCTGGCTCTTCCGCTCCGTCCGCAATCTCGCCCTCAACCACATCCGCGATCACAAACGCGAATCCGCCATCGATGCCACCGAAGAATTTCCCTCCGATCAACCGGAACCTGACCAGGCCCTCGGCCGCCTCGAAGCCCTCGGCACCCTCCGCCTCGTCATCGCCGAACTCGACTCCGACTCCCGCGATCTCATCGCGCTGAAATATCACGAAAACCTCAAATACGAGCAAATCAGCCAACGCACCGGCCTCTCCATCAGCAACGTCGGCTACAAGCTCCACCACGCCCTCAAGCACCTCTCCGAATCCCTCCGCCGCCTCGGCATCGAATCCCCCGAGGGGTAAAATCTAAAATCTGAAATCTCAAATCGACAATCCATGAACCCCGACTCACCAATCCACAACCCCGCCGATGAAGCGCTTGAAGCGCGCATCGTCTCCTGGGTGCTTGGCGAGGCCTCCGCCTTCGAAGCTGCGGAGTTGGAGCGCCTTTGCGAGGAACGCCCGGAGTTGTTGGTCTTCCGCCGCCGCATGCGCGATCTTCACGGCCTCCTCACCGATTCGGAAGCCGCCCAGCCCGACGATGGCTGGAAGCTCCCCGAGGAAAAACGCAAGGTGCTCGATGAAATTTTTGGTTCCTCCCAAGACGGCCCAAGCAACGCCATCCACGATGCCCAAAAGGAAAAACGCATCCGCCACAGCGGCCGCCGCGCCCTGCTCGCCATCGCCGCCTGCGTGGTGCTTACCCTCGTGGTCCTGTCGATGGTCCCGGGAACCTATCAGGCAGAGACGGTAATCGAAGTAAAACCTCTGATGGGCACACAGACCGCAACGCCCCAAATTTTTGGAACCGAATTCGAGAGAATTAAAAGCCGCAAAAGTCTCGAAGCAGTCGCAACCAATCTGGAACTCCCTTCCCGCTGGGGAGTGGATCAGGAAACCGCAGTCCGTCGTCTTCGGGATGCCGTGTCTACGAAAGCCATCCGCGGCACCGATCTGGTCGCCATCCGCGCCCGGGAAAAGGATCCCGCGCTCGCCAAGGACATCGCCAATGAGGTTACGAAAGAATATAAAAACTACCGCGCGTCCATCGAAGCAGAACATGCCGAGCGCCAGCTAACCGAGCTAAACAAAGCCGTTCGCGATCAGGAAGACAAGGTCGAGGAACGCCGCAAGGTGCTCGCCACCATCGTGCGCACCAAGGGAATCATCTATAAGGGAACCGATTCATTCTATGGGCAGGCAGGAGTGGATGAGGATCTGGGGGCAAAAAATGCTCTTCAGACATACCATCAACTTGAACAGGAGAAGATGCAGTTGGAAGGGCAGATCAACAGCCTATTGAAGTATGATAAAGACCAGCTTATGGTTTACGCGAGCGGTCTGGATTTGCCTGACAACACCATCCGAAGCATCCTTCCAGAATATCAGGCTGCAACGAGGGAGTTGGAAGGCCTCAAGATCAAAGGTCTCGGAGATGACCATCCATCGGTAACTGCTGCGAAGGATCAGATCGAACGACAAAAGCGTCAACTCGACGAAGGAGTGGTCAATCTCCGTGCGACACTCAAAGCCCAACTGGATCTCGCATCTGATCGCCTCAAGTCCGTTGAGGTGATGAAAGACGAAACCCGCGAAGAAGCCATCAAGCGCGGCTTGGATGCCCAGGACTATGTGGATGCGAAGCGGGAATTCGAATCGGATCAACAATTGCTGCAACAGATGAAGTTGAAGCAAATGGGAGAAACCATTGCTGCGAAAATTCCAAACGAGTCGGTGGTCGTTCATGATGAGGCTGCCACTGCCGAACCCCTCAATCCACTCCGCGCCGCTGTCGCCAAGTTATCCGGCGTTTTTGCAAAAGAAGAACCCGCTACACTCGCTAAAAACTCCGTCGCTGCGCCTCAGGCAGCTCAACCCGAGGATTCCCTGGCATATGGAAGAAATCGCCAACTGGAAATCGCCAAAGACCTGCAAAGCAAGCGCGCAAGCGAAGCTACGCTGTCCGATCCATTCGCAAGTCCCGCCGATGTCGGTGGCATGCTCTCGGCAAATGAGCCTGCCGCTCCGACAGCGTCCACATCTTCCATAGTGACAGGCGGAAGTTCGGGTGCGAACGGAGGTTTCGCATCGCCAGAGAATCCTGTTAGCGAAAGTTCAACTTTAACAGCGAGTTCGGATTTCGACTTGGCGGCTAGGCGTTCCACCCGCGCCGAGTCGTTGAGCCAGGTGGATAAGTCGTGGGAAACATCGCTTCCTGAGTACAAGTTGGAGGCCGCTGCGACACCGGGTCAACCAGCTCCTGCGCTTGGTGCCGAGTTGCCATCGACAGCTTCGAACAAAGGTCAAAGCATCGGAGGCGGCAGCTCGTTTCAATTCTCCACCGAGTACCAGCCTCCCACCTTGCCGGAAATCGCAAGCGCACCTCCGGAAGATAAATCGATTGCGGTGGTCGATGGCGTCAAGGGCCTGAAAGAAGAAGAGGCAGAACTGATTGCAGGAGGAAAAGTGTTGGACGCCCAATCCGAAGCCCTCGCCAAATCCAAACCCGCCGCCACACCCGCGCCAGCGCCTGTGATTGTTGAAGAAATCGCCGCTGCCGAGGATCCTTATTCCACCTTCTCCCTCAATATCAGCGACGCCTCATTCCAGATCGCCCAAGCAGCCTTGGCCAAAGGCGAGCGGCCGGATCCGGCGGGCATCAAGGTGGAGCAGTTTTACAATGCGGTCGATTATGGCGATCCCGCCCCGGCTTTAGGCGAACCCGTGGCGGCGACCATCGAGCAGAGCGCCCATCCTGTCATGCCCGGTCGCAGCCTGGTGCGCGTGGCGCTCAAGACCGCTGCCGCAGGTCGCGGCGCGTCCCAACCGCTGCGCCTCACGCTGCTCGTCGATCAATCCGGCTCGATGGTTCGCGAGGATCGTCGCGCGGCGATGGACAAGGCACTCAAGGGACTCAGCGCGCTTCTAACGGAAAAGGATAGCATCAATGTCATCGGCTTTTCCCGCAAACCGCGTCTGATTGCCGATCAACTCCAAGGCGACAAAGCTGGCCAACTCGCCGAACTCATCCATCAGTCCGCCAGCGAAGGTGGCACGAACCTCGATGAAGCCATCCAGCTCGCCGATCAAATGTCCGCCCGCACCCTGACGCCCGGTGCTCAGAACCGTATCGTGCTTTTCACCGATGGTGCCGCCAATCTCGGCAATGCGGATCCCGTAAAACTCGCGGAAAAAGTGAAAGCACTGCGCCAGAAAGGGATCGCCTTCGACATTGCCGGCATCGCTGCGGACGATCTCAACGACGATCTTCTCGCCGAACTCGCCCGCAATGGCAACGGCCGTTATTATGTCGTGGGCAAGGGCGGAGATGATGAAAACGACTTTGCCAAGCAACTCGCCGGTGCCTTCCGGCCCGCAGCGGAAAATGTGAAGGTCCAAGTCCGCTTCAATCCTGAACGCGTCGCCCGTTACAAGTTGATCGGTTTCGAAAAAGACCGCCTCAAGACCGAAGATTTCCGCAACGATGCAGTCGATGCCGCAGAACTCGCCGCCGAGGAAGCAGGCGTGGCGATCTATCAGATTGAAACCCTGCCCGAAGGCAAAGGCGAGATCGGCGAAGTGAGTGTGCGTTTCCGCGATACCGCCGCCAATGACATGGTCGAACGCACCTGGACCATGCGCCACGATCCCAACACCCCCGCCTTCGATCGCGCTACGCCATCGATGCAGCTTGCCACCCTGACCATGCTGGCCGCGGAAAAACTCAAGGGCGGCCCACTGGCGGATGCCATCAATTTCCAACAACTCGCGGAACCCCGCGAAAACGTCAAACGCTTCTACGGCCAGTCCGGCCGCATCGGACAAGTGCTCCAAATGCTCAACGCGCTCCGATAATCGAATCGGCCGTGCCGATTGCTGTTAGATAACTGTTAGGATCCGCGCAATCCCATTGCTGACGCTCCTGCTTGTACACGAACCGCCTCCATCCCATGAATGCATCCGCTCCATTCCAACTTCCACATAAGGGGAGGGGACGTCTCGTCCCCTCCATCCTCGCGCTCCTCCTGCTCACCCAACTCCTCCCCGCCCAGCAAGCCGCCTTGCCGGACGAACGCGTGGTGCTGGTTCCATGGTCGCGTGAAGTGAAGGAAGCCCCCTTGTTTTTCTCCGCCGATGCCGATGTCCGTTTCAATGTGGGCCTTCAGCAAATCACCAGCGAGCAGACCCTTCATTTCCGCATCCTCCAAGGCAAAGCGGAGACGCTCACCCTTGATCTAACAGGCCATGGCGATGTAGTCTCTGTCACCGGCGAAGGCTTGCGGGACTGGGCGATCCGCGTTTCAGACGATGGCACACGCCACCTCGATGTCCGCCCCCTGCAAGTCGATGGAAAGGCCCCTGCGGAGCTCACCGTCATCATGAAAACCCTGGCCGCCCCAAGCAAGGATCTCAGCCGCTTGTTCCTGCCGCAACCGGGCGCTGCGAGCGGATTTTCCATCGATGTCCAATTGGTCAGCGCAGCGGGCATGGTGCTCAAGGTATCACAATCGGATGGCCTGCGGAGATTGGCGGGTGATGATTTTCCCTCGTTTGCAGGCACCGGAAACTCCGTCATCGGTATCCAGCTTCTCCCAGCCGGCAATGCCACCCGCGGGCTGGATCTGCAACAGGCCACTCTCACAGGAAACGCCGCCAAGGATGGAGGCAGCGTAAGTTTCCGCCTAACAGGCACCGCCCGCTCGGATGCTGCCGGATCCAGTGTTCCTCTCCTCTCCGGTGTCGCCGCTCTAACAGGCGGCGTGACGGGCGATGGCTGGCATGTGTCCTTGAAGAAGGGTGAAAAAGATGAGGCTTGGTCCTATGATTTGGTGGCCGATCGCAGCGGCGAGTTTCCCATCAATCTCTCATTTGATATACCCGTCCAGAATCGCGGCGATTGGCGCGAAGTGGACTTCCATCTACCCGCCGGAGTGGTGGTCCCTCTCACCATGGAAGGCCTTGCGAATGGAGTTTCCTTCGATGCTTCAAAACCCGTCGTCCCCGAGTCCTCCGTCGGCATCTGGCGGGGATTTCTCCCGGCCGATGGCCGCGCCTCATTCGCCTGGAAAGCTGCGGACAAGGTGGCGGATGGCGCTTTGTTCTTCTCAAGCACGGAAACCACCGATGTGCGTGTGGGCAGTGGCTTGTTGCGTCAAATGACGGTGCTCGATCTGCGCGTCCTGCAAGGCAGGCTTCCCCAAGTGCAGGCAAATCTAACCGGGCCGGGGGAAATTCTATCCGTCGCCGGAAACTCAGTGCTCGGGTGGAAGGTCGCGGAAAACGAGGGCGCGCGGCGATTGGAAATCCAGCTCAGCCGCCCGATCGAAACGAGCGAACGCATCATCATCGAATCGCAATCCGCCCTCGCCGGGTTTCCCGTGAAAGCAGAGGCCCTGCGCATGTCCGTCGCCGGATCGCTGCGCCACAATGGCTGGCTGCGCGTTGCCAATGATGGTGCGGTGCGGGTGGAAGTCACGGAAGCCAAGGGCCTCATCCAGTTGGTGCCCGCGCAGTTTCCAGGCGGCGAAGACAAGAAACTGCGGCAGGTGTTTGTCTATCGATTCCCCTCTGCGGATTATCAATATGGCATCAGTGCCAATCAGATTCTTCCGGAAGTCGGTCTCACCGAAGTGACCATCTATGAACTCGCCGAAACCGATCGCCGCATCGTCGCGGATCTGGAACTCGACATCCGCGAAGCGCCATTGCGCGAATGGCAAATCAAGGTTCCGGAAGATCATGCCGTGTCCGCAGTGAGCGGAGCCGAAGTCGCGGACTATGCCCTCGCCACCGAGGCGGTGAATGGCATGCGTGAGTTGAAGGTGATATTCAAACAAGCGGTATTCAATCGCCAACTCATCAGCGTGAAGTTGGAGAAGAACGAAGCCGCCAAAGCCGGAACATGGACGATCCAGCCGCTCGTTTTTCCCAATGTGAAATCCCGCCGCGGTTTCATTGGCATTTCCGCAAGCGCAGGGTATCGGCTCACAAGCGGAGCCAGTTTCGGATTGGTGGATGTGCCGGTGACCTTCTTTCCGAAGAAATCTAACAATCTCCAACAGGCATTCCGCCTTCGCGAAAATGAATGGAGCGTGTCTGCCAACGTCGAGTTGTTAGGTCAGAATGTGCAGGCGGATGTTTTTCACTTGTATTCCCTCAAATCCGGCGCGGTATCGGGCAGCGTGTTGTTCAACTACTTCGTGGTCGGCGCGCCCTCCAGCGAATGGCGTATTTCCATCCCCAAAGGCATTGGCAACATCGATGTCAGCGGCCAGAACGTCGGCCGCGATTGGCGGCGAGAGGGCGATACGGTGATCGTGCCTCTTTCCTCACCTCTGACCGGCACGGCGACCTTGTTGCTCACCTTCGATCAAGCCATGGAAGCAGGCGGCGGCACCATCGCGCCCGGCACAGTCCGGCCACTCGGCGTGCAAGGCGAGAGGGGATTCGTGCAGTTGGTGAGCCCGCTGCAGGTGAAACATCAATCGAGCATTGATGGTGCCTTGGTCGCTATCGATGCGAGCGAACTTCCCACCGAGTTCCGTTTGCTCAGCACGGCTCCCACGCTCGGTGCGTGGGAATACACGGGGCGTGAGTTTAATATATCGATGGATGTGGATTGGTTCGAAACCGGCGACACCGTGCATCAGGTGGTCGATTTCGAGAAGCTCAGCAGTCATGTTTCCCGGGACGGTCAGTGGGTGACCGATGCCCGCATTTTCGTGAAAACCCGCGGACGCAGCACCTTGCGCATGTCCCTTCCCGCCGGGGCAGTGCTGTGGGAGGCAAAGGTGAACAATGAAACGGTCAACGCCCAGATCGACGGTGCGCACACCTTGGTGCCCTTGCCACTCCAGGCGAATCCGAATGAAGCGGCGGAGATATCATTTCGCTATGGTGCTCAATCGGCGAATGAAAAACGTCCGCTCCTCGTTGCGCCCCGCCTGGATGTGCCGGTCTTGATCGGTGAATGGACGATCACCGGCGACGAAGGCCGTCGCCTCGTGCCGCGCGGTGGCACTGCGGATCTGGTGGCTCCGGTGCTTGCGGAAAGCGGCTGGGAATGGCTCGGCCGCAATCGCGGAGGCGTGCTGGCCTTGTTGTTCACGGCACTCACCGCCATCGCACTCATGCGGCGCAACTCAGGTGGCATTGTCAAATCCGTGGCCTTGTTCAGCGGCGTGTTGTTTGTCGCAATGGCATGTTATCTCGGAGTCTCGGCGCTGAATTCGTCGCGTGCTTTCTCTTCGGTGCTGCAATATGCCGCGCCGGTCGTGGCCTCCGATGCGGAAATCTCGGTGGAACTCGGCAATCTTCCCCTGTGGCGGGCGGGCACCGGATGGAGCGTTTGGTTGGGCTTCGCGATTGGAGCCGCCATCGCGTTGGGTGGATTTGTGAAACGCGATCGCTGGTGGCTTGGATCCGGCCTGGTGCTGGTGATTGCATCATTTCTCTCGATCCGTGGCGGAGCGGCCTTGTTCCTCGGTATCATCGCCATGGTGGGCATGACTTGGCTGTTGCCTGCATTCATCCGCACATGGAAATCCCGGCATTCACCTTTCATCGCCGCGATGATGGTGCTGGTTTTTGTGTTATCTAACCGATCAAACGCGGCAGACGAACTGACAGATATCATGAAACCCGCCGAGTCGATGATCCACGACTGGCAGATCCGTGAAGGCCGACTTTATGGCAGCATCGACGTCACCGTGCGTGGCGAGGAAGGCGACCGTTTCCTGCTCCTGCGCGATCCGGCAGTGCTTGGCAGTTTCGAAGGCGATGGGTTGAAATTGGTGAAAATGCAGTGGCAGGAAAAAAACACCTACGCCCTCATCGCCGGCCGCGCAGGTCTTCTCACCGGACGCGCCGTCTTTGAAATGCCACTCAGCGATCCCATGCGCGGCTGGGAGCTCCCGGGTGGCCCCGCCGCCATGCGCCGCATCACGGTGAAGCGCGATCAGAGCGGATGGGAATTCACGTCTTCCGGTGCTGCACGGACTCAGGTTCTGGAGAATTTGAAAGCCAATGAAAGCGGTGCCTTGTTGGTGCTCGGTCCGCAGGATCCGGTCATCATTCAGTCGCGCTTGAAGCAGCGCGATGCCGGTTCCGAACAAACGCGCTTTTATGCCCAGACCTCGCAAGTGTTCATCCCCGGCCCCGGTGTGGTGAACGGGCGTCATCGCATTTCCATCCGCCCTGCGCAGGGCAAAGTGGGTTCGCTCACGGTCAAGATTCCCCCTGGATTCACGGTGAGCGATGTAGGGGATGGACCGGTCGGTTCCTGGCGATTCGATCCGGAAAAACAGGAGCTCCGCATGGGGGTCGATCCCGCGCAGGAAGAGGCGTTTTCATTCCTGATAGAAACCCAGCGCGGATCGGGCACGCTGCCCGCTGATCTCGAACTCGCACCGGTCCGCATCGACGGCGCGGCAGGAGAGGTGGGCATGTTTGCCCTGGCCTTCGGCGAGGATGTGCAAGCCGAAGGAATCCAAACCAGCGGCCTCTCCCGGATCAATGCGGATGATTTCGACAAGAAACTCATCCCGCGCAATGAGTTCGGCAATGCGCTCGCGGCGCTGCAACACGTCTTCCGCTATGGCGTGGATGCCGCGTCGGCGAAACTCAAGGTGACCGCTGTTGCTCCCGAGGTGAGATCGGATGCATGGCAATTGGTTTCCCTCGGTGAGGATCGCTTGATGATTGCCACGGATCTCAATGTGGAAATCACGCGTTCGGGCTTGTTCCGACTCGAACTTGAGGTGCCGGATGGATTGGAAATCGAGAGTGCGTCCGGCGATTCGCTCAGCCATTGGACGGAAGGCAAGGTGGATGGCAAACGCATCATCACGCTTCATCTCACGGGCAAGACGCTTGGTCGCGTTGCCTTCAGTCTTTCTCTAACAGGTCCGGCCACCGGTTCGCAGAAGTCATGGCAAGTCCCACGCATCGGCGTGCGCGGCGCATCGCGGGAAACGGGCGTGCTCACGATCGTCCCGGAGCGGGGCATGCAGGTTGTGGCTGCGAAACGAAAGGGAGTTTCCCAAATGGATCCACGCGAACTCGCGGAAGGCCCGCAAGCAGCTGCCAGCGCATCGGTCCGGCCCGGGGCCTTGAGTTATCGCATTCTCCAAGCGGATTGGGAACTCGGCCTCGCCATCAGCCGATTGAGTGCATGGGTCACCGCCAGCGTCTTGCAGGATGTGATGATTCGCGAGGGGCAAGTGCTCACCAAGGCACATATCCATTTCCGCATCGAAAATGCCGCCATCCGGACACGGCGTGTGCGCATCCCCGGACTTGATCCCGCTGCTGCTTCCACGGTTCGTGCGTCCGGCTTCGAGGTCGCGGATTTCATCCAGGTAACTGGCACCAAGGACCTTTGGGAAATTGTGTTTCAACGTGGCATAGCCGGAGATGCCGAGGTGGAAATTGAATATCATCGACCCGGCAAAGCGGATGTGGAGACCATCGAAAACATCAGCATCCCCGATGTGCGATGGGTGGACCATTATACAACGCTGCGCGCCGGTGGCCGCTTGGAACTGGATGCGCCTCAGCTTCCCAAAGGATGGCAGCGCGTAGATGCCTCTACCATCAGCTCCCTCTTCGGCCGTGCGGCGGGGAGCGTGCCTGCGGCGATGAGTTTTTCCGTGAATGATTCGGCAGAGCCATTGCAGGTGAGAATCCAGCGCCATCAACTGGCCAATCTCCGCAAGCTCCGCATCGCGGAAGGCTCGCTTACCACCTTGCTGGCACCCGGCGGCGATTCTCTAACAGCCGTGCGTTTCCGCATGGAAGTGGTCGGCAAGGTCCTGGTGAAAATGAAACTTCCTGCCGACTCCTCCTTGTTTCATGTCTTCGTGAATGATGAAGGCGCGCCGCTTGTGCGCGAGGGCGATGATTGGTTGTTCCATGTGTTTCCATCGCCCGATCCCAACAAGGCTAGCATCCTGCGCTTTGTGTATTCCGCGAAATCCTCCGGAAATGGCCGACTCGCGGGCCCTGAGCTGGATGTCCCTCTGGAAAATCTCACCTGGCGCGTGCTCGTGCCGGAAGGATGGAAACTCGCCTCACATCGCGGAGATTTTGATTTGAAGAACCAACAGGATCTCGGCTCTTTCCGTGTGGAGGATTACCGATCTTGGGCCGACAGCAAACGCCTCAGCGATGCCAAGAGTGCGGTGCTCCTGCTCGATCGTGCCAGCGCCCTTCTCGAAGCGGGCGATCAGGAAAACGCGGGTCTCGCCCTCGGCAATGCCGTGCGCAACGGCCAGCTCGATGCCGCTTCCGGCGAAGATGCGCGCGTCCAACTCCGTGCCCTGAAAACCCAGCAGGCCATGCTCGGCATCAACTCACGCCGCCAGAAACTCGCCATCGACAACCGCGTCGCCGCACCCGGCCAAGCAGGCAACTCGCCACTTCAACGCGCCGCCGAGGCTAATCCCATCCTGCGCGGAAGTTATAACTTCGATCCCAAACAATTCGATCGTTTCCTCGATGGAAACTCCGCTGCTGAAAACACCGCGCTCAAGGAAATCGCCAACCGCATCGTCACCCAACAACTCGCCGCCGAGCCCGCGCCGATGGCCCTCGATGTGACGCTGCCGGAACGTGGCACCTTGCTCAGTTTCACCCGCAGCGTGCAGGTCGATGGCAATCGGCCGATGGGCATCGAGGTCCATCTCCGCCGCGATGCCCCGCGCATCGCATGGCTCGCCATCCCGCTGTGCATGGTCGTCGCCGCGATGAGCGTGATGGGCGGTCGGGCTTATGGAAACCGGAAACCAGCAGCGTGAAATTTCTCCCGCTTGGCAAAGTCCGCCGCTTGTACCAAGCTCCACGCAATGACCGATGCCTTCGCCGTGATGGGGATTCCCCGATCGTTGACACTCACCGACGAATCCCTCCGCGATGCCTTTCGCGAGGCAGGCAAACGCTGCCACCCCGATGCCGGCGGCGGAGAGGATGAGTTTTCCGCGCTCAAACAGGCCATGGAAATCCTCTCCAGCCCTTCGCGGCGGCTGCGGCATTGGCTGGAACTGCACGGAATCCCGGTGGAAACCCGCGGCACGGTGGATGCCCATCTGATGGATCTTTTTGCGGAGGTCGGCAGCGCCACTCAGAGCGCCCAATCGCTCATCCGCAAGCGCGAGGAAACCCAGTCCGCCCTCGCCCTCGCCCTGCTCGAACGCCAAACCCATCTCTGCCGAGAGTCCGTCGAAAAAGCCATCGCCCGCGTCGAATCCGCCATCTCCGAAGCATGCGCTCCATTTTCCGATTGGCAGACCGTTCTCCCCACGGATCCGGCGCTCGCCGTGGTTTCCGTGAGAAATCTTGCCTTCCTTGAAAAATGGCGCGCCAACCTCCGCTCGATTTTCCCGAGGTTGATGTGATCAAGATGGCGATGTGGCTTGCGCTCTAACGGGGCGATGATGGGCTCTCATCTGAGTCGATCTTGTTTGTTTTTCGATTGTTGCTGTTAGAAATAGGATCGGCCTCGCGACTGTGGTCTCTCCAAGGTTGAGGATTGAGGGCGGAATCAGGGAAGCTGGTTTCCGGCTGGCTAAAAAGTCATCAAATGCAAAAAATATGCAACAGTTGAGATAAAATTGTTGCAATTAAATTGCGCCGGTGGATTTTGCGCATGTGTCCTCCATGTCACTTGCCCCCGCATTCCATTCCAGCGTTTGCCTCAGCGATGCGGCACGCGGGCTCACCCAGCAGATGGTCTTTTGGGGCCATGACATCCGGCATCCGGATGGAAACTCGCTCGTCCGCTTCGGGCTGTCCCGCAATCCCTCACCGGGACTCTCCGGCACAAGCTGCTACTCGATGCCTTGGGAAAACGGCCGCATCGAGCTGCATGGAGCCGTTGCTTCGTGGACGCCGGACTTTCCGGGAAATGGCAGCATTTTCTGCCGGGATCGCGCCCGCATCGATCTCTGGACGGGCAACCAAGCGCCCATTCCGGGTCGGCAACACGGCTCCGCAGGCAGCCCGGAAGCGCGATGGTCGGGCTTCCTGCCCATGCTGCGCTGGCTCATCGCCTACGAAACCTGGGTTCACGAAACCCTAGGTCCCGAGTGGCGGGCCGGATGCTGGCGGGCCATCAAACGCCTCCCCAAAGGAAAACCCTGGCTGCCCCCGCAGCTTGCCACCGACTGGTGGCAGCTCGCCGCCACCTCCAACCCGCCTCGCCCGAAACAACTCCTCCGGGCCTGATTTCCATGATTCCCATCACTGTCCTCACCGGCTTTCTCGGCTCGGGCAAAACCACCTTGCTCCGTCGCTGGCGGCGCAATGGAGCGCTGGAAGATGCTGCCATGATTGTGCACGACCTGAGCGACTTCGGCCTCGATGCCGAACTGCTCGCACCGGAAGGTTCCAAAACCGAGGCCGGGAAACTCGTGGGACGCACCGCCGCCTTGCACGGCACCCACGCCCGCGAGAAACTCCACGATTCCCTCGGGCGCATTCTGGCCGAAGTTTCCAGACTCGTTCCACTACCGCCCATGGTCCTGTTGGAAAGCACAGGAGCCGCCCGCCCATGGCCGCTTATCGCCGCACTCAAACAGAATGATCAGTTTTTTCTGCGCCATTTCATCGTGACCGTGGATGCGCTCAATCTCCACCGCGACTTCGCCGATGGTCTTGCCCTCGCGGAAACTCATTCTTCTTTGCAAGACCCTGCTCTCGAACATGCCGCCCTTGTCCTCTCGGAACAAATCGCCTTCGCCAGCATCATCATTCTCACCAAAACCGACACTATCCCCAAGGCCATCATCGAGGCCCAAGTGAAAGTCCTCCAGCAACTCCAGCCCCGCGCGGCCATCGGCCTCTCCGCCAATGCCGGACTGCTCCTTTCCCAACTCGATGGCGTTCCCGCACCGAAACCGGATCTCCTCAAAAGCCGTGCGAGAGATATGGGTCTGTTAGATAATATCTCTTCGGAAACCACAGCGCCCGAGATCGATTGCACCATCCTCCGCGAGTCGCGCCCTTTCCACCCGCAGCGCCTCTATGATGCCTGCCAAAACAATCTCGGCACCGGCCTCTACCGCACCAAGGGATACCTCTGGCTCGCTTCCCGCCCCGGCCAGGTCCTGCTCTGGCAACAATCCGGCAGCCAGATTTCCCTCGAACTCACCGGTCACTGGCGCGCGGAAATCGCCCGCAACATCGATGGAAAACTCCTCCCGGAGGAACGCGAACTCCTTCAGGAACAAATGAAACAACAAGACCCCATCTTCGGCGACCGCCACATCGAACTCACCCTCATCGGCCTGCCATCCGCCCGCGATGCCTTCGCCGCCGCCCTGCGAATCGCCCTCTGCACCGATGCCGAAGTCGCCGCCTGGCAACGCGGCGAATCCTTCCCCGATCCCTGGCCGCAATCGCTCAAAAGCTTCGATTGATTCCATCCTGCTCAACAAGACCGACCTCGCCACCCCCGCCGAACTCGACGCCCTCGAAGCGCGCATCAAAGCCATCAACGGCGTCGCCAAACTCCAGCGCTGCCACAACGCGAATGTCCCTATCGCCAGCGTGCTCGACATCGGCGGCTTCAATCTTGATCGTGCCATCGGCATCGATCCCCGTTTCCTCGATCCCGAATACCCCTTCGAGTGGGGTGGCATCCTGGATGTTCCCACCGGCACACTCACCTTGGAAGCCTCGGAAAATCCGGACCCGTCCATGACGGCGGTCATCATTCCTGTCAGTGGAACCGATGACAAATCGCTCGCCTTCGCCCGTGAAATCGCCGTCCGCGCCTTTTCCCACGAAGCCACCGAAGCACTCAGCGGATTTGTTCTAACAGTCGATGGAATTCCCTACGACCTGATCCTCCATGAAGGCCTCATGCAATGGCACTGCAAGATCGATGCCGCCACCCCGCTTGCTATTTTCACCCAACATTACCCGGAGGAACTCGGCCTGCGTTTCCTAACAGAATCCGGCGAACTCCAGCCTGTGATCGCCGCATCCTACAAGCCGGACCACACCCACGACGAAGCTGTCGGTTCGGTCGGTATCGAGACCGATGGAGAATGCGATGCCAAGAAACTCGATGCCTGGCTCTCGAAACTCCTCCGTGAACGCGGCACGGACATCTATCGCATGAAAGGTGTGTTTGCCATCAAGGGAAACCCGAACCGCTTCATCTTCCAAGGCGTTCACATGCTGCTCGACCCCGCCGATGGCGGCCCGTGGGGCGGCAAACCACGCCGCAACAGCCTTGTCTTCATCGGCCGCGATCTCGACCGCGACGAACTCAACCAATCCTTCCGCAAATGTCTTATCTAACAGCCACCGAAGAACCTGAGGAAGACGAAATCGAAATCCGCTCCGCCGCCGACCTGCTCCCACTCGCATGGACCGCCGACTTGCCCGACTACGCCCTCGATCTCCGCTGGTCGCCCGATGGCAAACAGCTTGCCGCACTTCCAAGCACCGGAGAACCGCAGCTGTTTTATCTAACAAATAGCAAAACAACTGATCTCCCATCCCACCGCGGCGGAAACGGCAGCATCGCCTGGCATCCGGACGGCTCCTCCATCGCCACTTTCGGACAAGATCGCATCCTCCGCATCCACGACATTGCCACCAACATATCCCGCGAAGTCCAACTCCCGCGCGACTGGACCGAGCGATGTGCATGGAATGCCAATGGCTCGCTCATCGCCGCTGCCGTCGGCAAGGCCGTGCATGTCATCGATTCCACCACGCTCGAAACCAAGCGCATCATCGACGATCACCGCTCTACGGTCACCGATCTCATCTGGCATCCTGTTTTGTTAGATCAACTCGCCACTGCCAGCGACGGCGGCGCACGCATGTGGCGGCTTGGCGAAACCAAGCCTTTCGCCCGCATCGATGATGGCGTCGCCGCCGTGCTCACCACCTGGAGTCCCGATGGCCGCTGGGTCGTCACCAGCGATCAGACTCCCTCAGTCCACCTTTACGACCTGAAAAAACGCGATCCACTCTACATCCAAGGCTTCGAAACCAAGATCAAAGCCTTTGCCTGGCAAAACGGCGGCACTGCGGATCTCCCCTGGCTTGCTCTGGGCGGCAGCCCGGTCATCACCGTCTGGCCCTGCTTCGGAAAAAACGGCCCGCGCGGTGCAAAGCCGCATCAACTTTACGGCCACCTCAAGGAAGTCACCGCTCTCGATTTCCCGAACGACGGCCCCTACCTCGCCTCCGGCGCGCGCGACGGCTTCGTCCTCCTTTGGCTCCCTCACCACTCGAATGGTCCCGCCCTCATCGCCCGCGAAGAAAGCGAAATCACCTGCCTCCGCTGGTCACCCGATGGCCTCCATCTCGCCTACGGCACCGCCTCCGGCTGCATCGCCGTCCACACCCTGAGCCCCAAAGCCTGACTATGAAATTTCTCCTTCTCACCCCATTCATCGCCCTGCTCGCCGCCTGCAAGCCTGCGGCCGATTCGGAAAACGCCGCTCCTTCCGGCAAACTCCGCGTCCTCGCCACCTTCCTTCCCGTCCACGCCCACGCCGCTTCCATCGCCGGCGACCGTGCAGTGGTGGAATCCCTCATCGCGGGCGATATTGGTGCCCATGACTTCTCGCCGCGCCCCGCCGACATGCAGCGCATCGCCGAGGCCGATGTGCTCGTCTTCAACGGCGCTGGCATGGAGCCTTGGCTCGATGACATCATCAAACAGGCCGCCGGAAAAAATCTCAAGAAGGTCGATCTCTCCACCGGCATCGAACTCCTGAAAAGCTCCACCTCCCTCGACGGCGATGGACACAGTCACGACCACGGTGATCACGCGCATTGCGACCACGGCGAACACAATCCCCACCTCTGGCTCGATCCCGTGCTGGCCATCCAACAAGCCGAAACCCTGCGCGATGCACTCATCGCCGCCGACCCCGCCGGAAATGATATCTATCAGAAAAACGCCGCCGACTACATTGCCAAACTCCGCTCGCTCGATGCGGATTTTCAAGCCATCCTCGGTCCGCTGCCATCCAAGAAACTCGTCACCTTCCACGACGCCTTTCCCTATCTCGCCAAACGCTACGGACTTGAAATGGTCGGTTATCTGTCCCGCTTCCCCGAGCGCGATCCCGCGCAAGCTGCGTCATGGCATCTGCGGAAAACTCGACTGCCTCAGCATCTCTCATCTCGCCCAGCGTCCGCTCGGCGCACTTTCCGGCGGCGAACTCCAGCGCGTCCGCATCGCCGCCGCACTTCTCGATGATCCCAGACTACTTCTGCTAGATGAGCCCTCCAGCCACCTCGACCCCGCCGCCGCCGCCACTCTCAAGCAACTTCTCCTTCATCTCCATCAGGAACACTCACTCACCCTCGTCATCGTTTCCCACGACAACTCCTTCCTCAAATCCCTAGCCACCCGCCACCTCGCGCTAGAAACCCCCGCATTGATCTGAATCCCAAATCAACAATCTTCAATCTTCAATCCGCACTCCCCCATGTCCCTCATCGAGTTGCTCCGTCACGATTTCATGCGCCATGCGCTGATTTCCGGGCTGCTTCTCGGTCCCACCTGCGCCTTGTTGGGAATCTTCGTCAACTTGCGTGGCATGTCCTTCTTCAGCGATGCCTTGGCGCATTCCGCCATTACCGGTGTTGCCCTGGGATTCATGATCGATGCTGCCACCGGTTGGAAACTCGATCCCACGATCTATGTGCTCATCTTTTCCTGCCTGCTTGCCCTTGCCATGGGTTGGCTATCGCAGCGCACTCCGCTTTCACGCGATACCATCACCGCCTTCACCTTCACCGGCAGCGTGGCGCTTGGCGTGATCCTCATTTCCATGCTCGGCAAGAGCCGCATGCTCGAAGGACTGCTCTTCGGCAGCATCTATTCCAACGGCCCCGCCGACATTGCCCGCCAGGCCATCCTCGCCGCCATCGTTCTCCTCTTCTTCCTCACCCAGCTACGATCGCTCACCCTCGCCACCCTCGATCCCGAACTCGCCCGCTCCCGTGGCACCAGCCCCGCCTTGCTTCACTATGCGTTTTCCCTGCTCGTCGCCGCCACTGTTGCTATCGGTTTGAAAATGCTTGGCGCACTCCTGCTCAGCGCGCTCATCGTCATGCCCGCCGCCGCCGCCCGCATCGCCTCCAACAGTTTCCGCATGCTCATCCTCGGCGCACTTCTGTTAGGAATCATCGCCCCGCCCATCGGCATCGCCGCCTCGGCCTCCTTCAACCTACCCACCGGCCCCAGCATCGTCCTCGTCCACGTCGCCGCCCTGGCCCTCTGCCAACTCCTCCATCTTTTACGTCCCCTCCAAAAAGTCCACGCGTCATCCCTTCTCACTCGGTAATTTTCCCCCCTCGACATCATTCCGCTACCATACTAAACTCACACCATGATTCCGAAAAACACCCGTAAGGTCACCGCGGAAGAAATGTTGGAACAATGTCGCCGCAATCGCCAGGAAGCCAGAATTCTCGAGGGTCGGGATCGCCCCTACGAAATCAATTCTCCGTCGCCAGCCACGCGGATTTCAGCTCCCGTCTCGATACCCGCCAAGTCGAAGGCGAGCTAGACGCGATCTTTTCCTCCGGCATTTCCATCGACTGCATCGGTGAGGCCGATGCGTTTCTGGTTTTCCGGCAGCCCTTCATCCTTGGCCGCCATCCCACAGTCTCCGAACTCGCCGAACACATGCACTCGCAAGGCTGGACTCCCCACCAGGAAGCCTGCCTCGGAGAAACCCTGCAAACCCTCACCTGGAAAAAAGGCCCCTACCTCGCCACCGACGTCCGCCCCGAAAACGCCCTCGTCTCCGAATCCACCGGCACCATCCACCCCATCGATTTCATCGTCGCCGGCAAGGAACTCGCCTGACCGTTGACCCCCTCGCGCATCACCAGCACCCGATTGACATGCGGTCGCCCCTGCCTCAGCCGATTCTCCCCTAACACCAGCGGAAATGTGAAATGGTACATGCCAATCTTGAAGCAGGCACTGAGGGAGCTGACGAGGTAATGGATGGATATTCTGCCTCTGCTTCAAACGCAAAAAATTTGCGATAGTCGCATGCCCGCACTATTACTTCCGGGCGACCATTTCCATCTCCCGCCGCGCATACAACCCATGACACCTTGCCCAGACCGCATTCCCATCCTCATCGTCGCCGGTTTCCTTGGAGCGGGGAAAACCACGTTCATTCGTGATCTTCTGCCGCGATTGGTGAATGGGCCTCGGGCAGCTTATGTGATCCTCAACGATTTCCTCAACGCCGCCATCGACGCCTCGACCCTGAAAGGACTGGGTGCCGAAATCAAAGGCTCTCGGCGGGCTGTGTTTGTTGTGATGATTCCAATAGCTTGATCTCAGCGATCCTTCGCGTTCCTCTTTCCATCCGTCCCATCATCATCATCGAGGCCAATGGCACCACCGATCCTTATCGCCTCATCGAGACTCTCACACTCACCGCAGCGCTACGCGATGTGGTGGGTCCCATCCTGCAAGTCACCGTCATCAACGAATCGCGCTGGGTAATACGCTGGTTGCCCGGCGACAAACACACGGAGCGCGCCCAGGTCCTCACCGCCAGCGCTATCCTCAGTAACCGAGGAGATGCCGCCACCGACAAACAGAAACAACGACTCCGCGATGATCTGTTAGAGCTGAATCCCCGTGCTCCGAGGCTGGATGTGGATTCCTTTGTAGATCTCCTGCTGCATGAAACCGCTGCGGAAGCCCTGCCTGCTCCAGACACCAGCGATCCCATGCCGCATGCCCATCTTCATGTGGCCGTGCATCTTGTGCCGCCGGTAATGAGCGAGGAGGTTCTCCGCCAGTGGCTCCAGGCACTCCCGCGCGACATTCTCCGCGTGAAGGGTCTGGCGCGCATTTCCGCTCTGGAAATGTGTTATTTCAATCGCACCGACGATCCCTTCGAAGCTCCCCGCATCATCAAGGTCCGTGCGCAGGAGGGAATGGAACCGGCCGCGGTGTTCATCGGTCCGGGGCTCAACGAGGAGTCCCTCCTCGCCAGCTTCATCGCCCCTCCAGCCATGCCCTCAGCATTCAAACTCTTCTGAATTTCCGGTGAGCATCATTTCGTGATTGCAGACCCGACCGATTTGTATAACTTCTCCCCGCACTCACCAAGGAGGAGCCCATGACCGTACTATTCACCATTGCCCGAAAGTTCGCGCTGCTTGCATGCAGCGCTGTCGGAGCATGTGCGGCTTGAATGGCTCGTAACAGTTGTCCTGGATGATGGGATGGGTTTGAGGTTTTTTCCGTTTGCTTCGTCAGCGCTTTGATCTGACGCGCGACTGTTTCCATGAGAGCGATCGTATCGCTTGCGGGAGCAGTCATGGATTTGAACCGCACTGACGCCGGAGGTCTCTCCGTGCCCTAGTGCCAAGATATCAAAACGATGAAAAGCTACCCAATCCAACACCTTCACGAAATGGAAGCGCTCTGTGCTGAAGTCCGCCCGGACGACGGCATCGCGCCCCATGTATTGAAAAAACAACAACTGCGAGAGAATCGCGAATCGAATCGATTGCCAGCCCGCGCGCTGCAATATCACAAAGCCGTGCGCCAATGTCTGGACGCCGCCTTTGGAAACATCTGTGCGGATCCACTTCTGGCGGACCTTGTGGTGCGCTCGGTGGAACCCATGGGCAAAGGCAGCAAACTGCTGATGGTGGTGGAAACACCGTCATCGAATCCAACACCGCCACCCATCATCGAAGCCGCACTGCAACGCGCAGCGGGGCTTCTCCGTTCGGTGGTCGCCGGCGAAGTGCATCGAAAACGCACGCCCTGCCTCAGCTTCCGGGTCCTCCCCGCGAGCCCCGGGAGCGCTGAGCCCCAGCTCGGCGCGAATGCATCTACCCAAGCCAAATAAAACCCAAGCCCGGCCAAACCTCGAAAGGGGTTCGGCTGGGCAAACCTATCAATCATCTATGAAACCAACTCTACTCACCCCCTCCGACCTCCTCCTCGCGGGATGGCCGGATGGCCCTCAAATCGAAGCGCTCTTGGATGCTGTGCGCGTCATGGAGCAACGCGGCATCCGCGATGCGGCGTATGCCTTGAAAAAACTGCGCCGTGATTTCCCGCCGCCCGATCTCAGGCTTCGCTTGCGGGAGGAAGCGGCTCCGTTCACTGAAGCCATCGCCGCGACCAGTCCGCTGGATGCGCAGAATATCGGTGCGGTGAGGCGGCAGATGAATGAATTGCTGCGGGTGCCGGTGGTGCTTCGCGGTGCCGTCATGCCGGATGCCTGTCCGGCGGGCAGCGCACAGGCGTCGATTCCCGTGGGCGGCATCATTGCCGTAGATCGTGCGATCATTCCCAGCGCGCACAGCGAGGATGTTTGCTGTTCGATGCATGCGTCGTTTTTCCGATCGGATGGATCCACCCGGGAGATCATGGATGTGCTGCAAACCTGCACCCGCTTCGGTGCAGGAGGACGGCCGATATCGGACTGGGTGAAGCATCCGGTCCTGGATGAGGCAGTATGGGAGAATCCTTTCCTGCAAGGTCTTGAGCGTCACGCGGCGATGCATCTGGCGGATCAGGGCGATGGCAATCACTTTGCGTGGTTGGGAGAAATTTCGTTTTCCGATGAAGCTTTGGCATATCTAACAGAATTCGGATATGGCGAATTGGCCCAAGGGCTTGGCAGTGGAACGCAAGCTTGGAAAGTCCTGGTGACCCACCATGGCAGCCGGGGATTGGGTGCGCATGTGTTCAAACGCGGTCAGAAAGCCGCGGAGAAACACAGCACCAAAATCGCGCAGGGAATTCCCGAGGCGGGCTATTGGCTCGATGCGGAATCGGAGGAAGGCCAAGCGTATTGGGAGGCCTTGCAATATGTGGGCCGATGGACCGCAGCGAATCACCAATGCATTCACAAAGCGCTTGCCGCCAAGCTTGGCAGTGAAATCGTGGCAAGCGTGGGAAATGCCCATAACTTCGTATGGCGCGATGGCGACACCTTCCATCATGCCAAAGGCGCGACCCCTGCGGGGCTTGATGAAATGGGCCGTCCAAGACTGGGATTGATTCCCCTCAACATGTCGTCGCCCATCCTGTTGGTCATGGGGAGGAACAACCGCGAGTTCCTCGGTTTCGCCCCGCATGGAGCCGGGCGCAATGTTTCGCGTCGTGCCTTGGTCAAGCCCTTCCGGAACAAAGATGGAAGCTTGGATGAAACCAAGATCTCCGCTCTGGTGGCAGAGCAGACCCAGGGGCTCGACGTGCGTTGGTGGCATGGCAAAGCAGATCTCAGCGAAACGCCGATGGCCTACAAGTCCGCCGCGCAAATCCGCCAGCAACTCCGCGACTTCGATCTCGCGGAGATCGTGGCCGAAATCCAGCCGCTCGGTTGCATCATGGCCGGTGACGCAGGACCCCGGCCATGGGCGAGGGAGGATGACCTCACCCCGAAACAAAAACGCCAAATCGTCCACCGCGCCGACCGCAGGACCCTCAAGCAATCGCTGAAAATCTGGGACGAGGGGGAGTGAACCGAGAAACCGAAGTTGAACCACAGATTACGCAGATTCACACAGATTTGGAGAAAGTTTCAAAGCCTGCTTCAACAACTGTTCAGCAATTCTGCTTAAGAAATCTGAGAAATCCGTGAAATCTGTGGTTAGAAAAGAGCAAACTTGAGGCGTAATCTCGGAATCCGCCTGAAGCTTACGTCCTAAGAATACTGGATTGATCCCTACGCTATTTTCGAACTTGTCGGATAGCGAAAGGGAGTTAGGTTGGCGGTAATGAGAATCATTCGCAACAGATGGGCATGGATGGGAGCGCTGGCGTTCCTCGGCGCGGGTTCGCTTTTTGGCGGGGAAACCCTGCATGTGTATTCGCATCGGCACTACGAGGTGGACCAAAAGGTCAACGCCCTGTTCACGGAGAAGACCGGGATTCAGGTGAAAGTGGTCAATGCGGAGGCGGATCAATTGATCGAGCGGCTGAAATCCGAAGGCGCGGACAGCCCGGCGGATTTGCTCGTGACGGTGGATGCCGGGCGGATGCAGCGGGCGGTGGCGGATGGGCTTTTGCAGCCTGTGAAGTCCGAGGCGCTGGAAAAACTGACTCCGGCGGCTCTTCGGGATGAAAATGGCTATTGGTATCCGTTTACCTTGCGGGCCCGGGGAATCGTGGTGGCGAAGGAGCGGGTTAAGGAAGGCGAGCTGAAGGATTATGGAGATCTCGCCAAGCCCGAGTGGCGGGGGAGGGTGCTGGCGCGTTCCTCGACCAGCGGTTACAACCAATCCCTGCTGGCCTCGATCGTCGCTGCCGACGGAGAGCAAGCCGCGACGGAATGGGCACAAGGCGTGGCGCGCAATCTCGCAAGGCCACCCCAAGGCGGGGATCGGGATCAAATCAAGGCAGTGGCCGCCGGTTTGGCGGATGCCGCGATCACCAACAGTTACTATCTCGGACTTTTGCTGAATTCCCCGGACGCCGCCGAGCGCAAGGCGGGGGAAGCGGTGAAGATGGTTTTCCCGAATCAGGAAGGGCGCGGCACCCACTGCAATGTGAGTGCGGCGGGCATCACGCAACACTCGAAGAATGCGGAGGCCGGGAAGAAATATCTCGAATTTCTCGTGAGCCCGGAGGTGCAGAAAATGTTCGCCGAAGGGACCTTCGAGCACCCGATTTCCATGGATCTGAGCCTCAGCGAACAGATCGGGAAGTGGGGGGATTTCAAGGTGGATGAGACGGGTTTCCGGAAGCTGGGCGAGTTTTCGGCGGCGGCAGTCCGCATCTTTGACCGCGCAGGCTGGAAATAGCGCGATGCGGGGACAAGGCGCGGACGGGATCCTGATCCGGGTGGCGGCTTGCTCGCTAGCCGTGCTCGTGCTGTTGCCGGTGCTGGTGGTGATGTGGCGCGCCGGCGGCGAGGTGGAACAGGCTTGGGAAGATGTCGTGAAAAACCGCCTCTGGGGCCACGTGCGGCATACTTTGCTGCTGTTGGTTTCCGTCATCTCGCTAGCGCTCCTGCTCGGAGTGCCGACGGCTTGGCTGGTCTCGGTGTATGAATTTCCCGGTAGAACCTGGATGCGCTGGATGCTGATGTTGCCGATGGCGATGCCGGGTTTCGTGGCGGCCGGGGCCTATGTGGATGTGCTGGAAGGGCTGATCCCGTTTTACGTCTGGGTGCGCCAGAACTGGGGGATCGATGCCTTTCTCAAGGTGCAGGAACTCGCTCCCTGGGTCTTCGCCGTGGGGGTCTTGGGGACCACATTGTTTCCGTATGTTTTCCTGAGTTGTCTGGCGGTTTTTTCGCGCCAAGCAGCGGGGGCTTTGGAGGCGGCGCGACTGCTTGGCGCGGGAGGTTTGAGGGCGTTTTTTACGGTGGGAGCGCCGATGGCGAGGCCTGCACTGGTGGCGGGCGGGAGCTTGGTGGCGATGGAGGCGATGAATGATTATGGTGTGGTCAGTGCCTTCGGATTGGTGCCGCTCACGCCCGGAATTTTCCGCGCATGGGGCGAGGGCGAACCGGTGGTAGCGATGCGTTTGGCGATGGTGCTGCTGGCGATGCTCGGACTCGGTCTGCTCATCGAACGATGGCAGCGTGGCAGTCGGCGATTCGCGGAAGACGTGGCGGAAGGAGCGCTCGGGCGGAAAAAACTGCCTTGTTGGCTGGGATTGGGCGCTTTGGGGCTCTGTTTGCTGCCTCTGGCGCTGGGTTTCGTTTTGCCCGCTTCGCGGCTGGCGGCCTGGGCCTGGGCATCTCGCGAATCGGCCGAGTGGGCGGCGCATGCCCGGGCGGCATGGCATTCGTTTTCGCTGGCAGGCGGAGCCGTCCTGTTAGTGATGGCGTCGGCGTTTCTGCTGGTCGCCGGTTCGCGTGCCCTCGGTTCGCGATCCGTGACGGTGGCGCAGAAAATCGGCTTGGCGGGTTATGGTTTTCCGAGCGCGCTGGTGGCGGTCGGGGTGGGGGCGGTGGTGGTCTGGGTTTCCCGCAACATCCCGGGTGCGAGCGGGCTGGCCTTGAGTGCCTCGGTGAGTGGGCTAATGCTGGCCTACTGGGTGAGGTTTCTCGCCGTGGGCATCCAGCCGGTGGCGGCGGGGTTTGAGAAATTTCCGGACAGCCTCCGGGAGGCGGCAAGGGTCCTCGGGGAAAGGCCGCTCGGCGCGCTGTGGCGGTTGGATTTTCCGTTGGTCTGGCCATCGATCCTGGCAGGGGCGACGCTGTGTTTCATCGATGTTTTCAAGGAGCTGACGCTGACGCTCGTGCTGCGGCCTTTCGATTTCGAGACGCTGGCGACGCGGACCTACCGGCTGACAGATGAGGGGCGGCTCGCGGAAGCGGCGCTGCCGGGTTTGGGCTTGGTGATACTGAGCCTCGCGGGTTTGATCCCGCTGACGAGATGGATGCGATTTCCGGAAAAATGAAGCTGCTTGAGGCCATCGATGTGGAGAAACACTTCCGGCGCGGCGAGGAGGCGGCGCTCAAGGGCGTGAGCTTCGATGTGATCGAGGGGAAAATCCTGGCGCTGGTGGGCGAGAGCGGGAGTGGCAAGACGACCCTCTTGAGGATCCTCGCCGGCTTGGAAAAGATGGATGCCGGGCGGGTTTTGTTGGATGGGAAGATGGTCGCGGAACCCGGTGGCGGGCTGGCACCCGAGAAACGCGGGATCGGCCTGGTTTTCCAGCATCACGCGCTTTTTCCGCATCTGACGGTGGAGAAAAACGTGTTGTTCGGAGTGCGGAAATTGGCGGCACCGGAGCAGCAGCGAGTTTTCGCGGAGTTGATGGAATTGGTGGGGCTGGCTGGATTCGGGAAACGATTTCCTCACGAGCTTTCGGGTGGGGAACGGCAGAGGGTCGCCTTGGCCAGGGCGCTCGCACCGAACCCGCGACTCTTGCTGATGGACGAACCGTTCAGCAGCCTCGACGCGCGATTGCGGCATGCCGTCCGCGATGAAACCCGGGCGATTCTCAAAAAACGGGGAGCAACGGCCGTGTTTGTGACCCACGATACGGGCGATGCACTGGCGGTGGCGGATGGAATCGTGGTGCTGCGCAAGGGCGTGGTCCAGCAAAGTGGCGCACCGCCCGAAGTTTACCACGCACCGGCGAATTCTTATGTGGCCTCGTTTTTTGGCACCTGCAATTTCCTGCCCTTCAACAGCCTCGGGCAACCCGGCGGCGCACGGGTGACCTGCCACATCGGACCACCCGGCATGGCCAGCGGGGAGTCCGGTCTGTGGGTGCGGCCGGAGGATCTGGAATTGATGAGTCCCGGGGCCGGCGGCTTGGTTGGCGTGGTGGAGACGGTCAGCTTCGGCGGGGGATATCAGGATGTGACCTTGCGCTGCGGCAGCGATGCCGCCCTCAAGGTGGAAGTGCGCCACCACGCGCCCTTCATGGTGAAGGTGGGCGAAACCTGGGAAGTGGTCGCCAAGACGGGCCGAAGGAGATGACTTCTCAGGGTGTGCTCACCCGGATGCGGAGAAAGGCGCGCTCGTTTCCACTGGTGGGAATCTGATAGAGATGGAGCGGTGCGGACCCGGTGTTGGGGATGGCATGCCAATCTCCTGCGGCCAATGATGAGGTCCACTCCGCGAACCACATCTCAGGGGCAGGTTCTCGCAACGAAGCATCTCTGGCGTCAATAGTATCATCAGAAACATGCGGCAGGACAAAACAACGGGGCATTTATGATACATGTCGCAACTCAGTTCCTTAAGTGGCTTTCCGCCTCTCATTGAACAGGGGGGGGCTCAAAGCATTGAAGGATCCGCAATTCGGAATTCCCATGCGGGCGGTATCGTGCATGCTCGTGGCGTCATGTTTTCGGAAAAATTGCTTGTTTCTCTTCAGTCCACACTCTCGGAAATCGAATCCGCCGGCCTCTACAAACGCGAGCGCCTGATTGATTCACCACAGAACGCCAGCGTCCGCCTCAAGGATGGCCGCGAGGTGATCAACATGTGCGCCAACAATTACCTCGGCCTTGCCGATCACCCGGAGGTGCTTGCTGCGGCCCGCGAAGCGCTCGACCGCTGGGGCTTCGGGATGGCCTCCGTTCGTTTCATTTGCGGAACCCAGACCTTGCACAAGCAGTTGGAGGAAAAGATTTCCTCGTTCCTCGGCACCGAGGATACGATCCTCTACCCATCCTGTTTCGATGCCAACGGCGGGCTTTTCGAGGTTTTGTTAGGCGCGGAGGATGCCGTGATCTCGGATTCGCTCAACCACGCCTCGATCATCGATGGCGTGCGCCTTTGCAAGGCGAAGCGTTTCCGTTATGAAAGCAACGACATGGCGGATCTGGAAACCAAACTCCAGGAAGCGGATGCCGCCGGAGCTCGGTTCAAACTCATCACGACCGATGGTGTCTTTTCGATGGATGGTGTGATCGCCCAGCTCGACAAGGTGCATGAACTTGCCGCGAAATACGATGCCATCGTGCACTTTGATGACTGCCATGCCACCGGATTCCTCGGTGCCCGCGGTCGTGGCACTCATGAACATTGCGGATTGTTTGGAAAGATCGATCTCACCACCGGTACGCTGGGCAAAGCCCTTGGCGGGGCATCCGGTGGTTATACTTCCGGCCGCAAGGAAATCATCGATCTGCTCCGCCAGCGTTCACGTCCCTATCTGTTTTCCAACACCATCGCCCCACCCATCGTGGCGGCTTCGCTCAAGGTGTTTGAATTGTTAGAAGCATCCACCGAACTCGCGGACAAAGTGAAGGAAAACACCCTCTACTTTCGCGATGCCATGTCGCAGACGGGATTCACCATCTCCGGCAAAGATCATCCCATCTCTCCGGTGATGCTCGGTGATGCGGCGCTATCGCAGAAGTTTTCCGAGATGCTGCTCGAACATGGTGTGTATGCGATTGGCTTCTTCTTCCCAGTCGTCGCCCAAGGCAAGGCACGCATCCGGACGCAGATCAGCGCGGCGCACACCCGTGAGCAGCTCGACAAGGGCATCGATGCATTTGTCAAAACAGGCAAGGCGCTCGGCGTGATCTGAGCCGGAAAAGAATCGATTCGTGAAATTTGACGGCAGAAGCGGGCCCGCTATGGCGTATGGAGGCGCTGCGGAAACACCCATCGTCTCATGAAATTGCCAATCGCCCTCTGCCTGCCTGTCATCTTTTCGCTTTTCGGAGCGGTTCTGCTCGGCCAGCCCGCCAATCCAGCGCCGCTCCCGAATGTGATCCTCATTCTTGCCGACGACGTCGGTTGGGGCGATCTCGGTTGTTATGGTGGGAAAATCAAGACGCCCCACCTTGATGCCCTGGCAAAGGACGGCGTTCGATTCACCGATTCCCATGCCACGGCAGCCGTTTGCACCCCCACCCGTTATTCGATCCTGACCGGTGAATACTCATGGCGCGTGAATGCCACCGGGCTCAACAAAGGGGTTTCCAGTGGCGAGTCTCCTTTGCTGGTGCCGACGGACCGCCTGACACTGCCGAAAATGATGCAACAAGCGGGTTATCGCACCGCTGCCATTGGCAAGTGGCATCTCGGATTCGGCACCACCAAGCCCGACTACAACGCCGAACTCAAGCCCGGCCCGCTTGAAATTGGTTTCGACGAATTCTTCGGATTTCCCGCCACCAATGATCGCATGCCCACCGTCTATGTGCGGAATCACCGGGTGGTGGGGCTCGATCCTGCAGATCCCATTCGTTTGAGTTATGATGCCGAGGTCGCGAAAAAAGAAGGCCTTGAGCGCATCGCCGCCGGACGCCAGCGGATCGGGTGGATGTCAGGCGGCAAGTCCGCATGGTGGAAGGACACCTTGATCGGCAGAACCTTCACGGAAGAGGCGGTGAAATTCATCGATAACTCCAAAGATCGGCCGTTCTTCCTTTATTTGGCGACCCACGCCGTGCACGCGCCAGCGATCCCGGATCCGGCATTTGCGGGGCGCAGTGGGCTCGGTGGCCGCGCGGACATGATGATGGATCTCGATACCATGGTGGGCAAACTGCTCGCCACTTTGGAATCGAAGGGGCTCTCTCAAAACACCCTCATCTTTTTCACCAGTGACAACGGTGCCTATGTCACCAAGGAAAAGGATCACCGCCCGAATGGTCCTTACCGGGGTGAAAAATCACAGCTTTGGGAAGGTGGCCACCGCGGCCCGATGATCGCTCGCTGGCCGGCAAAACTGAAGCCTGCGGTTTCATCCCGCCTGATTGGCACCATCGATATCCCGGCCACCCTGGCGTCGGTGGTCGGATTGCCAGCCAGTTCCGGGCGTTTTCCTGACAGTCATGATTTGCTTCCGGACTTGCTAGGCACCGCGAGCGCTCCCGTTCGCGATCATTTGATCGTCATGAGCGGCACCGGTGAGCTCGCGGTTCGCCAAGGGAAATGGAAATACATTCCCGATCTGGGCAAAGCCTTTGGCTGGAAGGGATGGAAAAAGAAACCCGGAGGCTTGGCGGGACCCGGCTTGTTTGATCTAGAGGCGGATCCCGGAGAAACCAACAACCTGCACAAAACCCAACCGGAAGTCTCCATGCGCCTCGCCAAGTTGCTCCAACAATCGAGATAACTCACTGAATGATAGGGACCCGAGGTAGTGTTCATCGTTGGACCAGGCGGGTCTGACGTTTTCCTCTCGGTTGGGGCGTCCTTTGTTGTCCCGAGGTGTCGGATGTTTGGAGCGGACTTGAACGAATTGTGCCGCCGCAAATTTCAGCCGGGTAAGGAGGGGGGAGTTATTCAGTGCATTTTTGCAGTTTCCAAAAAACACCCAAAAGATCCCGCTTTACGGATTGCGGCGGCGGCTACAATCCGTAGGTTTGGCGCAAAGCGATTCCCCATGGCCAATCCCACTGCCCGCCCTACCGGCTCACCCACCGCCCGCCCCTTGGGCAAACGTGTCCTCCTAATGGGCACCTGTCTTTGCGATGCCTTCTACGATGATGTCGCCCGCGCCACCGTCGAGGTCCTTGAGCACCTGGGAATTTCCGTGGAATTTCCCGAGGATCAAACCTGCTGTAGCCAACCCGCCTTCAACTCCGGCGAGTGGAGTGCCTCCCGCAAAGTCGCGAAACATTGTGCCACCGTCTTCGCTGGCGAACTGCCCGTCATCGTGCCCTCTGGCTCCTGTGCGGCCATGAACCGCCATGGAAACCTGCTCCAGTTCGAGGAAAATCCGGACCCCGCCGTCACCTCGCTCGCCAATCGCACCTGGGAGATTATCGATTTCATCTACAACGGCCTCGGCATCAAGACCTGGTCCGGCAAGTTTGACAAACCCACCCGCATCGCCTTCCACCGCTCCTGCCACAGTCGCGGCACCGGCACCGGTGAGGCGGTCCGGACCCTGCTTTCCTCGATCGAAAATGCGGAGATCATCCCCTTTGGGCAGCAGGAACAATGCTGCGGTTTCGGCGGCACCTTTTCCGTCACCTTCCCACACATTTCCGGCCAGATGGGCACACTGAAGCTCGACAACATCCTCGATACCAAGCCCGACATGCTCGCCGGCATCGACATGTCCTGCCTCATGCACCTCTCCGGCCTCGCCACCACCCAAGGCCGCCCCGTCCCGCACATGCACACCATCCAGATCCTGAGAGACACATTGAAGTCATGATCGGCAACCAACTCATCGACCAATACGCGCGGAATATCACCGACGAGAAACAGCACTCGGTTCTCAACGGTTCCGCCGCCGGCACCGAGAAACGCTACCAGGTCCTCCACAAGGATTACACGGACCCGGATGCACTGCGGAAACTTGCCGCATCCATCAAGGACCACACGCTCCATCATCTGGGCGATTATCTTGCAAAAGCCGAAGAGGCTCTCACCTCCCGTGGCGTGAAAGTGCATTTCGCCTCCACGGGCGATGATGCCAAACAGACCATTCTCGAAATCCTCCAAGGCCACGGCGTTACTGCCCTCACCAAGGCTAAGTCGATGGCCGCAGAGGAAATCCACCTTAACCCATTCCTCATCGAAAACGGCATCGAGTGCTTGGAATCCGACCTCGGCGAATTCATCATCCAGCTCGATGACGATGAGCCTTCTCACATCGTCAAGCCCATCATTCACAAGAACCGCCGCGAGATTGCCCGCACCTTCCAACGCGAGGGCATTGCCGCCGATTACAACGACGATCCGGAAACCATCACCCGCCGCGCCCGGGTTTTTCTGCGGGAAAAATACATGCAGGCCCAAGCCGGCATCACCGGTGCCAACTTCGTTTGCGCAGACACAGGCCGCATGCTGCTCGTGACCAACGAAGGCAATTCCCGCTTCGGCATGGCCCCTTCCAAGGTCCACATCGCCCTCGTCGGCATCGAGAAACTCATCCCCCGCGAAAAGGATCTGGCCGTTTTCCTCAACCTGCTCGGCCGCTCTGCTACTGGCCAGCAACTCACCGTTTACACCGAGTTCATCAACGGTCCCAAGTCTGCAAACCAACCGGACGGTCCGGAACACATGCACGTCGTCTTTATGGACAACGGCCGCACCGATGTACTCGCATCTAACTGCAAGGAAATCCTCCGCTGCATCCGTTGCGGAGCCTGCCAGAACGTTTGCCCTGTCTATCGCCAAGCCTCCGGCCACGCCTACCGCTCCACCTACGGTGGGCCCGTCGGCGCGGTGCTTTCGCCGCTGCTTTTTGGCGATCGATTCCCGGAACTCGCCGATCTCCCCAAAGCTTCCTCACTCTGTGGGGCCTGCAACGAAGTCTGCCCGGTCGATATCCCCATCCCGGACCTGCTGCTCCGCCTCCGAGACAAGGCCCACCAGGCCCACGTCCACTCGCCGGCCGCCATCCCGATGTCACCCTTCGCCGTGCTCGCCACCTCGCCTTCCCTCTGGCGCACCGCCATGACCATGTCCAAGGCAATGAACCACCTGCCCATCCAGGTCGCCCCCATCAAGCCCCTTCAGGACTGGCTCGGCCAACGCACTCTGCCTGATTCCCACGGAGGAGACTTCAGGAAGTGGTTCAAAAATCGCAAACACAAGACCTGATCCGCGAGTTGTTCGTCTCCAGCGCGCACCCGAGGCCGGACGATACCGCAGGCACTGAGACCATTCGCATGCTTACCGCATGGTATCGCCCGGTCATGATCACGCCATCAGTCTACTTCGCGGAGACCTGAGCGCTATCCACTACCGCCATCCCGAAACCGGCCACCGCTTCATCGATCAGACCGTCTGACCACCCCGCCAGTCCTGAAACGCGCCAAATCATTCTGCGATCGGATCAGGAGGTCTGAATCGGTGGTTCAATTTCGGTCATTGGGTTCAATGTGGAATCCCGAATTGATGGGCGGCCACGTGCTCGGCTTCGCGGGTGACGGAGTTAAGTGATACTCCGTGGGCTTCGGCGGCCTTGCGGCAGTCTTCATATTCCGCAGTCGCCCGCAGGCCACCACTGGGAAGTTGGGCAAGTTTGATGGTGATGGGGCCGAAGCGTGTTTCCACGGTCTCGAATTTCCGTGGCAGGGCATCGCGCCGGGTGTCGCTGCGGCGGATGCCCAAGGTGTTGGTTTCTTCGAAGAGAATGTGCTCCAATCGATCCGCGTCCTCGGGTTTTGCCAGAACCTTCACCACATGCGCAGGGCGGTCCTTTTTCATTTGCGCCGGGATGGAAACCACATCCAGCGCACCCTCCGCCATCAGGCGTTGGCAGGTGTGGCCGATGGTTTCGCCGCGCTCGTTGTCGAGGTGGGTTTCCAGCACGGTGATGGTTTCGCTGATCCATGGGCCGTTGGATGTCGAGTCGCCGATCATGACGCGCACGACGTTTGGAATCAGCAAATCCCGGGTGCCCGCGCCATAACCGACTTCGCGCAGCAGCATTGCTGGCATGGGGCCCCATGCGTCGGCGAGTTCGGTGAGCAGCGCCGCACCGGTTGGAGTGACGAGTTCCTTTTCAATCGGCGATCCATACACTGGCACTCCTTTTAACAAGCCAATCGTCGCCGGAGCGGGGAGGGGAATCTGGCCATGGGCACCTTTGACAAATCCACGCCCCATCGGCAGCGGGGAAACCACCACGCGCTCGATGCCAAGCAGTTCCACCGCAGACAGCACGCCGATCACATCCACAATGGCATCCACGCCGCCGACTTCATGCAAGTGCACTTCATCATAAGCCATGCCATGGATGCCGCCTTCCACTTCGCAGATCCGCTTGAAAATCCGCATCGCTCGATCTTTGACACGCGGCGAGATTTCCGAATTCTCGACAATAAAACGTATATCTTCGAGATATCTCTCCGGCGCATCATCGCGAACCTCCACATCGATCTTGGTGGCTCCGAAGGCGTTTTTGGAAACCTTGCTCACCCGCAAGTGGAAATCATCCAGTTTTAACTTCGCCAGCTCGGCCTCCAAGGCTGCGATCGGCAATCCGGCATCCACCAGCGCGCCCATCAACATGTCGCCGCTGGCTCCTGCGATGCAATCAAGGTAAGCGATTCTCATAACTTGTTGGCGAAACGGGGATACAGGATGCGGTGGGCGGCAATGGCAGCACCGAAGCCGTTGTCGATATTTACGACGGTGAGCCCGGAGGCGCAGGAGTTCAACATGCCAAGCAATGCGGCGAGTCCTTGGAATGAGGCTCCGTAGCCCACACTTGTTGGTACGGCGATGACCGGTGATGCGACCAGGCCGCCGACGACGCTTGGCAATGCGCCCTCCATGCCTGCCACCACGATCACCACATCGGC
This sequence comes from Luteolibacter sp., assembly GCA_040399845.1. GTDB lineage: Bacteria > Verrucomicrobiota > Verrucomicrobiia > Verrucomicrobiales > Akkermansiaceae > Luteolibacter. The sequence goes on along the minus strand of JBBARN010000029.1, from coordinate 17,852 downwards.
CGCGCGGATTTCGTCCACCCGCGCCATCAAGCGATGGATGCCTGCCACGCCGATGTCGTTGAACCGCTGCACCGGATGGCCGAGAAATGCCAAGGTGGCGGCTGCTTCTTCGGACACTGGCAAATCCGAGGTTCCGGCCGAAACCACCGCCACCCGGGAGTCATGCAGCGGCTCCATGGCTCCCACGGAAATGGTGCGGCTCATCGCATCATAACATGCCTCCGGCAAAGCGGAGAGCACATCCGCCGCGCGATCGGCTGGCAGGCGCGTGCCAAAGGCGCGGCCATTCGCCGCTGCGAGGGCACGCAAGTTATCGGCGATTTGACCTGCGGTTTTGCTCTGGCAATAGACGACTTCAGGAAATCCCTGCCTTGCAAGTCGCTCCGGATCCAAGGTGCTGTGGGGCGTGTCATTCATGGTTTTCGGAAGTTTTGGAAATCACCTCATTCATACTGCCGGAGCGAAAGCCTTCAAGGTCCAGCGAGACATAGCTGAATCCTGCATGTTTCACTGCGAGTGTCACTGCCTCTCGCAACTCCATCAAACGAGGTAACAAATCTGCCTCGATTTCGATTCGGGCCACGTTGCCGTGATCGCGCACGCGGCATTGGCGGAAACCCAGGGCCTTGAGCGCGGACTCGGCTTTGTCGATGCGGGTGAGTTTTTCAATCGTCACCGGCGATCCGTAAGGGACCCGCGATGAGAGACAAGCGGCGGCAGGTTTATCCCACACTGCCAAGCCCAGCTCGCGTGCCCAGTCGCGGATTTCCTGTTTGCCCATGCCGGCTTCCGCCAAGGGACTGCGCACTCCGTGCTCGCGTGCCGCACGGCGACCGGGGCGGAAATCGCCCGCGTCATCCGCGTTGGTGCCATCCACGATCACGGCGATTCCTTCTCGCGCCGCAAGTGCAGTGAAAGTCCCGTATGCCGTGTCCTTGCAATGGAAACACCGGTCCATCGCATTTACCGCGTAGGCTGGATTCTCGATTTCATCCGTGGGCACCTCGAACAAGCGAATGCCCGCCGCTACGGCTGCCGCCCTTGCATCTTCAAGCTCTCCGGAAGCAAGGCTCGGCGATACCGCTGTAGCGGCCGATGCTTTAGCTCCCAGCACCCGCGCCGCCACCGCTGCCAGCAATACGCTGTCCACGCCACCGGAGCAGGCCACCAGCACGCTGCCGCAGGAAATCAGAATCTCCTCCACCCGAGCTCGGAGCTCGGAGGATTGGAGGGGCTTGGTGCTGGTTGGCGGGGAACTCATGGATGGACTTGGCTGAAAACGATGCTTCGGCGTTCATTCTTCCGAATGACCGAAAAACCGGCGGAATTCACTCTCCTTCCGGCAAGTAGGCGGCATCGCGGTCGATTTGGAAGGACCACCGCAGCGGCGACTCGGCGGGCTTGCCAGTGCTGTCCTTCCACGTGATGGAAATCTGGCAAGTGGACTGCCGCAGCCGGCGGTTGACCTGCCACGAGAGTTTTTTGGTATCGGCATCAAACCTTGCCGGCACTTCGCCGAACCCGGAAACTTTCATCACCAGACTGGCAGGATCAAAGTTTTCCAGTTTGGTGAGATCCGCAGAGATTTCCGGCAGGCGGGAGTTGATGATGGCCCCGGCTTCCGGACTCACCGGGTAGGGAGTGGTCTGGATCAAGCCGGTGATGCTTCCCTCCGGGGCGGCATTCGGCGCTTGTGACTCACGGAAGGTGGTGGCGAATTCGAAAATCTTATCATAGTTCCCGAGAATCATATATCTCGGCAGTGTCTCATCCGGAAGTGAACGTTTGACCTTCCCGGGGAGAACGGTGAACAAGTGCGCATAACCGAACTCCTTGCCCAGAGGCAGCATTTCCTCGGTGAAGAAACCGCCCGGATACGAGTAGGAGCTGACCTTGACCTTGAACTTGGATTCGAGAAAGCGCTTGGATTCCCCCATTTCCTTGCGGAGATAGGCATCATAGGGATCCGCCCCTTTTTTGCGATAACTCTTGACGGTGATGGGGTAGGGGTGGCTCACCGAATGGGAGCCGATGGTGGCTCCGGAGCGGATCATTTCCTGGATCATCGGTGTGGTCAGCGCCTTGCCGCCGCCATCGACATAGTTTTTATAAAGATATAATGTATAGGGATATCCGAACTCCTTGAGGATGGGAAAGGCTTCGGTGTAAACGGACTTCCATCCATCATCGAAGGTGAGCAGGATGGATTTCTCCGGGATCTCCTTTTCACCCCGCTTCCAGGCCGCGAACTCATCCAGCGAGATCACCCTTATGCCGAGTTGGCGGATGGTTTCCATTTGTTTCCGGAACTTGGAGGTGCGGATGCGCATCGCGGTTTCCGGTTGGGTTTCCGAGAAATCATGATAGCCGAGCACCGAGACCCTCACGCCATCATCATTTTCCTCTGCAGGAGGAACCGCCGCGGCGGTGCCGGGAGCGCCTGGCTCGGCGGGAACAGGGGTCGCGGTTGGTGATGCGGGCGCGGAATCCGCTTGAGTGGCGGATGGTACCACCGGGGTAGCCGACTCCTGTGCCCGAAGCTGGGCGCAGGCAAGCAGGGCGATGAACGGGAGAAACTTCTTCATGAAAGGGACAAACTAGCGGCGGCCCGTGGATTAGGAAAGCGCCAACACGCGCAAATTCCGCCACCGGCACGAAGGTGCGGCCCGCTCATTGCAATCCGCTCAACGCTTTGAAAATCGCTTCCTGCATCGGCGGCGAGGCGAGATTTCCAAGATGGCCGCCGGTCGGGAACATGGTCAGGCGGGAGCCTTTGAAGGTGCCACGCAACCAAGCGATGTCTTCCGGATGAAGCAGGAAATCATTCTCATTGGTCAGCACATAGGCCTTGGACTGGGAGCGGAGTTTTTCCCCGGCGTTGTGCAAATCCCCGTGGCGCTTGAAATCCTCGATGCCGATTCCTTTGGTTTGGTAGTAGGGCAGGACGAATTGATCGAAGTAATTCCGGTAGGAAAGTCCCAGCATTTCCTGGTAAGCCTCATCTCGCCGCCATGGCGAGATGGGTGTGGACAATACCCCCATATCCTTGCGCCGCTGGGTGCTGTAGAGCACGTCGCGCAGGGTGAGTCGGAAGTTGAGGCCGATGAGATACTTCGATTCCACTTCGTCGAATGGAGGGTTCATCATGGCTTCTGGTGGAAGTTGGATCACCTTGGCCGCCTTGTGCACCGCATTGTCCACCCGCTGCTGGCGCGTTTCGGCAGGCCAGGCATCCGGCGCGGCGTGGAATTGATCGAGGCACTCGATTCCATGATGCAGATTGATCGGCGGATTGATCGCCACATAGCGTTCAAAGCGGACTTGTCCGGCATCCTGCTGGTTTTCCCGCGCGGACAGGTAGAGCGCTTGAAAGCCACCCATCGACAAGCCGATGAGTGCCCGTGGACCGAGTTTTCCGGGATGCCGTTTCTCCATCAATCGATCGATCGCGCTGAGGGCATTCAGCATCTCGCGGCTGTCAGTCGGAGGATGGGCGGGAAGCGCGGCAGTGGACGCCTTTTCCATGAAATGCGGATGGAAGACGCTGGTCGTGGCAATGACCGAGAAGCCTTTTTGGAAAAGATATTCCGCAGTGACCAGATTGGTGGTGGAGAGACGGTTGGAGCCCAGTCCCGGTGCCAGATACACGACCGGCGCATGACTTTTCTGGAGCCAGTAGGTGAACTTCAACTTCTTGCCAGTGTCAGGGATGCTTGCACTGGATTCACGGCTGAATTTGATGAAATCCGGATCTTTTGCCCGGAACGTGGCAACTCCCAGGGTCTGGATGGTCGCGAGATCCTTCGGACCAGTGGTGGACCAGTCCGGCTCATCCTCGCGCGAGGCATAACTCCATGCATACTTTACCCCGGCATAGGCGTCCGCTTCGGACCGGATGAAACGCACGGCATCCTCGGTGGACTCGACGATGCGGTTGTAGGTGGTGGCATAGGATAAAATGCGGGCGTCCTCCACATAGTTCCACGGCTCCACCAGTTCGTCGAACACGAGTCCGGTTGCGTGGGAATCATCGCTCGGGCCGAGAAATGGCAGCATCAGGAATGCTCCCGGACGCCAACCCCACGCACTGAAAGTCTGGCCGAAATCCGCCTTGGGCCGTGGCATGTTCCAACGGCTGGCGACATCAAAAAGACCCGCCACGCCCACGGTGGTGTTGGTGAGAAATCGCAGCGAATCATCGCCCATGTCGCTCCAGCGCCCTTGCAAAGCCTCGTTGATCACGCGGCCGGGGAAGAGCACGTTGTGATTGAAGTGCCGGATGGAGGTCCGCGCCGGCTTGGGAACGATCCCGTGATAGACCCGGCTGGTCGGCTGGATCACGCCTTGCAGCACGCCGCGGTTCATCACCCAGATCCCTCGGTTCACCGGCTCCAAGGGGTCCGGCAGAAAGCGGGGAATGTTGTCGGAGGCAGGCGAATTGGAAACCGGATTCTTCGTCACCAATGGATTCGTCGGCGAGCACGCCGCCACCAAGGACGCCACCAACAACACCGATGGCATGCATTTCCTCACCTCATGAATGAGAGTGCGACGAGGAGGAACAGAAGAGCGATGGGGACGGGAAATCATGCGGGGCAACGCGCCAATGACGCACCGCCCCCATGACATGCAACAGCAAAACTGCGATTTTCCAACAATTCCCGGCTGGAACTGCCTGTCACCGCAGTTGATTCAGAGCCTTGCAAGGATCGCATCGCCCATCGCGCGGGTGCCGACCTTCGTCTCGCCCTCGCGACCAGTGGCGATGTCGCCCGTGCGGAATCCATCGGCGATGCTCCGGGCCACCGCTTGTTCGATCGCCTCTGCGGCTTCGATTTCCCCGAGCGAGAAACGCAGCAACATGGCCAACGAGAGGATCTGGGCGATCGGATTGGCGATGCCTTGACCGGCGATGTCCGGCGCGGAGCCACCCGATGGCTCATACATGCCAAAGTAAAGGCCGTTGTCCTTTTGCGAACCCAGCGAAGCCGAGGGCAGCATGCCCAGCGATCCGGAAATCATCGCCATTTCATCCGACAAGATATCGCCAAACAAATTCTCCGTTACCAAGACATCGAAGGAGCCCGGCCGGCGGATCAGCTGCATCGCTGCATTGTCCACATACATGTGGGAAAGCTCCACTTCCGGGAATTCCTTGGCGATTTCCACCACCGTCTCGCGCCACAGCACCGACGAGGCAAGGACGTTTGCCTTGTCCACCGAGAGCAAGCGCTTCTTGCGCCCCATCGCCGCGGTGAAGGCCACGCGGGCGATGCGTTGGATTTCGCTCTTTTTGTAAATCATCGTATCGAGCGCCACCGGCTCGCCGTTCTCTTCATGACGGCCTTTGGGCGATCCGAAATAAACGCCGCCGGTCAGTTCGCGCACGCAAAGCACGTCAAAACCATCGGCGATGAGCTCCTGTTTGACCGGTGACGCATGGGTCAGGGCTGGCAAACAGACTCCCGGGCGCAGATTGGCAAACAGGCCGAAATGCTTGCGCAAGGGCAGCAAGGCACCGCGCTCTGGTTGGATGTCCGGCGGCAGGTTTTCCCACTTCGGTCCACCCACGGAACCGAACAAAATCGCGTCGGCCTGCTCGGAGGCCGCCACGGTTTCCGGCGGCAAGGGGTGGCCGGTCGCGTCAATCGCCGCCCCACCCACAAGGTGCTCGCTACGCGAAACACTGAATCCGAAGCGGGTTTCCACGGCTTCGAGAATGCGGACAGCTTCGTCCATGACTTCGGGTCCGATGCCGTCTCCGGCGAGGATGGTGATGCGGTGTTGACGTGACATGCGCGGGAAAATGCAGACCCCGCCGCCCTCTGGCAAGCATCCATCTTCGAACCTCGTCCCAGGGGCGGGGGAGGCGATTTCCGGATGAAATTCCCCGTCCCGTGCATCTAGCCGTTGCCTGTGGCTTCTTTCATGCTAGATCGATGCCGCGCCCGAGTGTCTTGCCATGTGGATCGTTCTCTTTGCCCTTCGCTACAAATACACCATCGGGGTGTTGGGCATCCTGATCCTGTTATTCGGCATCCTGTCGGTGAGGCGCATGTCCACGGACATCCTGCCTCGCGTCGAGAGCCCTGAAATCACGCTGGTCTGGACCTACAATGGCCTCAATGCGGCAGAGATGGCTTCCAAGATCACCTCGTTTTCGGAAATCATCACGCTCAACAACGTGGACGACCTCAAGGAGGTGCGCTCGGAAACGTCCAATGGCATCGGTCTGGTCAAACTCAAGTTCCAGCCCTACGCGGACATCAACACCGCCATGTCCCAAGCCACCGGGGTGTCGCAGACGATCCTGCGCCGCATGCCGATCGGCACCACGCCGCCCTTGGTCGTGCGCAGCAGCCCGTCCAACGTGCCCATCGTCCAGCTCGTCATGTCCTCGGACACGATGACCAATGGCCAGCTTTTCGACTACTCCCGCCTCGTCCTGCGCGCCCAGTTGCAAAGCATTCCCGGCATGCGCATCTCGCTGCCCTACGGCGGTGCCGCCCGTCAGGTGATGGTGGATCTCGATCCCGATGCGCTCAACGCTTACTCAATCTCCGCCGCAGAAGTCAGTGCCGCCATCAGCCGCCAGAACCTCACCCTGCCATCAGGCTCGCTTCGCGAAGGAGGCCGCGAGCTGCCGGTGGAAATCAATGCCAGCCCGGAAACCATCCAGGGCTTCCTCGACATGCCGCTGCGATCGGTGGATGGGAAAATGATCCTGCTGCGCGATGTCGCGAACGTCCGCGATGGCGAGGCGGTGAGCTCCAACATCGCCCGCCTCAACGGCCGCAACGCGGTGATGGTTTCCATCCTCAAACTCGGCGGTGCCTCCACGGTGGACATCATCGATGGCATCAACGAACGCCTCCCCGAGATCCGCGCCTCCGCGCCTCCGGGCATGAGCATCGAACCGATTTTCGATCAATCCGTCTTCGTGAGAGCCGCCGTCACCGGAGTGAAAAACGAAATCCTGCTCGTTGGCGGGCTGGTGGCGATGGTGGTGCTTTTGTTCCTCGGTTCCTGGCGTTCCACGCTCATCGTGCTCACTTCCATTCCGCTTGCCCTCTTGTGTTCCATCCTCGGGCTCTATCTCGTCGGGGCCACCTTCAATCTCATGACCCTTGGCGGCCTCGCCCTTGCCATCGGCATCTTGGTGGACAACGCGCTGGTGGAAATCGAAAACATCAAACGCCAGATCGCGCTCGGCAAAGATGTGAAGCAGGCCATCATCGATGGTGCCCAAGAGGTGGCCTTTCCCGAGTTTGTCTCCACGCTTTCGATCTGCATCGTCTTCCTGCCGATCTTCCTGCTGAGCGGAACTTCATCTTTCGTATTCCGTCCACTTGCCCTGGCAGTGGTGTTTGCAATGATCGCCTCTTATCTGCTCGCCCGCACATTGGTTCCCACCCTTGCATCCATCATCCTTCCCTCGAAAGTCCGCGCGGAAACCCGCCGCAATGGCCGCAAACCCGGCGGGCTTTATCTCATCCATCACGGCATCGAGCACCTCATGGACGGACTCGCCTCCCTCCAAGGCCGCATCCTCGGATTCTTGTTGAGATATAAGTTCATCGTTCTCATTCCCGTGATGTTATGTGTCGCGCTCGGTGGATTCTCCGCCATGCAATCCGGGCAGGAGTTTTTCCCGAAAACCGATGCCGGTTTGATCCGTCTTTTCGTCCGCATTCCCAGCGGCAGCCGCATTGAGGATACCGCGCAAGTCATGGCGGACATGCAGCGCGAAATCCGGAAAATCATCCCTAAGGAAGAACTCCAGTTTGTCGTCGAAAACATCGGCACGCCCAGTTCGGTCAACCAAGCCTGGGTGGAAACCACCGCCATCACCACTTCCGACGGAGAGATCCTCGTGCAGCTCAATCCGGGTCACAGTCCCAGCGAGACTTATATCGAAAAAATCCGCACGATGCTCGCGGAGAAATTTCCCGGCGTGCAATCCTTCTTCCGACCCGCCGATGCCACCAGCCAGACCCTCGCCTCCGGTGCACCCACCACCTTCGAAGTGCGCCTGATGGGCCGCGATGTGCCGGGCAACCTGGCCCTTGCCAAACAACTCCGCGAACGATTTGCCAAAATCCCCGGTGCGGTGGATGTGACACTTCGCGAGGTGCTCGACCAACCGGGATATGCCATTCGCATCGATCGTGCCCGCGCCGCCAATCTCGGCGTGAACGTGCAGGATGCCTCCAGCGCTTTGCTTGCCGCCCTCGGCAGTGGTGGATCGGTGGCACCCAACTATTGGTCGGACCCTGTCACCGGAGCATCCTACGATGTGCAAATTCTCGCTCCGCCGGAATCGCTCACCCAGGTCGAGCAATTGCTCAATCTCCCCATCCGTCCCTCCACCGGCGGCGGTGCGCCCGTGCCCTTGCGCTCCTTTGCTACCGTCTTTGAAAAACGCGCCCCGGCCTCCGTCACCCGCACCACACTGCAACCCACCTTCACCGTCATCGCCAACGCCTCCGGCCGCGACATCGGTGGCATCACGCAGGACCTCAATGTCATTCTAACAGAAATGCGCGGAAAACTGAAACCCGGCAACAAGATCGAACTCGCCGGACAGGCGGAGTTGATGGACACTGCCTATGGCGAACTCGTCGGCGGCCTCGGACTGGCATGCGTGCTGGTGTTTTTGGTGATGGTGGTGAACTTCCAATCCTGGACCCTGCCCTTCGTCGCCATCGCCGGGCTTCCCGTCTCGGTCGCGGGCGCGCTCTTCGGCCTGTGGGTTACCGGCACTCCCCTGAGCGTGCCCGCCCTGATGGGCATCATCATGGTTGTGGGCGTCTCCACAGCCAACAGCGTGCTCGTGAGCAGCTTCTCCCGCGACCGCTTCGATCAAGGCGAAACCGCCGCTGCCGCCGCCGTCGAAGCCGCCACCACCCGACTCCGACCCGTCGTCATGACCGCCCTCGCCATGATCCTCGGCGTCATCCCCATGGCCCTCGGCCATGCCGAAGGCGGCGAACAAAACGCCCCGCTCGGCCGCGCGGTGATCGGTGGCCTGATGTTCGGCACCTTCGCCTCCCTCTTCCTCGTCCCCGTCGCCTTCGCCGTGGTGAGAAACTTCACCCACAAGCTCCAGCTCCGCAAAACAGCAGGTGATTCCTAATTTGGGTTCATCCGGTTTGCTGGAGACAGTCGAACGGATATTGACGTGCCTCAGTCTAAAACGCTCTCAGCATCTCGATGGCTTCAGCGAGTCTTCCCGCGCCGCTGGCGGCTTTGAGGCGGGGGAAACGGCGGCCTTCTAACAGAATGTAATCTCCGTTCCGGTGCAGCATCAGCCGCTGGCCTTGGATTTCCACGGAGGACATGCGTTCTGCCGCAGCGAGGGCTTTGATGCGGGCAATTTGCAGAAGATGGATCGCCCCTTCCGGGATGCGACCGAATCGGTCGCGCCAGGATTTTTCGAGGGCGTCGACGGCTTTTTCCGTGCCGGCTTCGGACAACTCGCGATAGGCGGCGATGCGCAGTTTGGTTTCCTCCAACCATGCGGCGGGCAGGAAGGCGGGCAGCAGGTCCGGGTTTTTGAGGTGGGCGGATTCGGTGGTGGCGATGAAGTCCGCTTTGAAGGTGGCCTCGCCACGTGGTGCGTCTTTGCGGCCTTTCAGGCGATCGACGGATTGGCGGAGGAGTTGACAGTAGAGATCGAAACCAATTTGCGAGATCTGGCCGGATTGTTTGGTTCCTAACAGATTTCCCGCGCCGCGGATTTCGAGGTCGCGCATGGCGATTTTGAAACCGGAACCAAGCGCCGTGTATTGTTTGATGGCATGGATGCGTTTTCTCGCATCGCCGACAGTCATCATATCTCGCGGCAGCAGCAGGATGGCATAGGCCTTTTCCCCGGCACGGCCGACACGGCCACGGAGTTGATAAAGATCTGCCAGGCCGAAGCGGTCGGCGCGGTCGATGAGGATGGTGTTGGCATTCGGGATATCGATGCCGGTTTCGATGATGGTAGTCGCTAACAGAACGTCCGCCTCGCCTTTGACGAAAGTATGCATGACGACTTCCAGTTCGTCCTTGTCCATTTGGCCATGGCCAATCAGGATGCGGGCCTCCGGCACGAGGGCGCGGATGCGCGAGGCCATTTGGTCGATGGTTTTGACGCGGTTGTGCAGGAAGAACACCTGTCCGCCGCGTTTCATTTCACGCCGGATCGCATCGCGGATCACCCGTTCATCATAAGCACAAACCGTGGTGGAAACAGGCACCCGGTTCGGCGGTGGGGTGTCGATGGTGGACATGTCGCGAGCCCCCATCAGTGCCATGTAAAGCGTGCGCGGAATCGGCGTCGCGGAAAGTGTTAGCACATCCACCTGGCGGAAGAGTTGTTTGAACTTTTCCTTATGGGCCACGCCGAAACGTTGCTCTTCATCAACGACCACCAGGCCGAGATCCTTGAACCTCACATCGCCCGAAATCAGGCGGTGCGTCCCAATCACCAAGTCCACCGAGCCATCGGCCACGCCGGCGATGGTTTCGCGGATTTCCGATGGTGTGCGGAAGCGGTTGAGCAGATCGACGCGAATGGGATAATCCGACATGCGCTCGCGGAAGGTGCGCCAGTGCTGCTCCGCAAGCACAGTGGTGGGCACGAGGATGGCCGCTTGTTTGCCGCCGGTGATGCACTTGAAGGCGGCACGGATGGCGACCTCGGTTTTGCCGAATCCCACATCGCCGCAAACGAGGCGATCCATCGGGCGGGGCGATTCGAGGTCGAGCTTGGTTTCCTCGATTGCGCGGCGTTGATCGGCGGTTTCGGTGAAATGGAAGGAACGCTCGAATTCCCACATCCACTTGGTATCCGGCGGATGGGCAAAGCCGGGTTCGTGCTGCCGCTCGGCTTGCACGCGGAGCAATTGCGCCGCGTAGTCCATGATGGATTTTTCCGCTGCCTTGCGCGCGGTTTTCCATGCGGTGCCACCGAGCTTGTTGAGTTCAGGTGTCTTGCCGCCGATGCCGACGTATTTGCCAACGAGGTGGGCTTGTTCCAATGGAACTCCGAGCAAGGCACCATCGCGATACTCTAACAGAAGTTCCTCGCCATCGTCGCCCTGCTGGATGCCTTTGAAGCGGGCGACGCCGTATTCGTAGTGCACCACGAGATCGCCTTCCTCCATTTCATCGATTGTGGCGCGGGCCCGGGCAGCGCGGGCCTTGTCGAGGGTGCTGCGGCGTGCGGTGCCGGGCGTGCGGTAGCGGCCGAAAAGTTCGGAGGAGGAAAGCACCGCCAACTTGATGACAGGCAGGGTGAATCCCGCCATCAACTCGCCACGGATGGGGACAAGGCTGAGGTCGCGTTCGAGGTCCTTGCCCGCAAGCTCGGAGAAACGCTCCTGCTCGCCCTTGTTCGAGAAAACCATCGCGACATCCCAGCCATCGCGTTTCCAATCGTTGAGTTGGCGGAAAAAGTGATCGCGCCGCAGTTCCTCCAAAACGAAGTCGCCAGCTTCGAAGGTGCCCAGCGGGCTGCCGAAAGTTGCCAGTGTGAAATCCTCCTCGCTGTTGAACTCCGCCGCGCCTTCGAGAATACGGACGTCCGGTTTGAGGATCTCCGCGTTGAAGGAAACGATGAGGTCGTTTTTCCGTCGATACTCCTCGACCGTCGATTCCGTCGCCGGTTCTGTTAGAAGCAGCTCGGCTTCTAACAGTTTCGTGGTGGATGCCTGCGAATCGAGATCGAACTCTCGGATCGACTCGAGGTCGGTATCGAAAAACTCCAAGCGCAGTGGCCGAGCTGCTTGCCATGCAAAGAGATCGATGATCCCGCCGCGCACGGCGAACTGGCCGCGGGCCGTGACCGTGGGAACGCGCTCATAGCCGTGGGTGGAGAGTGATTTTGCGAGTTCGTCCGGGTCGAGCGAGTTGCCGGGTTTGAGCGCGGTTCGCGATGATCGCAGCGCGGCGGGCGAGGGGGCTTTGCCGGAAAAGGCATCGCTGCCGCAAATCACTGCGCAGCTTTCACTGCGGGCAAGGATTTCGAGGACCGAGAACCACTCTGCAGCGGATTCCGGATCGGCGATGGTTCCCTCGCCGGTCTCGGTGGGAGGATCGGGCAGGATCATTGCATCCACGCCCCACAAGTCCATTTCCGCAGCCAAGCGTTCGCGATGCCTTGGCACATCGCAGACCATCCAGACGCGTGGTTTTTTGCGATCCTTTGCCGCCTCAAACACCAGCGCCGCCAGAAACCCATGCGAGGCCTCGGCCGAGTGATCGAGCACGAGTTCTCCGTCGCCAGCGGCCAGGACGGCGAGGCGTGAGGAAAAATCCGGGTGAGTCACGGCGCGGCGAAGCCAGCCATGCGCAGGTAGGTCCGTGCGGGCCACACCCAAGCCTTAAGGGCGCATCTCATCCCGCACAAGGGAATGTGTGGGGGAATGTGTGGGGCCGGATAAAGGTGGATGCGGCATTTCCACCACTGAAACACTTTTGGTTTCAATCCAGCAGCCGTTTTTCCAAATCGGCCAGAACCTTGGGCGAGGACAACATCAAGGGGTGGAGCAGCACCGGGAAGTGGAAATTCTCGGCACGCTGCCACACCGAACTGCTGGCAGGGAGGATGACGAGGTCGAGCGGCGTACGATAGGAGAAGACCGGCATGCTGCCGAGGGTGTGATCGGATTCGTCGAGTTCCTTGAGAAATTGGCTACCCGGTCGCATTTGGGCGGCTCCTCGGGTTGGGTAGATCCACGCGGCGTGGGTTCCGTTGTGGGGCGATGCGATGGTGAAAAACTTCTCACATCGGGCGGCTCCTCCCAATTTCTGGAGGTAGTATCGGCTCACCACGCCACCCATGCTGAAGCCGACCACACGGATTGGGATGTCCGGGCCATAGGCAGCGTCGATGTCGCGCTTGAGTCCCTCCGCCAAGGCCTCCAATCCGCCTCGCCCGTCGCTGGGGCTGAGTTTCGGCACGAGGCAATCGTAGCCTTGAGCCTCCAGGCGTTTCCGCAAGGTGGAAAATGCCATGCCGGTTTCGAGAAATCCATGCACCAGCACAATTCTCCCAAGCGGGTGGGCAATGCGGGCATCCGCAGGCGGGGTGATGCGCAAGGGTTCTGGATTCCGCGCCGAAAGGCTGCACGGCGAGAGCAATCCGGCGAGCAGGGCAAACCATGTGATTTTAGCACGCATGATGCAGTGGGCTTAAGTTGGAGTTTCAACCGGGTGGCCATTCCATGCGCCTGCCACCCAGCAGATGCACATGCAGGTGAGGCACTGCCTCGCCGCCATCACGACCATTGTTAATGATCAATCGGTAACCGCTTTCCGCGATGCCCTCGGCCCGCGCGACCTTCGCGGCCGTGAGCAACAAGTGACCGAGCACCGCTTCGTCCTCCATTTCCGCCAGGCCGATCCGCACGATGGCTTTGCGCGGAACCACCAGAATGTGGATGGGGGCTTGAGGTGAAATATCACGAAACGCCACGCAGCGATCATCTTCGTGAACGATGATGGCCGGGATTTCCTTGTCGCAGATTTTCTGGAAGAGCGTTTTGTCAGCCATGGGGCAGGGGAGCTTCTGGACGAACCATGGACTCTTGGCCGATGATTGACAACCCCGCATCGCGCGGACCGAGAGCCGACAACCGGATGACTCTTCTCTGATTCGTAGTTGGGACAATCTGTCCCAACTCCTCCCACCCGCTGTTCCCGTTCGGACGATGTAAAAAGGTATTTTGTAGTCATGAACACCACAAACAAAAAACGGCTCGCCCCGTCGGCCCGTAACAGCACCCAGCAAAGCCACCCAAGGAGCGGCGATACCTGCCCGCCGTAGCCTCGACGAAGGCCGGGTCGGATCGACGACGGCAATGAAACGCCCATGAAACCACCCGCATCATCGTCGATGCCGACGGCGACCACGGGGACGATGAGGAGCAACCACCCGCTCCTCTCCCGGCCCCATCATGCGCCCCCGGCCCCCCGGCTCATTGGTGCGTCTATCAGTAACACCGCCCCAAGCCGGAAAGCCGCGCCCCTCAGCCCTGATAGACACACTTCCCAACAGAAAAAACTCGCAAAATCAATAAGTTACACCAAGATCTCTCACGGACACTCTCCGACTGATATGATTTGGGGAGGTGCTACGAATTCAATCATTCTGCAAGAAATAATGAGCCTAACTCGAAGTACATGGAAATGTCGAAATCCGGGATGCCCGAATGATGATTACATTCAGGTGTTCCCTGAAGCGGGATTTATCATTACATACTCCTCGATGATGCCTCAGTCGGATAAGACTATAATTTGGGGGTTATGGATTCGCGAGGATTCTGATTCGGTCGTATTTACAGCCCACAAGAATGCGAAGTTGTGGCGTAAGGAGTCTTACAAGCTCCAGGGGCATCAACTCTTCTGGAATAATGGTAATGGCCATGGAGATGCCGTTTGGGATTCGATTGAAGATTCTACGATACCTAATCACCTCCAATTGCAAGGAAGTGCATTTATTGAAAAGTTTACAAGCTTGATGCCGCCAGAATTCAAACTGGCAGAACAAGCCGCGTCGTGACTACCACTGCCAGCCGTTCAGTTTCGATGATTTCCCGTAGCCACAACCCACCCCATGATCGACGCGCGCCCTCGCTGGTTGTGGCGCACGCGCTCATCGTTCGCTCAGAAAATCTGAATAACCCGAATTCCCAATCCGTCCCATTAGCGACATGTATAAATCATCATTTGCGCTGCCATTAACCATCGTCGTCCTGTCCGCATCCAGTTTGCTTGCTCTTGGGCAGGAACCACGACAGCCAAGACCTGCTATAGTTCCTCCCGGGGTCCCCTTTGCCGAGACCCGGCAGGAGCCCGAAATACTCAGCACGAACTACCGAATCACATTCTCCGCCAGGTCCGGTGAGGCGGCCATCGGAGAATTATCCACTCTCACCTGTTCGAGGAACATCCTCATACAGGCACCCCTCAATTCTTCAGATACGCCGACAACCATAACAATTGAAGGGACTCTGGAGGAGAAAGAGGGAGCGCTCATTCTCAGTTACTCGTTGGGCTACAGCTACGCGGTGGTTTCGGGAACTGAATCACCACAACCAGGTCAACCTCAGCCGCCCGGCGCCTATCGCGCCGTCAAGTATAACGATTGCGTATCGAGGGGAACTTTGAAGATGAAACCCGGGCAGACCTACGAACTTCTCAAGGCCGGTGGCAATACATATACAATCATCGTAGCACCGGAGGCTGACAAAGCTCAAGCAAAATAACCAAACAAGAACCCGTCTAGTTCGCCAGAAGTCCACGCTCGATCCGAAAGCGAACAAGTCGTCCCTCCTGACGGGCCATCAGTCATTCATTCTCACTCCATCCTCCATCCAATCACGCCCGTAGGAGGACTCTCACGCTCGCCTAAGAAACAAAGTCCACTCGGTCATCCATGAAGACACAACCGCTAAGCCTGTTCTTTGGAGGCATGATCACCGTGCTACTGATGGGATGCTCATACACTAACCAGTTTCGTGACGCAGGCGCGATTGGACCGCACGCAGTCCTGACCGCCGAGGATGTGACTCATTGGAGAGACAGAGGACCTACGATCACCCACATTAACGAGCAACCGACTACGTTTTGGTGCTCCAGCGAGAGGTTCAACGTAGCATTGGGGCCAACCATGATTCGGGTAGTGGCAGATCAGGAGCCGTATGACTACGCACCCATCAAATTCACTCCGGTAGCTGGCCATCATTACGAAGTTCGTTATCTTGATGACCGAAGTTCAGTGGGTCTGTTTGACTTGCCCATTAGTGGCGCACCCATTCTATTGGCCTCCTCTCGCCGAGAGCGAGCGTCCCACTAACGGACCACATGATGAAACGCACTGCCAACACAAGAAGGCGAACAAGTCATGCACGTCAACCGACCATAAGCTAATCAAATTCACCTCAAACTCACCACTATAACGCGGTGACATCACATCAAACTGAGCTGGCCAGATAACAAGAAACAACATCCACAAAATGATGGACACGACTCCTCCGGATCTAATCCCAACGCGCTACAAAGGCCCGCTGGCCAAAGGAACGTCATATCCAGTCGGAGCGGAGTTGATATCGAGAGAGCTGTCGGGGGTTCCACAATATGGGGCGCTTGAGATCGCATTCCACGGCGAGAAGAACCAAGCATTTCTCTTAGGTCAGAGTTCATCTCCGATCTTGAGATTCGAATATCTGAAGGCTCAGGCGAGCTATTCAACGTCCAATTGCAGCTGGTCACAGAGTCTTCTCGATCCAAATTGGAAGATCACGGTTTGTCCAATTCTGAGCAGCAACCGAAGGAGGTTCCGTGAATACTTGGATTCATATGGATGGAGTTTGATTCGCACCTGGCTGATTGCTCAATGGCCAAACAACGGTCGTCTCGGTAGGGCTAGCCTGATCATTTCCGCGTGTCAGAACACGGGTGAATTCAATCATGTGACGAAAGAATCGATCATGCCCGCAAAGCCATAAAACAAGAAGCCCAACAAATCGTGCCGCACCAATCGGCCATAGTCCTTGCAATTTCATTTCATTTTCCTTTCAATCGCGCCGTTGAAAGAGCACATTTAACGTTGGGCAGAAACTAAACCATGAAACTCAAAATCCTTGGAACGCTCCTTCTGTTGCTGGGGGCCGTAATGTGGCAACGCACTGCATGGCGTACCGACAACGAACCTGTTTCGCTTCTGAATGTCACAAGAGATAGTTCCGATGATAGGTCAGGTCCTGACACGGATCCCTCACGACAAGGGCTAAGGCAGAACCGAGTGCACACTGAGGACAGGCTGACGAAGAGCTTGGATACGATGGGGCTTTCCATTTCTGCTGACAGAATCGGGGCGACTTCGGCTGAGGGCTCCGTCCGCCTCCAAGGGCCCAACAAGTATGAGGTTTCGACAGAAGAACTCCAGGTGTCTCAGTCAACCGGTGATCTCATCATGATCGGACCTTCCCAACTCCGATCCTCCAAGAGCAGCTTATCGGTTGCCGGAGAAGGAGCGATCCTGCGTGTCAATGCTGACGGTTCATTCTCTTCAAAAGGAGAAACCACGATTGAAGTGAAGACGCCTCAAAAATAAGCCCAACAAGCCGCGCAACCGAGCATAAGCTTTCCAATTTCATTTCACATACTCTACTTTCGCGCACGGCGAGCGCGCATCTAACGCTAAAAAATCATGCCTAAGAGGATTCTCATCATCGGTCTTGCTTTCTGCTTAGGCGGAGGCTTGGCAATCTGGGAGGTTATATCGGCTTTGTTCCGATCTCGCATCAATCTCAATTTTGCGGTGCTGCTTTTGCCCGTGGGGATTGGTCTGATCCGTGGTAGATCAAGGTCGCGGTGTTGGGCGAGCTTTTGGATTGTGTTGGCATACATAGGATGTGCTCTATTGATCGGCGTAGCAGTAGTTTCCCCCAAGAATGTTAGTTCCTCTTGGTTCGGTCACGAGTTCAGGGGATCGGATGCGGTTCCCTACGCAATCGCTGGTTCAGTTTGTGTCGCGCTTCTTTTCTATTTTGTGCACAGATTACTCTACTCCCCGAATGCGGATGCATACTTCAATCCGAGCAGCAAACAAGCCGTCACTCCTAACGATTGACCCGCTTCCAGTTCCATCCGTCATGACCGCTACAACCTCAACCTGCAGTCGAAGCCTCGCCCCCTGTCAGGCGTAGGAGGACTTGACGTTGCAATTAAATGAAGAAGCCAAAGCCAACGCGAAAAGTGGCGACGGAATGGCGTCGCCAACACTTTATCTCCGAAACAAAGGCCGGGGTCCCATTCGTGATCTGTCTATTTGTGGGTGCTTACTGGTCTCCATGGAT
>JBBARN010000028.1:0-54985 GCA_040399845.1 Luteolibacter sp. | reverse complement strand
CGACAGCACGGATGCAGGCAGCCCACTGGGCCCTTTCCAAGCTACGGTTATTCCGTTCTCGTGGAACACCGCAGACGGCGAGCGGCCCTATCCTGCACCCCCGATGGATGATCCGGCAGACCTTCCCCGGATCCTTGCAGCCGGAGCCGGTGCCGGGGTTCTCCACTGGCCAAAGGAAAACTGGATGAAGACCCGTTATGATTGATTTCGGAATCCATGCTGATGAAACAAGGCGATGCGGGCAAGGATTTGGCCAAGGCCAACAGCGGGGCCTATACGTCACGGTTTCTGGATACCGATTCTCCAAAACGCTCCGGACTGGAAGGAGTGTGAGCGAGCCTTTGGGCAGGATGATTCTTGAGCCGGGAAGATATGTTTTTCGAATCGCTGCCGTTGAAGTCACGGGAGCGGAATTGTTTTGCCTTCGCAGGCTTGTTCTGGATCCTGTCCACCCTTGATTTTGTTACCATGAATTCGCGTTTTCCCATGAATCCTATATCCATATCCTTGGTCCTTGCTGTCACCCTTCTTCCGATTCACGCCGAAGTGAAATGCCCGCCGGTGTTTGGCTCCCACATGGTGCTTCAGCGCGATCAACCGGTTCCGGTGTGGGGGACTGCGGCCGCGGGAGAGAAGATCACGGTGGAGTTTGGTGAAGCCAGAACAAATGCGACTACAGGCAAGGACGGGACATGGCAGGTAAAACTTCCTCCGCTTGCCGCAAGCGCTGAACCCCGGACGCTTGTGGTGAGTGGCACCAACGAAATCCGATTCGACGATGTGCTGGTGGGTGAGGTTTGGCTTTGCTCCGGTCAGTCGAACATGGAGAAACCACTCGGCGAACGGAAAGGCCAGCGCCCTACTGACAATGCGGCGGAGGAAATCCGCAACGCGGATCATCCGCGCATCCGTGTTTTCCAGATGCCTCGCAACGGCCGCCCGCAGAAGGACGATCTATCCATGCAGTGGCATCCTTGCGGACCTGAAGTCGTCAACCGCTTGAGTTTCTCCGCAGCGGCCTATTTTTTCGGCCGTGAAGTTCAAGCCAAGCTTGGGGTTCCGGTCGGGTTGATCCACACCAGCGTCGGTGGCACCCGCATCGAGTTGTGGACGCCGCCGAGCGCCTATCAGGGCATCGCGGGATTGGAAGAGGTGGCGAAGGCCGCCGCTGGCGACCGGAAACTCGGAGATGTTAGAATCGGTGGACTGTATGATCCAATGGTGAAGCCGCTCGCTCCCTTCGGACTTCGCGGATTCCTCTGGTATCAAGGCGAGTCCAACCTGATGGCGGATGACGGGCTGATCTACACCGAAAAAATGCGGGCGCTGATCACGGGATGGCGCACAGTCTGGAATCTTCCGGAAGCTCCCTTCCATTTCGTGCAACTCGCACCTCACACCTATTCCGCCCGCAAGCTGCCGAATCCATTCTCCGTGGAAGCGTTGCCTTTGTTCTGGGAAGCACAGACGAAGGCGCTTGAGATTCCACATACGGGCATGGCAGTGATCACCGATACCGTGACGCAGTTGGGCGACATTCATCCGACGAACAAGAAGGACGTCGGCGAGCGTCTTGCTCATATCGCCCTTTCCCGGACTTATGGCATGAAGGATGTGGTGGATTCCGGTCCGGTGTTCAAAGAGATGCGGATACAAGGGAACAGGATCGCCCTGAAGTTCGATCACGCGGATGGACTGCGCGAAAGGGATCGCGAGGACCTTCGCGAATTTTCCATCGCAGGTGATGACCGGGTTTTCCATCCTGCCGAAGCAAAAATCCGGAGTGGCATCGTGTGGGTTTCATCCGACAAGGTGAGAAAGCCGGTTGCTGTCCGTCTCGGATGGAACGAACGGGCCAATCCGAATCTCGTCAATGCGGCCGGGCTGCCCGCGCGCTCATTCCGGACCGATGATTGGCCCGTCAACACCCATCGGCCAGCGGATCCATGAGCATGATCCCTTCGCGTCGATGGTGGAGGGCTGCCGGATTTTTAAGGAGCGGTAACGCAAACGGAGGACTCGACAAGCGGATCGGCGTTCCGGAACCTTCTATCCTGATGCTCCGCCTGTTCTTCACCGCCGCGTTGTCATTGGCAGCGGGCTTTCTGCGGGCGAACGAACCCGGTGGCTTCACGCCGCTTGTGACCACGCCGGTCACATCGGGAACCGTGACCTACCGCAGCAAGACCTGCCGCTATTTGGACAACGGAATCGTCCGGGCCATCGTCAGCCCCACCGGAAACGTGCAGTCGATCCGCTACCTGAAGCCCGGCCTTGCCGGAACCCCCGCGGCCAACGGCGTGGAGATGGTCAGCCAGAGTGCTTCCAGCAGCGATGGAGGGTTCGGAAACCACACGGAAATCTATTACTATTGGTATCCGGACGGCACGGCGGGCACCGCCTATCAGGCCACCATTGGCAACGCGGACCGGCTCCAGCTCGTCTACGACCGGCCCTACACCGCGTCCATCCACAAGCTGCCGATGGATGTGAAGCTCCACTACACGCTCGGCCGCGGGGAAACCACGCTCTACATCCACGCTGCTCTCGATCACTCGGCCTCCTATGCGCAGGCGGACCTCCAGTTCATCCAGATGATCTGGCCCATCGCCCACAATGCGACGGATTTCCTCTGCGAGAACCTCTACATCGACGATACGGTGAAACTCGGCCTCAGCCTCAATGGCACGCAGCTTCGCAGGAACTCGCTGGAGCCCACCTATGGCGACATCAAGAAGGCGGTTTGGGTGACCGGCCTGCCCGGTGAGATCAACCAGCTCACCAGCGGTCCCTTCAACGGCCAACTCACCGGCAAGTATTCCTACAACATCCCGCACAATGTTTACAAAACTTGGGGCCGGGCGAGCGACATCAACGACGTCGGAAAGTGGGTGGTCGCGGGCAGCCAGGAGTATGGCAACAACGGCCCCACCCGCCGCGAGTATGTCCACGGCTGGGGGCTGACGTATCACCAGCCGATCAGCAATCATTACAGCAACCGCGGGATCTCCATCCCCGCCGGCCAGTCGTGGACCAAGATCATCGGGCCGTGGGGACTTTACTTCAACGGCCTGCCCACCGGAGCGCAGGCCTGGGCCGATGCGAAGGCGCAGGGCGATGCCGAGGCCGCCGCATGGCCCTACGCCTGGGTGACGCATCCCGCCTATCAGCCGCAGGCCCAGCGCGCCACTCTCAGCGGCCAGATCGTTCTCAGCGACCCGCTGCGCCCCGGTGTCAGCGCAGCCGGCGCCTGGGTAGGTCTGGCCGCACCCGATTCCGGCGAGAACTCCGCGGACAACTGGCAGTTCCAAGCCGACCGCCATCAATACTGGGTGCGTGCGGACGCCTCGGGAAACTTCACCATCCCCGACATCCAGACCACCTCCACCTTCGGCGGCACGGAGACCTACAAGCTCTACGTCTACAGCGCGGGTGAGACGCCCGGCACCGGTGCGGTCGGTGAGTTCCGCCTCGGCCAGCACACGTTTACTCCCGGGGAAAACAAGAACCTCGGCAGCATCCCGCTCACCGTTGATCATCCGGGTGGATCGCTCGTCTGGGAGATCGGCATTCCGGACCGCAGCGCGGCCGAGTTCCGCCACGGCGATGAATACGCCAAGCCCGCGCTCTGGTTGCAATACGGCAGCGAGTTTGTAAATCCGCACCAGTATGACGTCGCCGCGGGAAACTGGGCCACGAATTTCAATTTCTCCCACACCGTCGATTACGTCGGCACCACGCCGTGGAAATGGAACCTCAACTTTCCTCTCAACGAGGTCATTCCGGGGACCTATTGGCTGACGATCGCCTACGCCTCTGCGGACTCCATCCAGATTCTCCGCGTGAATGACAACTCGGCATTCGCCACCTTCACCCCGCCCAACGCCCGGCCCGGCGCATCCAGCTTCATGCGGCAGTCCGTGCAGACCAAATACACCTATGTCCGCGTGCCGATCCCAGCCAGCCGCCTGCGCATCGGAGCCAACACGATCTCGCTTGATCACGAAGTCCACACCAACCACACGACGGCAGGATTCATGTATGACTACCTGAGTCTCGAAGCGCCCGATCCTCCGGTGCTGCCTCCCGGACGCGATCTGCATTGGAAAGGCGGGGTTTCTTCCAATGCCTGGAACGCCTCCGCCGCCAACTGGCTGGTTTCC
Source organism: Luteolibacter sp. (assembly GCA_040399845.1). GTDB lineage: Bacteria > Verrucomicrobiota > Verrucomicrobiia > Verrucomicrobiales > Akkermansiaceae > Luteolibacter. Next base: position 50,822 of record JBBARN010000028.1, on the reverse strand, counting down.
GGAACCAGCACCCCGGCGCTTGCTTTTGTGAATGGCGATCGCCCCATTTTCAGCGATGCCGGGTCGAACTCACCCGCCCTCTCCCTCTCGGGAACGCTCCAGCCCGGCCGCATGACCTTCACCCACAGCACCGCCAAGGCCTTCACGCTGGGCGGCACGGGAACCCTCGCCGGACCCTTCGAGCTCCGCAAACCTGGCAACGGCACGCTCACGATCACGCCCTTCCAACAGACAGTCACCGCGAGTTTCACCGCAGGCTCGCACGTCGTCACGGTGGCCTCCACCAGCGGCCTCTCCGCAGGCCTCACCTACGCCAGTTCCAGCGCGGCCCATGATTTCCCGCACGGCACCAGGATCCTCAGCGTGGACAGCCCCACCTCGATCACGCTCAGCGCCGGTGCGGTCAGCACCCGCAGCAACATCACCCTGAACTTCGGCTCGGCTCACACGTATTTCGGGGGCACCACCATCGATGCCGGCACGGTCGTTCTTGGAAACGCCACTGCCAACAGTCACGGATTCGGAACAGGCCTGGTCACGCTCAGCGGCGGAACCATCACAATGTGGAACAACCTGAACGCGAGCCACCGGTCCTTCTGGGATCTCGTGGTGCCGATCGGCTCCAGCGGCAGGCTCAACGCAGGTTCGCGCGTCGACCTCAGCGGCAGCCTCTCCGGGGGAGGGGACCTCACGTTCCATACGCCCTACATCCGTGCCAGTGTCATGGGCAACTGGTCCGGCTTCACCGGCAACCTCTCCGTCGTCACCGATGCCGATGGCGGTGACTGGCGTGTTGGAAACAATCTCGGCCTCCCTCTCGCTGCAGTGGAGCTTGGTCCTCTCGTGAATGCTTACTGTGTTCTAACAGGCAATCAGTCCATCCCGCTCGGCGACCTCCGGGGGAATGCGACTTCGGTCCTCAAAGCCACGGAAACCGGCGCCTCCACCGCCCTCATCACCTGGAGGATCGGATCGAGAAATACGGATGACTCCATGTTTCCCGGATCCATCCGGGACAGTTCGGCCGTCGCCCGCAGCGCCATCGAGAAAACCGGCGACGGCATCTGGACTCTATCTGGAACGAATGCCTACACCGGCCCCACACGGGTGGCTGCGGGAACCCTGCGAGTCAATGGTTCCACCTCGGGCTCCCCCTTCACCGTCGCTGCGGATGCGGCACTCGGCGGCTCAGGCTCGTTGACAGGAAACGTGAGCATCGAGGACGATGGGGTGCTCGAACTCTCCGCCTCTCCGCTCGCGATCACGGGCGATGTAACTCTGCCCACCACGATGGTCGTCCGCGCGTCCGCAGACCCCGGCCCCGGCACTCATCTCATCGCCACCTTCAGCGGTGCCGCCAGCGGTAACCCGACAGTGGTTCTCGATGCTCCGGTCTCGGCCAACTACGCCGCATCGCTCGCCACCGCCAATGGTCGCCTTGAACTCGTCCTCTCCGTGGAGGATGCGGACCAAGACCTGATCAAGGACGCCTGGGAACTCACGCACTACCCGTCCATCACCACGGCCGGGCCCCTGGATGACACCGATGGCGATGGCTACGACGCCTACACCGAATTCCTCGCTGGTTCCTCTCCGGTCGATCCGGCATCCTTTCCGGAGGCACTCTCCCATGCCGTAGCCACTTCCGACGGAACGGGCTTCGATGGCACCTTGTATGAGGTGGATGGCAGCGGACTCTACTCGGGAAACCTCGTCACCAACGATTCCAACAAACGCAATCTCGTCCGGCAGGATCCCGCTGGCCCTCGGCATTTCCTTACCGTCTTCAAATTCGACCTCACCTCCATCCCCGCGAGACCGGTGATGGAGGCGGCCTTGAAGCTCACCGTCAACAGCTCGACCGTTGGGACCCGGACCCGCACGCTCTCGGTGCATCTCGGCGATGATGCCCTCGTCACGCCATCCATCCGCTACAATGCGGCGAACCCGTTCATCGAGGACTCCTATCTGCCAGAGATCCTGACCGACACCGACTTCGCCCCGGGGGCTGTTTCACCACTCGTCACCTTCAGCAACTCGACGGCTGGCGGATCCGTCGACTCGATCGGCTCGGGTCAGACCGGACTGCGGGCCGCGCTCTCGGAGGCCCTTGCCACGGACCGCTTCATCACCTTGATCCTCCATGGTGGCAGCACCCAGTATCTCACCCAGGCGGACGAGGACACCACCGCAGCGAACCGGCCCACGCTACAGTTCACCACCGGCGGGGATCCCGCACCGGACCTCGATGTGGATGGCATGGCCGATGCCTGGGAAGCCGCGCACTTCTCTTCCTTGTCCCGCGACGGTGCCGCCGATCTCGATGGCGACGGCTCTGCCGACCTCACTGAGTTTCGTCTTGGACTCGACCCGGAGAATCCCGGGCAATCCTTCCGTGCGAACGGTTCCAGTTCGGGAGCGGGTTTCCAGATGTCCTGGCCGTCGCGCGCCGGCCTTCAGTTCCAGATCCGCCGTTCGGGCTCGCCGTCCGGCCCTTGGGAGGTCATCGGCACGCAAGCCGCCGGTTCCGGCACCAGTTCCACCTTCACCGATGCCGTACCGCCCTCGGGCCGTGCATTCTATCAGATCGTTCTCCAGCCATGATCCCGAAAACCATGAAAACCCACATCCTTGTTTCCTTCCTCTGCCTCATTCAGGGCGCCTTCGCCTTTCCCGAGGAGTTGTTGGAAAAACCGGACGATTGGTTCCGCTCTGAGCCTGGAAAGACAGCAGTCGCCAACGTGCTCTCGTGGCAGGCGGAGTCCGGAAGCTGGCCGAAGAATCAGGACAACTCGAAAAAGCCGTTCTCCGGGAAACAGAAGAAGACCGGCACCTTCGATAACGGCTCTACCACCGACGAACTGCGCTTCCTCGCCCGGGCCTTCGAAGTCACCGCCGAACCGGCGAACCGCGACGCGTTCCTCAAGGGATATGACCACGTCATTGAAGCGCAGTTTCCCAATGGCGGCTGGCCCCAGTATTTCCCGCTCAGCAAACAGTATCACCGCCACATCACCTTCAATGACAACTCGATGACCCGCATCCTCGAGTTCCTCAGGGAGGTCACCACTTCGAAACGCTACGACTTCATCGGTGCCGAACGCCGGGCCGCCGGTGCCAAGGCCTTCGACGCGGGCATCTCATGCATCCTGAAGTGCCAGGTCGACCGCGATGGCAGACCCACCGTCTGGTGCGCCCAGCACGATGAAATCACGCTCAAGCCCGCCATGGCACGCAGCTACGAACTGGAATCGCTCAGCGGCTCGGAAAGCGGCGGGATCCTGCGCTTCCTCATGTCGATCGAGAAGCCCTCGCCGGAGATCATCGCCGCAGTCAAGGCGGGCGTGGAGTGGTTCGCGCAATCGAAGGTGGATGGCATCAGGATCGTGAAGATCTATGGAGTCCGCACCGCCGTTCCGGACCCGAAGGCCACGCCGCTGTGGGCGCGCTTCTACGATCTTGAAACCAACCGGCCCTTCTTCTGCGATCGCGATGGGGTGAAGAAATGGAACTACAACGAGGTCGGCAAGGAGCGCCGCAACGGCTACGCTTGGTATGGAAACTGGGGCGAGTCGGTTGCCAAAACCTACGCCAAGTGGCCCCACCGCTAATTTTCCCAGCCTCCCATGTTCCGACTCCTCCGTTTCCTCCTGTCGGGCCTGCTGGTCCTCCTGCCTTGGTCCGCCGTGCGAGCCCACGATGGCCTTGAGAACGAAACCGAGATCCGGGTGCGCAAGGACCGCATCGACATCACCCTGCGGACTTCGATGCTCTTCGCGTGGAAACTGCTTGGGGATAAAGCGCCCGCCGATGCAGGCCAGGCCTCCCAGGAAAAGGTCCGCCCGCTCCTCAAAGAGAAGGCGGCAGGGCTGGTCTCGTTGACCGTGGGCGACCGGATTCTCCAGCCGCGGCGCACCGACTGCGTGTTCGAGCTCGACGAGCACGCCGCTTTTCTCCTGGTGTATGACATGCCGCCGGACGAACCGGAAATCCGCTTCCGCGCCCGGTTTTTCGAGCTCCTCGGCGGAGTCGATGAAGGATCTTTCCGCCTGATCGACCTCACCCGCGACGCGGCGACCCGGGATGCCGAGCCGCTGGCCCGCAAGCGACTCCACCGCGTGGACGACGCATTCAGCTTCCGCTGCACCCGAGATGGGGTGCGCATCTCCGGCGCTGCCCGCCCTCCGCAGCCGGCCCCGGCGCGTTAACCCGGGAGGGGTATGGACATGGAAGATACCTTGGTAGAAATTTGCTGCAAGCTCCCGGAGTCTCTCGGGTGCCTGCAAAACCCATGCATCACCGACTTTTCGTCAGCATCCTCTGGCTGGCCGCCTCCCTCTGGCTGGCGGTCCCGGCGCATGCGCAACGCCAGATGGAGGCTCTCAACCGCGGCCTCGTCGCCGTGCGGAAGAACTCCACCCAGATCTACCTGAGCTGGCGGCTCCATGGCAACGAACCCCAGAACCTCGGGTTCAACCTTTACCGGTCCGCCAACGGGGGCACCGCTGCCAAGCTCAACGCCACTCCCATCACGGCGACCACGGACTACACCGACACCCCGGGATCCACGAACCTCACCAACAACGCCTACGCCTACTATGTCCGCCCGGTCCTCAACGGCGTGGAACAATCGGCTTCGGAAACGGTTTCGCTGCCCGTCGCCGCCCCGCAGAAGCAGTTCCTCACCCTGCCGCTCCGCGCGGACACCGGCCCCAACGGCCCCTACACGGTCAAGTTCTGCTGGGTCGGCGACCTCGATGGCGATGGAGACTACGATTTCGTCGTCGACCGCCTCTCGACCCTCGGGGCTTTCGAGCAGTTCCTCGAAGCCTACACGAACGACGGAACCTTCCTCTGGCGCATGGCCATGGGGCCTAACAGCGTAAACCAATACGCCATCGAACCCGGTTCCTCCGCCATCAGCGTGGGAGATACCGACAACGTGACCGTTCACGACCTCGATGGCGACGGCCGCGCCGAGGTCTGCGTCCGCACTTCAAACGGTGTCACCGTCACCAATGCGGCGGGCAACCAGGTGGTCACAATAAGCTCCGCAGACACCGCCCAGTTCCTCTCGGTCATCGACGGACTCTCAGGCGTCGAACTCGGCCGCGCGCCGCTCCCCAATCCCTGGGCCGTGCACGGCGTGCTGACCAACAAGGCGATGATCGCCTACCTCGACGGCAAGCGACCCAGCGTGGTGATGTATGGAAACAACCGCGCGGACAACCAGGATTTCTACCGCGTCATCAATGCCTTCGACTATCGGAACGGCGCCCTCTCGCTGCGCTGGACCTGGGCCATGGACCCCAACGTCAATCCCGGTGCGGAAGGCCACCAGATCCGCGTCGCGGATGTGGACAACGACGGCAAGGACGAGATCTGCGACCTTGGCTACACTCTGGACGACAACGGCACCCAGCTCTTTGTCACCCCGCTTGTCCATGGCGACCGCTTCCACATCGCGGACATCAACCCGGACCGCCCCGGACTGGAAACTTTCGCCATCCAGCAGAACAACTCGACCATGCTGGCCACCGCCTACTACGAGTCCGGCACCGGAAACATGATCCGCAAGTGGTATTCCGGCAGCATGGTCGATGTCGGCCGGGGCATCGCACTCGACATCAACCCGGTCCACAAGGGCTACGAGATGTATTCCACCCAGCCGGGCATCTTCAACGCCAAGGGTCAGCAGATCTACGCCAACAGCGTCTGGGCTCCCGAAGGGCTCTGGTGGGACGGCGACCTCGGCCGCGAGTTCATCGATGGCGCGGGCAGCGGTGCGCTCAGCCCGGTGATCAACAAGTTCAACGCCACCACCGGTGTCACCGACCGCGTCTGGTCGATGTACAGCGACTGGGGGTCTTACAGCATCGGCCAGTCTTACGGTGGCCGCCCGACCTTCTGGGGTGACATCCTCGGGGATTGGCGCGAGGAACTCATCTTTGTCCAGACCGACTGCACCGCGCTGCGCATCTATACCACGACGAACGCGGCGACGAACCGGCTCTACACGCTGATGCACAACCCCCAGTATCGCTGCCAGGCGACCACCAAGGGCTACGTGCAGGCCAACTATGTGGATTACTACCTTGGCTTCGGCATGCCGTCCGCAGTGCCGCCGCCGCCGATGGTCAACACCGACCTCACCTGGTCCTCGGGAAACACCTGGGACGCGGGCGTTTCGTCTTCGTGGAAAAATGCTGCGGGCACCACCACCGCGTTCTCGCAGGGAAACCGGGTGCTCTTCGACATTTCCGGTTCGAACGCGTCCAATGTCGCCCTCACGGGAACCCTCAATCCGGCTGCTGTATCGTTCTTCAATCCCCAGGATTTCACCCTCACCGGAACCGCGGGCTCCTTGGCAGGCTCGATGACCCTCACGAAGTCCGGCAAGGGCAGGACGACGCTCACCGGCACCCATTCCTACACCGGTGCCACCACCATCTGGGACGGTGCGCTGGTGGTCAACGGTCAGCTCTCCTCCAGCTCCGTCACCGTCTGGGGCGGCACTTGGGGCGGCTCCCTCGCCATGGGCCAGACCGGCGGCCGCCTCGCCGGCACCGGCACCCTCAGCCAGCCGGTCACCCTTGCGTATCGTGGTGCCATCACGCCCGGATCCGGCATGGGTGCCGCAGGGACCCTTCAGCTCGGCTCCTCGCTCACGGCCGAGGATGGAGCGGTCCTCGCCCTCGATCTGTCCAATGACCCGGCCGGCACCACCTCGCCCAGCGACCGCGTCCAGGTGGCTGGAAACCTTAGCCTCTCGGGCACCGTTCACATCGTGGTCACCGTCCTCAACGGCGCTCTCTCACCGGGCACCTATACGCTGCTTACCTACGGCGGCACCCTAACAGGATCCGCCGCCAACATCGCGCTCACCCTGCCGGAGGGCACGGCCCACTCGCTCAGCGTGGGATCCGGTGCGATCCGACTCACCGTGCCGGTCACCCGCGCTCCGGCATCCATCACATGGACCGGTGGCAATGGTGGAAACGCGTGGGACATCGCACAAACGGTCAATTGGTCCCGTGGCGGTACGCCGGACACCTTTGTTTCCGGTGATTCGGTGACTTTCGATGCCACCGGCTCCGCCAACCCCAACGTCACGCTCAACCACATCATGCCGGTGGGCGGCATCATCGTGTCTTCGGACAGCAACTTCACCCTCGGCGGATCCGGAGCGATCTCGGGCACCGGCGGACTCGCGAAATCCGGCACCGGAGTGCTCACCCTCACCACCACCAACACCTTCACCGGGCCCGTCTCGATCACCGGCGGCACGCTTGCGGTTGGCAATCTCGGCGATGGCGGCTCACCCAGTTCGATCGGCGCGGCCGGCACCGCCGCCTCGAACCTGATCATCAACGGCGGTGTCCTCGCGCTCGTCGGCGAGCAAACCAGCACCAATCGCTCGGTCACGCTCGGCAGCCTCGGCGGCACGATCTCTGTTCCCGCCTCCAACTCGCTCCAGATCTCCGGCCAGCTCACCGGAGCCGGGGCCCTCTTCAAAACCGGTGCCGGAAACCTGGTCCTCGCCGCCGCCAACACCCATGCGGGCGGCACTTTCGTCACGGAAGGAAAACTCGTGCTCGCCTCGGACACCGCCAACGTCTCCGCCATCGGCAGCGGCGGCCTCACGCTCAACGGCGGCACCCTCCAGATGACGGACAACATCGACACGCCGTCCTGGTCCACCAGCAGCTGGTCGATCCACGTTCCCACCGGATCCGCAGGCCGGCTCAATGCGGACGGGCGTTGTTATCTATCAGGCCCCCTCACCGGTGGCGGCGACTTCACGTTCTACACGCCCTACGTCCGCACCGAGATCACCGGCAACTGGTCCGCCTTCACCGGCCGCATCTTCGTCATCGCGGATGCGGATGGAGGCGATTTCCGCTTCCAGAGTTCCTCGGGCTATCCATCCGCGTTGCTCGATCTCGGATCGGACGTCTATGCCTATTACAACAGGACCATGTCGGGAAATCTCAGCATCCCGATCGGCAACCTGAGCGGTTCCATCGACTCCCAGCTCCGGGGTGGACTCACCGCCGGGCGCACCGTCACCTATCAGGTCGGTGGCCGCAATGAGGATGGCACCTTCTCCGGTGTAATCACCAACGGAACCGGCCCCGTCGCCCTGACCAAGACCGGCACGGGAACCCTCACGCTGGCGGGCGCATGCACCCATACCGGCCCCACCACAGTTTCCGCCGGCCGACTGCGCGTCACCGGTAGCAGCAGTGGCTCCGCCTTCACCGTGGAATCCGGCGGCACCCTCGGCGGCACCGGAAGCGTGACCGGCAATGTCACCATCCAGGCCGGCGGTGCGCTGGAGCTCGGAGTCTCGCCGCTCGCCATCACCGGCAACCTCACTTTCGCTGGCGGAGCCGTGGTCCGCGCCGCGCCGGGATTCACTCCCGCACCGGGTGCCTACGTCGCACTCTCCTACTCCGGCACGCTCACCGGCACTCCGGTGTTTTCCTGGGAAGCTCCCTCCGGTTCGCTGCTCACGGCCTCCTTCAGCACCGCCACCGCCGGGCAGCTCATCGTCACCTTCTCCGATCCTCCCCGCGGCCCCGGCCCGATCACCTGGACCGGTGCCAATGGATTCAACTGGGACACCGCCACCGCCAATTGGACCGCCGGAGCCCAGGCCGCGATCTATCAGACCGGCGACAGCCCCTCGTTCACCGAATCAGGCGATGCCACTTCTCCCATCAATCTTCCCGCCAATGTGTCGCCGGCCGCGGTCATCGTGAACGCCTCCAAGAACCACACGATCTTCGGCACCGGCCAGATCACCGGCACGGCCACGATTTCCAAATCCGGCACCGGCACGCTCACCTTGTCCGGAGCTCATGCGTTCGATGGCGGCACCACCATCCACCAGGGCGTCATCGCCATCGGAAACGCCACCGCTCTCGGCACCGGGACGGTCAGCCTCAATGGCGGCACCTGGGCAACCGGAACCTTCTCGCCGCAGAACCCGATCCTGGTCACCGCGCCTTCCACGATCTCCGGCGGTGATGGTGGGGGAGCCCACGCGATCCGGAATGTCTCCGGCTCTGCCGACCTCACGCTCATCGCCAACAATGTCTTCGACCTCGAAGGGGATGTCTCCGGATTCTCCGGGACCTTTTATCTAACAGGAACCAGTTCATTCCGCCTGTTCACCACCACCTTCGATGGCAGCGCTGCCGCTACCTTTGATCTTGGAACAAGAAATCTTAGCGCCCGCCAGGGAAGCGCCTATAAGATCGGTGCTCTCGTTGGTCAGTCCGCAAGCTCGCTCGGTATGGCATCTAACAACAACTCTTCCAGTTGTACTTATACCATCGGCGGAAAGAACATCGATAGCTCCTTCGCCGGAGTCATCGCCAATGGCAGCACCACAAAACGCGTCCACCTCGTCAAGACGGGCAGCGGAAATCTCGTGCTCTCCGGTGCCAGCACCTACACAGGAAATACCACTGTTTCCACCGGGAAACTCACCGTCAACGGCTCGCTTGCCGCCACACCCACTACCGTCGCAGCTTCCGGGACGCTCTCCGGAAACGGCACCATTGCCGGTGCCGTCACTTGCAATGGCACGCTTGCGCCGGGCGGCACGCTCACGCTCTCCAATGGCCTCGTGTTATCATCAACCAGTGTGATCGAGGCCGAAATAGGTTCTTCATCCGACCTCATCGCCGTCATAGGCAACCTCACTCTCGATGGAACGTTGAACCTCTCCGCCGCCCCCGGATTCGCCGCGGGCACCTACACCCTCGCCACCTACACCGGCACCCTCACCAACAACACGCTCAACATCGGCAGCGTTCCCTCTGGATACACCGCTTCCGTCAATACCTCCACGATCGGCCAGGTCAGGTTGGTGGTCACCGCTCTCGGACCACCCCCCATGACCTTCGAGACTTGGGCTTCCGAGCATTTCAGCGCTGCCCAGATTCAGGCCGGACTCTCCGCCACCACCGCCGACCCCGATGCTGACGGGCTACTGAACCTCGCCGAATACGCTCTCGGTGCTCAGCCACTTGCCTTCACCCCCCAGCCCTCCGTTACCCGGGACGGCACCTCCATTTCCATCACCTTCCAGCGCCCGGCCCATCTCGCAGATGTCAGTTATCATGCGGAAATCAGCTCCACCTTCCAATCCTGGGAGCAACTCACTTTGGACATTCTTACACCCGGCTCCGACCCCGAGACAGTCCGCGCCACCAAAACCTTCCTCTCATCTCCGCCTGATCGCAGCTTTATCCGTTTGAAATTCATCAAATGACTTTAGATCGGCAAATTCAATCTCCTGAGTTCCGATTTCAGGGCCAACCTTCAGCCAAGTGTCGTTGTTTGGGTTAACCCGAAAAGGGGAGTAGGAGGAATTTTTCAACCTGCCAAAAGTTAGGGATCAAGCCATTCACAAATGAGGATTGGCTCCCAAACCCATAAAAACCCAAGTATCGAATGAAAACCCCTCGCTGGAATGCCTTTCTCATCTTGTCTGCCGCATTCGCCCAATCTACCCTCTCCGCGCAAACGCTGACGAAGGCAGACAACAACACGGCACTGAATTCGGCCGGTTCTTGGGTTGAAAACACGGTTCCGAACACGACTGATCTCCTGCTGTTCAACAGCACGGGCGTCCCTACCGCTGGCGGTCTTACCGTAGCTGCCGCCAACGCCGTTTTTGGAGGTTCCTTGCAGTTCACCAACATCGCCGGCAATGTGATCATCACACAGAGCAGCGGCCAAACGTGGACCCTTAGCAGTGGCGGTATTGATATGTCCACGGCAACCGCAGACGTGACAATCGGCGCTAGCGGAGCATCTTTTCGTTGGGGCTCTGGGAACTCGGGTGGTCTTTCCGTGGCGTCCGGCCGTACACTGACGATTAATTCGGATTTCAACAACGCAGGCAACACGAAGACGATCGTGATGACCGGCCCCGGCAACATCATTTTCAATAGAGCGGCGGGTAACGGCGGCGCAATGGGCTTCAGCATCACTGGTGGCGCGAATGTCACAATGAACGGCGCGGGCGGTTGGACCGGCGGCAGCGCGAAGGAAATCATCAATGGCACGCTCAGTCTCGGTCACGACTCTGCGCTTGGAGGGGCAACTCTGACCCTGGGCGGAACCAGCGCGAACACTCCGACGCTTGCTGCGGTGGGTGGCGCGCGCACGATTTCCAACTCCATTACTCTGGCTGCCGTAACCACGGGTTCCTCTACCATCGCCGGGGCCAATGCATTAACAGTGAACGGGACCTTGCTTGCAAGCGGCGGGCCGCGCACGCTGACGGTCAATAACTCGGCACTTACCACATTCGGTGGAAGCATTCTCCTTTCCAATGACAACACGACCACCGGGCGTGGCCTGACGATCGGTGGCACGGGCAATACCCTGGTTTCCGGGAACATTGCCAATAACAACGTGGGCAACACTCTTGCTGCCTCCTTGACCTATAATGGCAGCGGCACGCTAACCCTTTCCGGGTCGAATACATATGGGGGCACTACCTCCATCAGCTCGGGGACCGTGAAAATCGGAAGCTCCAACGCACTCGGCACCGGCCGGACGAGCCTCGCAACCGGCGCAACGATGGACTTGAACGGTTCGAGCCTCGGCATTTCGTCCCTCTACAATGGAGCGGCACTTTCCGGTGGCATTGTGGACAATGTTTCAGCAGGGGGGAGCGTGACATTGACCATCGGCAGTGGCATAGGTGGTAATGGTGGATCGAACGCGAACTACACGAGCATCGCATCCTTCAGCGGGGTGATCAAAAACACCACAGGCACGGTCGGCTTGACAAAGGTCGCCCCGACGACAGCCGTGGTCAGCATCATGGCGACGGCGAGCAGACTCACCGGATCATCCGTGCTCACATTGACTGGAGCGAACACATATACCGGAGCGACCATGATCAAGGGTGGCTTCCTCCAGTTGCTCCCGCAGAACACCACACCCATCATTTCCTCCAGCTCGGCGCTTGTTTTGCAGGGAGGAGGCTTGGTTTCGATCAACAACGCAGGCATCAGCCCCTCGCAGACGTTTGCGGGCACGACACTGAACGCTGGTGCTTCCCAGGTCTCACCTTTACGGCAATCGAGTACAACCAACACGATCAACTTGGGTGCGATCACCCGAAACGTTGGCTCAACCTTGAATTTTTACGGACGCCCGAGTGGCGGCAGTTCCAACGCGTTCTTGGGAGGTGCCGACGGTACTGCCAACACCTCGACACCGAACACCGGTGGAATTCTGGGCGGCTACGCAGTGAGCAATGGCAGCACCTGGGCAGTGGGAGGAGGCAACATCACCGGTTTGTCGAGTTACTCGGCGACGTTGACAGCCGGCACCAACGTGGATGTATCGGCTGCAGGCCTCACGGGTGGCGGCATCGCGGTCAACTCGCTGCGCTTTCTCAACTCCACCGCGAGCACGACCACCGCTCCCGCCATTACACTATCCGGCGACCTTGTCGTGACCACCGGCGGCATCCTCACAGTTGGCGGGGCGTACAATACAGCCGCCTCCGGCGCAACGGCCAATGCTTCGATCACTGGCAACTTCAACCTCACCAGTGGCAACAGCCAGGATCTGATTTTCATCACAAACAACCTGGGTGGCACCGGGGTGGCGAGTATGAACGTGAGCTCCAACATCACGAACAACGGTGCGACGAGCATCGGCCTGACCAAGAGTGGACTTGGCACCCTGACGCTTGCTCCTGCGACGGCCAACACATTCACCGGCCAAGTGACGGTCAATGCTGGCAATCTTTTGCTTGGCAATGCAAACGCCCTCAATGGCAACGATATTGTGTTCGGCGGCTCCAGCGAATACCACGATGTGGACAACATCAGCTTGGTTCTTCAAAACGGCACGCTTTCCCTGAATGGCAACAATGCGACGGCGGGATCGCTTTCATCGAGCGCCGATTCTTCGGGTACGGCCGTAGTCCGGAATGCGGGTGGTTCGGCAGTCGGCAACGCAACACTGACACTTGTCGGAACCGCAAGCACCAGTTTCGCCGGAACGATCATCGATGGCACCGGCGGCGGCACGCTTGGTCTGACCAAAAACGGCAGCGGAACCCAGACTCTGACCGGAACCAACACCTTCACCGGGGCTACGAAAATCAGCGGTGGAACGCTCAGTGTGGCCACCATTGGCAACGGGGGGGGCGGCGGTAATCTCGGTGCGGCCACCGGGGCAGCCGCCAATCTGGTCTTTGACGGAGGCACTCTGCAATACACCGGTGCCAACGCAAGCACTGATCGCAACTTCACGATCAACAGCGGTAAGACCGCATTCATCAATGTTACCACCAACAACCTCACCGTTTCCGGGGGCAGTGCCGCGACAGACGGCTCGTTGACAAAGCGAGGAGGTGGCACCCTTACGCTGACGGGGCTCAATGACAATACGGGGACAACGACGATTGAGGGAGGAACGCTTGCTTTGGCGGGAACGGCTTCGCTCGCCTCCAACGTGATCATCAACAACGGAAACTTCAATGTCTCCGCAGTGACCGGAGGCTTCACTCTGGCTTCCAATCAAACCCTTTCTGGTTCCGGAACCGTGACGGGTGCGATGAACGTTGCTGGCACCTTGTCGCCGGGAAACAGCCCGGGCACCATGTCGACCGGAAACCTGGCTTGGTCAAATGGCGGCGATTACAATTGGCAAGTGCTCGATGCTTCGGGTGCTGCTGGAACCGGTTATGACACCGTTTCGGTCACTGGAACTCTCGACTTGGCCAGCCTCACTACGGGAGGTTTCAGTCTCAACCTCTGGAGCTTGTTATCCACTGCTCCGGATGTGAATGGCAACACTACCAATTTCAACGAGTTGCTGAGTTATAGTTGGGTTCTTGCTTCCACCACCAGCGGTGTTAGCGGGTTTGAAGTTGCCGATTTCGTCATCAACACCGCCGCCAACAACGGAACCTCAGGATTTTCCAATCCGTTTTCCGGTTCCTTCTCCGTCGGTGTTTCCGGAAACAACCTGATGCTCAACTATTCAGCGATTCCTGAGCCCAGCGCTGCATTCCTCGGCGGTCTCGGTGTATTCGCCCTGCTGCGCCGCCGCCGCGCCTGATCGATGGGTTCCATCACTTCAGCACCGTCAGCGCCTCAGGGTGTTGGCGGTGTTTTCTTTTCAAAGCGCACGCGAATCTGCTCGATGAACTCACGATCTGCTTCAGACAGCCGGGAAACTTCCAGTTCGTAACTTTTCCGCCCTGCCAGCAACCGGGCCTTGCCGTTCCTCACCACGGTTGGGTGTTGGGGTGGCGTCGGGGCTGCCGTGCTCTCGCCGTCGATGACGACATCTTCAAACGCGATCAACTTCGCCTCCAGCACCTTGCCCTCGCTGCTCGTCCACGACCGGCTTTCCGCAAGGACCATGTAGGTAATGGTGCGCTTTTTCGGCACCGCCGCATCCTTCGGGATCACCTCCACCAGCCCAGACCCCCCGCTGTCACCGATCGGGCGGGTGGTGAATTTCTTGGGCGAGGACGGCACGACAATCTGCGCATTGGCGATTGCAAAAGCTACAACTCCAAGCGACGGCAAGATGATGTGCATTCTCATAAAATGATCCCTACCCACGATTCCCATCCCTTGCAAAACAAAATGAGGGCACCAAAAAAGGAGAGACAGAAATGATTCCGAACTCGAAATTCAAAGGTGGATTCGAGCATTCGAAAACACTGAAACACTCAGAACCACAATGGGAGCGCCTCGGGCCGAAGTGGACGTGAGGTGGTTGATCGGATACGCCAACGTTGGGTGCGTTCGGTTGATCAGAGTGATATCTTGCGTGTCACCCTCGTCTGCGTTCTCCCGCAAACTCGGGAGTTAAATTGCAAGTTTGGCCATCGTATGAGGGTCATGCTTCGCCTTGCCACTGTGTCCTTTTGTATTTCTCTTGTTTTCCCTGTGACCGTCATGGGGGCTCCGAATCCGGAGGTGGCTTCGAAACAGAAGTTTATCGAAAACGGCAAGGTGAAGATCGGGGTGGATCTCAGCTCCGGCGGATCGATCTTCTGGTTTTCCGAACTCCCGGCGGATCGCAATCTTCTCAACCATGCGGATCGCGGGCGTTTCATCCAGCAATCGTATTATGGAAAACCGGATGGCTCCTTGTGGGTCAAGAAACCCTGGCGCTGGAATCCGGTGCAAGGCGGCGATTACAAGGGCAAGCCGGCGAAGTTGCTCGAAGTGAAGGAAACCGAAGGCACGCTCTACGTGCGCAGCATTCCCGTCAACTGGGCGGGTGGGGAAGACATCGAGGATTGCCGCATGGAACAGTGGATCACCCTGGCGGATACCATGGCGCGCATTCGTTTCCGCTTCAGCTACAACGGCAAGGAAGTCCATCCGCCCATGCACCAGGAGCTGCCGGCGGTGTTTGTGGATCTCGCGCTGACGGATCTGGTGTATTACAAGGGCGACAAGCCGTGGACGGATGATGCGGTCAGCAAGGATCGTCCCGGTTGGCCGAATGAAGGTCGAAAACCGACGGAACATTGGGCTGGTTTCATCGCCGAGGATGGCCGCGGTGTGGGCGTGCTTTTCCCCGGCACGGACCGCATCACCACCTACCGCCACCCCGGTCCCAGCGGCCCGAAGGGTGGGGGATGTTCGTACTTCGCGCCGATCCGCACGATGTCGATCACTCCCGGGCTGGTCTTCGAATACAACGCCTACCTCACCATCGGCAGCACCGAGGAAATGCGTTCGCGTTTCAAGCCGATCGCTCTGAAATACCTCGCGGAGTCAGCCAAGGAAGAGGCGAAACCGGCGGCGAAGTGAATTCGTGTTGAATTTTCCGGCAGCCGCCTTTCGATGGGAGCGCAAGCCGCCCCATGAACGCCCCGGACTTCAGAGCCAAACTCCGAGAGGTTCCCCATCAACCCGGGGTTTACCTGATGAAGGATCGTCTTGGTTCGATCATCTACGTCGGCAAGGCGCGCGACCTCCGCAAGCGCATGTCCTCGTATTTCATGGCCTCCCAGAAGATGCGGGCGAATGTGAAAACACGGGCGCTGATTGATTCGATCCACGACTTCGAGTTCCACACGGTGCGGAATGAGGAGGAGTCGCTTCTGTTGGAAGGCAAGCTGATCAAGGACTACCGGCCGCGTTACAATGTGGCCTTCCGCGATGACAAGCGCTTCCTCTTGGTGAAGATCCGGATGGCGGATGCGTGGCCGCGCTTTGTGCCGACGCGGATGAAAAAAGAGGATGGCTCGCGGTATTTCGGTCCCTTCCCGCATTCGAGCGCGCTGCATGCCACGCTGGAATGGCTCAACCGTGGTTTCGGCCTGCGTGTTTGCCGCGCGGCCAATCCCGGAGAAATCGAATATCGCCATTGCAATGCCGACATCATCCGCAACTGCTCCGCTCCCTGCATCGGCCGCATCACGCGGGAAGAATATGTCGAACGCGTGGAGGATGCTTGCCGCATTCTCGAAGGAAAAGGCCGCCGCGAGGTGTTGGATGGCCTGCGCAAGGATATGGAAAAGGCAGCGGAGAATTTGGAGTTCGAAAAAGCTGCCACGCTTCGTGATATCTTGCAGAACCTTGAAAAAACCCTCTCGCCCACCCGCCAGTTCAGCCGGGGACGGGGAGTGCCCACCACGGTCAAACCCACCGAGGATCTTGCCGAACTGGGTGAGGAACTTCATCTCGCCGGTCCGCCGCGGGTGATGGAATGTTTTGATATCTCCAATGTGTCATCCAATCACATCGTCGCCTCGATGGTGCGCTTCACCGATGGCTTGCCGGACAATCAGAACTATCGCCGCTACCGCATCCGTACCGTGGAAGGACAGGATGATTTCGCCTCGATGGCGGAAGTGATCCGCAGGCGTTACTCGCGTATCCTCATGGAAAATGCGGCCGCGAATCCGGATTTGCAGTTATCACAAGAGGATCCCGTGGAAGCACAGCGAAGGCTCGCCCGCGAGGGTCGGGCGAAAATCGTTTTGCCGGATCTGGTGATCGTCGATGGTGGCAAGGGCCAGCTTGGCATGGCTGTTAGAGAATTGCGCGCGCTGGGCTTGCACGACCTTCCGGTGGTGGGTCTGGCAAAACAACACGAGGAAGTTTTCATTCCGGGCCGCAGCGAATCCATCCGCATCCCGCACGATCGCGGCGCGCTCAAACTGCTCCAGCGCATCCGCGACGAGGCCCACCGCTTTGCCAATGGTTACAATGCGCTGCTCTACCGCCGCCGCATGCGCGAGAGCCTGCTCGATGAATGCCCCGGCATGTCCCCGGCGAAAAAACAAAAGCTGCTCGAAAAATTCGGCAGCGTCTCACGCCTCAAGGAAACCACCGCCGCAGAGATCGCCAAGCTTCCCGGTATTTCCGAGAAATCCGCGCAGGGGATTATCGATTTCCTGAATCGCGATTGAGCGGCTCCAGGCAGCCGGTTTTTCCCGATGCGGCCTTGCCAGCGGGGAGGGGGCTTTGTCTGATCCCACACGATGAAACCCAACATCCTCACCTGCTTGATCATGGCCGCGACAACATGCTTTTCCTCCGCCGATTGGATGCCCCTCTGGCCCGGAGCCGCTCCGGGGGGAGCGAAGCCGGTGACGATCCAGGAAAGCACGGGTGAGGGGGGGCGACTCACCGACATTGCGATCCCCCAATACGAAGTGCACCAGCCGGAACCCGGCAAACGAAACGGCACCGCCGTCGTGATCCTCCCGGGCGGCGGTTACACGATTCTCGCCATGGCGCACGAAGGTCGCGACTACGCCAAATGGCTCAATGACCAAGGTGTCACCGCGGTGATTGCAAAATACCGGGTGAGCGGGAAAGACGAAGCTGGCTATCAATTTCCCGTGCCCCTGCTCGATGCCCGCCGTGCGATCCGCGTGACCCGCTCCAAAGCCGCCGAATGGGGAGTGGATCCTGCAAAAGTCGGCGTCATGGGGTCCTCAGCTGGTGGCCATCTCGCATCGATGTGCGCCACGATGGCATCGGAAACATTCGAAGAAGAGGGATCGGATGAAATCGACAAACTTTCCTGCCGCCCGGATTTTGCCATCCTCGTGTATCCGGTCATCGCGATGGGCGAACCTTGGGGCCATGGCGGATCCGGCCGCCGCCTGCTCGGCGCGAAGCCTGCTGCCGACTTGACCCAGCGGGTTTCCACCGAAAAGCGGGTGAGCGCGCAGACTCCTCCCTGTTTCCTCATCCACGCTGCCGATGATGGTGCGGTTCCGGTGCGGAACTCCTTGGAATTCGCCGCGCGCTGTGCGGAAAACAAGGTGCCCGTCGTCTGTCACGTGTTTTCACAAGGCGGACACGGCTTTGGCATGCGCGGCAAGGGGGATTCCTCGACTTGGCAGGAGCTTCTTGCGGACTGGCTGGCCTCGCGCAAGCTCACGACTGCACCCTAGTGTCACTCGGATGAATAGGCATGGTGTTTACAACGCGGTGCGGATTGCCGGAGGAAACCGAAAATGAGACTTTAACCCATGTGGCTGGTTGACAAGGCCGGGCCCGCTTGACCATTCTGCCAAAGATGCAGCAGGGGCGATGTCCATTGCCTCATCCCCTTAAAAACCAATTTCAAGGACTCCAAGCCCAGTGTTTTCCAACGAAGATTATCTCGCAGAACTGCTCGCCGAAGCCGGCATGGTGAGCTATGACGAAGTTGCTCACGCCCGCGACTCGCTTTCCGGGTCGGAAACGATCATCGAGCACTTGCTTTCCCACACCCACCTGACCGAGGAATCGGTGGCCCAGACCCTCGCTGCCAACGCGGGAATCCCATTCATTCGCCTGGGTGATGTGGTGTTCGACCCGAGCATCACGGAAGCAATTTCGGAGGAAACCGCCCGCCGCTACCGCGTCATTCCAGTACAGGACGATGGACTGGCCCTGACCATTGCGATCGCCGATCCTCTCGATTTCGAAACCTTGGACACTCTGCCGCATATCGTCGGCCGGGAGTTGAATCTGGTTTGCGCCACCCAGCAGGACATCAAGGACCACCTCAAGCAGTTCTATCATTCCAACGAAGCTGCCTCATCCCAAGGCTCGGATGGCCTCTCGATTACCACCGGGGATTCCGAAGCGGGGGATGCCGGCAATGATGCCCCCATCATCCGTCTCGTTCTTCAAACCCTCTCGGAAGCCTTCCGCCTCCGCGCTTCGGATATTCACATCGAGCCCATGGAGACCTCTGTCCGCATCCGCTATCGGATGGACGGCAAGCTGATCCAAGTGGACTCCCATCCCAAGAAACTCCTTCCCGCCATCATCGCCCGTCTCAAGGTGATGAGCGGCACGATGTCCATCGCGGAGAAACGCCTCCCGCAGGACGGCCGCATCCAACTCAAGATGGGCGAAAAGGAAGTGGACCTCCGGGTTTCCTCCGTCCCCTCGAACCACGGCGAGTCGATCGTCATGCGGATTCTCGACAAGACGGCCCTTTTGCTCGGTCTCCCCGAACTCGGCTTCTTCTCGGATGACCAGACGGTCTTCGAGCAAATGCTCGGCCTGCCCGACGGCATCCTGCTCGTCACAGGCCCTACCGGTTCGGGAAAAACCACCACGCTTTACGCCTGTCTCAACGTCATCAACCGCCCGGATAAAAAGATCATCACGGTCGAGGATCCCGTCGAGTATGAGCTTCCCGGCATCAATCAGGTCATGGTGAAAACCGACATCGGCATGACCTTCGCCGCCGCCCTTCGCGCCATGCTCCGCCAAGCGCCGAACATCATCATGATCGGGGAAATCCGGGATGCGGAAACGGCCAACATCGCCATCAACGCCTCCCTCACCGGTCACTTGGTGTTCTCCACCCTTCACACCAACGATGCGCCGTCCGCCGTCGCTCGTTTGGCCGACATCGGCGTGAAACCCTTCCTCATCGCCTCCGCCGTCCGCGCCGTGCTCGCCCAGCGTCTCGTGCGGAAACTCTGCCCGATCTGCAAGGGCCCGGCGGAACTCACGGACAAGGAAATGCGCGCGCTCTCGCTCGATCCATCCCGGATGACCGATGCCACCATTTTCGGCCCTGTCGGTTGCGAAAAATGCCGCGGCAATGGTTTCAAAGGCCGGATGGGCATTTTCGAACTCTTCATCATCGATGACGAGGTCCGCCAAATGATCAACACCGGACTCACCACCACCCAGCTCCGCCGCCGTGCCCGCGAACTCGGCATGCGCACCCTCCGCGAAGACGGCATCCGCAAGGTCCTCGCCGGTCTCTCCTCAGGGGGCGAAGTCGTCCACGCCACCATGTCCGACGCCGACTGATCCAAGTCAGCCATTCCCTTTTCTCCTCGAAAAACCTCTCTGCTTCCTCCGTCCCATGGACAACACCCAGATCATCGAACTCTTCCAATCCCGCGGCCTCATTGATAGAAGCCTCGCCCAAGATATCCTCGCCGAGGTGAATCATAGCGGTAAGGAAATTGCCGAGATCCTCGCCGATTTCCAAGTCATCCAAAGCCGCGATGACATTTGGCCGGTCGTCGCTTCCGAGCTCGGCACCCATGTGGTCGATATCCGCGATTGGACGCCGCCGGAAGCCCTGCTCGCGCTGGTTCCCGCCGGCACCGCCCGCCTCCATGGTGCGTTGCCCGTCAATTTCGATGAAACCGGCCTGCACGTTGTGCTCGTCGATCCGCTCAACCCGCAGACCGTCGAAGACCTCCGCTTCGCTCTCGGCCGGGAAATCCACGTGCTTGTCGCACCGGACTACCTCGTCGAAGCGAAGATCAACGAGTGCTACGGTGGCGAAGGCAAGGCGATGGAAGACATCCTCAGCCAGTTTGAAATTGGTGGGGATTCGCTCAACGCAGCCGATCTCGAATCCGAGGCCAACTCCGCTCCCATCATCCGTTACGTCGATCTCGTCCTCTACCAGGCCATCAAGGAAAAAGCCTCGGACATTCACTTCGAACCTTTCGAAAAGGACTTCAAGATCCGCTACCGCGTGGACGGTGCACTTTACGAAATGGCTCCGCCGCCGGTCCATCTCGCACTGCCCATCCTTTCGCGCGTCAAGGTCATGTCCAACATGAACATCGCCGAGCGCCGGATCCCGCAGGACGGACGCATCGTGAAACAAGTGGGCGACAAGCAGGTGGACATGCGCGTTTCCTCGCTTCCCACCCACCACGGCGAATCGATCGTGCTCCGGGTGCTCGACCGTTCATCGGTCAACCTCTCGCTCGAAAACCTCGGCCTCACCGAGTATATCTACAACTACATCACCGACACGATCGAGAAGCCGAACGGCATTTTCATCGTCACCGGTCCCACCGGCGCGGGCAAGACCACCACGCTCTACGCAGCACTCCGCCGTATCAATACCATCGATTCCAAGCTCCTCACCGCCGAGGATCCGGTTGAGTATGACATCGATGGCATCATCCAGATCCCGATCAACGAAGCGATCGGCCTCGATTTCCCCCGCGTCCTCCGCGCCTTCCTTCGTCAGGATCCGGACCGCATCATGATCGGGGAAATGCGCGACAAAGAAACCGCCACCATCGGCATTCAGGCTGCATTGACCGGTCACTTGGTGCTTTCCACCCTTCACACCAACGACGCTCCCGGCGCAGTCACCCGTCTTGTGGACATGGGCTGTGAGCCCTTCCTCGTCGCCGCCTCGCTCGAAGGGGTGCTTGCCCAACGCCTTGTCCGGACGATCTGCAAGGACTGCAAGTCGCCCTACGAACCCAACGAAGCCATTCTCAACCAGCTCGGCGTTTCCGCCCACGAATTGGGCGACAAGCAATTCTTCACCGGTGCCGGATGCGACACTTGCGGCCAGACCGGCTACCGCGGCCGCCGCGGCCTTTACGAGCTCCTCAACATCACCGATCCAATCCGCGAACTCATCACGGCGCGCGCCCCGACGGTGGTGCTCAAACAGAAAGCTGTCGAACTCGGCATGAACACGCTTCGCGAAGACGGCTTACGGAATATTTACCTTGGCAATACAACGATCGAAGAAGTGCTGAAATACACCTGATCCATCGAAGTTTCCCATCGCCATCCCGCCTCTTTTTCGATTCCTTTCCTTCAAAACCAGCTCCAAACCCCAGTTCATCCAGTCCCATGGCCAATTTCCAATACGCAGCCCTCGACGCCAAAGGCGAGCAGACCACCGGTGTGGTATCTGCCAACACCGAAGCGGAAGCCATCCAGCAGCTCCGCGGCAAGGGTCTCTATCCCACCCAGATCAATGAAGAGGGGAAGGGCAAGAAGTCCAAGGCCGCCGCTCCTGTCAAAGGCAAGGCCAAAGCCAAGGCAAAGGCCTCCAAGGGCCAGCTCGGTGGCCGCGTGAAGCCGAAGAATCTGATGATCTTCACCCGCCAGCTCGCCACGCTCATCGATTCCGGCCTGCCCCTGCTCCGCAGCCTCACCGTGCTGGAAAAACAAGAGCCCAATCCCGTTCTTCGCGCCACCGTCGCCGCACTCGCGGAAAACGTCCAGGGCGGTTCGACCTTCTCGGAATCCCTCGCCCAGCACCCGAAGATTTTCAACAAACTCTACGTGAACATGGTTAAGGCCGGTGAGCTCGGTGGTGTGCTCGAAATCGTCCTCAACCGTCTCGCCGAGTATCAGGAAAAGGCGCAGAAGCTGAAAAACAAGATCGTCTCTGCCATGGTGTATCCGGTGATCGTGATGTTCATCGCCGTCGCCATCCTCGTCTTCCTGATGATTTTCATCGTGCCGAAGTTCAAGGAAATGTTCGCCAATACCGATCAGGACCTGCCGCTCATTTCCAAGATCGTGTTCGGCACCTCCGAGTTCTTCCTCGCCCGGCCCTTGTTTGTGCCGAACGTGGTGTTCGTCTTCATCATGGTCTTCGTGCTCGGCATCCTCTTCAACATGTGGGGCCGCACCAAGGGCGGTCGCGTGGTAGTGGACAATATGAAACTCCGCCTCCCCGTGCTTGGCGATATCCAACGCAAGAGCGCCGTTTCCCGCTTCTCCCGCACGCTCGGCACCCTCGTCACCTCCGGTGTGCCCATCCTCCAAGCCCTCAACATCACCCGCGATACCGCCGGCAACGTGGTCATCTCCAACGCCATCGAGAAAGTCCACGAGGCCGTCAAGGAAGGGGAAACCATCGTTACCCCGCTCCAAGCCTCCGGTGTGTTCCCGAACATGGTGATTTCCATGGTGGACGTGGGTGAGGAAACCGGACAACTCCCGGAAATGCTTCTCAAGGTGGCCGACGTCTATGACGACGAAGTGGACAATGCCGTCACCGCCCTTACCTCCATCCTTGAGCCGATCATGATCGTGATTCTGGCCCTCATCGTGGGTTCGGTTGTATTTGCATTGTTCCTACCATTGATTAAGATGATCTCGACGATGGGCAACCAGTAAGCACTGGCCATCTCCCGAAAAACCTCATTCCCAGGGAACATGAAATCCAACCCACATCCAGCCTGCCACCGGCAGTCCGGCTTCACGCTCATCGAGCTGATGGCCGTCATCACCATCATCGTCATCCTCGCCGGCCTTGTTGTCGGTGGCATGGGATTTGTGAGTGAACGCCAGGCCAAGGAAAAAGCCAAAGTCCAGATCGCCCTGCTTTCCAACGCCTTGGAGGCATACAAGCTGGACTTCGGGACCTACCCGCCCACCCAGGACAGGTCGGCGACCACTTTTTCTGGCCCAGCTGGCACCACCACCTCGTCCATCCTGTTCAGGTATCTCTACTTCGACTCCGATGGAGACAGTTCCGGTCCTCCAACCGATACAGATCAGAAGATCTACCTTCCGGAGCTCGATCCACTCACCTCCAAGCAAGGATGGACCACCGGCACCACGGTTAGCGCCAGCGTCATCGTCACCGATCCATGGGGCAACCAGTATTGTTACCGCACCGCCGTGAATGCCACCGGTGCCGCCAATGGAGGCACCCAGAACCCGGACTTCGACCTTTGGTCCATGGGCAAGGATGGAAAAACCAACTCCAACCCTACCCACAAAGACAACCGCGACGACATCCGGAATTTCTAAAGCTTTACAACCTGCGGCAGCCCGGACAGTGACAACCCGGACTGCGGCAGCCTGCTGCCGCTTTGAACAGCCAGCCTGCTGGCAAGGATTCGAAACCTCCGGCCGCCCTGACTCGCAGCAGGCTGCGAATCTGAAGGCTACAGCAAGCTGTAGCAGTCCAAAACAGCCAGCCTGCTGGCAAGGATTCGAAAAAACCGGCGACCCTCACTAAAGGCAGTCTGATCCCCAATGGCTCGGTCGCATTACGTATTACGATTATCGAGGCTGAGATCCGTTCATGTCCATGGGGCAAATAACATCTTGGAATTCATAACACCCCTACCACGCAAAATCGGGGAATCACCTTCAGCCCAAAAGCTGCAATCTCGTGCCGGTGCCGATAGTTGCCTTTCTACCAATCACCCTGCCCGGGTTTTCTAATGTCGGGTTTTCTAATTGACTACCCCTCCCCGCCGGGTATCCCTTCGCGAGCCGAATGATTCTAGCCGAAATCGATCAACCCGCACCTTCCTCGGAGGTTCATGATGAGTTTCTATTGAGGGGGTGGGTCTTCTCTGAGAGTGGGTTGATCACACACGGGAAAGTGGCATTTGAGGGCAGCGAGTTCGCCCTTCGCCTTGGGCTTGCCCGTCCTGATGTCCTTGCTGCCCATCCTGCGACTTGTCGGAACGTATTCGTGGGTTTTGAGGGAACCGTCAAGGTTCCCGCACCCGTAGCGGGCGAGAATCCGGAATTGCTGCTGCTTCTTGACTTCGAGGACTCCACGGGCCTGCGCTATGGCATCAAGACCACTGTCATGCGATCCGCCCAGTCCGGTGCCGAACTGCCCGCTCCATTTCTGCATGGCTTTGATCTGCCCGTCGCGAATACTCCCGTGCATCACACCCTTGCCGTCGAGGGATGGGTGTTGAGCGATCGGCAGCCTATCACCCGCGCCGAGCTCATTGCCGGCGATACGACCACGGAGCTATCAGTCGGATGGCCGCGGCCGGATGTGGTCGAGTATTTCAAAATCCACGCTAGCCATGTCCGCTGCGGCTTTAGGGGCTTGATCATGCCGCGCCAAGTGGGAACGACTCCCTTCCAGGTCCGCTTCTATTCCGGGGAACTGCATGTGGCCACGGTCGGCTCGGAGGTGGTTGTGGCTACCGCAGATTCCGTCTGCGACGGCGATTCCGGCCAACCACAGCACCACCTCGAAGGGCTTGCCGCCCATTATGTGGATATTCTCACTCATACACTCAATGGCTCGATCTATTCGGATGAGGTAGATCGCAGCGATGGCCGGGACTGGCCAGTCCATGCCCACACCATGCTTGGGCTGAAGCGCCTGGATCATCTCCGGCGCTGTGTGGAAACGGTGTTGCATGATGGAATCCAAGGAGACTTTATCGAAACGGGAGTGTGGAAAGGAGGCTCCTGTGTACTGATGCGCGGCATCCTCCGGGCTGCGGGCGACATCCACCGCAAGGTCTGGGTGGCGGATTCATTCCAAGGTCTTCCCATGCCGGATGCGGAAACCCATCCCCTTGATGAGGGAGACTCACTCCACATCCATCAGGATCTCGTGATCCCGCTTGAGCAAGTCAAAGGCACCTTCCGGAAATATGGTCTGTTAGACTGTCAGGTGGAATTCCTTCCCGGTTGGTTCTGTGATACGCTTCCTACCGCACCGATCGAGAAACTTGCAGTACTCCGCCTCGACGGAGATATGTATGAGTCCACCATCGATGCTCTCAACGCTCTCTATCATAAACTGCAGCCGGGTGGGTTTTGCATTATTGATGATTATGGCTGCATCCCAGCCTGCAGGATGGCCGTGCATGATTTTCGCCGCGAGCACGGTATCAATGAGCCCATCCAGGTGATCGATTGGACAGGGGTATTTTGGCGCAAGCAAAACCCCGCATAGCATCCTATCATGGCCCACAATCCCCCTACCGAAGGACTTATAAGCTCAACGAGCCAGGAAATGCCGATTTCGTTTGGTTCAGCCGCATTCATCGCTCCGGATTTCTCGCCCATCAGCAGTTACTGGCTGGAACACATCCCGTTTGCCTTCTGGCTGGTGGAGCAGGCAAAACCAGAGCTTTTGGTGGAACTCGGTGTTCATACCGGCGGCTCCTATTGCAATTTCTGCGAAGCCATCAAAATCATCAGTTTGGATTGTCGTTGTTATGGAATTGATAACTTCGAAGGGGATCCCCACTATATCAGCTACGGCCCAGAGATTCTGGAAACACTCAAGGCTTATCACGATCCCCGTTATAAAGAATTTTCAACCCTGATCAAATCCGACTTCCAGCAGGCGCTAAAGCACTTTCCGGATGGAGTCATTGATATCCTTCATATTGATGGTACGCATTTTTATGAAGACGTCAGACGCGATTTCGAGACGTGGAAACCAAAACTGAGCCGCAAGGCGGTAGTTCTGTTCCACGACACCAATGTGCGCGAGCGTGACTTCGGCGTCCATCAACTTTGGCAGGAGCTGCGCCAAATTCATGCCGGATTTGAGTTTCACCATTGCAATGGACTTGGCGTGCTTGTTCCCGGGGAAATGCCCAGCGAGGCCATCCGTCAGTTAGTCGAATCTAGTCCCGAACAAGCTGCCCGCATCCGCAAGCTCTTCTGCACTCTCGGAGACCGAGTGACCCGCAAGGCCCAGCAGGAACAGAACAGCGCTATCATCGCCAAATTCCAAGAGGATGACGGAATCCTGCGGGATGAGATTCGCAGAAAAGAATGCGCCATCACAAAACTCCAGGAGGACGATGGAGTTTTGCGGGATGAGATTCGCAGAAAAGAATGCGCCATCACTTCTGAGGCAGAGACACGCTTCCGTTTGGAACAAGCCATCGCCAACCTCCAAGCGGACAACAACATCCTACGGGATGAAATTCAAAAAAAAGAATCAGCTGCCACCGCTGCGGAGTACCGTCTTGAACAATCCGTCGCAGATCTCCATGGCGAACGGAATGAGTTGCTGTCCCAATTGCTTGCATTGGAAAATGCCGGAAGTGAAGCCGGAACCGCGAAAAGAAAGGAGATCACCGAGATTGAAAAGAAACTGGCGGAGGCCGAATTGCGAACGGCGGTCGCAAAGGAAAGGCTAGACTCCCTTACGGCCCAATACGAATCCGCATTGGGAGGCATTGAAGATGCAGCGAAGCAACGCTACTTGGACCTGCAAAAGGCCACGGCCGCAGAGTGCACCATCGATCGTGATCTCATCACTGCCCGCATTCACCTCAAGCAGCACTGGGGTGATACCAACGCGCGTTTTCATCTCATTCGGAGGCTGCGTCAATCGTGGGCTGACAACCTCGCCATCTCGCGCGTGGGCTTGCTCAGCCAGTTGCAACTCGGATCGACTTCAAGTCCCCATCCGGTGGCAGCCGCTGTTACAAGGAAAGTCCCTTCGGCGGCATCACCAGGGTCTCTGCTCGCTCCGGATCCCCTGGAAAAGTCCGGATTGTTCGATGAAACCTTCTATCGCTCCCAGTTCAAACCCTCCGAACCGATTCCCAATGCCTTGGCCCACTACCGCAGCGTGGGATGGCTGTTAGGTTACAGGCCGAACCGGCTTTTCGATCCACTTTGGTATGCACGGACCCACAAGCTGTCGCCGGGTGTCGAACCACTCTTGGACTATGTCACGGAAGGGCATATCACCGGGAGAAATCCGCATCCGCTTTTCGATTTAGCCCATTACCGCAGAAGCAACCCGGATCTTGAGGACTACATTCAGCCTCTCTTCCATCATTTCATTAACTATGGAATTTATGAAAAGAGGAATCCGCTGCCGCTGTTTGATGTGAGCTATTACGCATCACGCAGTCCTGACGTGGAAATCGAGGATGCCTTGGATCACTATTTCCATTTCGGCGCCTGGGAAGGCCGCAATCCCCATCCTCTTTTTGACTCCGCTTTCTATATCCGTGAGAATGCATCCGTCCTCGGGGAAATGGAGAATCCCCTTCTGCATTACCTCGCTAACGGCCACCTCCCCGAATTTAGTCCGCATCCCCTTTTCGATGCCAGCGCTTATGTGACACTCAATGGGATCGACGCTGGGAAAGCTGGCAACCTGCTCCTCCATTATCTCCAGCACGGGCTCGAGGACCGTTCGCAGCCTCACTACCTCTTCGATGCAGCCAGATATCTGGAGTTGAGAAATGATGTTCTCGAAGCTGGAATCAATCCGCTCATGCATTACTGCATCGCGGGAGCTTTCGATTTGAGTTCCCCCCATCTTCTTTTCGATGCAGCCTACTATGTTTCCGGGAATCCGGAAATTGCCAGTGTGAATCCGTTGATGCACTATCTGGATGCCCTTGGACGGGGCTGCCCGAATCCTCATCCGCTGTTTGACTCAGATTACTATCTTGCGAAATACGCGGATGTCCGTAAATCGGAAGTCCCTCCGTTGCTTCATTTTGTAAAGGCCGCTCCGTCGGAAAGAAGACAGCCTCACCCGCTTTTTGATACCGAGTTTTACCTGGAATCTTACCGTGACGTGGCGGGCCTTGGAAT
This sequence comes from Luteolibacter sp., assembly GCA_040399845.1. Taxonomy (GTDB): domain Bacteria; phylum Verrucomicrobiota; class Verrucomicrobiia; order Verrucomicrobiales; family Akkermansiaceae; genus Luteolibacter. Next base: position 22,254 of record JBBARN010000028.1, on the reverse strand, counting down.
GAACGGGCTGAGTCATTATCTGCTGATCGGTGCGGAGGAAGGACGGATGCCCAATCCCTTCTTCGAAACCCGCCATTATCGCAAGATGGCGATGAAGGGAGATGAAACCTCGACCGTCAATCCGCTGATTCACTTCGCCCTGTGTGACTTCGATCAACTGGAAAGTCCCGGCCGTTTCTTCGATATCCCGTGGTATCTTCAAACATACGCTGACGTTGCCGAGTCCCGCATCAATCCCTTGGTTCACTTCCTCACCACAGGATCCGCAGAAAAGCGCCAACCCTGCGGTTCGCTCAAGGTGCGCGAAAAGCTCGAGTCCAAATACCCGGGTATCACACACCCTGCCGCCATCTCCAACTGGGGTTATCTCAAGCATCGCTTGCGCCAGCCCAAAACAGCAGCGGTCGAATCGGAAGGACAAATCCGGCTCAATATGCTTTTCCCCGATCTTGATGCACAAATCGTCTTCGGTGGATATATCGCTGCACTGGAGTTCCTTGCTGCTTTCTCGGACCGATATGATATCCGCCTCCTCAGCACGATGCAGAAGATGGATGGAACAAACCTCAGGGAACTCAAGGCCAAGTTTGCGTCCAATCCTCGTATTTCCCGAATGCTGGCAAAGGCGAAACTGGAGGACTTGAGCGACCCCGACTTTGTTCTGCCAGTGCACCCACAGGATGTCTTTTGCGCCTACTCGGTGTGGGATGCATTTCTATGTGATCAGCTCGCCCGCAGCATGGGCCAGAATGAATTCATCTACTTCTGTCAGGAGGACGAGGCGATATTTCACTGTAATGATTCCTTGCACGCACTCGCAAGGATGGGCCAAAAGCTTAGCTCCTTCCAAATCTTCAATACCACAATTCTTCGCGATCACTTCCGCATCCAGAAGCTCGGAGTCTTCAGCCGGGGCGAGGAGGCTGGCATGTTGGATTCGATTTCCTTCCAACATGCCTTGGTGGATACCCGCCCGCCATCGATCAATGAAATGAAGTCACGGGGAAAAATCCGTGTTCTCCTCTATGCAAGGCCCGAGGATCACGCGAAGCGCAACCTGTTCGAGATCACGCTTCTTGGAATCGACCGATACCTGGAACGCCATCCCGAAGGTGCCGACGAACTTGAATTCACCGGAGTGGGTTCGATGCATTTTGACGGAGATGTGATGCTCAACGAGACGACACCTCTTCATATCAAGCCCAAGCTCTCATATTCCGACTACGCAAAATCGCTCGCGGAATTCGACATAGGCATCAGCCTGATGTATGCTCCTCACCCCAGCATCCTGCCGTTTGAAATGGCAAGTGCCGGCCTCGTTGTGGTGACCAACCAATACGAAGAACGTGATGCATCGGTGATCGGCGCGATCTCGGGCAACCTCGTCGCCGTTGATCCTACGCCGGACGGGATTGCGGATGGAATTGAGACCGCAATTTCCCGCGTCACCAATTACGAAGCGAGAGTCCAGGCTGCAGAGTTTCCATGGAGCCGTGACTGGGCCCTATCGTTCAACAACGACTTTACCGATCAGGTGGCCTCCCGCATCCAGCTGATTGCAGCGACCGGCCAACCCACAGTGAATTCATGAACAAGAAAATCTGCATCATCTCCGCAAATTGCCAAGGTGCATATCTCAAGGAATTGCTCAGGTCCTCGCCGCAATTTGATGAAACTTACGAAATCCACTACTATGTGAACTACAACCGGGAAGTTGTCCCGGACGAGATGCTTTCCCAGTGCGCACTGCTTATCTATCAACCGCTGACAGAGAAGTGGGGAGATCTTTCCGCAGACCGCCTCACCAGGATGGTCCCGGCGGATTGCCAGAAGATAGCGGTTACATACCTCACCTCGCAATTGTACTGGCCGTTCACGGCCGACGATGAGCGGAACGCCCCGGATGAAACCTACCCGTTCGGCCAGTTTCCCTATGGTGATTCCCAACTTCAGGAGCTCAGAGGACAGGGGCTGAATCCGGACGCCGTGATGGCACGCTACATGCAGGACGAATTCATCGACTCGGTCTTTTCACCGGAGTTGGTGATTTCCAAATATGTGGAGGAACAGGCAGATCTGGAGAGCCGGAGAGACCAGAAGTTATTGGATTTCATCATGGAGAATTTCCGGAAGGTGAAACTTTTCGAATCCTTCAATCACCCCTCCAGAGCTCTCTGCATCTATCAAGCCAACGACTTTCTTGAAAAAATCGGAATGTTGCCGCTGGAAGAGGCTAATATCCCGACGCTTGACTATTTGAAAGGATACGAGCAGCCGATCCACCCGCTTGTCGCCGACCGCTTGGGCTTGGAATTCGAGTGTGAAAACTCGACCACTTACCAGATTTGGGGCAAACCCATGAGTTTCTTGGAATACACGCGGGCATACATCGAGTGGGATGTAGCCTCAATTGGCAAGATCCAGGTTCAACCCAGAAAGGTTGTGATTCCTGCTGGAGAGGCTGCGGATTGGTATGGCCGCCTGCCCAAGGAGCTGCAACATCCGGAACGCCAGATTTTCTTCGTCCACATTCCCAAAAGTGCGGGATCGAGTCTAAACCAGATGCTGATGGAAGCTTATGCCCTTCCTGCGGACTACCCTCATTACAATTCAACAATTCTCCTCATCAAGGATCCATTGAGGCTTAAATTGCCGCTGCTCTTGGGTCATATCCACTACGAGGTCGCCAACACCCTGATGGCACCGCCCACGATCTTCACATTTCTGAGGGAGCCGATCGAGCGGACGATTTCCGCATTCGAGTTTATGAAGGCAAATCCGGATTGCTGGTTGGGCAAGTTGGCGCAGGGTACAATTTCCGATTTCTTGAACCATGAAGCCGTGTTTCAGAATGAGAACAACGTGCAAACCCGGATGATCGGCCACGATATTCCTTTCTCAAGACTCTGGGATGGTTTCAGAGAGGGCAGATTTACGGCTGAACAATACTTCTCCAATATCCAGATCTCAATGAACCAGCCGGCAACACAGAAAACTCTGGACCTTGCCAAACGGCGTCTTGAATCCATGGCGTTCTTCGGCTTTACTGAAACGTTCGGCGAGGATGTTCAAAAATTGTTTCAAATCCTCGGCAAGACCTGCCCAGAGGTGGCAAGAGCCAATATCACACCGGATAAGTTCCGGACAAAGGACACCTGTTCAGAGGCTGAGATGGATTTGATTCTGTCGGCGAACGAGTATGATATCGAGCTCTATGAATTCGCCAAAAGCTTGAGACAAACATCGCCAGCGCTGGCTTAGCCTGGGAGGTAAGTATTACATTCCTGCATGGCAGGCACTTCGTAGACTTTGTTTGTTCTTCTGCCATGTTTGCCCGTTTTTTTCCAGTCCGCCTGCCGACGTCCGAGCTTTATGGACTGACTGGACGTTATCCACGTTTGTCCACTTCGCGGCGCTGTATGGGAGAGGCCTTCCGAGTAGGGATGGAAACCGTTACGGTCCGCTGTGCGCCGCTGCCTGAGGGGTCGGATAGATTCAGCGTCTTGATCGACGATGACATGGAGGCGCTCATCGCCGACGATACAGTACCACAAGGCTACCGCGACCGGCTCGGGCGGGCATGGCGGGAAGCGGCGCTTGCGAGGCATCCGGAGAAGGTGAATCGGATTCTTGTGCCGTCCAAACGCTTGGAAGAGGTTTATCTCGCCAAGGGGCATTCGGTTATCCTGATGGATCCCTACTGGCCCGTGCCGAAGGAATTCCGAATCGCGACATCTGCTGATAAAACTGTCCGTGTTGCATTCCTGGGTTCGCGAAGCCATCTGGGGGATCTGGAAATCCTCAAGCCTGCGCTGGAGGACGCGGGCAGGAAGTGGACCTTCCATCATTTCCTTGGCCGGAATGGTCCGGATTGGTTGCAACAATTGCCTGGTATCAGCGCTTCCGATCCATCAAGCTGGGGTTCATACAAAAAAATGCTATCTTCCCGGAGATATGACATATGTGTGTATCCGCTACGTGCCACAAGCGTCAACTCCGCCCGTTCCTGTAACAAAATCATGGAGCATGCGATGACCGGTGCTGTCTCGTTATTCAGCGAGTGTGTCCCCTTCCGCGCCAAGCTCGGAGACCTTGGCGGTTCCCTGCTGGTTCCAGATGGCGGTTGGGCTGATGCGATCGATCATCTCGCCCACGATCGCAATGCCTCCCGAGAGCTAGCCTTTGAGTGCCACCGGTTGGGACTGGAGATTGCGACGTTTGCACGAAGCCGACAAGAGGAGGTATGGTCCTCGATCGAGGCCGGATCCCTCTGAGATCAGACTGCCGGGCGTCGCCGGGATGTCCTGTCAGAAACGCTCCATTGCGGAACGTGCTAGGCCTCGGAGAATCAGAAAAATCAGCATTCCAAGGACAAAAATGGTGATGGACACATACCATCTGCGGGGAGCTGAAACATCTTCGGGCAGGTAGGGTTTTTGGATGACCGAAAAGAACCGTGATGTGGCGATCGCATCCACGCGGGTTTTCTCGAGCATCGCCTGCGCACTGCTGCGCATCTCCAAGGCGAAGTTCGCTTGCATGCGGAGGTGGTAGAATTCGGAAAGCAACTGGTTCAATCGTCCTCTCTCCGGACCGGACAATTTATCTGATTCATTGGAGATGGATTGATCAAGCGAGGCAAGATGGCTTGTCATCGTTTCAATGAGTGGAGATTGCGGGGAGTCCTTCATCAATGACTTGAGTTCTGTCTCCGTCTTCAAGCGATCCATGCGGAGGACCTGCACCGCGTTGAGGTTTTGACTGATATTTTGCTCAGGATTGATCAGATCGTTTTCGTTCTGGAATTCCAGGAGTTTCTGGTTGCATTCCTCCACCCTCTTGACGCAGCGGTCGAATTCCTGCTGGATGAATTCGAGCCTTTGATCTGCGATGCTTTGATTGAGGCTGTTGATGAACTTATCCGCCTTTTTGAGGGCTGCCTCAGCTACCTTGTGGGAAAGCTGGGGATCAAACGTCATCACGGTGAGCACCGTGAGTCCGGTCTCTGAATCGAACTCTCCTTTGATGTGCTTGCGGTAGTAAATAAGTCGCTCTTCGAGGGGAGTATCTGCATCGAGCCTGAAATACCAGTCGCGGTCGGGTGAGCTGAAGTGCTTCTGGAGGTCGAATTCCTGTTCAAGGGCAATCAGGAAGTCCGCAGATTGGATGAATCCGATGGAGATCTGTGAATCCATGGAACCGGAATCCGAGAGACCCGGAATCGAAAGGGGCAATGACGAACCCGACGAAATGTCCTGCCGGGAGATTTTGAATGCGGCGGAGGTCATGTAGCGGTCCTGCGCGAATAGCCAAAGATAGGCAATAGTGGCGGAAAGTAGGATGAAATACACCACGACAAAGGCGCGGTAGATCAGCTTCGGACCTAGCGGTTCAGAGGGAAGATTGGTATTGGTTGTCATGGAGATGAGTCTCGGAAACAGAAGAGACGGAAGATACTGTTGCTGAAGACGTGCCGGCTCACGTCGGGTTTGGGCCTTGGTCCTCCGCCGCATGGTTTTGGGCGACCTTGAACGCCCCCTTTCGGGCGGCTTTTTTTGCAGCCTTCTTGGCGAATTTTCGGGCCGCTTTCTTGGCTGCTTTTTGGGCTGCGGGGCTGCCGGTTTGATTCTGTTCGAGCGCCAGCTTCCGGTGAGCAGCGCAATATTTCAGGTATGCCGCCATACCTTCTTCGATTTTGGGATAAAAGGTCGCATTGCCATCCCGGAGAAACAGTGCACAATCACAGGTTTGGCGGAGACTGCTCAAGCTATGGGAAACATAGATAAGGGACGCGCGCTCCTTGAGTTGTTCGAAAGCATTGACCGCCTTCTTGCGGAAATTGGCATCACCCACGGATGTCAGTTCGTCGATGAGATAGACATCGAAGGCGAAGGCCATGGAGAGCCCGAAGCTCAATCTTGCGCGCATACCGGAGGAATAGCTCGCTACCGGCATGTCAAAATACTCCCCAAGCTCGGCGAACGCCTTGACCTCTTCCACGACCCTGCGACACCATTTAATGCTAAGGCCATTGATTTTACAGACGAAGAGCACGTTGGAACGGCCGGTAAGCGAGCCTTGAAAACCCGAGGAGATCCCAAGAGGCCAAGAGATCAAGACATCGGAAACAATCTTGCCGGAGTTCGGCATTTCCGCCCCACCGATCATCCTCAGAAAGGTGGATTTTCCAGCTCCATTCGGCCCGAGGACAGCAAGGTTCGCACGATCCGGGATAACCAGCGAAACATCCTTCAGAATATAACGCGGACCGCTCCGTGTCTGGTAGAATTTCGTGACGTTTTTTAGCTGAATCATGGCAAATGCTTTAACGTTGCATCAAGTAATGGGAATGGCCACGGAACAGGATCAGTCCGGCGGCGAGTACAGCTACGGCGAAAACGGTAGGATAGAGGAGGTTTACACCATCCAAATGATATAAGGGAAAGAGGGCGTGGCGACTCAACTCGATGGTGTGAACCAATGGGTTTTTGAGCAATACTTCCTTGGCCGAATAGGGCAGGGTATAAGCCGGGTGGATGACGCAGGAGATGAACATCAGCGGGCGCTGTAAAACCGGGACGATCTGTTCCACCTCGCTGAAATAGGCGGCAGCCACCCCGAAGATCAAGCCAAAGCCGCAACCGATCATCCAAGTGACAAGAAAACAGTATAACAGCACGTCCAGTTGATCCAATGAGATCCAAATTCCCATCCACATTGCGATGGCGCAGAATATGCCGAAGACAAAGATGGTAGTGACGAATTCCAAAACGAATCTGGCGATGTAGGGATCGAGCGGTCGGACACCTGGGAAAACCAGCAGCCCCTGATTGGACTGGAGCGCCCTCATCCCAACGGTCATCGGAGCTGTGAAAAGTCCCAACAGCATGAATCCGTTCAGAAGGAAAAACGAATAGGGCATGGCGGGAGCGCTACGGCCGATGAAGGGACCGAGCAGAATACCCATGACCAGCACGCCGAGAAGCGGCTGGATGAAGAACCAGATGAATCCAAGCTGATAGGCACCGAACTTGGTTTGGATCTCCCGCTGCATCAGCGCCCCGATGACGAGGAACTGGGTGGTGAAAGGACTGGACCTTGGTATTCTTACAGGCATGGAATGAAGCCAAAGGCTCAGTCGAGATTTTTGGAGAGTGAATACGCGGAAACTGTAGAATACATCAGTTTTGCTTTTCCGGGATCGACGCCATATGCGAGCAGTAGTTCGTAGAACCTCCTGTCCGCTTCCGTACGCACGTTGCCTGCACGGGTGAAAAGCCAATCATGGAAAACCGCTGCCCATGTTTCCCGGTATTCCACGCCGTCTCCAAGAGCCGCCTTGAGGCGGGCTGGTGCGGTGATGCCATTGGATGAATAACCAGCCGGAACAACATAGCGGTGGCCGTTAAAGTGCAAATGCCAATCGCGGCGGACCCGATATTGACCGTTTGGAAGCCGCACGAGCTCGGGTGCTTCTGGAGGCGGTTCCCTTCTTGCAACCGCTGGATCAGGCCGCCCGCCAATATGGACCGGAGATTCCATTGTCTGGCATGCGGCCAGAATAGGAACAGTTAGCAGGGTAAGAATGAATCTCGGATTGCGCATGATGGGCTTGGATTGGATCAGTTTCCATACCGGCTCGCGGAAGCCGCTGCCTGCGATACGCTGATCGGCAGGATCTGACTGATCACCCGGTTCCAGCGGGCGAGTGGGGCCTCGGTTACATAAACAATGTCCTCGCCGAGGATGGGAAAATGTTGCGATAGGAGAACAACATCCGGTTTTTTAAAATCGAAGGTGAAGACCTGATCCGGATTGCCCTTGCGGAACACAAAGACGCCGGAGGCATCCGAGCGATTTTCATCCAACCCGATTCCGGAGCCGACAGCATCCGCGAGTGTGGGGGCGGGTACGGGAAAATCCACCGTGGTGGGACGATTGAGCGCTCCCATGACATAATACCGGTTGGATGCATCTTTGGACACCGTGACAAGGTCACCATCCTGTACTGGGAAAGATGAACTCTTGAACCCCACATAGTCGAAGTGAAAGTCCCGGCCTCCGCGGCGAAGCGTGTAACTATACAAATGTTCGCTACCATTGGCGCCGCCGGAGAAGGCGAATAGGTCCGTTGAGGTGATGCCTTCACGATCCAGTCTCATGGGACCCGGGTTTTTCACTTCGCCAACGATGCTTGCGGTTTTTTCCAAGCGGCCGCTACGGCTTACTGAAACCTGGACGGTGTTTGAAACCGGCTTGGCCAATTTCTCCAATTCATCGGCAACGTCGGCAAGCGAACGGTCCAGAACCTTGATCTCACCAACGTAAGGCACACTGACTCGTCCGTCAGAGGGTACCTCAATGGGCCCTGTCCTAGGCAGTCCTGCGTTGTGGAATGGACTTTTATCCGAAACATCGCTCATCAGGAAATTCAGTTGATCGCGAGGACGAATCTTGTCGGAATAGACTCGGAGACCATCGTTATCGGGTATTTCGGCGCGACCATAATTGGGGCGCTTGGTGGAGAAGCTCGCCATTGAGGTCACAGGAACCAGTTCATAATTGGCAGACCCTTTTTCAATCGCTGACCTCGGTGGTCCCGGCTCGGACATCAGTTGGCAGGATGGAAGCGCGACCACGGCCAGGAATTGAAACAACGGGAGAATGCGAGAAATGCGGATCATCTGCATAAAGTTAGGGCGGAAGGTGTGGCGGAGTATCGGTTGGTTTCCCGTTCCCTTCTTCTGCTTGGCGGACCGGGAGCTAAAGTCCGAAGCCACGGTTCTGTCAAGGCATACTCACTCGTTGCGCGGGGTGTAGGCGGCGAGCGCTCGGATGAAAATCCCCGCTGCGGAGAGGTTCCCGTAGGCAATGGCAGTGGCCGCAGCGGAGATCATGCGGGTGGTCACGGGTTGCTTGTCCGGGAACCCGGGTAGGGACTTGAGGAAGCGGTGGCGGAGTTCGATGGCGTTGCGGAGGCGCTGGTTCTGGCGTTTCCATGCCGAGAATCCGCCACAGCTGCTGGCAGGCTTGCGGATGCGGGGGCCAATCTGATTGCAATCGTGAAGTCTGTGGTGGACGAGCACCTCATTCACATAGCGGATTTTGCCTGAATGAGCGGCGGCCATGGCGAGCCAGTGGTCATGATTCAAGCCGGATTCGCACAACGTCTCGGGAAACGGTGTGCAGATATCCAGCAAGCTGCTGCGAAACAATTGGGCATGTCCACTTATGCTATTGCGTGCCCATAGGGAGACGAGGCTGAAGTCTTGCGCCCGCTCCTCAATGAGGTGCAGGGATGGGGAAACCAAGGAGTCATTTTTGTCGATGATGCTTGAATCGCAGAAGGCCATCAGGGTTTCCGGATGCTGGATGAAGATCTTTGCCAGTTGATCCAGTTTGCGTGGTTCCCAGATATCATCTTGATCGGCTAGCGCGATGAATGGCGCGCGGTCGGTTCTGTGTTTGAGATGCGTAAGCCCGGTTTCAAAAGTGCGACAGCATCCGGAATGACCCGGCAAAACGTTGCATGCAATGCGTGGATCTTCGAGAGTCCACGCAATGATGCCATCCATCAGTGAGGGGTGATCGCCATCGAGGGTTAGAAACAGGCGCCAATCTGGGTGGGTTTGCTGGCGAATGGATTCCACCTGTTTTTCAAGAAAGCGCAGATCCGGTTGATGCACCGCCATGAGAATGTCGATTCCCGTGCTGGTGTTGGCCGGATTCATGGGCGTGTGCCTGAAAAGCATTGAGCAATCCTGCCGGGGATCGCAAAAACCTCAACCGAGAGAGTTTAGATATTTGCCATAACTCGAGTTTTTGAGCGGCTGGGCAAGCGCGTGGACTTGTTCCACCGTGAGCCAGCCGTTTTCGAGGCAGGCTTCCTCCGGGCATCCGATCTTGAGTCCTTGGCGGTTTTCCACAGCACGGACGAATTCGATGGCTTCGATCATCGAGTCATGCGTGCCGGTATCGAACCATGCATGACCGCGGCCGAGGGTTTTGACATTGATGCGACCTTGTTTGAGATAGGTCTCGTTGACGGTGGTGATTTCCAACTCGCCGCGATGCGAAGGTTTGATTTCCTTGGCGATGCTGACCACATCCTGGTCGTAGAAATACAATCCGGTGACAGCCCAGTTGGACTTGGCCTTGAGAGGTTTTTCCTCGATGGAAATGGCCCGGTTGTCCGCATCGAACTCGACCACTCCGTAGCGCTCGGGATCCGGGACATGATAGCCGAAAATGGTGGCACCACTCTCAACGGCGCTGGCTTCACGCAGCAAGGCAGGCAGGCCGTGGCCGTAAAAAAGATTGTCGCCCAGAATGAGGCAGGACGGATGGCCATCGAGGAAATCCTCGCCAATCAGGAAAGCCTGCGCGAGTCCGCCGGGATGCGGCTGTACTTCGTAGGAAATGGAAATCCCCCAATCCGAGCCATCACCCAACAGAGATCGGAACTGCGGTGCATCGTGTGGGGTGGTGATGATGAGGATGTCCCGGATGCCAGCGAGCAGCAGCATGGACAGCGGGTAGTAAATCATCGGTTTGTCATAAATCGGCAACAACTGCTTGCTAACGGCCTTGGTGACGGGGTAGAGCCGGGTGCCGGATCCGCCCGCGAGGATGATTCCTTTGCGGTGTTTCATGATGGTTTCTCAGGGATTTGCGTCCTGTTGCAGGGAAGTGAGACAGCGGTCCAGCGCGTCTGTCCAGAACGGAATCTCGAGGCCGAATTCCGCGATGGTCCCGCTCAGGTCCAGCACGCTCCAAGCCGGCCGCGAGGCGGGGGTGGGATAGGCGCTGGCTGGGATGGGGCTCACGGTCGGGCGGCGTCCGCCGGATTTTTCCACCCATTCGAAGATGGCGGAGGCAAAGCCAAACCATGTGGTCGGCCCTTGGTTGCTGAAGTGGTGGATGCCGGGGCGGAACTTGCGGCCGGCAAGCATTTCGAGGGCGATTTTCACCAAGGCATCGGCCAGATCCGGGGCGTAGGTCGGGCAGCCGTGTTGATCGCCCACGATGTTGAGGGCGTCGCGGTCCGCGCCAAGGCGGAGCATGGTTTTGACAAAATTGTTTCCCCAAGGACTGAAGACCCAGCTCGTGCGGAAGATGTAGGAATCCGCATGTGTGGAAATCACCGCCCACTCGCCAGCCAGCTTGCTGCGGCCATAGGCATTGACCGGGCCGGTGGGATCGTTTTCCCGCCAAGGGGTGTCGCCTTCGCCGGAAAACACGTAGTCGGTGGAAATGTGGAAAAACGGAATGCCTGCCGCCGCGCAATGCAGCGCCAAATGGTGGGGCCCGAGCGCGTTGCCCTCGAAGGCGAGTTTCTCCTCACTCTCCGCCTTGTCCACAGCGGTGTAGGCGGCAGCGTTGATGACGAGTGCGGGCTTGTGAGTCTCGAATGCGCGCCCGACAGCGGCCACATCGGCGATATCCGCCGTGGCGCGGTCGAGCACAAAGATTTCAGCCTCGCCGACCTTGGCGGCACATTCGGCAAGCGAACGCCCGAGCTGCCCGCCCCCGCCGAAGACGAGGATGCGCGGTTTGGGGGGAATTTCCTTAGACATGGGCGCTTACTGCTTGAGGCCCAAACGCTCGCCGGAATAGGTGCCATCGAGAATCGGCTGCCACCACTCGGCATTGTCGAGATACCAGCGCACGGTTTTCTCGATCCCGCTGTCGAAATTCTCCTCCGCCTTCCAGCCAAGTTCGGTTTCCAGCTTGGTGGCATCGATGGCATAGCGCGCATCGTGGCCGGGGCGGTCGGTGACGTAGGTGATGAGCGATTCGTGGCCACCTTCAATCGGATTGGGCGAGAGCTGGTCCATCAATTGGCAAATTCGACGCACGACCTCGATGTTCTGGCGCTCGTTGCGACCGCCGACGTTGTATTTCTCGCCGAGGCGGCCATCACTCCAAATCGTCCAAAGCGCCTTCGCGTGATCATCCACAAAGAGCCAGTCGCGGATGTTGTCGCCCTTGCCATAGACGGGAAGCGGGCGGTGGCGGTAGCAGTTGAGGATGATGAGCGGGATGAGTTTTTCCGGGAAATGGAAGGGGCCGTAGTTGTTTGAGCAGTTCGAAATGACCGCAGGAAAACCATAGGTCCGGTGCCAGGCGGTCACCAGATGGTCGGAGCCGGCCTTGGACGCGGAATAGGGCGATGAGGGATCGTAGGGAGTGGTTTCCTCGAACAAGCCCTCGTCCCCCAGCGAGCCATAGACTTCGTCCGTGGAAACATGGAGGAAACGAAAGGCCGCTTTTTTCCCAGCTTCGAGCGCGGACCAATAGGCGCGGGCAGCTTCGAGCAGGCGAAAGGTGCCCATCAGGTTAGTCTCAATGAAAGCCGCCGCGCCATCGATCGAACGGTCCACATGGGACTCGGCGGCCAAATGAAGCACGCCATCAGGTTGGAATTCATCAAACACCGCCTTCAAGCCGGCACCATCGCAGATGTCCACCTGGCGGAAATGATAGTCGGGCGAATCGGCGATTTCCTTCAACGAAGCCTGATTGGCCGCGTAGGTGAGCTTGTCCACATTGATCACCTCGGCGAGGCCGGAGCGGACGAGGTGTCTGCAAAGCGCGGACCCGATGAATCCGGATCCTCCTGTGACGATGACTTTCGGTTTGGTGTTGCTCATGAAGATTTTTGAATGCTGTGCCGAAGGTGAATTCAAAACAACTGTTTAGAATTCGCCGAAGGGAAAGAGGTTTGCTGGCAATGCGGAAAATGCGGGAAGCTGGCGGTCCTTGTCGGAAAGCATCGGCTCGCCCGACAATTGCCAGTCGAGCGCGAGATCTGGATCATCCCATGCGATGCCCGCATCACAATCCGGCGCGTAGTAATCGGTCACTTTGTAAAGAACCTCAGTATCCGGCTCCATCGTCACGAATCCATGGGCAAATCCCTTGGGGACCAACAATTGATGTCCGTTTTCCGCAGAAAGCTTGGCCACCACCCACTTTCCGAAAGTAGGCGATCCAGCTCGAATATCCACGGCAACGTCAAGAACGGCTCCTCTCACCACCCGGATCAACTTGTCTTGCGCATGCGGTGCACGCTGGTAGTGAAGACCACGCAAAGTGCCAACTTGAGCGGAAAGCGAGTGATTGTCCTGCACAAATCGCGCGGTGAAACCGGCCTTTTCAAGGGCGTCTTCCCGGAAGGTCTCCGAGAAAAACCCTCGCGAATCGCCGAACTTTTTAGGTTCGATCAACAAAACAGCGGGGATTGCCTGAGGAGTGATGGTCATGCGGGGTCGTGAAAATTCGTGAGTTGGATAAGCGCCCTGCGTGCCAGCCAAGGCTCAGGATGTCGAGCCCAAATTGCCCATCGCAGTCGCAGTGATCCTCGAAATGATCATCTTTTTCGAACACTTTGAAAATCTGACCGGTGCCGCGACGAAGTGCAAAAAACAGAAATGCCCGCGCCTTCTCAGAAGGGGGCGGGCAACTCTGCTACGCTGGTGGCGACTATGTCGTCGTTTGAATCAGCGGGGCGGGGGGGGTAAGACTCCTTGGGATTCGTCGACGATCGTCGCTTCAGGAGGGACCAACTGATCCTCGCTCACGGGCAGGGGCCTGAAAGATTCTGAATGGGTATCGACACGGAACTCAAGCTCCATAAGGTCGCGATTGATCTCAGACATTTGGTCGAGAATCGCACTGTTGTCCTTTTTCAGCTGCTTCAACTCCCTCAGCAGTGCATCGAACTGGTCCTTCTGGATTTCGATAATGTTGGGATCTCTGGGAGCGAACTTCTGGATTGCCAGGCTTTCGGCGGCTGGGCGGAGTTCGGTCAAGGCGTGTGGATTGATTTGGCTCGGGTTGGGAACCACAAGCCACGTAACATCCCTCATGTCTGCCCCCAGATCCCTGACGGGCCACCAAGTGCTGACGAAAGCGGTTGCCATGGTGGTGAGCGCCAAACTGCAAGTCATGGGTATGAAGTTGAGGTTCATCGTTTGTCGGTCAGTTTGTTGCTTGATAACGGAGCCGTTGGTGGGACGGCCGGGCGCGGTAGAGATCCAAGCAGTTGTTCCAAGAGCTCGATGGCATTGCCGAGGGCCTTGGAATCGTCATCCAGCTGGCGGATGGAGTTCGTGAGAATATGACTTACCGTTTGCGACTGTTGGTAACCAAAGGCTGGATCATAGCCGGGTTCTTGGATCGAGAAGGTCACATCTCCATCGGAATCCGGGATGAGGACCTGCGGGCGGATCTTCAATACGACACTGGCCTTTTCTGCCAACTCAACTTTGCGGGTGAAGGTGGGAGCATTGTTGGAGGCATCGAGGCGCCAACCGGAAGGGATGGGACCAAGCGGCTTGGCTGGAAAGGGTGCGAGAATCTTGACGGTTTTGGGATCAATCGGGCCGCTCGCAGTCTGAAGATTCTCTACCTGGACAGTGGGCCCCTGTTCGGAATCTGCGGGAGCTTTGGGCTCGATTTCCGTGCCATCCTCGGCATTCCCTTGGGGCCCCGATTCGGTGTTCTGTTCTGGCGGAGGATCCTTCGTTCCGGAATCGTCAGTGGTAGTCGTCCCATCGCTACCGGCCGGTGCAATGCCCGGCGGTTGATTGTCATCGGACTTGGCGACGGCGGGTGGCGCGCTTGCTGGACCAATTTCCGGGGACGCGCCAGTTGTTGGGTGGCTCAGACCGATAAATGCGGCCCCGCCCATTGTGAGAAGGCGAAGTTTCATGGCTCGGAAGGTTGGATTTGAATGACGTCTGCGGAATCGATAACGCTCCTTTTGGAGTCACTCCCCGCAAGTCCCTGATTGGTAGTCAGTGAGGGACTGTCCGCACGGAGCACGGAATCGGGAATCGATGAATCCACGAGGCGGTTCCAAGCAACGAGCAAGGAGGTGCTTTCCTCGCGCAGTGCCCGGACTTTTTCCTGATAGGCAGAGAGTTGACTCAATAATTTCCTGGACTCCGCAATATCTTCTGCGGTCCAGCCTAGATTGCGGGATTGGTAGAGCACCGGGACGTTGATGACGATGCGACTGAGGTCGCCACCGGGAGCCTCTGCACTGAGAACGTGCTGGATCTGAAGATTGGTTTCCTCAAAAGCAGGAATCGGGCGGGACGAGCGCGGATTGGTGGAGTCGGGCTCCGTCGGGCCTGTGTTGTCGCCAGGCAGACGCTCCGGATCCGGCAGGAGACCGGTCGGCTTTGACTTGTCTTCCTTGACTGGGGCGGGAACGGGCGGCTCCGAGGTGGGGCGGACCGTTAAGGTGGGGGCTAGCGTGTTGGTCGGCTTCGTGATATACATGAAACAGAAAACAGCTGCCATGGAGGTACTCACCAGGAGCAACCAAGGATATGCCAACGTATGGCCGGGTTGCTCGGCCGCAAGTCGTTTGGAATTGGGCTTGGAAGCATGAGTGACGGGCAGGACGCTCGAAGGAGAGAGTCCCGACTCATCAATGGAGCTGTTCGAAGCCTGGGGGGTATTGAACGGTTGGGGTTTCATGGATTAATTGGGGGAAAAGATGCCGTGTTTCCGGGTTCCGGACGCTTCGTTCCGGCGGAAGATGTGACAGCGTAGGTGACCGTGGTTTGGTCGGATCTTCCGGGAAATGTCGTGATCGTCATCGATTCCCGGGTGAGGCGCAGGTGACGGAGCACTCCGCCCGAGTTAGATGTCGCTTGGAGCCCGGGCATGATGTCCAGTTTGGTGGCGTCTGGAATCTTCCGTGCAATTCCATCCGAACGGTAGATGTCGAACGTGCTCCTGCCATCGGCGTTGCCCTCAACGGATACGCGCACCTTCACTCCGTCCGTAAAGACCTGGAAAACAACCGGCTTGATCGGTATCGGCTTCACTTCGGTTCCAACGATCTTGGTCCGAGACTTGAGAATGAAGTCCGCGAAATGCCGGAATTCTCCGGCATGAAGCGGAAGCTCCAAGACTAGAAGACCAATAATTGGAATTGCATGCTTCATTCGCCAACATCCCAGAGGGAATCCTTTCTGCTGCCGGAGGGATCATAAACGCCCCCAGAACCGTTGTTGACGATCGGGGGAAACACATCCACTTTGATCGATAGGGTAGTGCCCGTCAGGGACTGGACGGTAGGGAGCGAGGTAGCTTGATTGGGAAGGTAGGGGATGACCAAAGCCGGGGTCAGAGCGCTTACAGCAACGGTCGGATTGTCGGATAGGCAGAGCCGCTGGGCGGCATGAACGGTCCGGAGATTTTCGCTGGCCTCGCGACCAAGTCTCCAGTCCTTGATCGAGTTGGCACTGTAGAATCCCACCCCGACCAAGGTGAGTAGAATCATCATGACGATGGTCATTTCCACCAACGTGAAACCTGAAGATCGGCATGCCAGCAGCATCATCGATGACTGGAACTTGGATCCTGTCCTGGTTGTTGGGTTGGATGTCATGGTGGCGGTTGCTTCGATGCGGACTCAGCCTTTGAAGACTTCAAAAGCCTCGGAAATCATTTTCTGCACGTGGGGTTGACTCAGGAGATCATAAAGGACGGTGCCGATGAAATAGAAGGAGGTGATGGACAAAACCAGCCAGACGAACTGCCAGGTGATTGATTTGTTTTTTGGTGCCACAAAGCGGGCGAGCCAAGTCGTCCTGTCCTCGATGGAGGTGAAAAACATGAGATTTGCGTCCTTGAGACTGTTGATGAATTCGTCCGCAGAACGGGTGCTACGCGCAATGAAGAGATGTTTGTGCCGGACGCCCGGCACATCGGGAAGCTCGATGGACTGGATTCCCTTGGGTACGAATTCCGGCGGGCGGAGGGTTTTGATATGGGTCTCATAAGCAAAGTTCTCTCGCAGCCAGCGATCAAAACGGGTCAGTTGCATGAAAACTCCTTTCCGCTGTGAAGGTTGCCATTGTGAATCAATCGGTTGGAAAAGCAATCAATCAATCGAAGATGTTTTTATTGGGGGGGAGTTTGGTTGTTTTTATCTGGTGGAAGGTCGTTAGATCCCGTTCTGCATCATCTTTGGTCCCATCATGAAGATCGGCAGGAATGTACCGATGAAAACCGCGGCAATCAACATCACCGCAATGATCAGAACGACAAAACTCACGGTTGCTGCGAATGCGGCCATGTAATTCTCCGCATCCTCTTCATACATGCTCGTGAGCATGTCCAATTGACTGTCAAGGGATGCTGATTTCTCACCAATCGACAACATGTGGGTAACTTGGGAATCTACGGAAGTGTATTTTGCAAACGCGGTCGAGAGGGGGACGCCGGAGTGTTCGTATTTGTCGGCCGCAGTTCTCAATTCATCATAAAAGGGAGTGTTTCGGACGCTGTTGGCGGAGACCCGGATCGACTTCGCGAGATTGATCCCGTTGGAGTGGAGTAGCTTGATGGTCGAGAGGAACGTTAACTGGCGCAAACTCATGATCAACTGGCGCAACAAGCGCCACCGTGCCATGGCCAGTCCCATGAGCATCGTGCGGACTAAAGTCGACCGGAAGATAACGACAGCGACGGTGATGAGGGAGATTACGACCACTGGCCAGGCTTTCTGGGTGAAGTGGCTGACGCCGAATGAAATTGCGGTGATTCCATCAGGTTTCGCGCCCACGCCGGTCATCATCTGCTCGACCTGGGGCACGATTTTCACTTGGGAGACAATGAAGGCACCAATCAGGATGCAGATGATCACACAAGGAGTGATGGTGGCCTTTTTCAACTGCTTGGAGAAAAACAACTCGCTTTTGAGCCGCGCTGCCAAGGAGGTGAAGGCATGGTGGAGTTGGCCGGAATCGGCCCCGGCCTGAATCAGGCCGATGATGGTATCGCTGAAGCGCCCGGTGCGGCGGAAGGCCTCGTGCACGTTCATGCCCCGGGCGATGTCTTCGCGAATCTGCATGAGAGCATCGGCCAGAACCTTGTTGGGCAGATCGTTGCTGTAATATTTGAGTGCATCCGCGGTGTTGATCTGGGCACGGAGCATGGAACCGAGCCCTCGGAACAAGTCCACCAGCACCTTCTTCGAGAACTGCTGGGTCTTGGCCTTGGCTTTTGCTGCGGCTTTTGATTGTGGCAAGTTTCCCACCGCTTTGGCTTGTGCGGGAACTGCGCTGTTGCCTGAGGTGGTGGGTGAGCTAATCATCGGAGTAGGTCATATCGATCACTTTGCTGACGGCGGCGAGATCGGTTTTTCCCTCGCGAAGCAGGCGGATGCCGCTGCGGCGGAGGTTGGGCAGGAGGCCTTCTTCGGCGATCTTGACCTCCAGTTCGTAAGGTGACATCAATCCCTTGGATAGCTGGTCGGAAACTTTTGGGGTGATGGGAATGATCTCCAAAATGGCAGTGCGACCGCTGTAGCCACTGTTCCTGCATTCTTGGCAACCGCCAGTTTTGGCGGCGAAGAGCGGAAGCTTCGCCCATGAGTCATCGAGACAGAACGTCTTGCGGTCCAACTCGCTAATTCCGTTGATGGGCTCCTTGCAATAAGGACAAAGCAATTTCACCAGACGTTGGGCGCAGGCGGCCTTGAGGGTTTGGGCGATCTTCCATCGCTCGATGCCAAGTTGTTCAAAACGTTCGATGATCTGGGAAGCGCGCGGGGTGTGAATGGTTGTCAGCACCTTGTGACCGGTGACCGCAGCTTCGATGGCGAGTTCGGCGGACTCGATGTCACGGACCTCACCCATAAGGATGATATCAGGATCGGATCGCATGAAAGAGGCAATCATGGGCTTGAACTCCTTCGCGCTCTTGAGATCGCAGTGGGTGATGCCCGGCACTTCGTCCTCAACCGGGTTTTCGAGCGTGAGGATGTTCACCTCGGGACGGTTGAGCTCGCGCAAAATGGCATTCAGAGTGGTGGACTTGCCGGATCCGGTGGGGCCGGACATCACGATGATTCCTGCGGGAACCTTCATCACCTTGTTGAGGGCGAACATGGTTTCATCGTCAAAGGCGAGTGTTCCTTTGCCCAAGGTGACGTTGATGTTGCTCTTATCGAGGAGACGCATCGTCACGTGATAGCCCCGATAGGTGCGGTGACGCTCGTAACGGATGTCGATGGGCCTGTGGAAATAAGAGATCGTGAAACGGCCGGAAATCCCTGGAACGGTGTTGCGGATCTCGGTCGGCAATCTCATCAGGTTGAGAAGGAACGCATCCAACCGGTCCTTGAGCTTCATTGGAATCTCAATCTTGGCACCGATATCACCGTTCACCCGGAACGCATAGTAAAAGCTTTCCTTTTCGACCTTGAAGTGAACGTCGGAAGCGCGCGTTTTCACAGCATCCGACATGATCGTGGCGATGAGTTGGGCCATCGGCTCATGGTAGTCGGTCGTGACATCGAAATCACGGATGCCATCATCCATGTCCTCCACGTCGATCGCATCCAATTCCGAGCGGGATGGCCCGGTGTTGGTGGCGACCGACTCGATCGCACGGTTGATCTCGGAAGCCAGGGTGACGATTTTAACAATCTCCAAATCCGGAAATCGAGGCGCGAGATACTCCTCCGGAAGCGGGCTCCATGGATTGGCGATCGCCACCACCAGTTTGTCGGTGCCGCACAGGCAAAGAGGCGTGAAGAAACCGCGGGTCATGACCGTGGCGTCGCAAGCGATGTGGAGGGTGCCATCACAAAACTCGGCGACACGTGGTAAGAATGGCAAGCCATTGATCTTGGCGAGCGCTGACATGAAGCTGTAACGGGTGACACGGTTGGGGACCTGATCCTGCGCGAGTTCCGAATAGGAAGGATCGTGCTGCGCCAACTCTGCCATGATGCGGCGGCTGATCAGCTCATTGAAGGAAATGCCATCGAAGTCGATCATAACTCGAAATGCTTGTTGGCGAGAAAGGTCCAGGTTTCATAGTCGAGGCGCACCACGGTCATGAATGGCCTGATATCAAACCTGCGGAAGACAATTTCCTGAATTTTGTCCGCAAGGATGGCTGCGGCGATTGGATTGGCAGAGCCCACTCCAATCGCATCTGTGTCTTCGACAAAGATGACAGGTACCATCAATGCCTTTGCCATCAGGTGAACCCGGTCATAGGACTCATAGAAAGCAGAGGGCGCAATGAGTTTGCCGGCAAAAGGGATCAGTTGTGGAACGGGATTGATCGTAAAACCAATCTTTTCGGCAATTCTTGGAATCACAGTTCCCATGTGCTCTTCGGTTTGCCCCTGAACCTTGGCAAGTGCTTGCAGCAGGTCAATGTGAACGCCCTCTGCCTGGGAGTACCGCAGGGCGCTGATCGCGTGAGAGACTTCAACTTCGGTGGCGGCGCGGGTGCTGAGAAGCGCGCTTGCGGTGCGATCGATACAAATATCCACGGTCTCCAGAATCTCATCCTGTTGGGATGGCAGCTGGGGACGTGTTGGGGCGATAAATGGAGTGGTGGTGGACATGAAAAATCACGCACTTACCGTTTGAAGCTTGAGAATGCAGGCTTCTTGGATGGAGAGGGAGTTGCTTGGAGCAAAGGGGTTTCGCCCTCTTTTGGGTAATAGGGCGCTTGCTCTGGAACGAGCCCCCTCAATCCGCGATGAAGATTGGCTTCATGGGCCGGACCGGGATTGTTCTCGTCAATCCAGTCATGGTCGTATCCAAGACTGGTGGTGCCTCTTACCTGATTGCTGGCGCTGTTGTTGGAGTGGCTGCTTGTCGGGTCATATGACTTTGGAGTTACGATGAATACAAGACTGGTCTTCTCCTTGCTGGCTTCCTTGCTCTTGAAGAAAAAGTTAAGCATTGGAATGTCCCCTAGGAGCGGAATCTTGGTTTTCTCGTCGGTCTGGGTTTCTCCATAAAAACCTCCTACAACGAGTGAATAGCCGTTCGGAACGCGCGCAAGGGTTTCGATCATCGACTCCGAGACTCGTGGATAGCTGTTCCCCTTCCCCCCATCGACGCCGACGCCGACAACGGCACCGGTGATTTGCGCAGAACGCGGGCGCAATTTCATCCGAACGGTTCCATCCGGTAGCAGGGTCGGGGTGACGACAAGGGAGATGCCGATTTCACGGTGTTTGTCAGGATCGGTATCGATGGTCTTGTCGGCAGAATCAATTTTGTAACGTACTTCTTCAGTGACGGTTGGCTGGGTGCCTCCGCCGCCTGGAGTGGTGGTGGAGGTGATGATCGGAACCCGGTCAATTACCGAGATAGTGGCCTGTTCGTTGTCCTCAGTGATGAGTGTGGGGTTTGAAACCTGACTGGCGAGACCTCCTTCTGCGAGAGCGCTGAGGACGCCGGTGAGCTGCATGGGGCTCAATACCAGGTTGGTGCCATCTGCAAGCGGGATCTCTGACCGAGGAGATGAGGGTAGTCCGAAGACCGAGTTCAGGTCCCTGGCAAGGTTGATTCCTATTCCGTCCTTGCCGAGGGATGAAGACCAATTGACGCCGACATTTTCAGAGGCGTTGCTGTTGACCCTGAGGATTTTGGTTTCAACGATGATCTGCCCCTTGGCTTTATCAATACCGCGAAGGAAGCCCCGGATTTGCTCAATGCGGTGGCTGGAATCGATCACGACCAAGGTATTGGTTTTCGGTTCGAAATTGATGATTCCGGAGGCCGGACTGAGCATCGGTTTGACCAACTCCTGGATTTGCTTGATATCAGTCGGGCGAAGGTATTGGAGCTGATAGTGGAACTCTACGCTGGGAAGCTGTGAAAGTTGTGCTGCGGTGAGTGCGTATAGCGTTGTCCCTTTGGTGTGCAGGGTAATGCCATACATGAAAGCGAGTTCCTCCATTTGTTGGAGAGGGTTGCCGTCATTGAGGTGCCCTGTGACTTGAAATTCCGGCCCGTTGAGCTTGCTGTTGTGGAAGTATTGTTTGCCAGCGGACTTTGCAAGGAACTGAAGGATGTCATTGAGTGGTGCTCCTTTGAGCAAATACCCTTCGTCAGACGCGGTCATTGGAACGCCATCGGCAGTCCCCGGTGTCGTTGCATCGGCATTCGGATCCGAAGGGGGGGGCGGGAGTTCATCCGGAGTTCCCGGTAACGCGGCAGGCAGATCCGCTGTTGGTTCGATGGCAGGACTCGGCGCGGCATCGGGCAGACCAGTGGGTGCCTCGGGGGCTTCCGGTACCTGAGCCCAAGCCAGGCCGGAACCGAGAAGTGCGGCTGAGAGAATCAGAGAAGTAAGTGGTTTCATCGGGATGGTTTACGGTTAGGGGTTGACGCCGCCAGTAGAGGGAGGAGAGGAGGCTCCGACCTCCAAAGGTGCATTCGAATCGGCTGGCGTCATGCCAGGGGCTGTTAT
>JBBARN010000027.1:0-55911 GCA_040399845.1 Luteolibacter sp. | reverse complement strand
TTGGAGGAGTTTCCGAGTCGCATCTGGCGGCGCACTCTCGCTTCCCACTCCCCGGAGCGTTTGGTGGGTGCTTCCTATCTGGCCTGTAATGCGATGACACGTCTCATGGAACGGCATCGGCATGATGCCGTTCTGGGGGATCTCATGCCTTTCTGGAGTTCAGCGGGAGATCTTCCCTGCCTCATCGATCTTGCGGCGCTTCCTCCGGCAGACACCCAGCATTTGAAAGATCGTATCCTTGACCGGCTGATGGAAAAGCTCCGCTCGGGTGACTTCCAGCCATCCTTCAACGACATGGAATCGATCAAGACCTGGGTGCTTGGCAAGAGCGCGGAAGGACCATCACTTGTCGAAACGCTGGCATCCGAGGCGAAAGAAACCGCAGCGCAACGAATCAAGAACGGAAGATTGCGCCTCCCCTACGATACCCGTCGCCTCGGGCGATTGATGTTCCGCTTGGGTTTCCGCCGTCACTCCTATCATTGCGCGAAGGCTCTCGGGGAGTCCCCTTGGAAAAACGGGTGGCAGCATCAGGTGGTATCGGCAGAGTTCCATTCCCGCATCCGTCGGCGGATCCATCATGGTGCTGATACCTGGTTGAGCGATCCGGCACTCGCGTGTTCATCCATGACCATTCCGCTGTGGCTCACCGACGGCGTGGAACGGGTTTCCTCGCTCAGTTCCCTGTTCTTCCGGGCCACCGAATGCCCGTGGATGTTTCCGCGCCTGCAACACATCTATCAATGGCACCTCGCCCTCGCCGGCAAGCAGGAGGCTTTGAGCGAAATCGCCCAACTCGCTCCCGATCTGGCCGCCGGTCTATCCGAAATACCGAAGCAAGGCTGAATCCATGGCGGTGCGATACCGCTGACCATGCGGTGTTATGACATAACTGTGCGGCACCCACTGGAATTCCTGCCGTGATCCGGGAATCATCAGGACCGCAGCGCGAACGCCCTTTGATCCACGAACCCGATTCCATCTTATGAAACGCATCCGCAGAAACAACCGTCAGTCCTCCCTGCCTTGTCCCTTCCGTGTGGGCGAGCGCATTCGCCCCATCGCCATGTTCGACTGCCACGACTATCGCCGGGGCGAGAGTTATGAGGTGGTGAACATCGATGACAATGACTCCACCCTCCAAGCCCGCGATGAACATGGCCAGCTTGGGAGATGGATTCGTTGGAGCGACTGCGAAAAATTTGACGACATCGGCTGGGAATGGCTGAAAGGACAACTGTCTGCCGATGCCCTCGAACTGCTCTCTGCCTTCGAGGGACTCAACAACCTCACGCTGCGTCCGGAACTCCGTGTCGCCCTGATCCAACAAGTGCCAGGCCTCAAAGACAAAGTGCTCGATGCCTGTGTCGCTTTCGAAACCAAATCCAACAACTCCTGAAACACCCATGAACCCCGCACCCATTGGCGCACGCATCCAAGTCATCTCTAACAACAGCAGCCATCATTACCAGATCGGCAGCATTTACCGGGTCCATCAAATCGATTCCGACGGCACCTTCAAGGCGATCGACGATCAAGGCATCGAGGGCAATTACATCCGATGGGACGAAAGTCGGCCGGTGGGCATCGGCTGGGATTGGTTGCGTGATCATCTCGACAGCCGTTCGCTCGATCTGCTCTCCGCCTTCAACGGCCTCACCAACCTTCGTCTCCGCGACGGGGTGGAAACCAAGATCATCACATCCATTCCCAATCTCGCGGACGCCATCCTCAACGTGATGCCGGTGGTGGATGAGGAAATCGAGCGGCTCAGAAACCAATCTCCGGATGAAGCGGACATGACCCTCGACCGACTCCTTTCCTGATCAACGCCATCACGTTTCCCTCAAGACAATCCACACCGAACACCAAACCTTCCGACCACCCGATAATACTAATGATTTCATGGTTCCAAAAATCCTCCGCCGCAGTTTGCCTGCGTGGTTTCGCCGATGGCGAAATGCAGAAAGCCAGTCGCTATCTCAGTGCCCGCGGTCACCGGGTGGTGCGTTCCCTCCAAGCCGCGCAGTTCGTGGTGGCCGGGCCGGATGCGGACAAGTCGCTGCTGGAGAATTCACGCGTTCAAGGTCTGGAAGTGGTGAGCTGGAGCGCCCTTCAGGAGGAGATCCGTGATGCCGGGGTGCTTGCTGAAATGAATGTGTCGGGTGATGCCCCGCTCATGAATGAAACCGTGGAACCCTTGTTTCGGACAGAGGGCGGTTCGCAGTTCCTGTTGGATCTTCCATTGCCTTTGGCAAACCGATGCGCGGAGGCCGATCAGCGCCATGTGCCGCAGGCGGCGAGGTTTGCAGGACTGTGTTTTGACCAGGCCTTTGTCGAGACCCTGCATGCGGTTCTAACAGGAACCCGCCATGCGATGCCGGTGGCGCTCGAAGGTGAAACCGCCGCGTCGAAAACCACCGCAGTGCTCTATCTCGCCCATCTTCTCGGCCAGCCCGTCATTCGTCTCAACCTCAACGGCCAGACCGACGCGGGCGAATTGGTCGGTCGTTTCATCCCTTCCGACCAAGGGTGGAAGTTTCAGGAAGGCTCGCTGCCTGTTGCCATGCGCCGTGGTCATTGGCTCTTGCTCGATGAGATGAATCTCGCCGAACCCCAGGTATTGGAACGCCTCAACTGTGCCTTGGAAGCCACACCCACACTGGTGCTCAGTGAAGGTCACGGAACCGTATTCGGTCCCGGCGGTGATGTGGAGGTCGCGGAAAACTTCCGCCTGCTTGCCACACTCAATCCTGCGGAATACTCGGGCCGCAGTGTGATGAGTCCGGCTTTCCGCAACCGTTGGCTCATCTGGCACCAGGCACAGGCAGCCGATGAATCCGCCATCCTCGCCATGTTGCGAAGCCTCGTGCTCGGTGAGCAGCCCGTGGTTTGCTGGAAAGGAAAATCCTACAAGGCCGATCCCACACCGCCGCTCTTCTCACGACTCCAGGTATTGGCGGACGTCGAATCCGTGCTCGCCCGGTTCGCCATGTTCCACAGCACCGTTTCCAAAGCCGCCGGTGAGTCGGGCACCACACCGGGCCTTGCCCGCCATCGCCGCGAGCGCCATGTCTTTACCCGCCGCAACCTGCTTGCCACCCTGCAACTCTGCCAAAGTCCAACAAGCCACCACGACGATCCCCGTCGTGCTCTCAGAGAGGCGATCCAACAGATTTATATCAACCGCTACGCGGACACCGCCGACCGCAAAGCCATCCAAGCCCACCTCCGTGCGGCGGATCTTTGCTGAAACGCATGGCATGATATGCATGACACTCCGGGTTTCCATCCATTGATCTAACAAAATTTGAAACTTCTCCCCGAACTCCAATCCCTTGCCGCACTCGCGTCGTCCCTTCCTGACATCCATGTGGTCGTCGGTGAGCCCGGCTGTCTCTGGTCATTCAACTGGCCGACCCGGGTCATCACCACCAATCCGGAAGACCTCGTCTTGCGCGAGCCCGACTACTGCCGTGGCTTGATCCTCCATGAAGCCGCGCATGGTGCCATCACGCGCTACGGCCAGATTGTTCCGTTGGATCTGATGAAATCGGAAAGCGGTCTCCATCATCTGCTCAATGTGATCGAGGACTGTCGGATTGAAAACTGGCTGCAACAACGGTTTCCCGGCTGCCGCCCTTGGATCCGGCTCTATAACGACCGGCTTCTCACCTTGCCTGCCGATCCATCCGACCGTGCCAGGCTGGCTGGCGATCCGGCGCGCGGATTTTTGCTTGGGTTGCTCTGCGATTGGTGGAGGGAGACTGTGCCCTGCGAACTCCATCCTCTTTCGGTGACTGCCATCGGCGAGGTAAAACCGCATTTCCAACAAGCCGTCGCTGCATTTCCCGATCCGATCCCACCGACCGGGGAAAAGGTGCGCGGCCTTTATGCAGACCACCCGGTGGCTGCCTGTTATCGCGCAGCCGACCGGAATGGCGAGCCCTCGGCGATGGAGTGCATCATCCGCATGACGCAACACCGCATGTGGACCCTCACATGGACCCACATCGTTCCCACATTCCGGAAATTGCTGGAGCATCCTGACAGCGAGCCCACACGTCGTTTTCTCAAGGAAAGCTCGGGAAAACAGGGATTCGGTCCGGCTCATGAGGGAATACCACAAGCCGGCAACCGCGAAGATGAGAAGGCGGCTCCGCTGCCGGGCGAAAAAACCTACCTCGCGGCCGTAGCCCGTCATGGAGGCCTGATCGAGTCCTGCGCAGAAATCGTTCTACGCCAACTCATCGAAGCATCCCGTCCGAAAACCAGCCGCTTCCACCGTTCCGGTGGCCAGCTCGACCTGCGGGTCGCCATGCAGTGCGAGGCGGATCCCCGTCAACACGAGCGTCTCTTCCAACGCCGGAACCTGCCCGCGCATCCCGAGCCCGCCTTCGTCGTCATTGCGGACGAATCCACTTCGATGCGGGGCGAACGCTCCGAAGCCACCTTCGATGCCGTGGTGGTACTCCGTGAAGTTTGCCTGCGCCTCGGAATCCCGCTTGCGATTCTTGGTTTCGGCTTCCAAACACGGCGCATTCAGGATTGGGATGCCGAGGACACTCCGCACACCCGCCGCATGGTTTCCGGATTGCTCCATCCGATCGGTGGGAGCACCCGGCTCCTGCAAGCCCTTGAGCGAGCGACGGACTTAGTAAGCCGCTTGCCGGAATCCAGCCAATCACGGATCTGGATCCTCAGCGACGGCGAGGTGTCCGACCGCAACGAAGTCCGCAGGAAAATCCGAGTCCTCCGCATGAGTGGCATCCCCGTTCACGGCCTTGGCCTGGGCCCGGATTCCCATGGACTCAGCAAGGTCGCCCCCATGGCCCATGTGGGCATCCGCCCGAGAGATCTGCCCGAGGTGTTTTCGGACCTGCTTCAATCCCAGATCCATGCCTGACACGTTTTTGCGGCTTATGCGGATACCTTGGATTTCCGTGTCAGGTGGCTTGGGAATGTATGAAAGTAGTCGATCGGCGACTTCAAGAACATGTTGCCGATCGACGACATGCGTATTTTGGAAGCAGGCACTTCTCTGCCACCGAACAGCGGGTTCTCGCCTTGGCTAACGACGGCTTTTCCTCATCATCCCCGCATGAAAAAACATCTTCCCGATTCGCGCGATGTCGCAGCGAGAAAGGCGATCGCTGCAAGCCCGCCAGCTCCGCTCGAACGCGTGCTGGAACAAGCCTCGGCCTCCCGCAAGTTCATAGCCGAATGGCGAGCGAAAGGATTGCCGAATCTCCCGTTGCCGCCCCACTTGGCCAAGCGGGACGTTGAACTTTAGATCGTAGGTCGAATGCTGAAACGTGTCAGGCTCTACCCTGACCACTGGAAAACTAACAACTTCTTCCCATATCTCGCCTATTTGAAATCTCCCTGTCATTTCTGGCTCGGCAACCCAGGCAGCCCAGAACAAGAACTCTACTCAGTCGGCATGACCCGATCGAAGGAACGGCTGCTGATAACGGCTTCGGGGAGGAATGAGTTTACCGAAAGACTGCGATCGATGACGGGGGCGGTTTGCGCCGTTGCATAGCACAAGGGCCGAATCCACCTTTCCTTCAAGCATGATGTGAATCGGAGAATTCTGGCCTCATACATTTCGAATGGCATCGACAATATTTTCTAAGACCTCATAGAAGTATAAGGAATAGCTTCCGAGCTCTTGCGAACACACCGTGGCGGCACTGAGTAGGTAATTTCAAAAACCATTATTTTTTCTTCCGACTAAGAATGCTTCCCGGAAGTGGCGGCGCGGGAGTCGGAGGGGGAGGAGTTGCTTGAAGTGCCGCTGATGTGACGGGAGACCAGGCACTGCCGCTAAGAAGGGAATCGAAGAGCCGCTTTGCATCCACGGGTTCGAACTGCGGAATGCCGCCTTTTGTCGGACTATCCGAGGTCAGAATACGCCGGATCATTGCACGCCTAACGGCGGCAGCT
Source organism: Luteolibacter sp. (assembly GCA_040399845.1). GTDB lineage: Bacteria > Verrucomicrobiota > Verrucomicrobiia > Verrucomicrobiales > Akkermansiaceae > Luteolibacter. Next base: position 49,962 of record JBBARN010000027.1, on the reverse strand, counting down.
TCACCATCGGGCACATCAAGGAATGAGGCGGCCTCTTCCCACCAAAGCCGTTGGAGACAGTTGAGCATTTCAAATACGTGGCCTGAGCCACCCGCAACGGAGTCATACAGGACAATCGCGCAACCACTTGGGCGACGCGGGCTCGCCGTTACGCCAAGCAAAGCAACCTCCCGGTAGTCGATCTGGCGGAGCCTACATCCGGCGAGGCGGAGGCATTGGGCGATGGTGTTGGCGATGAGACGATCATTGGGACTGCTGAAATTGAGCCAGGGTGAGAGGTCGAACAGGACGAGGTGGGTGATTTGTTTGGCCGCCAAGTGTTGGTGACGAAGAACCAAACTGTCATCAGCACCCCAGCAATTGTTCCGCTCGTCAGCCGAGAACAGGGACGCGTGCCATTCGAAGCGTGAGGGCAGGTCGATGCGCCCGTTTCCGGTGGATTTGTGCTCGCTGTCGGCATAGCCGCACTTGGTGCAAACAGCGAAGCCACAGTGATATTTCCCAGAGTTTGTGAGAACCATTTCTCCAGCAGCTTTGTAACGGGCTTCCATGTTGGAAATGCCCGCATAATTCGGGGAAATCTCCTGATTGTCGGGGCTGCCTTGAAAGGCGGTGCTGTAGGACGCGATCTCGCCGACGTTTTCATAGGATTGCGAAATCTTCGGCGGATCCCACGCTGCTGAGGTAAAGCCGTGTTTAGCGAAGAGCATTTCTCCACGCCTGAGGTTTGCCCCAACAACCTGGGTATCTACATCCGGCGGTCCTGCGTGGCTGTAGGTGAAAAATCCGGCACCATCGGCGCGGGCAAACCAACCTCGGAGTCCAAGCGTGGCGTCGGGTCCGCTGACGTCCGAACCGGTCCAGTGTTTCAGCAGTCCTTGGGAAGTGATGAGTCTGCCACCAGCAATGAGTTTCGAACCTGGAACGTATTCCCGAAGAGCGAGCATCGAACTGCGCTGGAGACGAAACTGATCTTCTTCCCTGACGTTGTTCTTCGAGCGTCCGGTGCCGGGCACCGCCACGCGGAGACGACTTAGACCAATAGGGAAACCATAGCGGGGGATGACGAGCTTGTCTCCGAGTGACTCGATCACCGTAAGAAAGAAGAACGTGTTAGCCTGGTGCAATAACGACATGCAGGCGGAGCGTGCCATCCGTTCGTCGGTATCTGGCAAGACTTCCTGCCAGCGTTGGACGAGTTGCGAGTAGTCTCTATTCCATTCGGCAAGGGCCGTCGAATATGCGGCATGAATTCCAGCAATCGCATCCTGCCATGATTGGCGGAGTTGTTTGAGAATCCTGCCATTTCCCTGACCGAGGCGTTCCAAGGTCGGCAGATGGGTAACCGGGTCCTTGCGCACGCCTTCGAGGAAAGCCAGAAAGTGAACAGCAAGAGACGAGGGGCCGTCGGCGAAAGGTAGATCGACTAGATTGTCAGACGGGAGCAAGCCGGGCTTAGTTTGTCCGCTTTCCCAGAACGGAATCTTTGGCTGGCCGCAAAAGGCACCCATGCGCCCGAATGCATCCATGGCACCGGTAGATCCGTTGGCACCTCTAACTACACCGAAGAATGAGCCCAGAAAATAGGCGTGGATATGACGCCAGACGATTTCGTCCCGTTCGAGAAAGATCGTCGGTTTGCGGAGAGGTGCGCGCAGGTAATCTCCGAAGTTGAGAAATACCTGGCGTTCGTATGGAGAGGGGCGGGCGAACCCGAGGACCAGTGAGGAACCGTCCGCACGCCGACCCGCTCGACCTGCGCGTTGCAGGTAGTTGGCCTTTCCGGGTGGAATGTTTCCCATCAGGACGCCATTGAGGCCTCCGATGTCGATACCAAGTTCCAGAGTGGTGGTGGAGCTGAGGACGTTACGGATTCCTTGTTTAAAAAGATTCTGGAGTCGTTTGTTTTCCTTGGGATCGAGCTGGGCGCTGTGTTCCTCGGCCCACAGACCGAAGCGGAAGATGGGAGAATCCTGAATTTCCCGCCGTACCCGGCCTACACGAGGATCCTGATCAAGTGCTTCGTGGGTGGTTGGCTGAAGGTCAGCACGAGGACAGCCCGGGAATGCACCTAACACGGTGCGGGGCCAGATTTGACCGGTGCGGGTGCAGCGGAAGAGGTTCGAAGGGCGGCGCAAACCGAGGTTTGGAAATCGGATGCGGATTGTGGGCGCTGTGCCGGTGTCTGTCTGACGGGTGTCGGTTTCTAACCAATCAAGTGATGTTGCGCTATCGAAAAGTTGAGTGAATGCCCCATTCAGCATGTCGTTGGCTTTCGTATCGAGCTGATCTTCGGCAAGTTCGCAGCGGCGGAGGACTTCGACCGCGAATTGGTGGATTTTTGAGCGGCCCGTGATCGAACGGAGAGGAATGACCATGGACTTGTATCGTTCATCCCGTGACAGATACCGGCCAATCTTGGCACCATCGTATTCGTATTCACTGTCCTTGTCCCGATTGCCCAGAGTGACTGCACCTGCGACCCGGATTTCATCGAGCATGGAGGCCAGAAAATCCGGCCAGATGTGAGAGAGTTTGGCGTCGACCTCGCTGGGAAGCGTCACCCGAAACTCGGTGGCTGGTATCCATTTGGCGATACCGTGATAGACGATCTCCGCCAAACCGGCGGTTTCGAGGGTGACACTGGGCCAGAGTGTGCGGCGGGCGAACTCAGCCGCGAAGTAGTTGGTTAGATCGTCGGCAACCCTGTCACGGTTTCTCTCCCAGGCCTGTTGGGTCCAAGTGGGATTGGCCCCGTCCACCGTGTGACTCCGGCCCCATACCGGGTCGAAGATTTCAAAAATCCGTTTGCTTTGTTTGGTGCGCTTTGCCCATTGCGAAATCGGTTCACCTTCGGTGCTTTGCTGGAGCCTTCCCTGATAGCGTTCGAGGTCGTTTGCATACTCTTCCCGGAGAGGCGATCCTTCGGGAAGGATTGACATTTCTTCCTTTGCCTCCCGGATTCTCTTTTCCAGCATGGCGATCACTTGTGGGTCGCCGACACTGTGAGTGCTTAACGTTTCATTGATAGCCGCCCGAATCACCTGAAGTTCGTGCTGTCTTGTGAAACGTGGCCCCAAACGAGCGGCTTCAGTCCGGCTGTCACTGAAGATGAGGAGCCTGCGACCCTGTGCGGGTTTCCAGTCTTTGGACGCATCCGGATAGGCCGGCATTTCCATTAGGGCGGCCTCCGCAAGCAGGGCAAGTTGGAGTCGGGACTGTTTAGCGAAGAAGGAAGCCGAATCGCTGACGGGATTGCCTGTCGTTGGATTTACCAAGACTTCCCAAAGTTCGATTGGAAGTTGGTTTGGGTTACCTAGTGCGCCGGACACAGGATCAAAGCCGAATCGAACGGACCCCGGGACGTCTTTGATACTGAAGAATCGAATATTGGGGCCGTTTTGACCCAGTGGGTTGTTTGGGTTGGCCTGGATTTCATCATATCCCAGTACAATGGATAGAGGCACTTCTTCCAGACGTCCCGAGCGTTCGCGTCCTGCGATGAACCAATCTCCCGACTGATTGCAACGAGCTAGAGTCAATGTCACGGTGGGATCATTCAACTGTCCCGCTTCGCGTGCTGAGGGAGATGAGAGGTAGGCCATGCCATTAAGGACAAAATCCGGATGTGGGCTGACAGATGGATTGAGTGATATGGAAATGCCTTCCGAACCCCGAATGAGATAGTGAATCCGGTTCGGTAGAAGTGGATAGGCAGATGCCGATGCGCGGGCCATTGCTCCCAAGGCTAGTATCCGGCGGGTGGCTTCAAGGGTTTGAGCTTCGGAGTCGCCAAACGCCTTCTTGGCAAGTTCATCAAGCGGTAGCCGGCCTTGTTTGCGTAGAATTTCCACGATGCAGCCGAATGCTGGCGAATGTGGCAATGCCGCATGAAGTAGTGGTCCTGGTTGCCTTTCATTTGCCCAATTTGCCAGACGCTTTTTGATGCTTTCGTCGGAGTCGGTGAATAGGGGCGTGATGATTTCAAGTAGCAACGACCAAGTGGCTTCATCAAGATTCGCAAGGACTGAGTCCCCGGTATTTGTGAGAGTAAGCGCTTGAAGTGACTCGGGCCAATTGGGGACGGTGACTTTTTTGGCGGAAGAGGGAGCCGCTTTTGAGTTTCGAAGATTCTCGGGGATGGGAGAATCAACGGTTTCGCCAATGATCACCTTGACGTCCTTTTCCGGTTTGCCAAAGAGTTTGGATGCAAAGCTCTTTAGCTCTCCGATTGGGTTGTCGGTGCCGCCGATAGTTGCGGAAGTGGCATAGTGCAGGACGTCTGCGGAGGTGACTCCGCATTTTTCATAGATGCGCCGTAAGAGTAGCGCGATTTCGGCGGCAAGGTTTCCGGTGTAAAGGTGAGCTTCATCCAGGACAATCGACCGAAGGTTGAGGCCAAAGAACGGAAAGTCTTGGGGGCGACAAAGCATGTACTCGAGCATCGAGTAGTTGGTTACCAAGATTTGAGGGACAGGGCCGGCCGTATTCAAAGGTTTCCCAGTGCGATCCTCGAGTCCCCGGGCATGTTTCCGGGAACGAAAACGAGACGGGCCTTGGTCGGGCAGCCCAAGTTTATTTGCGTCTCTGACCGACTCTGGGCTTTCGGAGGTGAAATGGAAGAATGTAGCGCGGTCCTGGTCTCTCAGCCATTCCTGAAGTCGATCCACCTGATCATTCACCAATGCGTTCATCGGGTAAAGGATGATGGCCGAAACTCCCTGGCCAGCAGCCGGAGAGGTTCGATAAATATCGTCCAGCATTGGTAGAAGAAAGCTTTCCGTCTTACCTGCGCCAGTTCCGGCGGAAACGACAACCACGGGTTTGGCCGCTTGCTGATAGCCTTCTTTCGCAGCGAGTATGCTCTGATGTTGGTGCTTGTATGGCTTTCGGTCTTTAGGAAAAGCCCCGGCCGCATCGAGGACATTCACGAGTCGGCTACTGATGAGATCGGCGTCGGCCATTTCTTCCAGTGACACATCTGCCGACATCGAGGGGAATGCTCCTTCGACCCAAAGGTCGCTGGCCAGTCCTCCTTCCTCGGCGGTGCCGGACCAAATCCTCTCAAGAACCGATCGGACTTCCGGGCTTCTGACATAGTTGTCATCGAGAGCGAATTGAACCATGCGGTCTTTCAAACGACGGGTGACTTCGAGGGCGTTGATTTGGGACATGGTTTATTGAAGGTGGAAGGCTCTGAGTCGTTCGGCAGCGGCCTTGCGGCGGATGACGTCGTGATGGAAGAGTAGCTTGAGATTGTGTTTCCGAATGGGGGGCAGGTGGGGCCAACGATGACTGAAGTCCAGGAGATGGGTGTCCACGAAGTTTTCATCCGCATGAAGAACGTTCGAGCAGAAATCTTCGACTCGCTCAGGTTCTGGTGTGAGATGCGCGACGATGTCGCGGAGTTTCGATTGGGTTTCTGCCCGGCCCTGATTTGGAAAAATCGCGGAGGTTATCCAGATTTTTGTGAATTCCACGGCGAGCCACGGTGAACATCGGGCAAGTTCCTCGATAAATCTTAGCAGTAGCGAGTCAGTGCCATTGGCATCAGATGGGGGATGGGATCGCTCCATGATTTCACTGGCAGATTGGAAGTCCAGAACCAGTTTGGAATCCTCTGCAATTTCACCCACGGCTCGGCGCCAACCTTCTATTGACGAAATTTCGGAGTGAATGATTTTTCCCGTTGGAATTGCGAGTTCGCAACGTGGACTCATCCATTCGGATAGAATTGCTGATGGGAAGGATGCCATAAACCTGGTGATCCATGGGCTAGTGTCGTTGAACAGTATGGGGCACCGGAGAACCCGAATGATTCCGGCATACGTTCGTGCGGTGTCCTGGTCGTGACATTGTCTTAAAGTATGGGTCCATGACCTCAAATTCCACCACCAACCCACACATGATCCTTCAAAGAAAACGGCAACAGCGTTGATGCTTTGATCTTGGGCAGGGTTGGGAGAAGTCCAAACGGCATGGTTTTCTGATCCGGCTGTTTCCTCCTCAAACGTCAAGGACTGGAGTCCCATAGGCAGCTCGCTGCTCCCAGCCCAGATGACGAACTCCAAGTCCGAGCGCAGCGCAATGCCGAGCACGGGAATGATCCTGATTTCCTCGCTGCTGATCTTAACCTGATGAATCATTCCTCCGTCGATTACCGCGTGTGCAACTTCGAGTGCGGGGCGGTCCGAATTGAATGGTCCGCGAAATACGTTCAGAGAGGCCCCTAGGCCTGAAAGATTGGTTGGGGTGAATGAGTCGTTGCTCAAACTTCGGATGCATCGGTTACCTTCCAAAAGTGAATAATCGCTCAGAGAATCGGAGTCTTCCAAGCCCGGTGGAATGATTCGGATTCTGGTAAGAGCACTATCCCTGGTGTTCAAGACTTTCAGGTTTTTTGTGTGGAACTTCCCATTTCGACGCCAAACCGCACCTTCGAACGGAATTGAGATTCTGAGGCGGTGACGAATGTTTCCGCCTGCATAGTTGAGGCCGAAGCGGAGTAGAATTCCACTTTCAAGATGTTCCGCGGTGAAGGGGAGATTGATAGTTCCTCCGCGTGCCGGGACCTCCACAGGTTCCATGCCCCTCCTGCACCACCGGATTTCCACGCCCTCCTCAGCAACCACGTGGAGAATGGTGTGGTTGGCTCTGCGTGTAGTTGGATCACACCATGCACGGACAAGGGCGGATGCCGCCCTGTCGGAGTCGGTTTGTTGACACGCATCTTCCAGTGACCAAATGGATGACCCGTCATAGATGATTTCTGAATGTGTCTGCGGATCTACTTTGCGGAAGCACCAAACCCCATCGGGTGAGGTCCACTCTTCGATCGAGGGAACTCCCGAATAGGTTAGCGATGTGGGGTGTAAGAGCCAGATTGGAGCGGATGGGCGGGCTCCGAAAGCGTCAGGGTTGAGGTAACGTCTCCCATCCTGGCGAAACACTTGGACAGGTTCGTCAGCGAGCCAGCAGGTAAGCGACTGGCTGGCTGTGATACTAGCATCCGCTGCACTTTCGAGGGAAGTTATTGCTGTCTGGGTTTGCCAGGGAATACGTATGCATTCGGAACTTGTCGAAGCGTAACTACCATCTGTCTGCCGAATAATGCTCGTAAATATCTGGTTGTCGATGTTCACCTGATAGGCAAAGTCGGTGAGATCAAAATCCGCCAATCCTACAATTGCCGTTTCGAAGAATGGCTTTCCCTCATCATCAAAACGAAGCCTGGGCTCAGCGAGAAAGTGCTGTGATGTTCCACTTGAATCCGCAGCATGCGATCCGGTACCGAGATAGGCCCGCTTCTTCGCGATCTTCAGAATCTCGTCATGCCATTCTGACAGAATCCATGGGGATGCGGTCATTCGCTGGCGGGTGACAACTTCGGAGATATTCCCCCGTCTGTAGTCCTGCAAACTTGACCAAAGGAATTGAAACGAATGGCTCTGCCGTTTGGATTCGTTGAGCAGGGTGACTACCGCGCTGGGAGCAAAGCTGGTAGACGCCAACCACTCGGGCAAACGCGCCATAAAGCCCTTGTGAGTGAATCCGAATTGGAGGTAACCGGTGGAGAACCACTGAAATGTGCCTTCGATGCCAAATGCATTCCTTAGGCGAATAGCCTGAGCCGCCTGCTCAAGTACTGAACGATGTAGGGTTGTGGGCTGTCCGTTGATCCCAAACCAGTCACACATAACGTCAGCAGACCAGGGTAGATTACGGACACACCCCCAGTAGTTTCCTTCATTTCCGTTTCGGCGGACATGTTCGGCAAAAAGTATATGAAGCAACGCTCCGCAAACCACCGAGTTTGAAAATCCCTTTAATGGATCTAGTGAGAAGGATCCCGGTATCGAAGCGGAACGTAGTGCAACGATGGCCCCGGATGATAGCCAAGTGTGAAGAAACTATATATCGTCTGAGCTTACTTTCAGCTCGGCAATAGACCATGGGACTTGGCCTCTGAGAATACAGTTTTTGCGATTCAAGAGCTCGCGAAAAGCTACGCCCGTCGAAGAAGGAATGCTTGGGTCGAGATTTGAAAACATTTACTTAAAAATTGGCAATGTAACGGAAAGAAAGATGGATGCGAAAGATGTCATTTTTGATTAGATCCATAGTCACTTTATTGACCAAATCCATTCGCCAACCACCACCATCTCCGGGCCTTCGTGGGGCGCGACGGGGATGGGGTCGTAGTCCGGGTTCAGGGGGAGGAGTTCGATGCGGTCGTGCTGCCAGGCGTCTTCAGAGACGGTCTTGGCGGAGTGGTATTTTTTCACGGTGAAGCGACCGCCGTTTTCCGGGTCGCCCATGGAATTGAACTGGACGAGGACGATGCGGCCCTCGCGGGAGCCTTGTGGGTAGCGGCGGAAGAGGTTCCAGGAACCGTCCTTGATCTTTGGTTCCATCGAGTGGCCGCGGACGCGGGCGATGAACATGTCGGGTTTGATCGTTGCTCCGGGGGCCTCGGCCCAGCCGATTTCCTCGGGGCTGCTCTCCGGGCCCCAGAGGCCGGCGGCGGCTTCGAGGCTGTAGACGGGGACGAGGCGGGTGAACTTGTCCTTGGCGGCGGGGGCGTCGACGAAGCCGGGGAGGTCTTGGGTTTCAGGCTCGTTGCTTTCCCCGGTGTCGGGGCTGGCGTCCACGACGCGCAAGGGAGTGGCGACGGCGACGGGTTCGACGGCCCAGCCGGATTCGGTCTTGGTGAAGGCGACCTGATAGTTGGTGCCGGGAGCCCCGGCGTTTTCCCCGAACCAGCCGCGGAGGAGCGGGAGGATCTGGTTTTCCTCGCTGCCGAGCGGTGAGGCGACGTTGCAGGCGATCTTGACGAACTTGAACACCCACTGGCTGCCATCGGGCAGGGTGGCGGTCGCCGGGCCGATGGGGCGGCCGGGTAGTTCCTCGACGGTGGGTAGCCGCAGGATGGGTTTGCCGCCGGAATGGCTGACCTTGGCTAGGAAGCGTCCGGCGACAGCCGGGAGCTTGGTATTTGCGTATCGGGCGAGACGGTAGTCCACCAGTTCGGCCGTCATCGCTTCGAAGTCGGACCTGAGGCGCTCCGGGCAAGTGAAGGTGGGAACGAAACGGTTTACCTCGCGCTTGAACCAAAGACGCTTGCCTTGGTCCTTCAACCAACAGGAGAGCGGCCATTTCAGCCACCACTTGGCCCATTTCTCGATCGGCGCGTTCGCAGGATCGGGGAACTCTTTGGTCGGCGGCAGGTCGCGGCGGAGGGTCGGGTGGGAAAGGAGGAACTCGCGGCAAGCGGCAGCGAGCTTTTGGATTTCCATGCCGTCCCACAAGGCATCGCGATCCAACAGCACGCGCAAGACAACCATTTTGTAGGACATCGTGAGACTGGTGGTCTCCAGCATTGCGAACCACGAATCGAAGGAGGCGAAGACCTGTCGCTCGCTGTCGGTGAGATGGTTTTCCGCAGCGATGAAGCCGAACCAAGAACCGAACTTTGCGGCCAGGGTGCGGGGCAGGTAGCCGTGGTGGAACAGCTCGCTGGGCGAGGGTCGACGGCCGAGTTCGTCGCGCATGCTGCGGTAGGCTTCCTCTACTGCCAAAGGCGGTTTCGGCAAAAGGCGCAGCATCAGTTCCTTGGACTCGACTTCGAGGTCGAGCAGGCAGCCCTCCGGTAAATCCGGAGTTCCACCTTTGAGGAATTTTTTAAGGTCCGTCCAAGTTGCGGAATTGTTGCCGAGTGAAAGCAGGTGGGTGAGGCGGCTGGCAAAGACGCGGTGATTGCCGACGAAGTCGATGACTTTCAGCCGCAGCTTGTTTTCCGCGGCGCGGAGGCCCCGGCCGAGTTGTTGGAGGAAGATGACCTTGGATTCGGTGGGGCGCAGCATGACCACGCGGTCAACGTCCGGAACGTCGAGGCCTTCGTTGAAGAGATCGACCACGCAGAGGGCCTGGAGTTTGCCCTCGATGAAGGCGTTGAGGCTGTCGCTGCGCGGATCGCCACCGGAGCCGGAGAACACGGCGGCGGCGCGGACGTGGCGGCGGCGGAGCCAGTCGCGGGTGTAGAGTGCGTGGCGGCGGGAGCAGCAGAAGACGAGCGTGCGGGCGTCGGGATCGGCCTGCCATGCCGACCACAGGCGTTCCATGCGCTCGCTGTTTTCGAGTTTTTCCTCCAGCGCGGTGGGATCGAAGCGGCCGTTGCGCCACGGGATTTGCTCGAAGTCCACATCGTCCTTGAGCCCGAGGTAGTGGAAGGGAACCAGCGAGCCTTCCGCAATGCCATCGCCGACGGTGGCCTGCCAAGCCAGCACGTCGTCGAAGAGCGAGGCCACGTCCACGCCATCGGTGCGCTCCGGGGTGGCGGTGAGGCCGAGGGTGAAGGTGGCATTCAGCCGGGCCATGACCCGCCGGTAGCTGGGGGCCTGGGCGTGGTGGACTTCGTCGATGACGACGTAATCGAAGCGCTGGCGGCCCAGCTCGGCGAGGCCTTCGGGACGGGTGAGTTTCTGGACGGACGCGACGACGAGGTCGCCGCTCATGTCACTGTTCGCGCCGAGATACCAAGTGACGCGGGTTTCCTCCCACTCCGACTGCATGGCGCTGCGGACGGTGGCCTCGGCCTGGATCAGGATCTCGGCGCGGTGGGCGATGATCAGCACGCGGGGTGGGCGCTGGAGCGCTTGACCGACGGCCAGCACATCGAAGGCGGCGAGCCAAGTTTTCCCGAGGCCAGTGGCAACGGCGACGAGGGCGCGGCGGTATTGGTTGGCGCGAATCTGATCGAGCGACACTAAAGCGCCTTCTTGCCACGGACGCGGAGGAAAAAGAGTGCCGGGTAGATCGACCGTTTCGGGCGGGATGAATTTCCGGTGGGCTTCCTTGGCGTGTTCGGCGTAGCGGGCGACGAGGGCATTATCGAGCGGCGTGGCCTGCTGCCAGAGATCGGTGAAGGCGCGGGCGAGCTCCTGATCGATGGGCTCCGAGCCGGTGGTCTGGCCTATGAGGTTCCACTCGACGCCGGTTTCCAGTGCGGCCTTGGAGAGATTGCTGCTGCCGACGACAAGCAAGCCGCCGGAGGAATCGATGATGCGCCAGGCCTTGGGGTGGAAGGAGTCGGGCTTGGAGGGGAGCTTTGAGATTTCCGCGAGCCGGACTTCGAGCGAGCTGTTTTCGCCGATGTCGGCGGCAAGCGACATCCAACCTATCAAGCGGCGGAGGGCCTCGGCGGAAGTGATGTAGAGGTAATCGCCAACGAGGATCCGGATGCGGGCCTCGGCGCGGAGGGCGGCGAAGATCGATTGCTGGATGAGATCGAGGCCGGAGGGCTGGATGAAGGAGGCGAGTAGGTCGATTTCTGCAGCGGCGGAAACGCGCTGGCCGATGCTTTTCCAGAGCGGGGCCGTGGGGTGGCCGGTGGCTAGGGTGAGTGCGGGCGGCGGGTTGGCTTGCGGGGTTTTTCCGGTGAGGTAATTCCCCTTCCCCGGGATGACATGGCGCACGCCGCCTCGGGGATCGGCCATGTCACCGAGATAGCGCGGGATGACATGGATGTGGACATGTGGAACCGTCTGGCCGGAGGCGGCACCGGAGTTAAAGCCGACGTTGTAGCCATCGGGCTTCGGGTCGAGGCGGAGGTCGAGCAGGTGCTTGGCTTCCTTCACGAGTGACATCAGCGCGGCCTGTTCGTCGTCGGTGGCATCGAACCAAGTCTCCACGATGCGGCGGGTGGTGACGAGGACATGGCCGGGTGAGACCGGGAAGCCGTCGAAGATCGCGAAGGCCAGATCATTCGAGCAAAGCCAATCGCTCACCGGCATGGCGAGGAATGGAGACTCGAAAACGCTCATAGGGGGATAGGATGAAATCGATGTTAGATGATCAATGAAATTGAGCCTTTCAAGGGGGGGCCGGTTGTTTACGCTGACGCTTCTCGGGCAGGTGATCGCGCAGGCACTGGACTTTGCGGAAGCGGGAAGAGTGCCATGGAATAACTTCATTCCCCCAGGTGACGCGTATCCCGGTGAGCAAGACTCCCTGTCGGCCACAGCTCAATAGACATACAGCCTCAACATGATAGACCACATTCCGACGGAGAGGGCCGTCTGGGAATTGAAATGGACGCTGGTCTGAATTGGCTGGTGGATAAATCGGCGCGGACATGTCGGTGTTGATGGCGACGACGCGGTCGCCGGGAGCAAAATTTTCCATGGCATTTTTCAGGTTGAGGATGATTTCAGCGGTGATTGACGGATGTGGACGCGGCGGATTTCGAAAGGCTGTCCAGATGAGAGGCGACGGAGAAGCCAGGGCGTGACGCCGCGATCCTGAAATCCCGCAGCCAGGCCCCGGCGCGGCGTTCGAGGGTCGGGCGGTCGCGGCGGAAGCGTGGACTCTGGGGCGGGCGGGACGCGATGTCGGTCATGGTGTTGAAGGCGGCGTATGCGTTTGCGCCCAGTTCCAGAAAGTAGCCGGAAAGGCGGGTTTCCAGATCCGCGTCGAGTTTCGCCTGCTCGTCGCTTTCCCACGGTTTCGGCTTCTCCGGCAACTGCGGCCAGCCGGTGACCAACCGCACGAGTTTCCGGGCTTCGACTGGGGTGATTCCGACGGACCGGACGCCGGCGAGGGTTTTCCTGAATTCCTCGCTCAATTCCGCCATTCCGGCGAAGGGGCGAGCGACCTTGAGGGAGTGGATGCCTTGCCGGGTGTGCGGCACCGTCAGGGTGGCGGCCTCCTGCTCGAAAATCACGCCATTGGAACAATGCATCCGGAGAAACCCCACGTCGATCCGCAGGGTGCGGCTACCATTGTAGCTGTTGGTGATGCGGGCGAAGGGGGTGAATGTTTCCGAGGGCCCGCCCTCATTTCCCCAAAGATTCATGGTGTGCGCCCGATGATGAATGTCCATCGCCGCCCAGCTCCGGGTGCCCGGGCCATGGCCTTCCACGAAGGTCCACTCCGCCGGGGTGGTGTCAGGGAATGCTTCCAAGCAGAACTTGTGGCACAGCGTCACCGCCTGCTGGTTGGTGAAGATTTGATAGCCAGCTCCGACGATGCCCACGATGTCACCCGTATCCGCCGCGATCAGGGCTTTCTTGTGCGGTACCCGCACGTTCCGCGCCACGCCCTTGTGGGTGAGGGAGACAAGGACCGGAGCTTCCTCAATGGGAAAAAACCAGTCTTTTTGGGATGAATCTTGGTTCATGGTGGCGGGAATTTTCAGTCGTTGAGCCTCTCGGCAGCCGACATCCTACCCGAGGGGGTAGGACAAATGTAGGGGGAGGTCCAAAAAGATTTTGAAAAACTTTCCCAGTCATCAATCAGCACACAACCCACTGATAACCAACATACGGCAGCGAGACGACACGTAGATCGAATGAATCCCTGCCTAAAACGGTCCAAATCCCCATGAAGGCAATGTTCCTCCCTGCCCTACTCTCCCTCCCCCTGGCCACCATCCTCCCGGCCCAAACCTGCCGCGAGGTGGTGCGCGACGCTTCAGGGTGGGTCGTCCAGACCATTGAGCGCCAAAAACAAGGCGGGGGCGGCGAGCAGTACGTGACCCGCGATGCATCAGGCAGGATCACCGGCACTGCCACCACCCAAGCCAGCGGAGACAGCACCACGCAGACTCAATACCGCGATGCCAGCGGAAGGTCGGCGGGATCGGCGACGACTCACGGCAATGCATCCGGTTCGTCCCACACCACCTACCAGGATGCCAGTGGGCGAATGGCTGGAAGCGCCGACACGAGCAAGGTCGCGGAAAGCGGCAGCCGGACCCAATTCCGCGATGCCTCGGGCCGCTCGGCTAGAAGCGAAACCACCAGTGGCAATGGCACCATGAGCAGCACCCACCGGGATGCGACTGATCACTTGACAGGAAACACCACTGGGACTGGGAAATGCCAGCACACAGCTGCGGTTCCTGCTCCGCCGCCGGGACTGAATGAAGGTTCGGACCGACCACAATCATGACAAATCACGTATCCCCGCCCCCCCCTTATTGACTTTCACGAGACGCCGACCCTTGCCAAGAAGCGAGAGGCGTCCCTCTTACAACTCAGAATCCCAAGCACCAGGCGGTTCATCTATTTCCAACTGAGCCTTGGTCGTTTAACCTTTGGCAGGGCCGAGGTCGCCACGGTCGATCTGCTTCTTCTCGTTAAAGTCAGGAGCAAAACCTGCAGGAACCACAAACGACTGACGGTGCAACTCATCCGCCGCGAGGAAATCGAGTTATCCATCCGCCTTCATGGCCTTTGGGAGGGGTGCTGGTTCAGCTCGCACGCCAGCCGCCTTTTGACATCGGGATGCCCGGTTCATTGCCACAGAATGGTTAGCTCCGCAGAATTGGACACAAATTGGACACAGCGATTTTCGCCTAACAAAAAATCCCGAGGCCTTTCAGCTTCGGGACTCATTGACTCTCAAAGAGAAGTGCTCGAAAGAGGACTCGAACCTCCACAGGTTACCCTACTAGATCCTTAGTCTAGCGCGTCTACCAATTCCGCCATCCGAGCATCCGGTTGGGTGGGCGGCTTTGTTAATGTGCCGCGCGGCCCGACGCAAGAGAATCTTGAATTTTTTTTCAGGGACGGCGGAATTCCTGCTTATGGCTTGCTTCACAGGCCGCATGGGGAAGCATGAGGCCGATCAATCTCCCATGGAATCCATTCGCGCAGAAGCCATTGTCAAATCGTTTGGAAATGTCCGAGCCCTCGATGGGATCGATCTTCTGATCGATCCGGGCGAGTTGTTTTTCCTGCTCGGAGCCTCCGGTTGTGGGAAAACCACCCTGCTGCGCTGCATCGCTGGCCTGGAGACGCCTACGAGCGGAAGCATCCGCTTTGGTGAGCGCGACGTGACCAAAATGCCGCCCCACAAGCGGGAGGCGGCGATGGTTTTCCAGAGTTACGCGCTGTGGCCGCATCTCACGGTGGGGCAGAACATTGCCTTCGGGCTGGAAGAACGACGGGTGCCGAAGGCGGAAATCAAGCGCCGGGTGGAGGAGGCTTTGGAAATGGTGCAGCTTCCGGGATACGGCGAGCGGTCGATCGACCAGATGTCCGGCGGCCAGCAACAACGCGTTTCGCTGGCCCGGGCCTTGGTGGTGAAACCGAAGTGCCTGCTTCTCGACGAGCCGCTTTCCAATCTCGATGCCCAACTCCGCGTCGAAATGCGCCGCGAAATCCGCCGCATCGTGAAGGAAAATGGCCTCACCGGCATCTATGTGACCCACGATCAGGAAGAAGCGCTCGCCATGGCCGACCGGATGGCGGTCCTGAGTCGGGGAAAGATCGGTCAAATCGGCACGCCGGAGGACGTTTACCGACATCCCCAAAGCGCCTACGTGGCGAATTTCATTGGTGAAACCAACATCATTTCCGGCGAGGTGCTGGAGACCAAAGGCGGATTTTCCCTCGTCAACACCCCGACCGGGCCGATTGCGGGTCGGATCACGGACCCGGAATGGGCTCCGCTTGCTGGCGAGAGCGTGCGACTTTCAATCCGCCCCGAGGCTTGGCGTCTGCACATGGATTCAGGCGACAATCCGGTTTCAGGAACCATCGTCGAACGCGCTTACTTGGGGCAGCGGATTCAATACTGGATCGAGACACCGATCGGCCGCCAGCAGGTGGTGGAAATGAACCCTCAAGTGATTCATGGGCCGGGAGACGCGGCGAAGTTGCATGCGCGGCATGATGATGTGGTGGTGTTGAAGCCTTGAGGAGAGACGCAAGACTTGAAGACACAAGACCGGGGAAGAAGATGATAGATAAAAGATATAACTTGGGAATGAGCTGATGAAGGGACGCGCGTTGATCATTTTCGGTTTGCTGGCTTTCATTGTGGCCTTGCCGCTTGCGTTGAAGCGGGAAACGGCGACGACGAGTGCGGGCAAGGCGGATGATCATTTGGTGGTGTTGACGCCGCACAACGAATCGATCCGCCAGGAATTCGGCGAGGCTTTCGCGGCGCATTGGAAGCGCACGACGGGGCGCAGCATCCACGTGGATTGGCGCACGCCGGGCGGCACATCGGAAATTCGGATGGTGCTGGATGCGGGATACAAGGCGGCGGAGGAAACGAAGCGGCCGGGCATCGGTGTGGATGTGTTCTTCGGCGGCGGAGAACCGGATTTTGCGGGTCAGGCCAAGAAGGGGCGCTTGGTGCCTTTGGAGGTTTTCGGGAAACATCCGGAGTGGTTTGCCGAGGGCGGGCCGGTGCCATCGACGTTTACGGGTGAGAAATATTTTCCCAAGGATCATGTGTGGGTGGGCACCTGCATGTCGCAGTTCGGGATTTGTTATAACCCGGAAGTGCTGGAACGTTTGAAAGTCCCCTTCCCCACGGCGTGGCAGGACTTGGGCGATCCGCGTTATGTGGGTTCGCTTGCCTTGGCGGATCCGACCAAGAGCGGCTCGGTGGCGAGGACTTTTGAATTGCTCGTGCAAGGTGAAATTCTGCGCTGCATTGCCGAGAAACCGGAGGATCGCGAGGCGGCGATCGAAGAAGGATGGAAACGCGGCTTGCAATTGATCCAGCGCATGTCTGCAAACTCCCGATACTTTACCGATAGCGCCTCAAAAATCCCGCATGACGTGGGACAAGGCAATGCGTCGGCGGGCATGTGCATTGATTTCTATGGCCGCTCCTACGCCCACGAATTGACCAGCCCGACGGGTAAGCCGCGCGTGGTGTGGATCGCTCCGGTGGGTGGCACGACTTTGAGCGCGGATCCCATCGCCGTGCTCAAGGGTGCGCCGAATGCGGAGATTGCGCAGCGTTTTGTGGAATTCTGTATGATGCCCGAGGCACAGATCCTGTGGTTCGGCAAACCCGGAACTCCGAATGGCCCAGCCGAGCGCGCCCTGCACCGCACGCCGATCCGGCGCGATGTTTACACGCCGGAAAACATCGCCAACTCCACCCTCTCCGCCGTGCTGCCTTACGAGGATCCCGGCAATTTCACCTATCAACCGGAACTGACCGGAGCCGCGTTCAACACCTTGCGACAGTTGGTGAAGGTCATGTGCATCGACTCCCACGAGGAAATGAAATCCGCATGGAAGGCCATGGTCGAAGCTGGCATGCCCGAGGATGCGCTGGCGGTTTTCACCGACGTCTCAATCATGCCCTACTCAAAAGGTGGCAAGGGCGATCCCGGATTCGATGGCAGCGACGCCCTCAAAACCGCCGCCCACGCCGCACGCATCGGCGAGTGGTTTCGGAACAACTATCGCAAGGCGGAGGAGATGGCGCGTTCGTCCCGGAAACTCTAACAAAATCGATCTCATGCATCTTTCAGACAGAAGACTTGAAGACACAAGACGCAAGAGAAGAGGTGCGGTTCTTGCGCAGGCTCTTACGCTTGCTCTTCTATCTTCCAGTCTTGTGTCTTGCGTCTCCAAGTCTTGTGTCTTTATCCCATGAAACGCGGACCTGCCATACTGATCACCTTCATCGTCTGTGCCTTGTTCGCCGTGTTTTTCATCTATCCGGCGGGGATGGTGGTGAAGCAGGCCTTTGAAGGGGCGGATGGATTCACGTTGGAGTTTTTCGCCGCGATTTTCCAGAACCCGATCTATCAGGAAGGCTTGTGGAATTCGTTTGCGATCGGGGTTTGTGCGACCCTTGCGGCGCTTTGCATTGCATTTCCGCTGGCGCTGGTGGGGCATCGATATGATTTCGTGGGCAAACCCGTGCTGGGAGTGCTGGTGCTGGCCCCGATGATCCTGCCTCCCTTCGTGGGTGCGGTGGGCGTCAAGCAGATGCTCGGGGTGAATGGCGCGTTCAATGCGGCGCTGGTGAAGCTCGGCTGGATGGATGCGGCGGTGCCTTTCGATTGGCTAGCGGAAGGCCGCTTTGCGGGGATCGTGCTGATGATTGCCTTCAACCTCTATCCGATTCTCTACATGAACATCGCGGCTGCGCTTTCCAATCTGGATCCCGCGATGGAGCAGGCCGCGGAAAACCTCGGCTGCCCTCCATGGAAGCGCTTTTTCCGCATCACGCTGCCGCTGGCGATGCCGGGTGTGTTTGCCGGATCATCGATTGTTTTCATCTGGGCCTTCACCGAACTCGGCGTGCCGTTGGTGTTTGATTTCGGCAGGACCGCCTCCGTCCAGATCTTCGATGGGCTCAAGGGGCTGGATAAAAATCCGATCCCCTATGCTCTAACAGCCATCTTGTTGATCATCGCGGCATCGGTTTTCGCGCTGTCCAAATTCGTGATGGGCCGCTCGCCGCTGGGCACCGCGCCGCGACCGAAGGGGCGCTCGAACTCGCTGCAACTCACCGGTTTCAAATCACTGGCCTGCGCGGGATTGTTTCTCGGTGTTTTCATCCTGGCCACCATCCCGCACATCGGCGTGGTGATGCTATCGCTGGCAGAGCGTTGGTATGGCACGGTGGTGCCGGATCAATTCACCATGCGACATTACATCGAGGCGCTCGGAAACGGATTGGTGGTGCCATCGATCCAAAACAGCCTGCTCTATGCCGGCTGCGCCACGCTGCTCGCCCTGATGATTGGCCTGAGCGTGGCCTGGGTGGTGGTGAGGTCGGATTTGAAGATTCGCGGCTTTCTGGATGCGGTGGTGATGCTGCCGCTGGCGGTGCCGGGACTGGTGATGGCCTTCGGTTATCTGGCGCTTTCTCAGGAAGGAAAGTTTTTCCATTTCCTCGTCGGGCCCGGAGGCAATCCCTTCATGCTGCTGGTCATCGCCTATGCCATCCGGCGGCTGCCCTATGTCGTGCGCTCCGCAGTCGCTGGCTTGCAGCAAAGCAATCCCACGCTGGAAGAAGCCGCGCGCTCGCTGGGTGCCACGCCGTTCCGCACGCTCCGCCGCGTTGCCATCCCACTCATCGGAGCCAACCTGGCGGCGGGCTGCATTCTTGCCTTTGCCTTTGCGATGCTGGAGGTGAGCGACAGCCTGATCCTCGCACAGCAGGCACAGCATTTCCCGATCACCAAGGCGATCTATGCCCTGCTCAGCACCCTCGGCAACGGCACCGAACTCGCGGCGGCGCTTGGCGTGTGGGCGATGGTTTTCCTCTCCGTCGCCATCATGGGTGCAGCGATTCTTGGCGGCAAACGCGGCGGGATGTTCAAGGTGTGATGGTTGATGAAATCGCCATCGATCTCCTCACTCACAGCTCGGCGCTTCGTGCGCCTTGCCACCGGTCTTGATACCCGTTTCGCAGACATCGGAGCCGCGCTGGATCATTTGGGATTTGTGCAAATCGACCCAATCAACGTTTGCGGGCGAATGCAGGATCACATCTTGCGGCATCGCGTCGCCGGATATCGTGAGGGTGACCTGACTGCTTGCCTCCAGACCCCGGGCGAGCGTTTTGCATTTGAGCACCATTTGCCGGACTCAAGCAATCTGGCAGCCTTGCCCTTGAATGCTTGGCCGCATCTCCAGCGGTCGATGCAGGCCCGCACGCGCAGCGACAGCAGCTGGTCGGGTAGGCTCACTCCTGCGGAGAAAAAACTGGCCACTGAGCTGCTCGTCCGCATGGCTGCAGAAGGCCCGCTTTGCTCGCAAGACGTCCAAAGCCAGCGCAAAGCAAAGGCCCACGCATGGGATTCCACCACCATCGCCAAGAGCACCCTGCAAAAGCTTTTCTTCCATGGACGGGTGCTGATTGCCCGCCGCGAAACAAACCGCCGCTACTACGATCTGCCGGAGCATGTGCTGCCCGCATCGATCCTGAACACACCCATCCCTACCGGGGCCGAAACATGCCATTGGTTGGCGCTCCTGAAGCTCCGCCAGCGCCGCCTCGCTGTGCTCAAAGCCGCGGAACTCCGAGCCATCGCCGATGATGTCATCCCGATCGCCGTGGAAGACGCATCGGTCCCACGCCTGCATATTCTGCGCAGCGATGTCGAAATGCTCGATAGCGCAGCGAGTGCTGCCCAAACCACAACCAAACCGCTCTTGCTCGCACCACTCGATCCGATCATCTACGATCGCCGTTTGGCAGAAGAGCTTTGGAACTTCGACTACCGCTGGGAAGTCTACGTGCCGCCGCACAAGCGGGTCCGAGGTTACTACGCACTTCCCCTGCTGCACGGCAACCGCTTCATCGGCCACGCCGATGTGAAGGCGGATCGTCCTGCCGGACTGCTTCATGTCGTTTCCCATGAAAGCACGTCCGCTGCCCACGTCATTACGGCAGTCAAGTCACTCGCCGGGTTCCTGGGTCTGGAGGCGAAGCTCTGATAGATAACGATAGATATATCCTCTCACTGCATTGAGTGATGCACCGCAGCATGAAAGCCGGAAGGGCTCTAATGACTTGTAGTTGGGACAATCTGTCCCAACTCATCCCCAAGGACCAGGCATCAACACAACCATCGACGCGCACACGGTCATCTGCCGGCACGAACGCAGCATCGATCCGCCACACCTGCCGCGAGTGCGCCGCGACAATGGGAGAAAAAAGAACTGGTTGTTCGTAGGCAGCCCCGAAGCCGGCAAGTGTTCCGCCGTGATTTCCACCCTGCTCATCAGCGTTCGGAATCATGGAGTCGATCCGCAAGCCTATCTCAAGGATCTCATCGAACGCCTGCCCATTAACCGTCCGAGTGAACTCGGCGAGCTCCTGCCGGCCACCTGGGCCGCCGCAAACCGCGCCGCCCATCCCGCGATCAAGTCGGAGCGATCACAAGCCGCCTGAAACCGGCCATACTCGCCACCCCAGCACGGCAAATCGAGCTTATTCAAACGGCGGACGCTCGGGGGCTTACGCCTTATCTGAATCGGAATTGGCACAATCTGTCCCCCTGCTGGGACATGCCGGTTCTTGCAAAAATCACTGAAAAATGATGACGAGGTAAGTCTTCACAAGAGGATGGCGGGGACGGCAGGATCTGCCAGTTCCGCAGCAAGATCGGACGCACGTTGATTGGCGTGGGTGAACCGCATCATTTTTGACAAGGCAGCACGCGCCCCTTCAGTATCGCAGAGCCCGTGGCAGGCGAGAGCGATGAGGAGATTGAATTCCGACTCGCGTTGCGCCTGAAGATCCTCTTCAAAGACAAGAAGGTTGGGCAACGAGGTGGCGAAGTAATCGATTTTTGCGACATCGCCGATTCCGGATTCCGCGAAGGATTTCAAACTCTCAAAACAAGCGTGCGCCTGCTCAAGAAGTCCCAACTCCCGCATCGCCATGCCGCGGAAATAGCTCAGCGGACTGTGAGCGACGACCGCCATGTTGGAGAAGTCTCCGACTTCGTCGGCGCAGGCTTGGAAGTGCTCCTTGGCCTCATCCCTGCACCCGAGTGCCTTCATCGCCATGCCGATCCAATAGTTCACATCCGCCTTGGCCTGCAACAGGTGATAGGCCTCGCCGAGGCTCTCGGGCGTCACCATCGCCCCGCTGAAATGTGCCACCGCCTTGGCAGGCTGACCTTCGGCAAGCGCCTTGCGACCGAGAAGCAAATGGGCATTGGTGAACTGCAGCAAAACGCTCCCCTCCCCTCCTTCCCACGGGTGGAAGCGCCGCGATGTTAGAATTTCCAGTGCTCTTTCCGGATGACCGGATAGATTGCAAAGCGTTGCGAGCGACACCGTGCAATCATCACGCTGAAGCACGAGGTCTTGATGATCCTCCAAAAACCGAAGACGTGCAGCCACCGGATCATTCAACTTCGAACAAAGCTGATCATACTCCGAAACCAAACGGGGATCGCAAGCATCCAACTCAATTGCCTTGAGATAATATGAACGTGCGGATTCCCCATCGCGCCGTGTGTTCCACACTGCGATTCCCAGATTGCGATAGATCGTGGCATGGATGGAGGAATCATCGACAGCCTGCTTCCAGACCCGGATCGCATCCTCGTGCCTTCTGAGATCATAGTAATAGTTTCCCAACCCATAAGCCGCAAGCGGATCACTGCCCACCTGCGCAAGAGCCCATTCGAGAACGATTTGTTCATGAATCCTGGATGGGAAGAAGTAGTCGGGCGATTGTCCTTGTGCATCCACCAGTAGGCTCCTGTCATTCTGCAGCCAGGCCAGGACATAATGACAGATCGGCGAGCGGGATGATGGATTTGGCACGGCCGCAGGGGTGATCGGGTTTTCAAGATGCCATTGAATCAATGCTGCGGCATCTCCGGAAAATCCCGCATCAGCATATTCGAATGCTAGGTCGAGGATGGTTTGTGCATCATTGCGGCAGGCTTCCAGGAAGCCTTCCCGTGATATCAATCCACAAAACGTTGCCTCATACCGAGCCCAATGATCCAGCGGGTCCAGCGCCATGACTCTTTCCAGCAAACCGCGGGCGGATGCCTGATCATTCCGATGCCTGGCGATCACCGCTTGGAGCACCATTGCCTTGGTGTGATCCGCATTGGTGGATAAGGCTTCCTTGAGGTGCACCAAGGCCTGATCGAATTGATGGTTCCTGCAATCGAGACAGGCAAGTTGATAGTAGGCAGGCGTCCTCCATGCCTGATTCCACGTGGCCTTGTAGAACTTGGCATAGGCATCCACCGGCACCCCTTGGAGCGTCAGAGTCAAACCGAGGAAATAATGGGCTTCGCCAGTTTCCGGATTCGGATGCCTCCGCGTCAGACGGGAGATCGCAGTCCGGAAGTGGCACACCGCATCTTCCAAGCGCCCTTCCCTCAAAGACCGGCGACCCATGCCGATGTTGCATCGGGCATCGCCCTCATCGCGCCTCAATGCCTCTTTCCAATACAACTCGGGCGAGCGGGTGGGGTGACGATAGAGTTCAAGGTGCTCCCCTGTGAAATACAATTCATCGCTGGAGTCCATTTCCTCCGGCAAGGGCGGCTCGGTGGCGAGTTCACGATTCCTGACGATCTGTCTCTCATCGATCCCCCGGTATTCCAACAAGCACTTGCCCGCTTGATCAAAGACCTTCGCTTCGAGTTCCGCTGCGTTTTCCCCGCTGAATTGTAGCCCCTCATGCTTCCACGTCTCTCCGGGAACGAGCGAGAAGCTTGATTCCAACAAAATCACTCCACCCTGCTTGACGACGATGGATGCGTTTTCGAAAGACTCGGAAGCGCACACTCCGAGTTCGATGGCCCGGTCTTCCCGGATGACCATTCGAAGGGCCACTTGCTGGTTGGCCTGTTGGACCGGGCCGATTCCCTGGATGGGCCACCAGAACTGCGAGAAGGTTTTGGTTTCATAGGGTGTCAGATAGGAGAAGTCCGGTTGATTGTCCGTATAAACTCCGGCCATCAGTTCGATGTAGGGACCATTGTTGTCCGTGAGTTCGCGATCCCAAGCCCAGCCGAACTCGTGATTTCCCCAAGTCCATTGCTTCTTGCCGGGCGCAATGTGACGGTTGGCGACATGCACAAAACCACCCCCCGCCGCGAAGTCGTAACCACCGAAGAAATCGGATTGCGTCTGGCATATCATATAACTCGTCGGAACCGGGATATTCCGATACCAACTGAGGTCGTTCCTACCCGGGCGATTCTGATAGTCCACACCATAATAAGGGTTCATCGCCTGCGGGAAAGAAGACATTGCCCGCACCGCGTGGTCCGCCACATAACGGACATCCGGCGGGAAGAAGGATTGATACTGATCATGCACCATCGCCGCCACATTCGCCCACCAAAGAAATGTCTGTGTCAGAGGGGTTCGATTGTATAATCGGCCGCGGAGTTCGATCAGGGATGATCCTGGACGGAGCCGGATACCGTGCATTCCTTTCATTCGGTTGAGCGGGTCGTGCTCGCTCATCCACACCGTCCGCGCTCCGTCCGCTTCCTCCTCAATATACACATCGGTGGGCATGAAGGTCCCCGGCCGGTGGTGTTGCGGCCAGTTGAACTCGACGCCCCCCGAGATCCAAGGACCCGCGAGACCGACGAGCGCGGGTTTGATCACATCCTGCCGGTAAAAGAAGTCGTAATCATGGTTCGTCTTGTCCTGCCCGAGGAAAATGCGACCGCCGATTTCCGGGAGCATGACAAGACGCACCCATTCGTTTTCCAGCAATGCCGACTGATAGGTAATCGGCTGCGGCTCATCAAACACCTTGTCGATGAATGGAACGGGATAGACTTTTCCCGATGAGCCCTGATAAACCCGCTTCTCGAAAAAGAGCGGATTTTTTTCGGGCGCGCCTACCGGATAGGTGGGAATGACGCGCGGTTCGATGCGTGCAAGAACAGACATGGCTTTGGGATCGTTGTGGCGGCTTACCAGAAAATGATGAAGAAAATGATCACCCCAAGGATCACCAACGCACCGGCCAGCTTGACCACGGGCTCGGTTTGCAGGCTGACACCATCACGGACGGGAAGCTCCTTGGGCTTGGCGAGGGGTGACAGCGAGGTCATCACCGCCATGGCTACGGCGACGATCCCGAATGAGATGAGGACTTGTAGCAGGAAGTGAATTTCATGCCCCCATGCGCGGGCGTCGGTCTTGGTGGTGAATTGGAGTGCGGCATAGGCAATCGGGCCGATGATCAACGCTGCTACTCCGGCGAAACCCGGGACTCTGGGGAGCAGAAAGGGCATGACAAACGCCGCCACGACACCCGGCCAGATATATCCCTGGAATTGTTGGATGTATTGGAAGACACCGCCGAACTTCGGATTGTCCAACACCGGGGCGATCGAGCACCCTGCAATCACGAAGGCGAGGGTCAATCCCCTGCCGAACCATACCAAAGTTCCCTGTGAAGCATTGCGATTGAACATGCGCCGATAGACATCCATGGTGGAAATCGTGGATGCGGAGTTGAGCAAGGACGCCAAAGTGCTGGTGACCGCACCGGCGATGGCGGCGTAGATGAAGCCGCGGATTCCGGGCTGGATCAGTTTGGTCACCATCATGGGAAAGGCGGCATCGGTTTTCTCGCCGAGTTCCGCACCATATAACTGCTGGGCCATCATGCCCGGCATGACCATGGCAAAGGGAACCAACAACCACAGTCCACCCGCGAAAATCATGCCGAGCTGGCCATGTTTGAGTGACTTTGCGGCGAGGTTGCGCTGTACGATGAACTGATTGAGTCCGCAGTAATAGATCATCACGATCCACATGCCACCTGCCACGCCGGTCCACGGCAGGTCCTTGTTGTCTGCTGGCATCACCATGTGGAGTTTGGCGTCATTGAACTCCGCAAATTTTTCCCAACCTCCAATCGCGCTGAGTCCGAAGAAAAAGATCAGCATGCCCCCCGCCAGCAGGGCGAGACCTTGCACGAGGTCGGCCCAGGCGATGGCCTTGAGTCCACCGACAGTCGAATAGCCCGCGCCGATCAAGCCAATCAACCAGACCGCTGTCGTCAAGTCCATGCCGGTGATCGCCCGCAGGGTGACTCCACCCGAGTAAAGGACTGCGGGCAACATCACGATGGCATAGATGATGACCGTCAGGAGGGCCATCAGTCCGCGCGCCGTTGCGTTGTAGCGGTATTCGAGGTATTCCGGCATGGTATAGATGCCGGCCCGCAGGAACTTGGGCAGCAGCGTCATGGAAATGATAACAATGAAGACCGAGCCGAGCAGTTGCCAACTGCTCACCGCCAACCCGGTGGAGCCCGCTGCCTGACCCGCCATACCGACCATCTGTTCGGTAGAGATGTTTGCGGCGACAATGGAGATTCCGATCAAGGGCCAGGTCAGGCCGCGACCTGCAAGGAAGAAGTCCGAACTGTCCTCGTCGTTGCCTTTGGCCTTGCGGCTCTTCCAGACGCTGAGTCCGACGACAACGGCGAAAAAGCCGACAAAAACCGATATGTCCAAGGGCGTGATGTTCATGAGGCTGCGTAGGGTTTAAGAGAACATAGTGGACGGAAGGGCTCTGGATCCATGGAACATCAAAGGATAAACATGGACAATCCGAGGTTTTCATTGAATTCTGGGCGGGATGAAATCCGGCGCTATCGAAAAACGTCCTGAAGGCTTTCCCGGTCAGCGCCTCGTGATCGTCCCGCCGGCCATCGCCGTCCAGGCATCACGCCAACCGGTCACGCGCGACCTTTGCGTCACGCACATCGGTCATTTCTCTGCGGCAGGAGGACACTTCGTGGAGCGTCCGCACGGCACGTCCCAGCACATTCTCATTGCCTGCCTCTCCGGCAAGGGATCCTGTGTTTTGAGTGATCAGGAGTGGCAGATGGAACCTGGCGACTTGTTGTTTCTACCGCCGCGGGAGCGTCACGTTTACAGTGCGGATCCGCACTCGCCATGGACGATCTTCTGGATCCATTTTCGGGGACAACGCGCAGATGACTATCTTGAACTTCTAGGTGTGACGCCATCGCGCCCGGTGGTTTCCGTGCATGATCCGGCGGCGATGTTCGAGGCTTTCGAGGACACCTTCCGGCACGCGACCCATGGATTCAGCACCGCGACCATGGCTGGCTTATCCACTGCTTTTGCGAGGTTGTTAGGTCTGGCAAAAGTCCATCAACTGTTGCCGGGGACACGCTCACGCCGCGCGGAGAACCATCTTCTAAAGGCTCTTTCCCTCATGCGTGAGAATCTGGCGCATCCATGGACTCTTGAGGAACTCGCCAGGGAATCCCACCTCAGCGTCCCGCACTTCACCGAGCTCTGCCGCCGCCAAACCGGCATGCCTCCACTGGGATTGCTGATCCGACTGCGCTTGCAACGTGCCATGGATTTATTGCAACAAGGCAATCACAACGTGGCGGAAGCCGCCCTGGCCGTCGGCTATGACGATCCCTTTTACTTTTCCCGACTGTTTCGAAAACACATGGGCATGCCTCCCTCTGCTTGCCGGCAGGGACCTTGATGACTCTGAGGCTCTGGCACAAGGTCCGGTCCGGAGCATCAAGGATTCGCGAGTGTCTTGCCGTTGAGTTGGGCGTTGCGAATGTTCAGGCGGCTCACCTCACCGGGCTTGAAATTGCTGTCCGTTAGCTGGAGATCGATGTTTTCGAGGGTGAAATCCTCGATCACATCGCCGCGATTGCCGCGCAGCGTGCCCATACTGCCGAATGTTCCGCTGATATTGCGAAGGGTGATGTCATTGACGCGGCGACTGGGTGGGGCCTGGCCTTTGAGGTCGAAAAACTGCATCCACGGGGCGACGTTGAGGATTCGTCCACTGCCGGAGAGTTGAATGTTTTCCATCAGGATTTTCTCATAATGCTGCGGTGTATCGGGTCGCAGCTTGAGGGTGAGCAAGGTGGCATTTCCCGTGATGCGGCAGTTTCTAACCGTCACGTTGCGGATGAGTGTGGCCTCGCTGCCACAGGTGATCAGCCCGTTACCATCTCCGATCACACAATCCTCGACGAGGATGTTTTCCACCGGCGGGCTGTCGGAATCCTTGTCTGCAAGAGGCCCTTTGCTGCCTTTGAGGGCAATATTGTCATCATTCACCGAAATGCTGCATTTGCGGATGGTGACATTTCGCGAGCTATCCACATCGATGCCATCGGTGCTGGGTCCGAGGATATGCCCTTTGGTCGGAGCAGCGATGTCCAGTTCTTCCACGAGCACGCCATCGCAGTTGTAAAGATGGAGATTCCAGAAGCCGGAATCGCGAAATGTGAGGCCCTTGATCTCGACGTCCTTGCAGCGATCAATGAACATGAGGCGCGGCCGCTCGACTTCGAGGTTGGTGCACTTCGGATTTTCCTTTCGCCGCTGCCAGAACTGCGCCCAGAAAAGGATCCCGTTGCCATCGATTTTCCCCTCACCATGGATTCGCACCTTATCCATGTTCTGGGCATTCACGAGAGCCATCCGCCATTCGGGAAAATGCCCCTCGATGCGGGTTTTACGCCTCGGGTAATCGTCGATGCGGTTCGATCCGAGGAGCAGGGCATCCTTTTCCAAGCGCAGGCTCACACCGGGTTTGAGAAAAATCGATCCGCTCAGAAAGCGTCCCGCGGGAATCACCACCTCGCCCCCTCCCGCCTCCGATGCGGCCGCCTCGATGGCCTTTTGAATGGCTTCCGAATTGAGAGTCCTGCCATCGGGGACCGCGCCGTAATCGGTGATGGTGAATTTTCCCGTGCCATGAGCCATGGAAGAAAGGGCAAGCAGGATGCCGGAGAACCAGGCAGCGGGTGGATGAATCATCATGGCAAGAGCCAACCAGAGCTCGGCCCCCGAGCCAACCTTCGCGCCGTCATCCATTTGGGGTATTCCAAAAAATCGCGATGATTCCCAAGGAATCCGCCTCTCCTTTCACTTCCGTGCTTGTTTTCCTCTTGAAATCAGCGGATGCCTTCTTGCCCCGGTGCGGAAATCTGCCGCTTTGACCGGATTCTGCTTCTTCTTTGCACATGGAAACTCCTCCTTTCTCCGAACTCGGCCTGCCCGCTCCCTTGCTTGCCGCCATTGAAACGCTTGGCTACGAGCGCCCCTCTCCCATTCAGGCCATGAGCATTCCGCCCGCTCTCGAAGGGCATGACTTGGTGGGGCTTTCCGCGACGGGTTCCGGAAAAACCGCGGCTTTCACCCTGCCGGCCTTGTCGAAGCTCGATGTGAAGGCGCTTTATCCGCAGGTGCTGATTCTTTGCCCGACTCGCGAGCTTGCCGTGCAGGTTTGTGAGGAAGTCCATCGCCTGGGCGCGAAAATGCGCGGGCTGCATGCCACTCCGGTTTACGGTGGCGCGCCGATGGACCGCCAACTCCGCGCCCTGCGCGATGGGGCCCAACTCGTGGTGGGCACTCCCGGCCGCCTGCTCGATCACCTTCGCCGTGGCAGTTTCGATCCCTCCCACATCAAAATGGCCATCCTCGATGAGGCGGACCGCATGCTGGACATGGGTTTCAAGGACGAGATGGATGAACTCCTCGGCGCGCTTCCACCGGAGCGGCAGACGCTGTTTTTCTCCGCCACCATGAATCCCGGCGTTTCGCGCCTGATCCGCAGTTTCGGCAAGGATCCGAAAATCATCGAGATCCAACAAAAATCACGCACCGTTTCCACGGTCGAGCAATCGTATTTCGAAGTCCGCCAGCGTTCCAAGGTCGAGGTGCTTTCCCGTATTCTCGATATGAATCCGCCCCGCCTCGGCATCATTTTCTGCAACACCAAACGCTCGGTGGATGAATGCACGGAGGATCTGGTGAACCGCGGATACGCCGCAGACCGCCTGCACGGCGACATGACGCAGCAGATGCGCGAGCGGGTGCTCAAGCGTTTCCGCGAGGGATCGGTCGAACTGCTGGTGGCCACTGATGTGGCGGCGCGTGGTTTGGACATCGATGAAATCGATATCGTCTTCAACTACGATCTCCCCACCGATCCGGAAGATTACGTGCACCGTATCGGCCGCACGGGTCGTGCCGGGCGTTCGGGACGCGCTGTTAGTTTTGTATATGGACGTGATATCTATCGGCTTCAATCGATCGAGCGATACACCCGCCAAGTCATCCGCCGCGAGCGCATCCCATCGGTCGAACAAGTCGAAGGACGTCGCGCGGATTTGATTTTCGATACTCTCAAGGAGCGACTCGAAACCGGGAAATTCGATACCTATCAGGACAACATCGACCGCCTCCTCGAACAAGGCCACACGCCCACCGACATTGCCGGCGCGCTTGCTACCATGCTCCGCGAATCCAGCGGTCGTGAGGGATCCTTGATCGAAGAGGATCGCGAACCCGAACGCCCCGCACGGCGCGAACGCGTGGTGGGTGAGCGCCCACAGCGCGAGGATCGGGGCGAGCGCCCGCAACGCGACGAGCGCGGTCCCAAGCCAAAGTTCGAACGTGGACCCATCCCGCAGGAAGATGGCATGACCCGCATGTTCCTCTCACTCGGCAAGACCCACGGCGTGATGGCCAAGGAAATCGTCGGCATGCTTTATCGCGAAGCCGGCCTGCCCGATGGCTGCCTGGGACGCATCACCTT
Source organism: Luteolibacter sp. (assembly GCA_040399845.1). Taxonomy (GTDB): domain Bacteria; phylum Verrucomicrobiota; class Verrucomicrobiia; order Verrucomicrobiales; family Akkermansiaceae; genus Luteolibacter. Next base: position 20,122 of record JBBARN010000027.1, on the reverse strand, counting down.
GTTTCCCAAGCACTCGCTCGTCGATGTGCCACAGAGCTTGGTGGACCAAGTCATGGAACGCACCCGCAACGCCCGCCTCCGTGGCCGCCCCTTCCGCATCGACGTCGACCGCGGACCGGCATGATGGGATTTTCGATTGAAGATTTTCGATTTTCGATTGTTAGAAATATCTTCAATCGGCAATCTTCAATCCCTCATTCCAGCGATTGCTTCACGCGGCCTAAGACTTCTTCGTAGGCTTCCATGACATTGCCGAGATCTCGGCGGAAGCGGTCCTTGTCCATTTTCTCGCCGGTCTTGAGATCCCAGAGGCGGCAACCGTCGGGGCTGATTTCATCGGCAAGAACGATGATCGATGGATCGGACTTGAGGCGGCCGAATTCGAGTTTGAAGTCCACGAGCTTGAGTCCGCACTTGGCGAAGAAAGCGGAGAGGAGTTCGTTCACCTTGAGGGCGGCCGTGCGCAGGTGGGCCATGTCACCGGGCGTCGCGAGGTTCATTTCGCGGATGTAGTCATCATTGATGAGCGGATCGCCGAGTTCGTCGCTCTTATAGGAAAACTCGATGATCGGTTGTGTGAACACATGACCTTCCGCCATGCCCGTGCGCTTGCAGAAACTGCCTGCGGCGATGTTGCGAACGATGACTTCCACCATCAGGATTTCCACCTTCTTGACCTCGACGTTCGTCTCATCTATCTGGCGAACGAAATGAGTGGGCACGCCTTCTTTTTCGAGCATGCCATAGATCAGGGTGCTGATGGCATTGTTGAGGCGGCCCTTGTTTTCGAAGGAGGCTTTCTTTTCCCCGTTGAAGGCGGTGGCGTCGTTTTTGAACTCCATGCGGAGCGTGTCCGGATTCTCGGTGGTCCAAAGTCGCTTCGCCTTGCCCTCGTAAAGTGGTGTCATGGGCACTTCCTAAGATTCCGCCCCCGCAGGGTCAAGAACCGGAATCGGAATGTTGGCGGGAGGATCAGATTTCGGAAAACAAGGCCTCCACCATTTCGACACACTTGAGACCGGGCATGACGCTGAGATCCATCTGATTCATGACGTAAGCGAAGGAAATCGCTGTTTCCGGATCGCCGAGCGCGTGGCTGCCGCCCGCTCCCGGGTGGCCGAAAGAGGTGATGGACGGTCCATAAATGTGGCGGATTTTCCGGCCATCCCGGTCCAAAGGATCCTGCTGGGCCCCGCAGGTAAAGACGGTGGGCCGCAGCAGCACCTTGTCCTCTGCCGATGAGCGAGGGGTGGCCAAAGCCTGCCGCACCCGGACCGGCAGGGGGCTCTCGATGGAACCGATGGCCGCCTGATAAAACTTCGCCAAGGCTGAGGCCGTGCCGACCCCGCCGAGGGCAGGCAGGCCAGCCGCCCATGAGCGGGACTCGTTCATTTCGTGAATGGCATGCAGCCCGCGGGGCGAGGAAAATGCACGGCGGGTGAAGGTGCCGGAAGTCGTTAATTGTTTGTAGAACGCATCCACCAGGTCATCCACGCCTGCTTTTCCCGGGTAGAGTCGGGCCACACGTGGCCACTCGGATTCCGGCAGACCTATCCAGAAATCCAATTCAAGAGGCACGGCGATCGCCTCGCGCCAGTAGGCACCGAGTGTGAGGCCGGTGAGACGCCGCACCGGTTCATCCAGCAGCGCCCCGAAGGTCCGCGGGTGGTAGCCGTGGCCATCACCGAAGTTCCATGTAGGGATTTGCTCCTCGATGGCTTCAACCACCGCAGCATGATCCAGAATGCTCGCCCGGTGGTCGAGCACGGCAAGCCCGCATTGATGCGACAAAAGGTGGTAGAACCTCGCCTCCGCGACCGGAAACTTTGGCCAGACTTCGGTCACGAGCGTGTCCTCGTTCAACCCCTTGGATGCGAGGGCAAGTAGCAACGTCGTCGCGGATGGCACCTTGGTCGCGGAGTAAACCGGAACCATGGTCTTTTCAGTCCATGGGCGGAGTTTTTCCCGTTCGCACCAGCCATGGCCGTGGGAAAGAATTTCAGCCCCATCCCACCAAATGCTCACGGATGCGCCGAGTTCGCCGCGGTCACGAAAGTTCCGCTCGAACACTTCTACTACTTTACCCAACGCCGAGGGACTCACCGCCATGCGGGGGTCTGACCTTTCCCAGCTCATCAGGCAATTCCGAAATGGTCGCGGGTGACAATTCCAGACCGCCGCCGCTGCGATTGGAGGACCATTCCTCCACCAACCGGAAAGCCACCGCCAACAAGGTCGGCCCCAGAAACACTCCGACCAAGCCAAATCCAAACGCACCGCCGATCACACCGCAGAAGATCAGGACAAACGGCATCTTGCTGCCTTGGCTGATCAAGTAGGGTCGCAGGAAATTGTCCACACTGCTGATGCCCAACAAGCCCCAAATCAGCATGAAAACGCCCCATCCCGGTTCCTGTTGTGCGAACAACCACAGGGCGGCCGGCACCCAGATCAATGGCGGGCCAAAGGGAATCACTGCGAAAAGGAATGTCAGCACCGAAAGCAGCACTGCCCCGGGCACGCCAGCAATCCAGAAGCCCAGTCCCGCGACCAGTGCCTGCACGATGGCCGTGCCGAGAATCCCGTAAATCACGCCGCGCACCGTATCACCAGCCACCTTGATCAAGTGCCGGCCACGATCCCCCGCCAAGCGCTCGACCGCCACGCCAAGCCGCTCGGAAAGCTCCGTGGCATCGCGCAGTAGGAAGAATGCAAGAAATGCGCTCACTAACACCTGAGTCACCCCCTGTCCTACCGCGAGACCCGCAGCAATCAACCAGGAACGGGCAGAAGAAAGAAATCGCCCCAACAAGATCACGACATGGGAAGAATCGTTCTTCGCTCCTGTGCCCGGATCCTTGTCGTTCAAGGGGGCAGTCGGCGGCGGATCTTGCACCACCAGGCCATCCCCGGTCTCCACAACGATCTTGGGACGCGGCGGGGTGGTTTTCACCTCCTGATCCAACTGATCCATCCAGCGCTTCCGGTCTTCGGCAAATCCCGACCAGTAAACATCCAACTCATCGCCCACCACCGGCACCTGTCCCACCCAGGCCGGTGGTTGATCCGGGACGGCCATGAACCAGTTTCGGGTCGCGACTGCGAGGTCTTTGCCATCCTGAGCGATGCTCAGTCCTATCAACACCACCGGTCCCGCCAGCAGGATGGTCACCGTAAGCGTCACAAAACAGGCCGCCAAAGTCCGCGAACCGCGGAACCAATGGGTGAACAGACGCTGCAACGGATAGAGCGAATAAGCGAGAATGATCGCCCACATCAGGGCGGTCATGAAGGGCCGGAGCACGAAAAAACACCCCGTCAGCAGCAGCAACAAGGCGATGCCACCGAGTAAAGGCTCTACTTTCCATAACTTCCGAGTCGCTTCTTCGTCCATTCCCTGCGGCAATCTATCGGTTTTCAGCGCTGCGTGCCAGCGGCAATTCGTGCGGATTTTCCCCTTTGTGCGGTTCATCGCAAGTTTTCCCGCCGTTTCCCCGCTTGCATTCGGCCGGTTGCAGAGGAAAACTTCGCCGCGGGAAGAGTGTATTTCCTCTTTCACACCCCTACTCAAATTTCATGAAATCGCGTTATGCCTTCGTTTTGGTGATGGCCGCCAGCTTGCTGCCGTTGCACCGGTCCAGCGCCCAGTTCGGCCCAGCCCCTGCCGCCCCCAATCAAGCTCCGGCGCGCCCTGTCGCTCGGGGACCGGTGGAAGTCAATGGCATCGCCGCCAAGGTGAATGGCAGTGTGATCACCAAGAATCAGGTATCGTTCATGATGTCGCCCATCGTTTCTCAGCTTGCCGCCCAATTTCCCCGGCGCGGTCCGCAATTCGAGGCCCAGTTCAGTGAAGCGAAAACCAAAATCCTCCAAGAACTCATCGACCGCCAGATCATTCTCGACGAGTTCAAACAAATCGGTGCCAGCATCAAGCCCCACGTCATTGATGAAGAAATCAAGCGCCAGATGCGAGATCTCTACAATGGCAGCGAGGTGAAATTCCGCGAAGAACTCCAGCGCAGCCGCCTGACCATGGAAGGCTATCGCAAGATGACCCGGGAAAAAATGGTCGTGCAGGCCATGCGCGCCAATCAATTCGCCGATGCCCCGCCGCCGCTGCCCAATGAAATCCAGAAGGAATACAACGACATCAAGCTGACACTCCGCGATGTCACCAAGGACGTCATCACCTTCCAGAAAATCTTTATTCCCGCATCCGATCCCCTCAACCTCGCCGCCACACCGGAAAACCAGCTCACTATGGCCGAAGGACTCGCCAAGGAGCTTTCGGATGGCAAGGATTTCACCGAACTTGCCAAGGCCAATTCCAAGGATGCCTATGCTGAAAAGGGTGGACTTCAGGAAAGTGTGCCACGCATTGATCTTTCTCCGGAGTTCGCTTCGATTATCTTCGATGCACCGGTCGGCAAGATCGTTGGCCCACTGCTCGACCCGCAGGGATTCACGATCGTCAAGGTCGTTAAGATCGATTACGGCCCATCGCCTTCCTTGGACAAGGTTCGGGACATGATTGAGGAGCGCGTTCGCAAAAAGAAAACGTCCGCCCAATATGACCGCTGGATCGAATCCCGTCGCAAGCGGGCGATGATCGATATCCGGATCTAACACATAGGTGCCAAACGCGTCATACAACGGCCCAAAACCCGAATTCCATTCCGGAATGGACATCGACACTTCGGCATGATTGAAGTTACCCATGCTTAAACCCTGGACACTTCACGTCGGCATACTTCTTGTTCTCATTGCTGTTCTGAGCTTGCAGGGTCTCCGGTCGGACTCTGGCAATGAAAGCAGACACACCGTGCAATCCGGAAGCCAGGACAGTCGAAAAAAGCTATCCCCTTCCGGATTCTCCCCGGATCCGCAAGCTGACGTTTTCTCCGCTTTCACCGCCTGGAAAAACGAAGCTCCCGCCTCCCCCGCCGAGCGCGCCCGCTGGATTGATGCGGGCATCCAATGGGCCAAGGCCCGCATTGCTTCGCTCGCCCTCCTTGCCCGGCAACAACCGGACCGCGCAGCAGCCCGCATGATGAGTCTTGCCGAGCTGGAGGAACTTCCCAATCAAGTTCGCGAGTTCTGCGAAAAGCCGGTCAGCGGCATCGGCAGCACCGACCTCCAATGGCTCACCGGAAACTCCGCCGAGAGTGAGATTTCCTGCTCACACCGCAGCATCGCCCATCTCCACGGCCAGGTCTGGCGCATGAATGGCCGCAAGTATCAGGAAGCCCAAACACCGCGTGCCAACGTGCCCATTGATGGCTACCTCATCGATGGCGAACTGCTGGCCAGCCACGAACCTGTCCGCCGTCTCGATGCCACCAACCTCGCTGCCGCCAAGAAATCCTATCCGATCGGCAATTCCGACCAACTCGACCCCGTCACCGGAAATCCCGCCTCCGCCGAACATGCCGCATTGATCGGTGGGAAAATCTATCAGTTTGAAAATGCAGGAACCATCGATCACGTCATCGCCACACTAACAGCCGCCGACAAACAAGCCGAAGTCGCCAAAACCCACACTCCCGATCACGGATTCCGGTGGTTGCAAGCCGATGGAGGATCCTATCACCCGGAAAACCCACCGGTGGAACCCACACCGTTTCTCACCAACCAGGTTGATGTGCTTTTCATCCGTGTGAGCTTCACCGACATCAACCCGGCCGTCGCCACCAAGACCGAACTGGAAACCGCCCTCTCCGCGACGAACACCAGCATTCAAAACTATTCATACGGTGCAGCCAGCATCACAGGCACCGTCAGCACCTCGGTTTACTCGCTGGGTGTTTCCACCAGTTATTCCAACAACGCCAACGGCAGCCAAAACCTGCTCACCGCCGCCCGCAATGCCGCATCCGCCAACTATGTGTTGAGCAACTTTGATGTTGTGGCTGTTTATTTCCCCGCCCTCAGCGGCTCGGACTTCAATTATGCCGGTCTCGCTTCGGTCGGCGGCTCGGATCATTGGCTCAACGGCCTCACCAACCAAACCAGCCTCATCAGTGTGCTCGTTCACGAATTCGGCCACAACTACGGCCTCTTCCATGCCAACTATTGGGATCCCGCCCGACAAATCGCCGGTGCCTACGAGGATCCCGCCGCTTCCAGTTTGGAATATGGTGATATCTTCGATCGCATGGGCAGCGGCAGCACTGTCTCCAGCGGATATTTCAATCCCTTCGCCACCACCCGGCTCAACTGGCTTCCCGCAGGCAAGACCATCCAACCCACGGCCGACGGAACCTATCGCATCTATCGCTTCGACAGCCCCACCGCCCTCAACAATCCCCTGCTCGCCCTGCGTGTGCCCATGGGTGGCAGCGAATACTGGTGGGTGGGCCTGCGGAAACTGTATCCCAGCATCGCCACCTCCGCCTATGTCGTGGCAGAAGGTTTGTATGCCTCTCGTTCCAATCTCATTGACATGACTCCGGGTTCGCAATCCCCGGAAAGCAATGATCGCTCCGATGCGCCGCTGCCGCTCAATGGAACCTATTTCTCCACCACCCACGGCGTGCGCTTCCGCACCCTCGCCAGCGGCGGCACCGCCCCCAACGAGTGGATCGATGTGCGGGTGGAATTCGACAGCCGACTGCAATTCGCCAGCACCGCCCTCCAGATCGATGAAAGCTCCGGCTCCGCCGTTCTGACCTTGAGTCGCAGCAATGGTTCCGCTGGAACTGCATCCATCACCTACACCACCGCCAATGGCACTGCCACTGCGGGCAATGATTACCTCGCCAGCACCGGCACCGTGACCTGGGCGGATGGCGATGCCACCGACAAGAAAATCCTCATTCCCATCCGCCCGGATGCGATTTCCGACAGCGGTGAAACTTTCACCGTCACCCTTTCCAATCCCTCCGGTGCCGCGCTTGTTTCCACACAAGCCACCGCCACCATCACCCTCCGGGATGCCGGTCAACTGCTCACCGATTTCACATCTTCGTTCTTTAACACTACCGTTGGCACTATCGCCCCCCTGTCTTCCGGCAAGGTGATTATCGGCGGCACCTTCACCTCTGGCTTTAGCGGCAACATCACCCGTCTCAATGCCAATGGCTCCCAGGATGCCACCTTCATCAAGGGCACGGGTTTCAATGGAGAGGTGAACAGCATTGTCCAGCTCCCCGACGGTAGCCTCATTGTGGGTGGCGCCTTTACGAGTTATAACTCCGCAACCTGCAACCGCATCGCCAAACTCAGCGCCGACGGCGCACTGGATACCACATTCGTCTCCAACACCGCCGGTGGGGCAGGCAACAGCTCGGTCAATTGCATTGCTATCGATTCCAATGGCCAGATCGTCGTGGCGGGAGGGTTCACAACTTTCTCAGGAAATCCGGCACTCGGCATCGTCAGACTCAGCCCCAGCGGCGTTCGGGAAACCACCACTACCTTCAGCGCTAGCGGCACCCCGACAAACTGCAACGTCTATGGCATGATCGCCCAAAGCGATGGAAAGATCATGCTGACTGGCATCATTTACAACGGCTCCTCTCCGACCCGTTCCGGTGCTGTCCGCTTGAACGCGGATGGCTCCCGGGACACCACATTCAACTCCAACAATGGATTGCACTCGATCAGCGGCATCAATTTCATCCGGAACGGGTACGCCATCGCCCGGCAACCCGATGGGAAATATATCATTGGCGGATTCTTCAGCGCCTATAACGGCAATCCGGTATCCAACCTCGTGCGGATCCACACAGACGGCTCGTATGACAACACCTTCGCTCCACCTGCGATCGGCAGCGACATCTACGCCCTCCTCGCCCTGCCCGATGGTGGACTACTCGTGGCGGGAAACTTCACCACACCTGCAAACCGCCTCATCAAGCTCAACGCCAATGGAGCGGTGGACAACACTTTCCAACCCGGCACCGGTCCCGGAGGCACCCTTTACACCATCACCCGCGGCCCCGACGGAGCTGTTTGGCTGGGGGGCAATTTCTTCACCTACAATGGCACCAGTGTCTGGCCGGTTGTGAAAATCGCAGGTGGCGCCACTCCCTATCAACTCTGGGCTGCTGGCCAGTTCACCAGCACGCAGATCAGCGCCGGGACCACCGATCCCACTGACGATCCTGACAATGACGGCATCAACAACCTCGCGGAAATGGCCATGGGCAGTTCACCGATCATCGCCGGGCCTAATAGCTTCAGCGCACTCGCTGGAAGCAACCAACTCGTCAACTCCAGCAGCAACCAATATCTCCAGGCCAGCTTCGCCCGTAGCGCCGCCCAGTCCGGAGCTTGGATCGCCGCCCAGTTCAGCAACGATCTAGGCACCTGGTCACCCGCCAATCCCTTGCCCTCTAACAATCTGATTTACGATATCATCGAACAAAGCCCCACGCGCTTTACAGTCCGAGACAAAACGCCGGTCAACAACGCGCTGCCGCGCCGATTCGTGCGTTTCGTCGTGTTGCTCCCACAGTGAACGAATTGAGACCAGGCACGGATTCCAACGAGTATCTGCACCACCTTTCCTGAGCCGCCAAGGGCAAGGTAGAGCTAGTTTCCCCGTCACCTCTTATTTGGAAAGCATCGGCTCAATCCACAGCGCCCAGTCCGCGCGGTTGGTGTCGCCACCGTCTTCCGTGCGTAGGGTCAACTGCCGGATACCGCTGAGATCGACGTCATAGGGCAAGGGGCGCGAGGTTTTCACGAGATCCGATTTCCACAGGACACGGCCATCTCCTTCAATGAGGAATTTCACGCTACCATCGTTGCCATCGGCAAGACCTGCGAAGCCTTTGAGATGTTTCCATGTGCCATCCAGATTCCAAACGTGTTTTGCGGGAGCATGGGCATAGAAGCCGTGGGCAAAGACCTTGCCGCCGCAGGTAAGCAGGCCCGTGGAACCCGGCACCCGATCGCGCAGCGGCGGACCGTAGCCGGTTTTCTCCTCTATCGCCGGAAGATCGGAGAGCGGGACGTAATTCAGCTCGGGCGACGGCGCAGTCCGCTTCGGAGAAATAGTGGCTGCGAGACGTTTTGCGATTTCATGGATCCTTCCATCCGCTTTGACTGCGGGTTTCTCTAACAGACCTGTCACGGCGGAAGCATCCCCTGCATTCAAAGCATCCACCAGCGGTTGCAAGGTAAGCCTGGTCTTGGAAGCACTGATATCCGCCGTGCCATCAGCTGCGACAAGATAGGGGTAACGAAAGGGAGTGGCACTGAGGAAGCCGGAGGCGACCCCACTCGCCTGAAGGAACACGAGGCGGAGTTCCGCTGCTTTGCCGGGGCGCAGGGCTTGGCAATCGAGCACGAAATTTCCATCTTTGTCAGGGATCGCCGTCGCAGTGGTGGCGTCATAATCCCCTCCCCCGTCAGGATCCAAGTAGGCAACGACTCCATAAACCGGAGGATCGGCCGCGACCTTGCCGGAAAACCTGAAGCCCTTGCCATGCTGCTCGATCTCCAGATCGGAGGGAACCGCACTCGGACGGAGATGCATACCCTTCACCGATCCACAAAAGATGGGATGTGAGGCCAGCCTCAATGCATGGGCCAAGGTGAGAAACGAGCCCTTGCCCTCGCCACGGAGTTCCTCCCCATAACTGCGGTTTCCGGAGCCCATCAAGGCGGTGCCGAAGGCCTCTTTTTCATCCGCTCGTTCGCAGTTATGAGGAAGGCCCAGGGCATGCCCCAGCTCATGACAGATGCCACCGATGAAAATCGAGTTATATCTTCCGATCGAGATATGTCCGTATTGTCCATCGCGCACCTTGGGTTCCTTTTTGTCGAGCGATGACAATTCCAGAATCGGAGAGTCCACCTGCCACGCCGTGCCTCCGCGATTGGTTCCTCCGGCGTAGTAGGGACTGTTCTGGGTGATGGTGGCGGTTGCAGCATCCCAGTTGGACATGTTGCAGAAAATCACCAGTGTTTCCTTGTCAGGATCGATCCCTGCGGCGCGAAGGGGCCGCAGGCATTCCGTGCGGATCTCGGATCCGCTCTCGGTCTGATAGGCGGCATACGGCTTGGAGCCTTTGACGACATGGATCTTGATCATGCCGTTGTCTGCGTAGTCAAACTTCAGCGTGCGGGGGCCGAAGCCGATGCGGTTCATTTCCTTCGCATAAAAGTCGCGAATGTGGTGAAGGATGGCGGTGAGCCGCTCTTCGTGGCGAGGTGCCGGGTCGCGATCGGACGGCGTCCACAACACAATATGCAGCTTGCGTTCAGCTTTTTCCGCGTCCTTGGCCTGCCAGGCATCCAAAACCGCGCGGGCTGCGGGAACCTTCAAAGCGATTTCCTCCGCGGGAGTGACAGCACTCACAAGCCCGGGAACCAACGTGAACAAAAACAACCTAAACAACATCGCAGCCGGAACGCTGGGAAGCACCCGGTTCTTTCGAAAAATCAGTCGTGGAGATGGATCAGGATGCAGCCATGTGCCCCGTCCAATCGCTGCCGTAACTTACGGTCAATTCAATGTTCCATGGCCATTTTCCCCATGCCGAGACTGTCCCGGCATGGGGAAAGGAATGGATCAGGCACGCTTGCGCTTCAGCAGCAACAAGCAGGAGGACGCGGACAACAGGAAGGCCGATGGCTCGGGAACCACGGTCAATGAGGCATTGATTCCAAAGGTGGAGGTATTCACGCCGTTGATATCCGCACCGCCGATGATGACGGTGTAGTCGCCGGGACCGAGCAGGAAGGAACGGGTGATCGATCCATCGGCCAAACCATCGCCGTTGATGCCGGGGGCATAGCCGAAGTTGGCGGATGTGCCGTCTGCTGCATTGCCGATGTAGGTGAGTGAACTCAACTCACTGAAGTTGAAGTCTCCATTGCCATCCGCAACGCTGGCGATGTTGCCCATTTTCCAATCACCCAAGGAATTGAGAGCACCAGCCAGGGGCTGGATGCCACCGAGGGTTTCAAGCCAGGCCAAAGTGATGGGAGCCGTATCGTAGTCGGCAGAACCGGTGCTAAGCAACCCGCTGTAAAGCGAGAACGCAGGGATGATCGGAACTCCACTCGTTCCGTTCGAGGTACTGGCCGTGAGATTGATGGTGGCGCGGCCAGCTTCCGCAAGGGTGAAACGGAAGGCACGGATGGCATGGGCATCTCCAAACTGGGGACGGGTGCCATAAGCCCAACCGTGATCGGTGCTCACCGTCTGGTTGGTGATGGTTTTGAAATACGGAGTGGCATAGGTAGCTCCCGTGATCGCGCCCGGAACATCGACTCCGAGGTTTCTCGAATTCCCACCGTAAGTGGTGTGTGCGTCGGCCGATTGGAAGGGAATGGCGATGCATGCAAGGGTAGAAACGGTGACAATAGATATGTTTTTCATAATAGTAGTTTTGGCTTTGGTTTGAAACAACTTTTTGTTAGATAATGATGTTGGTTTTCAGTCTTCCGCCGGATCCTCGGGAGCCCAAGTATAGGCCAGGCGGTAGAACGCCTTTTGAGGTAGCGGTGCCGCATCCGTGAAGGTGGCGGTTGCGGCGGTGGTGCCAGTCACGGTCCCGATTTCCGACCAGACGCCGGAGCCGGGATCAGTGCTACGCATGATTTTGAACTCCACTCCGGTCTGGAATGGATCACGGATTCCCATCTGGCTCCCCCAAGTGAGGACGAAGCCAGTCCCCGGCACATGCGTCCCCTTCGGCGTGAAATCCGGTCCCGCTTTGAAGTGGAACGTGAAGGGATCACTGGGTGCATGCCATGGACCATCGCCTGGACCGGTCGTGCTGCGGTCCACCAAACGATAGGTTACATGATAATCCCCTGGTTTGTCAGCAGTCCATGCCCGGCCATGGAAATGACCGTGCGGATCCTGATCTGCGGCATCATATCCGCCGCTGATCACGAAGGCATGGTTTCCGGTTGGCGCGTTGGTGATGAAGGACACACTCGGCGTATCAAAAGCCGCCGAGCGCCCCACATCCCAAAAGCCGAACTTCGCACCCGGAGGACCGGTCACGGCAAGGATTTCCATCCAGATGTAAGCGCCCGTCGCGGCGTGATCGATATCTCCCGTCTGCTCTTGTCCATCGGACAAGGCGCTGAAGGTGAAGGCATCGAGCGGGAAGACGGTGCGGACGCTGTCATCCAGCATGTAAAAGCCACCGCAGCGCTGGACCGGGCGGAAGCCGAAGGGCCGCGGCAGGAGTCGGAAGACACGGTTGGAGAAATCCGGACCGATGATCCGGAGTTTCTCACCGGCATCCGGTTGGCCGTTTGGGATCGAATCGAGAATGCCGGCCTCGAAGTGATCGTGGGCCTGCACCGTGCTGCCGGTGATGATGGAAAAAGCGATGAGAACCCGGACTTTTGATGGAAATGACATGTGTTGAGGAATGATGGAATTGAGACAAGGGATCCTGCAGCTCAAGGCTTGGAGGGATCCACAAAACGGGAGCCGGCCGCAGCGAGGCGGTTCAGGACTTCCTTCCGGGTCAGGGTCTCAACGTGTCCATCGGCAAACAGATAGTTCGCCTCGTTTCCATGCATGTCCATTTCCACCTGGTGCTCGAATGCCTCGGGAGGCACGGGGCCGCCGAAGTAAGGTGCGAAGTGAAAATGATCGCCACTGTGGGAAACAGCGGCTTCGGCAAACATGAACGTCGCATCAGGACGTTCGATCCTTGCGAGGATCGAGAAGTTGAGATGATCCGCCCCGGCGGGAAAGGCCGTAAGGAAATCATTGATCACATAAGTATAGACGCGACGCTTGTTCCGGTCATTCGCGCACTTGAAGGTGATGGTCCCGGAAGCGTAGGGCTGGAGTGTCAGCGTCCACGATTTTCCACCACGCTGGTGCGAGGTGGACGGGAGGGTCATCTGGTTGTCACCGGCATACATCATCGTTGCCATACCGATCTGCCTGAGATTGCCCGCGCAGTTCAAAGTCTGGCTGCGGGCCATCAGGGATCGGGATACAGGCAAGGCGATGGCTGCGAGCGCCACGATGATGAGAATCGTGACGAGCAACTCCACCAGGGAGAATCCCCGGCGGTGGACGTGGTGGTTCAAATGGAATGGATGGGAATGGGTGCTCATTCGCACGTTCGACCCCAACAGATGAGGACGATGTGGTGGGCACTTTTGACAAGGCGCACGGATGAATCCGTGTGATCATCACCCCTGAAAATGCACATAGGCTGCTGAGCCGTTTGAGCGATCAGGGCACGATTCGACTGCGGTCGATCATGCCGATCGTGGCGGCTGGAGGGGCACACCGAGGCTGATGCAGCAATTGGACCCCTTATAATCCGGGATTTGCACGACGATGTCCTTGCCACTGATATCGGCAATGGTAACGCAGGCCGGGAGAGCGACGTCCAATTTGATTTCCGACTTGAGAAGGGGCTTTTTCTGCTCCTGCTTTTTGGACTCGCTAACCACTTTGCAAAGCGAACAAGGATGACCGCCATCAAAGGTTTTCTTGGCCGCTTCAGACAAGGATGCCTGCTGCGAATAAGTCACCAGCATGTTTCCCCAGGCCAAAGTCTGGAGCAATGCCAAGTGGCCGTTGAGGGAAACGAAAAGAATCCCTAACAGAAAATAACGACCTATGTTCAGCAGGCGCTGCGACATCTGCGAAAGAGAGATAGCCCTAAACCGGCGAATTCAACCCCAAATCAAAATATGCGGAGCAATCCTCCGTTTTCCGGAAGCTCAAAACGGATCATCACTGGCCCACGGATCAGAGGTTCCGACATTCCACTCCTCCACCATTTCGATCGGAAAATCCTCCAGAAAGCGCGAGGGCCGGCAGAGGACATCGCCAGTGTAGGACTTCGGATTCATCATCGGATAGCTTAGATAAAGCTCATCCCGTGCCCGGGTAAGAGCCACATAGAAAAGGCGGCGTTCCTCCTCGAGCATGTCGAGGTCGTCCGCCTCGATGATGCGTCCGTTAGGAAACTGGCCATCGACCAACCAGATGAGAAAGACCACTTTCCACTCCAAGCCCTTGGCCTGATGGATCGAGGAGAGCGTGACCTTTTCTTCATCCGGCTCCGAGCGATCGCCGGTCGGCTGTCCATCGGCGGAACTCATCAACGAGAGTTGTTCGAGAAACTCGAGAATGTCCTCGAAATTTCCAGCGTATTGCGAGAGCTGTTCGATATCGGAGCGGCGGCTGTCCGCGTTGTCGAAGGAGGCGTTGAGGTATTCTTTGTAAACGCCTTCGAGGATGCTGAAGATCATCGATGCCGGGCTGGCAAATCTTCCTTCGGGGGAGAGCTCGTCGAGCGTGAAGCAAAGCTGTTCCCAGTGTTTGGCGGATTTTTTCGGGACCTTGAACTTGAGGAACAAGTCCGACCACGAGCTTGGAAGTTCATCATTGGTGGACCAGCCAGTGGCGAGCCACTGATCCCATAACTTCGCCGCCGCCACCGGGCCGCAACCTGGCAGCAGGCCGACCATGCGGAGGAAACTGACTTCATCGCGGCGGTTCACCACGAAGCGCATGAAAGCGGCAACATCCTTGATATGCGCTTGTTCGAAGAAGCGCAGCCCGCTGGTGATGGCAAATGGAATGCCGCGAACGGTGAGCTCCATCTGAATTTCCAGGCTCTGGAAGTGGGCGCGGTAGAGAACCGCCATTTCCTCCAAGGGAATGCCTTCATCGCGAAGTTCCAGCATGCGCTGGGCAACGAAGGCCGCCTGCGTGGAGGGATCCGGCAAGGCAACCAGAGCCGGCTTCACGCCCGTGCTTTCGCGAGAGGATCGCAGGTCTTTATCAAAGCGGCCGGTGTTGGCGCGGATGGCGGTGTTGGAAAGTTCGAGAATCTCCGGAACGCTGCGGTAGTTCGTCTCGATGGTGAAGACGCGCGAACCGGGATAACGTTTCGGAAACCCAAGGATGAGCTTCATTTCCGCACCGCGCCACGAATAGATCGACTGGGCATCATCGCCCACCACCATCAGGCTGTTCTTTTCGCCTGCAAGCATATCGATCATGCGGCCCTGGACGGAGTTCGTGTCCTGATACTCATCCACCAGCACGTGGCGGAAGCGTTTCTGATAGAGTTCAAGCACGTCGGGAAATTCCTCGAAGAGCCGCACGGCAAGGACCAGCAGGTCATCGAAGTCCATCGAGTTGGTCGCGAGTTTTTTGGCAATGTAGCCTTTGCGGACCTGTTCGATGGTTTCGATCCAATCGTAGAACTGGTCATAGCGCGCAGCGATGACTTCTTCGAGCGAGTCGTTGGTGTTTTCGATGAGGCTGAAGATGGATGCGAGGACATCCGCCTTGGGGAAACGACGTTGTTTGGTATCGATGTCGAGCGCGCCGATGACGGCGTTGAGCATGGATTTCTGGTCATCGCGATCGAGGATGGAAAACGACTTGTTGAATCCGAGGTCTTCCGCATGGCGGCGAAGGATGCGCGAGCCGATCGAGTGAAAAGTGCCCGCCCACAGCGCGGACGTATCGTGCGGCACCAGTTCGCGGACACGTTCGGTCATTTCCCGCGAGGCTTTGTTGGTAAAGGTAAGCAGCAGGATCTCCCGGGCCTCCACACCATGGTCGAGCAACCAGGCCACGCGGTAGGTCAGCGTGCGGGTCTTGCCAGACCCCGCTCCTGCAATCACCAGCGCCCGGCCGGGAGGCGAGGAAACCGCTTGGTACTGCTCATCGTTGAGCGCGGCAACGTAGTCGATGCCGGAAGCAGCGGTCGATGGGGCGGGTTTGTGGAGAGTGTATTGGCGGGCCATGCTCGCCCACAGCATGGCAGCGCTCGCAGAGTTTGCCAGTTTTGAGTGGTGAATAGCGAGGACAGCACGTTGCAAAAGCACACCCATCCCATTGGCAAGGCTCATGACCAACCATGACCAACCATGACCTGTCCAAAAGAACGGCCCATTCCCATCGATACCACCTCACACAGCGCTGATCAGGCATGAAATGCCCTTGGAGCCGCGAGCGGCAAATTTGCGAACTCCAACAAATACCGCCAACCCAACTGGGCTGTTTTAATTGTCGTCGTCCAAATCGGGGCTTGAACCCCTGCCGCGTCAGCCCTGAATGGTCAAAACTACCCTATTTCCTCTTGTGATCGATTCCCGCCAATCCTGCCTGTTGTTTGTTCTCGTGACGCACATCTTTGCATGGCTCCCGGCCACATTGCATGCCTTCGAAACTGCACCGCCCGTCAAAAGCCGGATGCGGGTGATCGTAGACAACGATTTCGGCGGCGATCCGGATGGATTGTTCCAACTTGTCCACCAACTGCTCAGCCCCTCTGCCGAAGTCCGCGGCATCATCGGATCGCATCACTATCCGGAAGGCTTCTACGGCTACCCGGGAACGGCGGCACATGCGGTGAAAATGGCGGAGGAGCTTTTGGAGGTGATGGGGATGAAGGGAAAAATCCCCGTTTATTCGGGAGCAGAAAAGAAGCTCGCGAAGGGTGATCAGGCGGAGGAGTCCGCCGCTTCCCGTTTCATCATCGAAGAGGCGATGCGGCAAGATACTCAGTCCCCACTTTATATTCTTTGTGGAGCGGGGCTCACGGATCTTGCAAGTGCCTGCCTCATTGAACCGGCCATCACCAAGCGCATCACCGTCGTCTGGATCGGCGGTCCGGAGCATCAGGGCATTGCGGATCCGCCACCGGGAAAGCGGCGGGTGGAATACAATCTCGGAATCGACCTGAAAGCTGCACAGTTCGTCTTCCATCATCCGGACCTGCGCTTGTGGCAGGTTCCCAGGAACGCTTATCGGCAGGTGCTGGTTTCGCGATCGGAACTTGCGCAACGTTTGGAAAACTCCGGACCCACCGGGAGATATCTGATGACCCGATTCCACGATCTCATGAAGCGGGCCAAGGGCTCACTCGGAGAAACCTATGTTCTTGGCGACAACCCCTTGGTTTTGCTCAGCGCGCTTCAGACGCCATGGGAAGCAGATCCTGCCTCCAGCGAATCCATCCGGGTCCCCGCACCGCGGATCGACGATGAGGGAAACTATCAGATCAATCCCAAAGGCCGCCACATCCGGGTATTCCGCAAGCTGGACACGAGACTTCTGTTAGAAGACTTCTTCGCCAAAGCCGCTGGCAAATGATAGTGACGGCAACCAGGTCGCATCCACTCCTATCATCTAACGGATTTCCACTTCGTTGCCCACGCGCGTGAGCAGGCTGATTTCCTCCATCGCCTCCGGCTGAATCAGGATGGTGCCAACCGGCTTCTCGCCATTCCCATCCCAAGCGCGGATCTGAATGTTCGGTTTGGCAATTTGAATCGCCTTGCTGGCGGCGCGGTATTCCTTCGACTGGGGCGTTACCTTTTTGCCTTCGGATTCGGCAATCTTGGAACTGATGGTGGTCTTCTGCGCGCCACGCTGGATGCTGCCCATGTGGAGCGCAGGGTATTCGCAGATGAAACGACCGCCATCCCACAGGGAGATGCACTTGCGCTGGGGCTCGATCAGGATGCGGAATTCAAGCGGCATGACCACGAACTCATCACCGGGTTGGATGCCCTTGAGTTCCATCATCGAGTTGAGATGCATCAGGAGATCGATGGTGGTATTGTATTTTGCAGCAATCCCGAGGAAGGAGTCGCCCCGTTTTACAACGTGGACCTGCTTGCCCGGCTTGTAGGAAGTGGAAAGGATCTCATCGAGATTCATCTCACCCACAATTCGGCGTGCAACCGGGGCCGAAGCGGATGCGGGAAACACATTCACAATGTTGGTGAGCTTCTCGCGGGCTTCCGGGAGTTTTCCCATGGCGAGCAGTTCGTGAGCCTTCTGGAAAGCCTTCTCGCCGGGATCGATGTCTGGCATTTCCGCGGAATCGAGCATTTTGACAAACTCGTCGTTTGACTTGCCATCGTCGATGCGAACGGGATCCGGAATGATGCGGGCGAAGACCCCGCCGAGAGGAGCGACCGCAACGTGGTAGGCAAGCATTCCAGTCATGGCCATCACAACCATCACCATCAGGGCAGCCGCGAGTTTGATCAGTGTCCAGAGACTCATGGTCCGATAGAAAGCGGATGGGTCGGGCAGGTTCAAATCAAACCGCGGCGTTTGAAATCGAAGGTATTGATCTCGTGGGAGCGGAGAATCATCTCAAATGAAAATTTGAGCACGGAAATTTCCCATGCATCATCCACGCCCTCGATCACGGCAAGGGACGGGTTCCCGGAGCGGCGGATGTCTTCGAGCACCCGCTCGCGAACGGCGTCCAGGGTATCGTGCACGATTTCCTCATGCACTTGGCCACGCCGGAATTGGAAACCATATTGCAAAAATGCAAGGTCTTTGCCTTCCGAGCGGAATTTCTCGACCATTCTGTCAAACTTCGCGCGAGCCGAAGGGTCGAAGCCTTCCAATTCGATATCGCGGTAGGACTCCGGGCGGAGAATGCGCGGGCGCTGTGCCTCGACTTCGCCGGTGCGAATGCGGACCTCCCCCGTGCGATCCATCAACTCACTGATGAGTTGGAATTGGAATCGAGTCTCACCAAACGTGTCAATTCGGCGATCGGGCTCACGAAGCACGCGGGTGGTTTCGAGAGCATAATGGATATCGTCTTGCGAGTGCATGAGCGGCGGAAGTGTCGACCGGAAAGGGGCAAATGCAAAAAGGAAAAGGGCGGACGTCCCGGAGGAGTCCACCCTTTCCATGAAAGTGTCGGGCTACCGGATCAACCTTGTTGGCTGGTGATGTAGCTGATGACGTCACCCACGGCCTGAAGCTTTTCGGCCTCTTCGTCGGGCACTTCGATGTCGAATTCTTCTTCGAAGGCCATCACCAGTTCGACAGTGTCGAGGGAGTCGGCGCCGAGATCTTCGACGAATTTTGCTTCGGTGGTGACTTGATCAGCGTTGACGCCAAGTTGGTCGACGATGATGTCCTTTACGCGGGCTTCGATGCTTTTATCTGACATGAGTTGCAGTGGTTGTTGTTGGCGTTGGTGGTGCTTATCGCTTGCCGCCCCGACTTTGCAACCCCGAAAATCAAAGGGAAGAGGAAAAGCCCGGGACGGGGAAAATTTTGAATCACTTGGAATCGGGCTCCCCGGTTTCATCGGGTGAAGACGGGGCCTCGGCTTCCAGAGGGGCGTATTCGAGGATTTCTCCGGAAAACCGCGAGCGGATCAATTTCATGAGCTGCTCGGCAGGCTCACCCTCCTCCAGCTTGAAACCGCCGTAAGTGAGTCCATCGACGCGGATCCGGCCTTTTCCCGAGCTTCCCTCGTAGTCAATGAAGGCGAGCCCCTTGGTTTCCCACTTGCGGAGATCGAGGGTTTTGAGATCCCCATAAGGCACCCGGCGGCCTTGTTGGGAGGTGACCGCTTCGTCGTCTGCAATGATTTTCCGGGACATCGTGCGGATCAAAATGAATGCCGCAGCAATGGCCAAGGCCAGACAGAACCAGAAAACCACCCATTGCTCGCTGATTTTCCGCGCGTCGTAGGGTTCCTCCGAGGGGGAACTTGGATAGCCTTTTTCTCCGGAATACTCCAGCCACAGTTTGTTCCACTGGAGCGGCTTCATCTTCTGGTAATCATGAAGAATCTCCGGCCAAGGCATCGGCACCGATAAATCAGCCGGTAGAATTGAACGATCTTCAGGGAAGGAAACGGATTGTTTTGCAGCATGTTCCTTCCAAGCCTCCGGTGTCAATGAGCCCCCGGCATCCATTTTGGAAAACTCCTCGTTGGCAGACTGGAATGTCTGGTGGAGGCAAAAAACCAGATTCTTCTTCCGATAGCCGGTAGAGCCATCAATATAGAAGAGCACGGCAAACACACCGAACATCAGCAAGATGATAACGGCTCGGAACAGGAACCAAGGAGTCGGTTTGCAAATAATCGGGGCAGTTGCAGTCATGCGTTGCACCTAACCAAGACGCACTCAGCACGCTTGGCAAGTCAAAGGAAAGGGAGCCTTGGATTGCCCATTCTGCGGAATCGTCCCACCCAAGGGCTATTGAAAGCCATCTTGGGCTGTGCAATCCGGTTGGCTGGGCCACACGACCCAGGTAGGAAATGCCGTCGTTTTGCGTCTCACCTTGTTCCCGAGCGAACACGTAACCTATTGAAATCACACACACGAAGATCCAAAACCCAGGGAATTCCAAGGATATTCTCCGACTTTCTGATTTATGGCC
>JBBARN010000026.1:0-56015 GCA_040399845.1 Luteolibacter sp. | reverse complement strand
CGGGTGTGGTGTATTAAGAGTATCGCTACGATGACCCTGTGACGGGCAGATGGCCATCCAAGGATCCGATCGCTAACTCGACGCATTGATATCAAAATTACAAATCCTGCTCTGTCTGCTGTTGTCATTATGTGTGGCTCCCTTGCGGGCGCACATCGTCAGTCAACTCTATGGAGAGATCCGTGAATCCGGGGAATCATGGGAGATGGAGATTTTGTTCGATGCAGGTTTCGCTGACCCTGCGACCCGCAACGATCCATCGTCGCCCCAGCCGACACGGGACTGGCTGCTTGCTTTGCCTCTTGCCGGGCAGACGCGCCTGGCGGAGGAGGCACACCGGTATCTGAAAGACATCATTTCCTTGCAGAGTCATGGAAATGAACTGGAGTGGGTGGCGAGTTTTCCTGATTTCGAAACCAAGCCTCCGAAATTTCCATCGTTGCTGAATGATGGGGCTTATTTCCATGTGCGGATCGTGCCGGCCAAGCGCGTTGCGGGTGAAATGGAAATCCATCTTGCCGCTGGCAAGCACCCGGATTTGGTGATGAAACTTCCCTCCAGGGGGAATGAGGCTGCCTATGTGACGGTGGAACCCGGCGGTATGGCATTGCTGAAAAAGGAGCATGGCCCCGAACAGGTGGGGCGTCATGCGGCGGTGGTGGCTTTCGAACAAGGAGTGCTTCATGTGGTGCCGCGTGGACTCGATCACATTTTGTTCGTGCTCGGGATCTTCCTCTTGCAGCGGCGCTGGCAGCCCTTGTTGAAACAATCGCTCGCTTTCACGGCGGCCCACACGCTGACGCTCGGATTGGCGGCGGCCGGTTGGGTGAAGATTCCGGGGTCGATCGTGGAGCCGATCATCGCGCTGAGCATCACGGCGCTGGCGGTGGAAAATCTGTTCGTCCGGGAGCTCAAGCCATGGCGGCTTTGGCTGGTGTTTGGCTTCGGCCTTGTGCACGGGCTCGGATTTGCAGGTGTTTTGTCCACTTGGATCCAGCCCGGGCAGCAGTTTTTCCCCACTCTGATTGCGGCCAACCTCGGCGTCGAACTGGGGCAGCTTGTGGTGCTTGCAGTTGCGTGGGCGCTCACCCTGCGTTGGCACGCGAGCCGGGCATGGGAACCGGCCCGCTGCGCCTTCTGCATCGCCATCGCGCTAAGCGGCCTGTGGTGGTGCGCGGAACGCAGCGGACTGCTGGCGGGCTTCGGCGGCTGAGGATCAATTGCCGAATTGGATCGTGATGCGCTTGCTTTTCCAGCCCTTCGCCACGTCGTCCTGCAACTGATCGTAGGATCGTCCGTCCAGCAGCACGTCGATGGCATCCTGGCCTTTTTTTCCGGCCCGCAGTGCCTTGAGGAACTCCTTCATGCGTGCGGCATCCCCTTTGCCGTCGAGGTGCAGGAAATAGGTGGTGAGGAGCAGACCGAAGCCATAATTGAAGTTGGCATCTCCGCCGGTGAAGTTCTCATAACTCATCAGCATGTAATCCTTGAGGAGTGGCGCCTTGATCTCCGTGCCGAGGCCGCGACCGCGCTGATCGTCTTTTCCGAAGGCGGTCGCGTAGGCCACGATGTCGTCGAAATTGGATTTCACCTTGAAGCTTCCCGATCGATACGGCGTGGCGGTGGTGTATTCCGCCAGCCCCTCGCTGAACCAGCCCATCGCTCCTTCGGAAAAATACGACCCCGGTGTCAGTTGGTGGGTGATCTCGTGGATCAAGGTGCCGTTGGATTGATCCCGATCCAGCATGTAACCGCTGCCGACCTGCCGAACGCCGAGGCTGGTGAGCGGAACCATCACGAGGTTCCGGCCGGAAACGAAAACTCCCGCACTCATGGGCGGGGCACCTGCCTGGACATAACTTTCCTTGGTTTCGAACAACAGGGTTTCGTATTTGCCGTCGGTTTTTCCACCACCCGTAATGGCCAGCGGCAGTGCGCGGCAATAATCATGGGTAGCTTCAAACATGATCGCAAAGCCCTTCACGACCTGTTTGGCGAGCCGCACGTCACAGATGAAACGATAGTTGGCGCTTTCATAAACATAGCGCTTTGCGTCCTTGTCCTCGCTGATCACGGCGATTTCGGGATCGGCTGCAAATCGCACGGTTTGCGGCCAAGGAGCGTCGAAGTTGAGGGTTTCATCGGCATCCGGGTTGGTGCCGGGCTTTTCCGGTTTTTCGGGCGCTGTGGGTTCTCCGGATTCTGCGGCCGCGCGGGCGAATTCCCGATCTGCTTCCGAAAGCCGCGCCATCGGCAGGGTGGACTTCCGGCCATTGGCGAGTTCGAGCGTCACGTGGGTCTCCGTGGAGGAAACATAGTTCGCTTCCAATTTGCGGCCCTCGATATCGGTCCAGGTGCGAGCAGTGGCCAATCCGGCTGCGAGCGATGCAAGCGCAACGAGATTGGCAAGCAGGCGATGTTTTCCAGCGTGAAAGCCTTTTGTCGCCATGCCAACCTGACCTTCCTGGCCCCGCCCAGGCTGGTCTTCTTGGATCCGATGTTGCGGCGTATCGTCGAAGGGCAGCATGGCGGGGGAGGGGATGCGGGTTTACATCTCCAGCATCAGGCGCGCTGGGGATTCCAGGCAGTCCTTGATGCGGATGAGGAAGGTGACGGCTTCCTTGCCATCGACGAGGCGGTGATCGTAGCTGAGGGCGAGATACATCATCGGGCGGATGACGACCTGGCCATTTACGGCGACGGGGCGCTGCTGGATGGTGTGCATGCCGAGGATGCCGCTTTGGGGCGGGTTGAGGATGGGCGTGCTGAGCAGTGAGCCATAGGTGCCGCCGTTGGAAATGCTGAAAACGCCGCCTTGGAGGTCATCGATGGTGATTTTCCCGTCCTTGGCCTTGTTGGCGTAGTCGAGGATGTCTTTTTCGATTTGGGCGAAGGATTTTTTATCGGTATCGCGCAGCACGGGAACGAAGAGGCCCTTGTCGGTGCCGATGGCGACGCCGATGTCGTAGAAGTGGTTTTCGATCACATCCGTGCCATCGATGCGGCCATTGATGGAAGGCACGTCCTTTAGGGCTTGGGTGACGGCTTTGACGAAGAAGGACATGAAGCCGAGTTTGACCCCGTGTTTTTTGACGAAGTCGTCCTGCACTCCCTTGCGGAGGTCCATGACAGCGGACATGTCTACCTCGTTGAAGGTGGTGAGGATGGCTGCGGTTTGCTGGGCGTTGACGAGGTGCGTGGCAATCTTGCGACGCAGCATCGACATCTTTTTGCGCGTGGTGCGGCCCTCGCTGACGACGGATGGGGTTTCGTGGGAAACGGGAACGACGGCAGCGGAGAAATCCGGCTTGAAGGGCGCGGCTGGTGCTGGCGCGGCTGCTGCTGCAACGGGGGCTGGGGCGGCGGCTGCTACTGGAGCTGCTGCCGGGGCTGGCGCGGGTGTCGCGGACTGAAGTCCGGGACTACTTTCTTGGATTCTGGCGATGACGGCGCCGATGCTGACTTCCTCGCCTTCGGGGACGAGGATCTTGAGGGTGCCATTGACCGGAGCTTCGAGTTCGTTGGAGACTTTGTCGGTTTCCAAGACAACGAGGATTTCGCCTTTGACCACTTGGTCGCCATCCTTTTTGCGCCACGAGGCGACGTTGGCGGAAGTGATGGATTCGCCAGCGGCGGGGACCTTGAGTTCGACGCTGCCGCCGGCGGAAGGAGTGGAAACTGGAGCTGGGGTGGCTGCCGGAGCTGGAGCGGGCGCTGCTGCTGCTACGGGAGTGGGCACGGGAGTGGGTGTGGGGGACTGAAGTCCGCCACTACTTTCTAGCTTGGCGATGGTGGTGCCGATGGCGACTTCCTCGCCTTCGCCGACGAGAATTTGCAGGACGCCATCGCTGGCGGCTTCAAGTTCATTGGAGACCTTGTCGGTTTCGAGGGTCACGAGCACTTCGCCCTTGCGGACGGAGTCGCCGTTTTTCTTGTGCCAGCGGGCAACATTGGCGGAGGTGACTGATTCGCCGGATGCGGGGACTTTGACGTCGGTGATCATGGAGGAGGCTTAGGGAAGGTGTTGGAAAATGGGATGGCCGTGCGGTGGGTTTGCAGGGTTGGTCACACGGTGAAGGCGCGTTCGAGCAGGGCTTTTTGCTCGCGGTAGTGCATGGCCTTGGAGCCGGCAGCGGGGCTGGATGCGGCATCGCGACCGGCGTAGCGGACCTTGGTGCCCACTGCGCGGTCGAGGCGCGGCCAAATGTAGGACCAGGCACCCATGTTGAGCGGTTCTTCCTGGCACCAGACGAAGTGGGAGGCATTCGCGTATTGGGCGATGAGCGCTTCCACCATGAGGCGATTGAAGGGATAAAGCTGCTCGATGCGAATGATGGCGGTGTTTTCGATGCCCTTTTCCTGACGATGGGCCATGAGGTCGTAGAAGACCTTGCCGGTGCAGAAGATGACGCGGCTGACGTTGGCGTTATTGGTGAATTCCTTGGGATCCGGCAGGACTTCCTGGAAACAGGTGCCTTCGAGGAAATCCGCCTCGCTGGAAATCGCTTCCGGCCGTCCGAGCAGGCTTTTCGGAGTCATGAGGACAAGCGGCTTGCGGAAATCGCGGTGTTTCTGGCGGCGCAGGGCGTGGAAGTATTGGGCCGGCGTGGTGAAGTTTCCGACGATCATGTTTTTCTCCGCGCAGAGTTGCAGGAAGCGTTCCAAGCGGGCGCTGGAATGCTCGGGTCCCATGCCTTCATAGCCGTGGGGAAGCAGCATGACGAGGTCGGTGGGGATCTGCCACTTGGACTCGGAGGAGGAAATGAATTGGTCGATGATGACCTGGGCTCCGTTCGAGAAATCGCCGAACTGCGCTTCCCAGAGCGTGAGCATCTTGGAGTAAGAAAGCGAATATCCGTAATCGAAACCAAGCACGGCAAACTCGGAGAGCAGCGAGTTGTGAACGCAGAATTTCCCTTGGTCCGGCGCGATGTTCTGGAGTGGGATGTATTTTTCCGTGGTCTCGAAATCATGCATCACCACGTGGCGGTGCGAGAAGGTGCCGCGGCCGACGTCCTGACCGGAGAGGCGGACGGGTGTGCCTTCGAGCAAGAGCGAGCCGAAAGCCAGAGACTCGGCCATCGCCCAATCGAAGGGGCCACCATTTTCGAGGGCCTCAAGACGGCGCGGGATGAAGCGCTTGGCGAGGGTGGGATTGATGTTGAAATCCTTGGGGATGTCCGTGAGCGCGCGGCCGATTTTCTGGAGTTGATCGCGGCCGATGCCGGTGGCGACCGGCGCATGGGAATAGGCGGGCTGCACCACGCCGGTGGAGCCGCTGAAGGCAGTGCGGTCGCCGGCTTCCTGGAGGGAAAGCATTTTCTGATAACCCTCTTCGAGCTTGTCCCAGATGGCCTGGTCGAGCGCGTTGACATCGTCCTGCGAGATGATGCCTTCGGCGACGAGTTGTTGTTTGTAAATTTTCCCGAAGGTGGGTCGGTCCGCGATCTTGCGGGCGATCACCGGTTGGGTGAAAGCAGCCTGGTCCGCCTCGTTGTGGCCCTGGCGGCGGTAACAATACATGTCGATGACCACATCGCGGCCGAACTTCTGGCGGAATTCGAGGGCGAAAAGCGCGGCCCAGTAGAGTTCCATGGGGTCTTCACCATTCACATGGAAAATGGGGGCCTCGATCATTTTCGCGACGTCCGTGGCGTAGGCGGACGAACGCGCATCGGCCGGCACGGTGGTGAAGCCGATCTGGTTGTTGATGATGATGTGGATGGTGCCCCCTGTGCGGTAACCGGGGAGCTGGGAAAGGTTGAGCACTTCCGCTACCGAACCCTGGCCAGCGAATGCGGCATCGCCGTGGAGTAGGATGGGGAGCACCTTGCTGCGCTCGATTTCCCCGCCGTCGGTCTCGCTGGCGATGCGTTGGCGGGCGCGGGCCTTGCCTTCGACGATGGAATTGACGGCTTCCAGGTGGCTGGGATTGGCGGCGAGACTGACGCGCACCTTGCCATCGGGAAACTCACGGATGCTCTCGTAGCCGAGGTGGTATTTCACATCGCCATCACCCGCGACGAGGTCCGGCTCGTAGTTCGGCGTGAACTCGTAGAGCACGGTGGTGAGCGATTTTCTCACGAAATTCGCCAGCACGCACATCCGGCCGCGGTGGGACATGCCCATTTCGATTTCCTGCACGCCCTGGGACGGGCAGGCTTCGAGGATGGCGTTGAGCAGGATCATCGCGCCTTCGCCGCCTTCGTTGGAGAAGCGCTTTTCGCCGAGGAAGCGCTTGCCGAGGAAATTTTCAAATGCCTCCGCTTCGAGCACCCAGCGCAGGGCGTTGAGTTTCTTTTCCGGAGATCCTTCCGAGCGCACGCCGTGGGATTCGATGCGTTCCCGCAGCCAGTGGCGCACCGGCGTGTGGTGGATGTGCATGAACTCGAAGCCGATCTTGCCCGAGTAGGTGGCCTCCAGCGTGGCCACCATGTCGCGGAGCTTCATTTTTTCGCCATGGCGGAAGTAGGCATTCCACGCGGTGCGGTCGAGATCCGCCTCGCTCAGCCCGAATTGGTCGAGCTTCAGGCGGGGATTGCGCTCCGGGATTTCTTCTAACGGATTGATGTGGGCCTGGGTGTGGCCGAGCGTGCGGTAGTTGTAAATCAAGGCCACGACCCTGCCGAAAAACACCAGATCCGCATCCGAACAGGCGGTTCCCGGGGTGGCAGTGGTGGTTTCCACCGTGGCTTCGCGGCTTTTCAACTGCGCCATTCCAAGCTCAAAGCCCTGGAAAAACGCTGACCACGACTCTTCAACGGAGCGTGGGTCTTCGCACCATTGGGCGTATTTCGCCTCCATCACATCTGCATTCTGTCGCGCCGAAACCGAAGAGTTCATGGGAAATGTATCAAATTAGGAGGCGAGCCCGCGAATTTCCCGCTTGGCCCGCCACGCACGGGCATTCATTAAGGGGCGCACCCCGGCACGTCAACGCGCAAGCCCGGGAATTTCCGTGAACCCCTCGGGGTAACAGTCGCCATGATCGAAGTCCACCAGCTCACCAAACGCTACGCCCGCCATGAAGCGGTGCGCGACGTGTCATTTTCGGTCGCCCGCGGCGAGATCGTCGGTTTCCTCGGCCCTAACGGCGCTGGCAAGACGACCACCCTGCGGATGCTCACCGGATACCTCCCGCCGACCTCCGGCTCGGCTCGGATCGCGGGCTTTGATATTTTCCGGCAATCGATCGAAGCCCGGCGGAAAATCGGCTACATGCCGGAAAACGTGCCGCTCTACGAAGACATGCGGGTCCGCGAATACCTAAAATTCCGCGCCCAGCTCAAGGGACTCAGCGGTGGCGATGTTCGGAAACGCGTGGGCCACGTGCTGGAAACGTGTGGGCTGGAATCCGTGCGCCGCAAGATGATCAAGACGCTTTCGAAAGGCTACCGCCAACGCGTCGGGCTGGCCGATGCCCTGGTGCACGACCCGGAATTGCTGATTCTCGACGAGCCCACCAACGGCCTTGATCCCAACCAAATCCGCCAGATCCGCGAACTCATCAAACAGCTCGGCCAATCCCACACCGTGCTGATTTCCACCCACATCCTCCACGAGGTGGAAATGACCTGCAACCGCGTGATCATCATCGATAGCGGGAAAATCAAAGCCGCCGACACCCCGGCCAATCTCACCAGCCAGATGCGCGCCGCGGGTCGCATCCACGTGGAAATCCAAGCCGACCCCGAAGTGGCGGCCGGCGCGCTCAATCGCCTGGAGCACGTGAAAAAAGTCACCCCCGAGCCGCTCGAAGACGGCT
Source organism: Luteolibacter sp. (assembly GCA_040399845.1). GTDB lineage: Bacteria > Verrucomicrobiota > Verrucomicrobiia > Verrucomicrobiales > Akkermansiaceae > Luteolibacter. Next base: position 48,250 of record JBBARN010000026.1, on the reverse strand, counting down.
GGATCCGCTACACCGTCTGGGTCGATTCGGGCACCGATTCGCGCGAACGCATCGCCCAAGTCGCCTCACAATACGGCTGGCCGCTGCGTTCCCTCTTCCGCCACGTCGCCACGCTAGAGGATGTTTTCGTGGAGCTGACGAGACGGGATTGAGGGGCGGGCTTCACGCGAGTGAAGTCTTGGCTCGAAGTTGTCAGGTGCTTCCGTTTGCCGATGGCGGAAGCCGCGCCGAGCTGGGGCTCAGCGCTCCCGGGGGGGGATTTCCCTGCTTGCCAGCGGGCACCGGTTTCATTGGGATGGCGGCGTTCCCATTTTGTAAATCCCGCACACGATCCGCCCATGTCCACCGCCAAATCCTCCACCGCCATCCGCCTCTCGGTGATGATGTTCCTGCAGTTCTTCGCCTGGGGCTCGTGGTTCGTCACGCTGGCCCTCGCGATGGGAAATAACGATCTGGGGAAATTCATCGGCGGGGCCTTCGAGAGCGCGCCCATCGCGGCGATTTTCGCGCCACTCTTTCTCGGTCTCGTGGCAGACCGATTGTTTTCATCCGAGCGGGTCATGGGAGTGCTCATGCTGATTGGCGGCGGCATCATGTGCGCCATCGCCACCATCGCGCCCCAAGGTGCGGAGAAGGGTGGGCTCATCGTCTGGCTGATGATTGCCTACATGTTATGTTATATGCCCACTCTCGGGTTGGGGAATACGATCACCTTCACCCACTTGAAACAGGAGGAATTTCCGAAAGTCCGCGTCTGGGGCACCATCGGTTGGATCGTGGCGGGGCTTGCGCTTGGTGCGGCAGGTTGGTCCGCTTCCCTGAATATCTTCTGGCTGGGAGCCATCTCCAGCATTGCTTTGGGAGTTTATAGTTTCACCCTTCCCCACACTCCGCCACCAGCCAAAGGCAAACCGATTGATGTGGGTTCACTGCTGATGCTCGATGCGCTGAAGCTCCTCAAGAATCCATCATTCGCGGTGTTTGCGCTGTGCTCGATGCTCATCTGCATCCCGCTGGCCTACTACTATGGACAGACTTCGGCATACCTCGGTGCCGCCGGTTTCAAACAAGCCGCCTCCACGATGGCACTCGGTCAGATGTCGGAAATCATCTTCATGCTGCTCATCCCGTTTTTCTTCCGCAGACTGGGTGTGAAAATGATGTTGCTAATCGGCATGTTGTGCTGGGTTGGGAGATATCTGTTGTTCGCTTTTGGCGCGCCCGACCAAACCGCATGGATGCTCCTGCTCGGAGTGGCCCTGCATGGTATTTGTTATGATTTCTTCTTTGTCACCGGCTTCATTTACACTGACAAAAAGGCCCCCGCCGAGATCCGCGGCCAGGCTCAGTCCCTGCTCGTTTTCCTCACTCAGGGACTCGGCATGTTCTTCGGCTTCCGCATGGCTTTCGGAGGAAATTTTCCCTTCACCACCATCGCCTTGCCCAACACTCTGGGCGCTTACGGGGCCGCACCCGCAGGGCACCAACCCCTGATGGACGAACTCAAGCTCCGCTCCGGGGATGCCGCTCCTGCCAGCTTCATCGACAGCCTCATCGGCATGTTTGGCAAGGGTCTCCCGGATGGGGTTGATCCGACGATCCTTGCCACCGCCATGACGGACTGGAAAAACTACTGGCTCTTCCCTGCGGGCATGGCTGCAGCCATCGTCATCATTTTCGCCATTGCATTCCACGACAAGAGTGCCGACCCTAACAAAAGCTGATATCATTTTCATGAGGATCCCCATCACCCTGACAGTTCTTGCCTCTTTACCCGCCTTCGGGCAATCGGTGGAACTGCTGCCGGAAATGGTGGTCCTCGCGGATCGGCAAACTTCACCCGGAACCGCGCTTGCCGAGTGGGATCGCGAGGTGATTCAGAACGAATCGCCCCGCACGATCGACGAGATGTTGGCGCGCGAGCCGTCGTTTTCGCTTTATCGCAGGCAAAGCTCGCTGTTTGGAAATCCCACCTCCGCTGGAGTCAGCCTGCGCAACACCGGAGCCACCGCCGCATCGCGCACGTTGGTTTTGTTAGATGGCATTCCGCAGAACGATCCCTTCGGTGGCTGGGTGTATTGGGCGCGTTATGATGCCGCATTATTGGACTCCATCCGCATCGTCCCCTCATCCCAATCCGCCGTTTGGGGAAACCAGAGCCCGGCCGGAGTGATCCAGATGAATGGGCGCGAGCCATTCGAGAATCATCACGAACTCAAGCTCGGTGGCGGCAGCCAGGGCACCTTCAGCGGGTCCACCTATCACCAACTCACCAATGAGGAAAAAAGCCGCTCGGTTTCCTTCTCCGCATTCGGCCTGCACACGGATGGTTTCTATGCCGTTAGTCCCACACAACGCGGTGCCATCGATCGCAAACTCGACACCGACTTGTGGGGCGCCAACCTCAAGGGTGCATGGATTCCCGTGCAGGGTCTCAGCATCGAGCCCGCAGTTTCCTATTACACCGAAGACCGCGGCAACGGAACACCTCTAACAGGAAATTCCACCGAAGCCATCGATCTGTCATTGCGCATTACTTCCGAGAATGGCGACACCTCATGGCAGGCGATCGCATGGCACCAGCGGCGCGAGTTTGAATCGGTCTTCAGCTCGGTGAGCGATGATCGCAGCACGGAAACTCTCGCGTTGGATCAATTCGATGTGCCCGGTCGCGGCACGGGCGGGGCTTTCACTCTGCGCTGGGACGACGGCGATGCATGGTCGGCGACGACCGGCGTGGACACACGCATCGTGACCGGAGAAACCCGCGAAGATGCCGGAGGATTCCGTCGCCGCATCGCCGGTGGGGATCAGGCATTCTTCGGAATTTTCGGCGCTGCGGGATGGAAAATCGATGACTCAACACGCCTCGATGGAAGTGTGAGACTGGATGCATGGGAGTTGAGTGATGCACATCGCATCGAGACCGCGCTTGCCGATGGTTCTCCGCTTCGCACGGATTTTCCGGACGATCGCGATGGCTTGGAGCCTTCCGCTTCGATCGAACTGAAGCGCGATCTAACAAATTCCCTGGAGGCCCATCTATCCACCGGCACTGCCTTCCGATTGCCGACCCTCAATGAACTCCATCGTCCCTTCCGCGTCCGCAACGATGTGGTGGAGGCAAATCCCGATCTCGATCCCGAACGCTTCGTCAGCATCGAAGGAGGACTGGAATGGAAACCCGTGGAAAATTTCACTGCGGGCGCGACCGTGTTTCATCATTGGATCTCGGATGCGATCGCAAACGTGCCCATCACCGATCCCACCGAGATCGCGGCGATCTTCGGGACCCTGCCCACTGGCGGCACCGGATCACAACGCCGCAATGTGGATGAAGCTGTGGTCACCGGCATCGAAGGCAACCTCGAATGGTTGCCACGCGATGAGGTCACGCTGGGCTTGAAGGCGCTTTGGACGGAAACGGAATTCAAGGACTCCACCGACCAGCCCTTGCTGGAAGGCATGCCATTTCCCCAGGCTCCGGACCTGCGCATCATCGCCAGCAGCGAGTGGCGGGCCACGGATGCGGTTTCGGTTTTCGCGGGTTGCGAGTATGGCTCCTCCCAATACGACGATGCCCTCGCCACGCGGGAAATCCCCGACTACACCAGCATCCGCATCGGGGCCTCATGGAAGATCGCCAATGGCATCTATCAAATCCGTGTGGAAAATCTCCTCAACGAGGAAATCGCCACCGGCCTCAGTAGCGATGGCATCCGCACCCTTGCCGCGCCGCGGTCGCTCTGGCTGGGCGCGGAATGGGCGTTCTGAAATTTCGCCAAGGCCCTCATTCGCGGATTGCCTTTTTCGGAAAACGTCCAAGATTCTCCGCCATGCGTGCAATCGTTCCCCTGCTCCTCGCCTTCGCCGGCATCGCGTCCGCCCAGAAAACCAAGGTCGATGCCATCTACGCGACTCATTGCGCCGGTTGCCACGGTGCGAAGTTCGAAGGCGGCGTCGGTGGATCGCTGGTGGATGGCGAGTGGAAACACGGCAGCAATGATGCGGACATCTACAAGTCCATCGCCAAGGGCAATATCCCGCTCGGCATGACGCCTTGGGAGGGCGTTCTTTCCGCCGATCAGATCCGCTCGCTGGTCATCTTTCTCCGCGAAAAGGAAAAACAAACCCTCACCAAGGGTATGGAGTTTCCCAAACCCTCGCCCGACAAGGTGACCAAGACCGAGCTTCACGATTACCGCATCGAGACGCTTGTTGAAAAAGGCATCAAGAATCCATGGGCCATCGCATTCCTTCCCGATGGACGCAAGCTGGTCACCGAAAAGTCCGGAAAACTTCGCATCATCTCGAAGAGCGGTGAACTGGAACCGGATCCCGTCGAAGGAACGCCGAAGGTCATCGAACACGGCCAAGGCGGCCTCATGGAAGTGGCCATTCATCCGGATTATAAAAAGAACGGATGGATCTATCTCGGTTTCTCGGATGGCACCCGCGAGAAGAACGACAAAGGAAAAGATGAAGTCCGCTGCACGACTTCGGTGGTGCGTGGAAAACTCAAGGACAACCGCTGGGTGGACGAAGAATGGATCTACCGCGCAGACCCCAAACACCGTTCCGGTGCGGGCGTGCACTTCGGCACGCGTTTCGTGTTCGACAAAAGATATATCTATTTCGTCATCGGTGAGCGCGGCGGCATGATGGAAGCGCAGAGCCTGAAGTTTCCGCATGGAAAAATCCACCGCTTGTTCGATGACGGCCGCGTGCCGAAGGACAATCCGTTCGTAAAGGAAGAGGACGCCATCCCCAGCATCTGGTCCTACGGCCACCGCAATCCGCAAGGCCTCGCACTCGATCCTCGCGATGGCTCGATCTACGATACCGAGCACGGCCCTCGCGGTGGCGATGAACTCAACCTCATCAAAAAAGGAATCAACTACGGATGGCCGGTCATCACTTATGGCATGAACTATGATGGCACGCCGATGGTTTCCATCACCGAGAAGGAAGGCATGGAACAACCGCTTACCTACTGGGTTCCATCCATCGCTGCCTGCGGATTGGATTTCTATACCGGAGACAAGTTCCCGAAATGGAAAAACGACGTTCTCGCCGGCGCGCTGGCCCAGCAGGAAGTCCGTCGCATCCGCATCGAAAACCAGAAAGTCGTCTCTCAGGAAATCATCCTCAAGAACATCGGCCGCGTGAGGGACGTCGCCACCGGACCGGATGGTTTCATCTATGTCCTCCTCAACGGACCGGACCGCATCGTGCGCCTCATTCCGGCTGGAGCCGAGTGAGCGCGGTCCATCCGATGTTGGAAAAACGGGAGGAACGTTACCGCAATCTAACAAACGGCGGCGTCTTGGACGTGCTGGTCATTGGCGGCGGTATCACCGGCGCGCCGATCTACCGCAAACTCGCGGATCAAGGCCACCGTACAGCCCTCATCGACATGGGGGACTTCGCCTCCGGCACCAGCCAAGCCTCCGGCATGCTGGTGTGGGGCGGACTCTTGTATCTGAAGAATCTCGATTTCTCCACGGTCCTCAAACTCTGCAAGGCACGCGGAGAGCTCCTGCGAGATTTTCCGGAGGATCTGTCCGTGCTGGATCTGCACTATCAATTCCATCCATCGGCACGCCGCAGCCCGGCCATGGTTTCGGCTTTGCTGCATCTTTATTGGTTGATGGGTGGCTGTTCTTTGAAACGGCCCTCGCGGATTCAGAATCCGGATGCCATCTGCTATCAGGAAGCAATGCTGCGCGAGTCCGACAGCCGCTTTGTTCTGGATCGCATCCGTGGAGCGGACACGGATCACGCGATTCCCATCAACCACTGCAAACTCATCGCCGCGGATTATGATCCTCATCGCCGCCAATGGAACCTCTATGTTAGGGATCAACTCAGCGGCAAGGAATATGCCATCCAAACCAAGGCCGTCATCAACGCGGCTGGCGTGTGGACGGATGAGGTGAATGCCATTCTGGGAATCCAATCACCGTGCAAACATGTTTTCAGCAAGGGAGTTTATCTCACATTTCCCAACTCCAGCCGACAAACCGCCGCCGAGGTATTTCCGATGCATGGCGAGGACGATGTCCTGACCCACGTGCCATGGGGGCCGGTCATGATGTGGGGACCGACGGAAACCCATCTTCAGCGCATCGAAGACGGTTTGGCTCCGACATGGGAAGATATCATGTTCCTCATGGATCAAGCCGAACGCAGCCTTCCCCACCCACCCGGAGTTGAGGATGTGGTTTCCATTCGTTGTGGCATCCGACCGCTGGTGGTTCCGGTCAGTTATCACAAAAACGTCTATCCTCTCGATCTATCCAGAAGGCATCAATCGGTCGTCCACCGCGAAAAGCGGAGCATCTCGCTTTATGGGGGCAAGCTCACTTCCAGCCTGCACGTGGCCGATCAGGTGGCAACGATGATCCGCGATTGGCTACCCGCATCGCATACTCCGCCGAGCCGAATAGAACCCGTCCTGGAGCGAAGCGGTGTTCATGGCTTCGTGACTCCGGAGTGGGCGCGCGATCATGAATTCTGCGTCACGCTTGAAGACTACCTCCGCCGCCGCACCAACCTCGCCCAGTGGACACCCCGCATGGGCTTGGGGAAAGATGACTCGGAGCGGGGCAAGCTTCTGGAAATCGCCCGCGTCTTCGAAACTCCACACGCGGATGCCAAATCCATTGTGGATGCTTATGCGGATAAGGTCCGCACGATTTATGATCCACTGCTGGAAGTTTGAAACCATTCGTGAAAGATGAAGGGGTGACCGAACCCATCCCGACCCTTGTGACCTTGCCGCAGGATGAACTGCTCAAGTGGCCTTCATTCACTCCCGAAGATGATGCGTCCGTGTTGCGCATCCTGAGGGATGGCAATGTCAGCACCCATCCGGTCATTCAGGAACTGGAAGCGGATTTCAGGGAGTTTTCAGCCAGGAGATTCGCCCTCGCGCATTGCAATGGATCCACCGCCCTGATGGCAGCCTTTCATTCGCTCGGGCTTGAGCCCGGAGACGAGGTGCTGGTTCCCACCGCCACCTTCTGGGCATCGGTCTTGCCAATGATCTGGTGTGGGCTCGTTCCCGTTTTCTGCGAAAGCGAAGGGGATACGCTTGGTCTCGACCCAGAAGACGCGGCCCGTCGCATCACGCCGCGCACCAAAGCCATGGTCATCGTCCACCTTTGGGGGCTGCCCTGCAAAGTGGAAGAACTCACCCGGCTTGCGGAAACCCACGGTCTGAAAATCATCGAAGATGCCTCGCACGCCCACGGCGCATCGTCGCATGGCACGCTCTGCGGTCGCATGGGAGATATCTCGGTATTCAGCCTGCAAGGGGACAAACTGGTGCCGGCGGGCGAGGGCGGAGTTTATCTAACAGACAACGAAGCGTTCTATCAACGCGCCCTCTGTCTGGGTGACATCACCCGCATCATCCGCATGCCCATGCCGGAAATGCGCTTCGCCGCCACGAGTTTCGGCATCAAGACCCGCATCGCGCCGATGTCGGCGGCCTTGGGTCGATCCATGCTCGCAAGGCTGAGTCAGCAAAATGAAGTGAGAAACCGGAACCACGTCATGCTGAGCCAGGAACTTGAATCGATGGGATTCGATTGCTTTCTCCCGACCGCTGGTGTGGAGCGGGTTTATTTCGAATTCATCATCCGCCATCGCGATTCCGATGTGGATGTCGGCAGGCTTGTCGAGATCTTGCAGGCGATGGGCTGTCGTGTGGGCTTGCCGCGCTATCCCTTGCTGCATCAGCAACCGTTTTTCACCGAAGGTCACTGGAAAACCATCGGGCGCTATCCGGCGGATGTCGTGCTTCCGGAGATCGGCGGGCTTTCCTTTCCGCGCACCGAGGCCATCAATCGCAGCCTGATCCGACTGCCGAATTTTTGCCATGCCGGAGCGGAAGCGCTGATCGGGCAATACGTGCAGGCCTTTCGTGAGGCGCTGGTCAGGATTTCCTGAAACTGGGAATTTCCGATCAAACTCATGCTTGCCAAGAGGGAATTCAGGGCGATGTTCGCGGCCATGAGCCAGATCACCCGCCTCCTCGGAGCCCTTGCCACCGGAGTTTTCGCCACCAATGCCTCTGCCGAACCGATTGAGGACGGCGCCACAGTGCCGGTGGTTTCACAGAAAAATCAGGATGACCAGGTGATCAAACTCAACGAGGCGGGTGCGAGCGGATACCTGCTGGTCTATTTCTATCCGAAATCCGACACGCCGGGCTGCACGAAGCAGGCATGCAGTTTGCGGGATTCCTTTGCAAAACTCACCGAAAAAGGCGTCAAGGTTTACGGAGTGAGCACGGACAAGGTGAAGGCCCAGAAGGCGTTCAAGGACAAATACAAACTGCCCTTCGATCTGCTCGCCGATGAGGACAGTTCGGTGGTCTCCGCTTTCGGAGTGCCGAAGACCATGGGCTTTGCCAAGCGTCAGGCATTCCTGTTCAAGGATGGCAAACTGGTCTGGCGCGATCTCACCGCATCCACCGACGAGCAGGCAGCCGATGTGCTCAAAGTGGTCGAAGGCAAAGGCTGAGCGGTGCGGCTTTCGATGAATTCGCCATAACGTATTAACTCCATCCGTCCATCCATGTGTTCGATGATTGCGGTGAGACTTTCTACCCAGTCTCCCGAGTTGAGGTAATGGATTTCTCCGACTTGCTTGTCTTCTGGCGTGTGGATGTGGCCGCAGATAATGCCATCGCATTTCCGGTGGCGGGCGAGGCCCTGGAGGAGGTCCTCGTAACGGTCCACGAAGCTCACCGCTGACTTGACCCGTGCTTTCACCTGTTTGCTGATCGAGTAATATTCCTTCCCCCGCCATGCACGGTAGCCGTTGTAGATGCGGTTGACCTTGAGCAGGAAGCCATAACCGACCGCGCCCACGAGGGCGAGCCACTTGTGGTTGGTGGAAATGCTGTCGAAGCCATCGCCGTGGACGACGAGATAGCGTTTTCCATCCAAGGTTTCATGAATGTGCTCCTTGGCGAGCCGGATGCGACCGAATGCCATTGGTAGGAAGCGCTCAAGGATCTCGTCGTGATTTCCCCGCAGATAGATGACTTCGGTTTTATCCCGCTCGGTCATTTTGATGATCTTGCGGATGACGCGGCTGTGGCGTGAATTCCACTTTCCGCCACGGCGCAGTGCCCAGCCATCGATGATGTCTCCGTTGAGAACCAGTTTGCTGCAACGCAGGTGTTTGAGGAAATCCACCACCTCATCCGCTTTGCTGTCTGGCGTGCCGAGATGGATGTCCGATAGAAATACAGTGCGGCAAGTTAGTTTCGCTTTGCGTTTCTTTGCCTCATCCTTCGCCGCGGGAACGGGTGGTTGGGATATCTCGGCAAGGCGTCTTTCAAATTCGGCAACGACCTGATCCCAGCCGATGGATTCCGAGGTTTCCCGTGCCTGCACACGCACAATGTGTCCGGGTCGCATGGCAGCGGCCTCCATGGCCAAACGCAGGAACTGGCCCGCATCCGACAAGGGGGCCTTGAGGCCGTTCCATCCGGATCTCACGTGAAGTGCCGATGCCGCATAGTCATAACTCACCGTCACCAACCCGCTTGCCATGCCTTCCAACAACACATTGCCGAAGGTCTCGGTCTCACTCGGGAAAATCATGACATCCGCCGATGCATAGTGGATCGCCAGATCCTCACCGGTTTTGACTCCGGTGAAGTGCACCCACGGGTAGCTTGCCGTTAGTTTCGCGCGGAGCGGTCCATCGCCCACCACCACGCATTGCAGGTCGGGGTAGGCCCTCCGCATTTGCTCGAAGCAAGTCATGGCCAAGTCGAAATTCTTTTCCGGGGCCACCCTCCCCACCATGATGGCCACCGGAGTGGCGGACCTTGCCCCCCACGATGCACGCAGGGTTTCGCAGCGTTTCGACGGATCAAACAAGGTGGTATCGACGCCTCGTCCTAACAGATAGACCCGTTCAAAGCCCTCAGCGGACAGACGCTCCACCACATCGCTGGATGGGGTGAGAGTGCAGTGGGCGCGTTGATGGAAGTTCCGGAGATATGCCATCGCCACTGGATGGAGCATGCCCATGCCATAGGGTTCGAGATACTGGTGGAAATTGGTATGGAAACCGGTCGCAACCGGGATTCCCAGCGCGTTGGCCGCCTTGAGGGCTGATTTTCCCAAGGGGCTCTCTGTCGCCACATAGACCGCATCCGGCCGTTCCATGCGCCACCGCGCCTTGAGCTTGATCGGCTTGGGCAAGCCGACCCTCACCTCGTGGTAGCCGGGGAGGGGAATCGAGGCGGCGCAGGTTTCGTGGGAGCCCGCCGTCGCCCCGGTATGAATGACGTGCACATGGTGCCCGCGGGAACGCATGCCGTCGGCCAGTCTTCCGAGCGTCATTGCCACGCCGTTGATGTCAGGAGCGTATGTGTCAGTGACTATATCAATTTTCATGATCTTCAGGAAGTCCCAAGCACTTCCTCTGTCACCGAAACCGATTGTCTCCGGATTCTTGCATGCCTTTTGGCAACAAATCCGTCACCTCCCCGATTCTCTAACCATCCGCCCCGGCGCTCGCCTTGCGGAGGTATTCGCAAATCACCGGAATACGGCTGGCGACGGACTCCATTTCGAGGAGTTGCTGGCGGAGGTCGGGCTCGTGAATGAATTGCTGGCAGACGATATCCGTCATCAGTCCGGGGTCTTCCGCGCGATCCAGAAGGGCGAATACCCCGGTCTGCACCTCCTCTGGCAAGGGGCGGATGGCGTCCTCCACCGCTCCACGAAGCGTTTTCATCGCGGCTACAGCCTGATTTTCTGGGGAAAAGATGGAGATGACCGGCTCAATGTTCGCACAGGGATAGGACTCGTCGGTCAACCAGCGGGTGAAACGCACCCGCATCACGCCGTGCAACAGGAGTTGTGAGGTGCCGTCCTGCTGCTCCCGCGAAGCGCGAACGAGGCCGATGGTGCCCACTGGTGCCACCGATTCCGCCAGCACCCGTTCATTTCCGGTGAGGCGGGCCACAGCGAAGAAACAATCACCCTCAAGCGCATCGTCGAGCATCTTGCGGTAACGAGGCTCGAAAATATACAATGGCAGCCCGCCATGGGGAAACAACGTGCAGTCCGGCAGCAGCATGACGCCGCAGCGCTCGGGAATTTGGATGGTGGGCATGCTTGAGAAAAGCAGCCACATTCCACGGCCTGTGGCAAGCCGGATGAGACTGCCGCCGCGAGGGGAAAAATCCCACTGATTTGCCTTGAGTCATTTTTTCAAACAAGAACTCTCCGCGGCGGCGCTCATCGCGCGCGGCCCAGTGCCGACAAACTCATTCCACTACCCATGATCGAAGTCGAAAGTCTCACCAAACAGTTCGGATCCAAGCGCGCCGTGGACAATCTCTCGTTCACCGTGAAAAAGGGTGAAGTCCTCGGGTTCCTGGGGCCTAACGGTGCCGGAAAATCCACCACCATGCGGATGATCACCGGTTTCCTGCCGCCCACCTCCGGGGATGCCAAAGTCTGCGGCATTTCCATCACCGACAATCCCAAGGACGCCAAAACCAAGGTGGGATACCTTCCGGAATCCGCGCCGCTCTATCAGGACATGACGGTGGTCGGCTTCCTGAAATTCTGCGCCAGCATCCGAGGGCTTTCCGGATCAGCCAAAAATGACGCCGTGGAGCGCGCCATCGAGACCTGCTTCCTCACCAGCGTCGCCCGCCAATCGATCGATACTCTCTCAAAAGGCTACCGCCACCGCACCTGCCTGGCCCAGTCGCTTTTGCATGACCCGGAAGTCCTGATTCTCGACGAGCCTACCGACGGTCTGGACCCGAATCAAAAACACGAAGTCCGGCAACTCATCAAGCGCCTCGGACAGACGAAGGCCATCCTGTTCTCCACACACATCCTTGAGGAAGTGGAAGCCGCCTGTTCGAGAGCGGTCATCGTGGACCGCGGCCGGATCGTCGCCGATGGAACCCCCGCCGACCTCATCGAGCAGTCGGGCACCGGGTCCCTCACCGACTTGTTCCGCAAACTCACCACCCGAGACACTGAAGCCGCCGCGTAAGACGCAAGACTTCAAGATACAAGACCCAAGAGAAGAGGCCCCTTTGTGCTTCTTTTCCCTTCTGAAATCTAAACTCCCTGTTTCTCAATGACTTCCCTAACCATCTACAAACGCGAGCTGACGAGCTATTTCGCACAGCCAACCGCCTATGCCATTATTGTCATCTTCCTCGCCCTGTCCATGGGGCTAACTTTCAGTTTTGGAAATTTCATGCGGGTGGGGGATGCCTCACTTGAATGGACTTTCTTCTTCTGGCACCCGTGGATCTTCATGTTGCTTGCACCTGCCGTTGGCATGAAGCTCTGGGCCGATGAACAAAGGACCGGAACGATCGAACTGTTAGGCACTTTCCCGCTTTCCACCTGGAGCGCCATCATTGGCAAGTTCTTCGCCGCTGCCACCGTATGGCTGGCAGCACTCGTGCTCACCTTTCCGATCCTGATCACGGTGAATTATCTGGGTGATCCTGATAACGGCGCGATCTTCTCTGGCTACATCGGCAGCTTCCTCGTTTGCTGCACCTTCCTCGCGATCACCATGCTGATATCTGCCTGCACTCGCGACCAAGTGGTCTGCCTGATTGTTTCGGTGGCGGTCTGTGTGACAATGGTGCTTTGCGGTTATGATGATTTCACCCGCGAACTTGGCAAGGCAGCGTCTCCCGGAGTGGTCGAGGCGGTTACCTCAATCGGGGTTTGGGAGCACTTCCGCTCATTGAATCGTGGCCTGTTCCGTCTTCAGGATCTTGTTTGGTTCGGATCCTTCATCACGGTCTGCCTGTTGGGCACCAGCGCCATTCTCTCAGCGAAACGGGCCTGAACCAACAAACGCTGAAATACTGAAATGCAGAGACGCTGATATCATCGTTCCGGCTCTTTCATTGCAGTCTTCGGCATCCATCATCGCAGAATTTCAAAATCTCAGACTCTCAGCATTTACCTATGAAAATCACCCATCCCGTCACCCGCGCGGCGTTCGGAGTCGCCGCACTCGTCGCCATCGCTGTGCTCGCGAACTGGCTTGTCTCGCTCACTCCCATCGGCAACCGCGGTGCTGACTTCACCGAGAAACAGATCCACACCCTCTCGGATGGAACCAAGTCCATCCTCGGCGAACTCGATACACCGGTGGTCATTCGTTATTATGCCTCGCGCAACACCGACTACATGCCGGAGGAGTTAAAACTCCACATGCGCCGCGTGGATGACTTGCTCAAGGAATACGCCTCGCTTTCCAAGGATAAGCTGAGGATCGAAAACCTCGATCCACAGCCTGACACGGATGCCGAAGATTCAGCCAACCTCGATGGCATCAATGGCCAGCGCATGGATGACCAGAACCTATACTTCGGTCTTGCGGTTTCCTGCTTGGATAAAACCAGCGTGATTCCCTTCCTCGACCCGCGGGATGAAACGATGCTCGAATATCATTTGTCCAAAGCCATCGCGGAAGTCAGCACGCCCACCAAACCGAAAATCGGCATCATGTCCGCTCTTGAACTGAAGGGTGGCCCCGCTCAGATGCCCGGACAGCCTCCAAGCCAGCCTTGGGTGATCTATCAGCAACTCAAGCAGTCGTTCGACCTCGTGGATGTGCCGATGGAAAATCCAACGCTCGATCCCAAGGATATCAAGGTTCTCCTGTTGTTCCACCCCGCCGGCATCACTCCCGAAGCTGAGTTTGCGGTGGATCAATACCTGCTCGGTGGCGGCACTGTGGTGGCCTGCCTCGATGCATTCTCCGTGGCTGCTCAGATGACTGGCGGTGGCAATCCGATGATGGGCATGCCCGGCACTCCCACCAGTTCCACACTCCCAACTCTCCTCTCCGCATGGGGTGTTTCGTTTGAGTCCAACAAGGTGCTCGCCGATCCGGCGTTCGCCACACGGCTCTCTGGCGATCAACTTGGACTTGCCGTGTTGACGATGACCAAGAAAACCATGCCTCAACAGGATAACGTGATCACCAAGGACCTCGAGTCCGTGACCCTTTTCCTCCCCGGAGCCGTTACCCGCACCGGCGGTGGCGGAGTTTCCGCGAATGCATTGCTAAGCTCCACCACCGGTGCGGGTTTTGTGGATTCGATGCTCGCATCGCGGCTCGATCCCTCACTGACCACCAGTTTCCGCTCCTCGGGAACAAGTTATGATTTGGTCACCCACATCACAGGCACTTTCAAGACCGCCTTCCCGGATGGCAAACCCGGTGAGAAGAAGGAAGACGAAGCCAAACCCGATGGAGAAAAGAAAGAAGGCGAGGAAAAGAAAGAGGAAGCCAAGCCGAGTTATCTCAAAGAGGGCAGCACTGCCGGCAATGTTTTCCTGATTGCCGATGTGGATGCGTTCTACGACCGCTTTGCATACAACGTGCAGAACTTCGGTGGCATGCAAATGGCATCGCCGGTCAATGGCAATGCTTCCCTGCTTTTCAACCTGATGGACCAGGCGGTGGGCTCCAAGCACCTCATCGGTTCCCGTTCCCGCTCCGCGATCCGCCGTCCCTTCACGGTGGTTCAGGAAATGGAAGCCAAGTTCAATGAGAAGGTCGGCACCAAGATTGCCGAGTTCCAGGAAAAGCAAACCGCCGCCCAGCAAAAATTGAGCGATCTCCAATCGCAAAAATCCCGCGGCAATGAGTTGAGCCTTTCTCCCGAGCAGGAGGCGGAAATCCGCAAGCTGCGCAAGGAGCAGGTGGAATACTCCAAGCTGATCCGTGAGCAACAAAAGGACCTGCGCCGCCAGAAAGACAAGCTGGCTGGCAAGATCACCTTGCTCAATGTCGCGCTCATGCCCTTGCTGGTCATCCTCGTAGGCTTCGGCCTCTTCATTCAGCGCCGCCGCTCCACCCGCGCCCGGTAATCCAATCCTTTAACTTCCAACTTTAATCTTAACAACCATGAACAAACGTCAGGTTATCATCCTCTGGATCATCGCCCTCGCCCTCGGTGCCACCGTGGCGGGCGTGAAGCTCACACAAAAGGATACCACCAAGAGCGCCACCAACCGCGCGCCGGGGCAGACACTCTTTGATTCATTCCCGGCTGCTGATGTCTCGACGGTCGAGATCCAGGGAGCTGCCGCAGCCGTCACCCTCGCCAAGAAGGATGGCAAGTGGACCGTCACCCAGCGCGATGACTATCCCGCAAACACGAGTTATGTGAATGATTTCCTCCGGACTCTTACTGAACTCGAAGTGACCCGCGGCATGGAAGCGGGGCCATCGTTCGCTCCTCGTTTCGGGATGGATGAATCCGCCTCCAGTGCTGAAGACCGTGGCCTCACTGCCACCTTCAAGGATGCATCCGGCAAGGAGATCGCCAAGGTTTCACTCGGGAAAAACATTGAAAGCGGAGCGGATCAGGGCCCAATGGGAGGCGCATCGTCAGTCGGGCGATATATCCGCAATCATGCGGATGAGTCCGGGTTCTATGCCATCAGCGAGATGTTCCCATCGGTCACCGCAGAGGTCCCGCGCTGGCTGAATGAGTATTTCATTAGTCCCGAAAAGATCAAAACCATCAGTCTCAGCCAAAAAGGCAAGGATGAGGTCGCATGGAAACTCACCCGCGATGGTGAGGAAGCGGAATTCAAGCTCGAAGGCGCCAGCGGCGCAGAGGTGCTCGACTCGGCTGCCACCACTCCTCTCAAGTCCTTGTTTACTTATGCCCGCTTCGATGATGTGGTCACCAAGGACAAGGTCTCTGAAAAGGAAGATGCCGCTGGCAAGCGCACCGCTGTCATTGAGACCTTCGAGGGCTTCAAATATACTATCGGAATCACTCCGGTGAAGGGTGACGAAAACAAACTGCTGATGACGGTCGCCGTCGCAGCCGAACTTCCCAAAGAGCGCAAGAAGGAGGAAGGCGAGAAGCCTGAAGATGCAAAGACCAAGGATACCGCCTTTGCCGACCGCCTGAAATCACTCACCGAAAAACTGGATAAGGAAAAGAAACTTGCCGGACGCAGTTTCGAAGTGGCCAAAACAACGGTTGAGTCGCTCTTGAAGGAGCGCGATGCCCTCATCACCAAGGCAACCCCGCCGCCTGCTGCGGATGCGGGTTCTGGTTCGGTGCAACAACTTCCTGGTGGCCTCATTGCCTCGCCTCCGGGGGCTTCCGCCGCCACTCCTCCTATCTCTGCTACCACGCCTCCCGTGAGTGTCACTTCACCGCCAGTATCCGCCACGACCAAGCCGATCGAAGCGGTAACGCCCCCGATCGCTGTTCCGCCGCTGGATGAGGAAAAGTCAGATGCTGCGAAGGAAGAGAAGAAGGGCGAATAAAGCGCTGCGATTCCATCCATGATTTCCAAGGCGGTGTGCGAGTCACACCGCCTTTTTTGTGTTGATAGTCAAATCTCAAGGTCCGGTTCCTTTGGTTTCGGTTCTGGTCCATTTCGCAAAGTCATAGGTGAGCCGCCTGCCGCCCGCCTGGATCAACAAAGGGCCGCCTGTTTTTTGATAGACCATCGGATTGCGGTGCAAAAACTCAGTCGGAAATGTCAGCGCGGTGCCATCCACCTTGAGGTGGTCGGCATACGCTTCCTTGTGCGGTTGCCAACGGAACTCCATCAGCTTGCCCGTTAGGGTGCGATATTTCATGACGGGAATCACAGCATCCACTCCCGTGGCATCGATGTTGGTTTTCGCGATCACGGCTGCTGCAAAGCGATCCAACTCCGCATCCACGCCACCACCGGCGAAGGGCTTGAGCTCTGAAGTCTCCAGAATCCATCCATTCCGGCGGGCCTCGCACCAGAGCATTTCATGTTGGCCCCATTTCTTGCCCCATTTGCAGGGTTTGATGCTGTGGAATCCCATCAACATCGAACCGTTGTGACAAAACACCCAGCCATCCTTTTCGATGCGCTTGACGATGCTGCCGGTGGTGGGAAAAGGGGCGTAAAGTTTGTAATAGGGATATTCGAAAACATGGTTTCTCACTTTCACCGTTGCCGGCACCGCATAGAGCCCGAGCAGGGTTCCTTCGTGCTGCATGTATTGGCTGAAACCATTTTCTCCATAACCCAAGGTGTTCGCTCGCTTCTCTTGCAAGGCATACGGGCGATAGGGATTCTCCATGCAGACGACAAAGGTCGATGAAGCTTTCGGTGAGACCCACTTGAGCATGTGGCGGCGGGATTCCTTGTAGAGACCGGAGGTAGGATCGCCCGGTTGGTCCCATTGGCTGCAAAGGCTGTAGTTATTGCTATGCCATGTCATGCGGTGGACATTGGCTTTGCCCATCCCCGCGATGTAGGATCGGTGAAGAAATGGACGACTCCGTTCGTTGGCTACTCTGACAATGGGTGCTGGCACTTGATAGCGTCCCGGAGTCGCCATCCAGACCGCGTGACCATAGCCGACCCCGGCTGCTGCGATGGATCGAGGAGCGCCGAAATACACCCACGCTGCCGCTGCGGTGGAGGCCATGCTTTCGATGCCGGTATCGGTCGAATACCAATACTTGGCCCGCGATGCCGTGCCGATGTTGTAACCTTGGTTCCAAGTGCAGGCGATGTCCAAAAACATGGCATCGAGGGTCAAGGTTGCCCGTTTGCGCATCTCGGGATCTTTCGCATATTCCACCAGCATGCGGATGGCGGATAGATTCACACCATTGTAAATCGTGGCTCCGTATTCACTGAAATTCCGCGTGGTGATTTCATCGAATCCGGCGAACAACCTCGCCTTGGTGGCTTCCCTGATCTGCGCCGCATTCTGACCCGCACGATCAACAATCTCGGGCCATTCTTCGGCTGCAAGGAATCCGGAGGCATCCATCATCAGTTTGTAATTCCATGCACCGCGGGCATAGCCGGTGAGTTGCTTGTGATCATTGTAAAGCGCCACGTAATCGCGGATCTTGTGGGCGGTGGCCAGTGGGATCTTGTCCTTGCCGAGAAAATAGGTGTTCACCAGCGCCGCCTTGTCGAAGGGGTCAAGAGCCGCGCCGGGTTTCTTCAACTTGCTCTTGTCCGGAGCCGCATCGTATGCCGCTTGTTTCGCAATCCGGTCCCGCCCTTTGGCGAGTTGATAGTTCGCAGCTTCATGAAGTTTCGCCAATGCATAAGCAGTGTCCACATTGAGCACCAAGCGCGCCGCATAACAAGGCGCGGCGGCTTTTGGATATTTTTCATCCTTGGGTTTCTCTCCCGCCACAAACTTCACCATGGATGCCCCGCGCTCGGCGGGGGTTTTTCCGTCCAGCCTCACTTCAGGAGCGGCATGGACGATGTTCGCTGTGATGGATGATATCAACGCGATCGCTGGGAGGGTGGGAAATAGGCAAAGCTTCACTGGCTGGAATCTACGGTTTCCAGGGCCAATGATTATCACTGGTGGTCTCTCAAATCCGTTCTCGCATCGCGTTGGGCTGCTGGTAGCATCGACGCCGAACAAACCCATGAGTGATTTTTCCTTTTCCACCCTCTTCGACGATCCCACCGCGTGGCAGGTATTCGCATCCGGTCAGGCACAGGGAACCCTCAGCAAAATGCCCGGGAAAGCTGGCCTTCGGCTCGATTACGATTTCCATGGTGGTGGTGGATTTGTGGTCATCCGCCGTGTTGTAACACTAACGCTTCCACAAACGTTCCGCATTCGCTTCGACCTCCGCGGAGACGGTCCACCGAATCATTTTGAGTTCAAGGTCGCCGATCCGGGGGGCACCAATGTGTGGCGGCACCTGAAGCAGGATTTCAGCATGCCCAAGGATTGGGAAGGGCTTGGCTTCACCGAGCGGGACCTGCCATTCGCCTGGGGGCCTGCCGGTGGCGGGGCCGCTTCCAATGTGGGAGCTGTCGAGTTGGTGGTTGCCGCTGGCCCTGGAGGTTCAGGGTGGCTGGAATTGGCCATGCCATCACTCGACGACGAAACGGCAAAGCCTCCCTTTGCGTTCGAGGCTTCCAGTCATCACGCCGCATTTCCCCCACATGGAGTGATGCAGGGTGGGGGGTGGAGGGCTGGAGAGGAGGATCCGCAACCGTTTTGGTCGGTGGACTTCGGGAGAGTTGTTAGATTCGGTGGTCTGGTGATCAAATGGCCGGAGGGTTTGTCCGCGCGGAGTTATCAGGTCGAGATGTCTCGGGATGGGGTGGACTGGAGCCTCTTGCATCGGAGCCAAAGGACCCTCGGACCGATCACTCATCTCTCAACACCGCATTCGGACGCTCGTTATTTGAGGCTCCGTTTTGATCACTCCCATTGCGCCGCCATTCAGGAACTGGAGTTGAAACCGGATGCCTTCTCCTCCACACCCAACGAATTCATTCACAACGTGGCGGCTGATTTCCCCCGGGGATGGTTTCCGCGTTATTGGCATCGGGAACAATCCTACTGGACTCCCATCGGCAGTCCCCTTGGCAAACGGCGAGGTTTGATTAATGAGGAAGGCATGGTGGAAACCGATGAAGCGGGTTTCTCGCTGGAACCGTTCATTCTAACAGAAAATGGCCTGATAACTTGGAATGAGGTGGAGAAGTTGCTCGCACTGGAAGCAGGCGGTTCGCCCGTTCCATCAGTGACATGGCACGGAAAGGATTTCAGCCTGGAAATCCTACCCTGGGTGGATGGTCGTCTGGGGAATCTCACATTGCATGTAACGTATCGATTGAAGTCGAGGATGCCTGCCCGCCTTTGTGTGGCAGTGCGTCCCTTCCAGGTGAATCCGCCCTGGCAGGCTTTCCGCAATCTGGGAGGGCGCAGTCCGATTCATGAAATGAGTTGCACCGCCGATGGCATGATCGTTGAAGGGCGTCGTGTCTTGGCTTCTCCATGTCCAAAAGAAATGGGAACCTGTTCTTTCGAAGAAGGCGGAGTGATGGCATATCTAGCAGAAATGAATATGCCACCTTCCGAATCCACTCATGATCCCAGCGGCCTTGCCTCCGGAGTCATGCAATGGGAAATCCCATCTGGGAAATCCACGCTTGATGTGACGGTTTCGTTTCCTTTTTTCTCTGAAGCGAGCAAGGGCTCTAGAAGTGGTGCTATTTCCCGTTGGCGCAATACCTTGGGAGATGTGCAGTGGCAGGTTCCCGCCTGCGCACAATCGGTCTTCGATGCTTGGCGCACTGCGGCCGGCCACATTCTCATCAACCGCGATGGCCCCGCCATTCAACCTGGACCGCGAAGATATACCCGTTCCTGGGTGAGAGACTGCGTCATCATGGGCGCGGCCCTTGCCAAGGCAGGACTGCCGGATGCATTGCGCATCTTCCTGACCTGGTATGCCAAATTCCAACGCAAGGATGGTTTCATCCCCTGTGTGGTGGATCGCGATGGAGTGGACTGGCTTGTCGAACACGACAGCCACGGCCAATTCCTTTGGGGACTGCGCGAGGTGTTGAGAAACGATGGAGATCTTGCCTTCTCACGCCGCATGTATCCGAAGGCTCGCAAGGCGGCGGAGTATCTGATTTCACTGCGCAGCCAGCGCCTCACCGAAGCCTATCGAAGCGGCGAAAACGCGGCTTGTTATGGGCTGTTACCAGAGTCGGCAAGCCATGAAGGCTATCTCGCGCATCCGGTGCATTCCTATTGGGACGATTTCTGGGGCGTGCGCGGATTGCAAGCGGCGGCGGATCTCGGCGCGGCGTTGGGTTTTACGGAAGAGTCCAGTCGATGGGCGAACGCGGCGGCGGACTTTGAGGCGGATCTTTTGAAGTCGATCGACAAGGTGATTGCCGACAAACAGTTAAGTTATATCCCCGGTTCTGTGGAATGGGCGGACTTCGATCCGACGGCCACCTCGAATGCCATTGCCCAACTCGATTTTGCTGACTTGCTTCCCCAAGGTCCATTGCATGCGATGCTCGACACCTATCTCGAAGGATTCCGCCGCAAGCATGGTGGCAATATGGTTTGGAACAACTACACCGCCTATGAAATCCGCATCATCGGAGCCTTTGTGAGATTGGGGAAACGAGCGGAAGCGAATGAATTGTTGAACTTCTTCCTATCCGACCGCCGGCCTCGTGAATGGAACCAATGGCCGGAAATCACGTGGAAAGACCCGCGCTCGCCAGGTCATCTCGGCGACGTTCCGCATACCTGGATCGCCGCGGAGTATTTGCTGGCCGTGGCTTCGATGGTGGCGAGCGAACGTGAAGCAGATGATTCATTGGTGCTCGCTTCCGGCATGCCATGGGAGTGGATCGGCAACGAGGGGGGCTTCACGGTGAAGAATCTGCCCACACGTTTCGGGTCACTGGATTTTCATATCTCATCCGATGGACAGGAAATGCGCTTGAAGATCGGTGGATCTCTAAGCCTTCCCGCAGGAGGTTTATGGGTCACTCCACCGTTGCCATCAGGGAAAACATGGATTGGCGAGGAAGGTCAGTTTTCAGTGAATGTCAGCGAAATGCCCTTCGAGTCGGTCATTCTGATTGGATGATGATGCAAAGATTTAGGCCTTCCGGGTTTCGGTCGGATACTCACCGAACATCCGGCGATAGTTTGCAGCGAAGCGGCTGAGATGGCTGACTCCATTGGCCAGGGCGAGGTGGCTGATCGACTGATCGGATCTGCCGCAAATGAGCGCGCGGCGGATCGCGTTCAAACGAAGTGCTTGAAGATAGTCTCTTGGACTCTCGTCGTGGATGAGACGGAAGGCGTATTCTATTTCACGTCTGCTCACTCCAAGCGCCCGGCAAAGCTCCGGGATGGTGATGGATTCGCCAAGGTGGGCACGCATCCAATCTTCGGCGCGTCTGGCCAAGCGGGTTCGGTTGCGCTGCGAGTCGCGGCAGGGGCGGACCGATCCGGATTCCGACCATGCAAAGGTCAGCAAGTCTCTCGAAAATTCCATCGCGGTGGCATTTGAGACCGTCATCCATTGTGGATCGATCACCGCCCTCTCCAACAGTGTCCTCAAGTCCCGGATGCGGGCTTCTATGCCGAGAAAAGTCTCCTCGCCCAGAAAGTGCACGCTTGCACCGATGGTTCCGTTTCTGTCCAAGCCAGCGAGTTCGCGGGTCTCCTCCCAGACGGTTGCAGGAACAGCGATCGAGAGACAGGCAAAGCCCGGCGCGATCCAGCCATCGATCATTTCTCCGGGTGGAGTGCAAACCAGCACTCCGCTGCCCACCTCGCGACCATACCAGGAAGAGTTGGACGCTCCCCGCATCAGTCCCAGCGACCCCCATCCCGTTGGGAGTTCGCAGCGGATCCGGGCCTTCACTTGCGCTTCGTGAAAATCGAAGGCCCAAGCCGCAGTTTGATACTGCTCGACATGGGTGGCCGCTTCCCGTGGCGCGAGAAAGTCCGCCTTGAGACTGCCGCCCGAGACAGCAATCGCGAATTCCTCGGGACCTTCGAGCCGATGGACAAGCCGCCTGAGTGGCGGGATGGTGGATGGGGGGGGATTCACATCAGTCAGTGCGCAAAATGGATAGCGGATGACTACCGGATCATGCTAAGAATCCAATCACAAACATCCCATTCGCATGAAACAGATATTCATCTTCAGCTTTCTTCTTGGCACCTTCGGAATCGCCTCCTCGACTGTCGTGGCGGCGGAAACACCGCCCAAACCCCACATCATCCACATCGTGGCGGACGATCTTGGTTGGAGCGACGTGGGATTCAACGGCTGCAAGGACATCCCCACACCGAATCTGGATGCCCTGGCAAAAGGGGGCGCGCGATTGACCCAATTTTACGCCCAGCCGATGTGCACGCCCACCCGGGCGGCCCTCATGACCGGGCGCTATCCTTTCCGCTATGGATTGCAAACTGCGGTGATTCCTTCTGTTTCCGCCTATGGTCTGGATACCTCGGAGAAACTCCTGCCGGAATGCCTCAAGGCGGCGGGTTATAAAACCGCCCTCATCGGCAAATGGCACCTCGGTCATGCCGACAAAAAATGGTGGCCGCGGCAGCGTGGATTCGACTACCACTATGGTGCGATGATCGGTGAGCTGGACTATTTCACCCATGATGAACACGGCGTTCTCGACTGGTATCGCGACAATGAACCGGTGCGTGAAGAGGGATATACCACCACGCTCCTGGGCAAAGATGCGGAGCGTCTCATCGGAAACCACGATCCTGCCACTCCTCTCTACCTATATCTTGCTTTCAATGCTCCCCACACGCCGTATCAGGCACCGGAAGAGTATATCAAACGCTTCACTGCCATAGCGGATCCAACCCGCCGCGTGTATGCCGCGATGGTTGCCTGTCTCGACGAGGAAATCGGCCGTGTGATCGCCGCGCTGGATCGGCGGGGGATGCGCAAGAACTCGCTTGTGGTCTTTCACAGTGACAATGGCGGCACGAAGAATCCGATGTTTGCCGGTGTGATGGCGGATGTTTCCAAAATCCGGATCCCTTGTGACAACGGTCCTTATCGGGATGGCAAGGGATCACTGTTCGAGGGCGGCACCCGCGTTTGCGCCTTTGCCAATTGGCCGGGGCAAATCGAAGCTCGGGATGAGGATGGAATTATTCACGTGACGGATCTTTTCGCGACGTTCACCGCTCTTGCAAAGGCCTCCACCCAAGACTGCAAGCCGCTCGACGGGCTTGATGTTTGGAAAACAATCGCCAAGGGAGATGATTCCCCTCGAGTTGAGATGGTTTATAACGTGGAGCCCTTCCGGGGCGCGCTGCGACAAGGAGATTGGAAACTGATTTGGCGCAGCATGCTTCCTTCGAGTGTGGATCTTTATCATTTGTCGGAAGATCCTTCGGAAACCAAGAACCTCGCGGAAGCCCATCCAGACAAGGTTGCAGCCATGCAAAAACGCCTGAACGAACTCGCTGCGGAAAGTGCGAAACCCCTTTTCCTGATCGATCAATTCAAGGTGATTCAGAAAAACATGGCGGGCCAACCGGTGCTCCCCATCGAGGAAGGCGCGGGTGATCCCGAACCGCATTGATATGCCCGCGGATTTCTTTAGGTGCTGCTGAGGCGTTTGCGTTCCTCTCCCGCAAGCATCTGATGGGCCTCGGTGAGGATTAGGATGACTTGATCCTTGAAAGGACTTCCAGCAAGGCAGGGTGTGAGATCGTGTTCTGCAAGTCTTGCTGCGTTGATTCCGGGAAACCAGTGGCCGCCATTTCCTAACAGATTATAGCGCATCTTGGCGAACTCCACCATGTCGAGCGATTTGGCATAATTCCACAATCGGAGGATTTCCCAGATATTGATGCTGCCCGGCACCTGTTCCCATTCGGGAATGCCGGTTTCCCAGGTTGCCATCCACTCCGTTCCGAGCTTGCGATCCATGGCGGCGCGAAGACGCGCATCGATGGGCGGAACGAGGGTTGCCGCCTGATCGAGCAGGCCGACGGCTTTGACATGTTCATCGAAATCGGAAGGCTTGGAAGCTCCAATGCTGAGTGTATGCACTTCGGGGCGAAGCAGGCAGTAGAGGTCATTGAAAACCATCGGTGAAAGCGGATCACATAACTCGACGAGTTTGGTGGGCGGTTCATACAATTTCCCACCCTTGTCGTTCGGGCTGATGATGAATACACCCATGTCCTGGCGTGTGGCATCGAGAACGGCTGGCCAGTTGTGGTGGTTGACCCAATACCAGTGGAGATTTACATAATCGAATTCACCCGTGTTGATGGCATCCTGGATGACGTCCACTCCGGCGTGGGTGGAAAATCCGATGTGATTGCAGCGCCCTTCTTTCTGCAACTGCCGGGCCACTTCAAGACATCCCCCGCGGCGGAGGGTTTGATCGTAGAGTTCACGATTGTTGATGCCGTGGATCGAGAGCAGATCAACGTGATCGAGCTGCAAGTAATCCATCGACTTGTTGAACGTGGATAGAAACTCCGCGGGATTTTCAAAAGGTGCCACCTTGGTCTGCACGATGAGTTTTTCGCGCGGGATTTTCGGCAGCACCCAGCCGAGTTGCATTTCCGATGTGCCATAGCCACGGGCGGTCTCGATGTGGTTGATGCCGAGTTCGAGGGCGCGGTGGATGGTTTTTTCGAGATTATCCTGGTTGGTCTTCGGGATATCCTCGGGTGGAACATCATCCCACTTGTGTTGATAGCGCATGCCGCCGCAGGTGAGGACGGGCATTTGGATGTTGGTGCGGCCGAATCTTCGATGAATCACCAGAAGATGCTAACATGACCGGCATGGGACTCCAAGGAGGAACCCCGGAAAACTCAGGCCAGCGGCGTCTTGCCGGGCGCGGTGGCCAGCGGCGGATTGACGATGATGCGGGCTTCCGGATTATTGATCACATAGGCCCATGCCCAACCGATCAGGACGGAAAGTTTGTTGCGGAAACCGACGAGGAAGGTGATGTGGATAAACAACCATGCGAGCCAAGCGAGGAATCCCTGAAGGTGGAAACTGCCTGCTTTGACGACCGCATAGTTTTTTCCGATAATGGCCATCATGCCCTTGTCGAAATAGTCGAATGCCGGTCGCTTGCCCTTGTTGTCCGGATCGATGGCCAGTTTGAGAATTTTTGCCACATGCCCACCCATCTGCACGGCGGCGGGAGCGACGCCTGGGACCATCTGGCCATCGCAATCCTTCATGCTGACGAGATCGCCCGCCACGAACACATTCGGATAACCTGGAATGGATAGATCTGGCTCGGGCGTGATGCGTCCTGCCCGGTCAGTCTGCAGGCCGAGTTGGGCTGTTAGAGGATTGGCAGCGATGCCGGCAGCCCAGATGATGGCAGCCGCTTCGAGTGTGCTGCCATCCTTGAAGTCGAGCCGCCCTTCGGAAACTTTCGTCACTCGGGTATTGTTCCGCACTTCCACGCCGAGTTTTTCAAGTCGCTTGCGGGCGTAGGCGCATTGATCTTCATCATAAGCTTCGAGGATGTTTTCCGATCCTTCGATCAGGATGACGCGAAGTTTGCCGGTATCGATGCGGCGGAAGTTCGATTTCAAACTGCGATGCACGAGATCGGCAAATGCACCCGCAAGTTCCACTCCCGTAGGCCCTCCACCCACGATGGCGACGGTCATCAATCGAAGGCGCTCGGCATCGTCGGTGGTGATTTCCGCGCGTTCAAGATTCGAGAGCACGGTGCGGCGGATGTTCTGGGCATCGGCGAGGGATTTGAGACCGAGTGTGTGTTTCGCCCATTCGTCATTCCCAAAATATCCCGTGCGCGCTCCAGCAGCGAGCAGCAGGGAATCAAACTCATAGTGAGTGCCGGATGAGCCGATGGCAGTGCGAGCGCTGGGATCGATGGAGGTGATTTCATCCATCAGCACCGTCACGTTTTTGGCGTCTGCAAGGATCTGCCGGATCGAACGCGCAATGTCAGGCTCCGCGAGCGACGCGGTGGCCACCTGATAGAGCAATGGCTGGAAAAGATGATGATTGGTGCGGTCCACCAAAGTCACCTCGAAGCGATCATCATTCGCAAGCCGCTGGGCGCATTCGAGTCCGGCAAAGCCGCCGCCGATGATGAGAAGTCTGTGAGTGGGGGACATGAGGGGAGATCGGGGAGGGGAGATGAAGTCGAACGGACTTTCTCCCTGAGACCCATACTCCTATCTTCTGCACTTTTCCAGCAATCCTGCAAGAAAACGGGTGATTTGCACCAAGGCATCCGAATGCACGGACTTGCCCAAAGGAGCAAGGTCCTCGCGGCTCTGAGCGAGAAGGTCCAAGGCGGTATCCACAGCGCTCTCGATCGCGCCCTCGTATTCGGCGATGCCTAACAAAACCGGAAGATCGAGCGGCTCCTGATCGAGGATGCGCTTGTTGAGCTTGATGCGTTGGGCTTCCGATGCGGTTTCAAGCAGATTGAGGATGGGCAGGGTGAGCTTGCCCTTCACGAGATCGGTGCGCAGCGTCTTGCCGACAACTTCCTCGGAACCGACGAGGTCGAGACAGTCATCATAAATCTGATAGGCCGTGCCCAGCTTCATGCCATAATCATAGAGGCGGGCTTCGGTTTCCTCATCGAGGCCGGAGAGCTTGCCGGCGAGCCCAGTGGCGGCAGCGAAGAGGGCTCCGGTTTTCATGCCGATCACTCGGAAGTATTCGGCCTTGGTAAAGGTCAGGTCGAATCGGCGCTGCGTCTGGATGATTTCCCCTTGGCAAACTTCGCGTGCGGCGTTGCCCACCTTGCGGCAGATGTCGATGCTGTCGAAGTCCGTGGCAAGGGTGAGCGCGTGGGAGAACAAGGCGTCGCCCAAAAGCACGGAAAGCGCATTTCCCCACTTGGCGTTGGCGGTGGGAACCATGCGGCGGGTGTTGGCCCCGTCGATGATGTCGTCGTGCACCAGCGTCGCCATGTGGATGAGTTCGAGGATAACGCCGATCTTGAGATGGTCTCCGGTGACCCCACCTGCCGCGCCGCCGACGAGGATCGCGAGGGCCGGGCGGATGCGTTTTCCGGAGGTGTTGCAGATGTAGGCGACGTAAGGCTCGATGGCGGGATCGAATCCGCGGACTTGCTCGCGGATGGAAACTTCCACGCGCTCCAATTCGGGCCGCACGAGTTCAAAAGGAAAAAGATCGCCGCGGGGTGGTGTTGTGGTGGTGGCCATGATGTCGGGCACCACAACCATCCACAATAAGGCGGCTCCCGCAACCCGGATATTGGATGCAAACTGGAAGATTTTCCCATTTTTTCCGTTTTCTCCGAATGAAGCAGCACATCGCATGGCTCATCGCGGCCCAAGCTCCCGTCGGAATTCGCTTGGGAGAAGTGAAAGGCGAACCCGGCACGCCCCAAATTCCTGGACTGCCCTGCCACGTCCACGACGCCAAAAGCTCGCAGCCCCCGCTCGTCCAGGCCAGCGGCGCGGTGGTGGTCAAGCCCCCCTCGGACGCCAAGATCCTCTTCGATGGCACTTCGCTGGATGCCTGGACGACCGATGGCAAGGAGCCTGCGTTCGTCATCCAAGACGGGGTGATGGTCGCCAAAGCCAAAAACATCCAGACGAAGGAAAAATTCGGGGCCATCCAACTCCATTTCGAGTGGCGACTGCCCACCGGGCGCGAAGTGGATGGCCAGAAAGGCGGCAATAGCGGGGTGTTCCTGATGGGACTCTACGAAGTGCAGGTCCTCCAAAGCCACAAAAACCCCACCTACGCCGATGGCACGGCCGGGGCGCTCTACGGCCAATACCCGCCGCTGGTGAATGCCACCTCTCCGCAGGGCGAGTGGCAGAGTTATGACATCGCCTTCGAGCCGCCGGTTTATGATGGGGAAAAAGTCACCCAACCTGCCAAGGTCACGGTCATCCACAACGGCGTGGTCGTCCAGCACGGCGAATCGTACATGGGCCCCACCAAGTGGAAACAGCTTGCAAGTTATCCGAAAAATCACCCCGCCACTGGCCCGATTGCGCTGCAATTTCATGGCGATCCCATGGAATTCCGCAACATTTGGGTGAGGCCGCTCGGCAGCCGTAAGTAGAAAACCCGCCAGGTTTTCCAAGGCAATTCCGTCCTATCTGCTTGCTAGCGGCTCCCGGGGAGTTCTAGCTGGTCGCAACCTATGAAAAAACGAGCGACTTGGTGGATGATCCCTGCAGTGGCCTTGAGCCTTGCCGCGTGTGACAAGAAAACGGAAGAAGTCAAAGCCCCGGAGCCCGCACCAGCACCTGCTACGCCCGCCGCACCCACCCCGCCAGCAGTCCCGGAAACTCCGCCGGTGGCCAAGGTCCCGGATATGAGCGCGGAGGAGCGCGCCGCCAAACTTGGCTTCGTCAAACATCTTCCCAAGGAAACAGAGGTCGTCATGGCCTTCCACAACGGCACGAAGTCCGCCGAGCGCGTCAAATCCAGCAGGCTCTGGAAACTCATCGAAACCGAGATGGGCGCAGGTGCCTTTGCCCCCGGTGCTGACGAGGAAATGGACGAGGAGCTCCCGCTTCCCGAAGTCGAGCAGGATGCGGATGCGGCCGATGCGATCGCCCCGCCCGCCGATGCCGCCGATGCAGGCATCCCCGAAGAAGATCCGATGGGACCCGCCACCTTGTTTGGCACCGAATTCACCGTGGCCCTCGGAAAATCCGCTGGCGAACAAACCGGCCACCTCCTCACCCTGAACCGCCGCTCCAGCTATTTCCAAATGCGCGGCTTGGCAAAGACCCTGGTCGCATCCGCCAAGTCTGGCGACTTCTCAGACGTGCAATCCATGCTCGTCGATCAATACGGGCCCGAACTATTCAAGGACCTGCTCGCCGATAAGGAATCGGGCATTGATCTCTTCGAGAAAATGAGAATGCCCCCGCTTTACCTGGCATTCCGCACCAAGTCCTCGGAGCGCGATCCGGCCGCCCAGCAACTTGCATCCCTCACCGAAAACCTCGGCCTGTTCGGCGAGGAAATCGTTGAATCCATCGAAGTGGAAAAAGCCGGCCAGAAGTTTGCAGGAAAGAAAATCTCCGGAGCCAAGATTGCCGAAAGCATGAAGGAGAACCGTGGCGATCTTGAGTCCATGACGGATGCAGCATCGGTAGACAAGATCCTCGCCGCCATCGCCAAAAGGGACCTCGTCGTGCTCAGCGGCGCCATCGGTGACTATGTGGTTCTTTTCATCGGCGCGTCCACGGATGACCTTGTGTTTGCACCCGATGTCGCGAGTTCCATGGTGTCCAATGATTCCCTCAAGTTCAGCGATCCTTACGCTTCTAAGGAATTGGCGGCTGTTATCTATGGAGAAAAAGCAGCATTGGACAACCTGATGGAATCCGCCGGCGGTCTCGCCGACATGGCGGCTGGCATCCGCGACGGACTCGCAGGGTCCGACGGACTCGGCGATACTCGTGACCTCGAAACTCTGCTCCGCATGGTCGGCGAACGCGAGTCAGCCCTCCGCAAGCTCGCCAGCAACGACAACCTCGGCCTCGTCGCTTTCTTCGAAGAAGGCCTCAAGGTGGAAACCTTTGGCGGCACGGACAATGGTTCGGTCGATTGGAAAACTCCCAACAAACTCGCCTCGCTCGGCAAATCCGAAGATGTCGTGATGTTCGTCAACATGACCATCGATGCCGCTTACGATGAAGCTGTCCGCGATTACATGGAGGCATTGTTGGAAACGACTTATGCCATGACCATGAAAGTGGCGGACCTCCCGATGGAGGATGAAAACATGGTGCAATTCAAAGAGATGACAAAACTCTTCGACACCAAATTCCGCGGCGATGTGGTCGCCATGTGGGATGCCTTCAGCGGCGACTTCGGCGATGCTCTCGGCAGTGAAAGCGCGATGGTGATTGATCTCAATGGCTCTATGCCCGCCATCCCCGGCGTGCCGCAACCTGTGGTCGATGAAGCCAAGTTTCCCCGCATCTCCATGATCGCTCCCGTCAAGGATCGTGCGAAACTGAAGGGCTCTTGGGAAAAGATGAACACCAGTGCCACCGGCATCCTCGCCAAGGTGAGTGAAATGACCGGAAATGATGTCCCCATGCAGAAGCCCATCAGTTCGGAAAAAGATGGTTATACCACCTGGTTCTTCCCGCTTCCTTTCTTCACGGATGATTTCATGCCATCCGTCACCGTGGGTGATCAATGGTTCGCCGCCTCCACCTCCAAGAACCGCGCGCTCGACCTCGTCGGCCAGGCGGCCAAGGGCGGTGAGACGACCACCGGACTCAACATCACGGTGAATTTCCAAGCCATGCAGAAGTTTGCCACAGAGACCCACAAGGTCATCGCGAAAAACAAGGATGCCCTTCCGGTCGATGAGGAAATGTTGGCAAACGTAGACAAGCTCACCCAGGCGATGGACGATCTCGACAAGCTTACCCTTCACTCCCGCCGCGAGGCTGGAGTGCTGCGCACGAGCATCCATTTCAAAACCCGCTGAATGTTATCTAACAGAGGGGCGGTTCTCCGGAGCCGTCCCTCTTTTCATGCCCGCGATGAACGTTGAACCGATCGGAATCGTCCGCAGCTGCTTCGGCGGTAAATTTGGCATCCCGCGCCAACCGGGCTTGTGCCCGAGCGCGTGGGGCGAGTTGGTTTTTCACGAACCCTTCCGCAGTCCGGAAGCCATCCGTGGCATCGAAGGCTTCTCCCATCTATGGCTCGTATTCGGATTTCATGAAACGGCCGCGCAAGGTTGGAAACCCACCGTGCGCCCGCCGCGCCTCGGCGGCAACCAGCGCATCGGCGTCTTCGCCAGCCGTTCCACCTTCCGCCCGAATGCGCTCGGTCTTTCGCTGGTGAAATTGGAAGGAGTGGATCGGGATTCCAAACAAGGTCCCACGCTTCTGTTAGGCGGGCTCGATCTGTTGGATGGCACGCCGATTTATGATATCAAACCCTACCTCGCCTATGCCGAGTCCATCCCGGATGCCTTGTCCGGTTTTGCCGGTGATGAGATTCCCCGATTGGAAATCATCATTTCTCCGGAAGTGGAATCGGCATTCGCTAAACTCCCGGAACGCGCGCAGCGCTTGATCTGCGAGGCGCTTTCACTCGATCCAAGGCCCGCCGTGAAAGCGGATGATCCGGATCGCATCTACGGTGCATTGCTTTGCGGACACAATGTGCGCTTCACCATTCACAAACAACAATGCCGTCTTGTGGAAATCACCGAAGGATCTCCGCAAGACGGCATGTAATAAAACCTTGCGGCTCTATCTCAGGAGATATGTGCCTCATAGGCAGCGGCATCCATCAGAGTGGAAGCGTCCGCCGCATTTTTGACGCGCAGTTTGAAGATCCAACCTTTGCCGTAGGGATCGGTGTTGACGAGCGATGGATCAGCCTCGACCTCTGGATTCACCTCCACCACTTCGCCACCCACGGGAGCGTAGATGTCGCTTGCGGCTTTCACGGATTCCACAACAGCAGTCGGATCTCCCGCATCGACCGAACGGCCGAGAGCGGGGAGTTCCACAAACACCACGTCAGTGAGTTCTTCCTGAGCGTGATCGGAAATGCCCACCGTGGC
This sequence comes from Luteolibacter sp., assembly GCA_040399845.1. Taxonomy (GTDB): domain Bacteria; phylum Verrucomicrobiota; class Verrucomicrobiia; order Verrucomicrobiales; family Akkermansiaceae; genus Luteolibacter. The sequence continues at coordinate 16,334 of JBBARN010000026.1, read as the reverse complement.
AACATCGCCTTCAAGGCGAATCCATTCGTGGGAGGGACAATAGCGGAGGTCGGTTGGGATGTTCATTGGGGTAAAATTTTAAATCTGATAACTAATAACCATTCAACTCACTTTGAAGGTTTGTAGAAGGGCTTTTTCACTACTTTGGCAGGGAAAAGACGACCGCGAACATCGATGCTGAGATCGGTGCCGGGTTTGCTGAATGCTGCGGGAAGATATGCCATGCCGATGCCGGACATGAGCGAAGGCGAGAGCACGCCGCTGGCGAGTTCACCAATCACCGCCCCGTCGGCGGCCACCACCGGATAGTGTGCCCGCGGTGGAGCTCCCTTGTCAGTGTATTGGATGGCCGTGAGCTTGAGTTCCGGGCCATTGGCCTTTTGAGGGGCGAGCACGTCCCGTCCGATGAAGTCACCTTTTTCCAGATCGCAGAAAAATCCGAGACCCGCCTCGATCGGCGTGCGCTCCGGGGAAAGGTCGTTGCCATTGAGCGGGTAGCCCATTTCCAGTCGCAAGGTGTCGCGCGCACCGAGCCCGCAAGGAGCGGCACCGGCGGCGAGGAATTTATCCCACCACGCCACGCCTTCTTCGGCCGGGCAGAAAAACTCGAAGCCATCCTCACCCGTGTAACCCGTGCGGCAAACAATCGCTCCGGAAGCCAAGGTGGAAATGCCATTCCGGGCCGGGAGCACCTCGCCGGGACAAACCTTCGCAAAAGTCTCCGCTGCCAGCGGCCCCTGGATGGCCATGCCCGCCCACAAATCGCTCTCGTTGCGCAGGGTGACCTGCTCGTCCTGATGGCTCGCCATCCAGAAAAAGTCCTCGTCGATCATTGAGGCATTCACCACGAGGAAATAGTCGGTTTCCCTCGTGCGGTAGGCGATCAGGTCGTCGATCACGCCACCCTTGTCATTGAGCATCAGGGTGTATTGACCCTGCCCCGGGGCCAGTTTGTCGATGTTGTTGGTGAACATCCGATTGAGCCAGGCACCTGCCGTGGGACCTCCCACCAAAAACTGTCCCATATGGGAAATATCAAAAATCCCGACCTTGCTGCGGACGGCGTTGTGTTCATCGATGATCGATGAATACTGGACCGGCATATTCCATCCGGCAAAGGGGACAAGGCGGGCTCCGAGAGCCTGGTGGGCACCTTCCAACGGCGAGCGTTTCAAATCTGACATTACGCGGAGAGTCTGGGAATCATCCCCCCACCTTGTCAACCAGCAGGTCTCACGGATTTGTGAACCAAGCACCACATGGGTCGCAGACCGGATGAGTGAAACCTGGGTTAGCCGATGAGATCGCTGATCGATCCGAAGTCTGGGGAGAACAAGCGCTTGTAGGTTCTTGCTGCGTAGCCATCGGTCATACCGGCGAGGAAGTCACAAACGAGGCGGGCACGACAGGATTCGTCCGGGGCTCCCATGATTTCCGCAGCAGTATCCGCGGGCAGGAGCTGAAAATCCTGGCCATCGATGCTTCCTCCGGAGACATACCGTTTTCCAAGCACCTCCCACAACTGGCGAAGCATGCGACTTCCCTTGTGTTCTAGTTGTTTGAGTTGAGGAGACAGGAATACAACCTCAAAGGCGAGTTTCTTGAAGAGTGCGGATTCCGCTTTTACGTCGGGATCGATGATGAGGCGGTAAAGATAACGGTTGCTTGCACCGCTAAGGAAATTGGCATCGATCTCCAAACGGGTGGACTGGATATAGCGGCCGATACGCTTCCCGACGAAGGGGTCCACACGTTTCCGGCGGATGGCTCGCATGAGGTCAGCGAGAGGCGTGCCATCGCCGATGGGGTGGCCACCTGCCTCGGCCCAGGTTTCGATTCGTTCGATGTTCAAGAACCCGGCGCGGGCGCTGTCGGATAGATCATTGAGCGAGTATGCGGTGTCATCCGCCCAATCCATCACCTGACACTCGATGGACTTGAACTTGTCCCGTACGGATCCCGGCGGAAGTTCCAAGGGGAAATCATTTCCACCCATCGCCCAGTCGAGATGCGCCTGTTGGTCGTCATAGATGAAATGATGTTCCGGCTCGTGGCCAGTGCTCGTGCGCAGTTCGCTCCAGAGCGATTTGTATTTCAATACTCCGTCCAGAAATGCCCGAGTGGGATCCATGCCGCTGCGTTTTGCCGAGAAGATCCGTTCGGTGAGCAAGCGTAGCGTCTGCGCATTGCCCTCGAAACCGCCGTGTGACTTCATCAGATGATTGAGCGTGCGTTCACCGGCATGACCGAAAGGCGGGTGGCCGAGGTCGTGCGAGAGGCAAATGGCTTCCACAAGATCGGGATCAATGAAGAAATCCCCGGAAAGTGGTCCTTCCTCCCGCGATTTCAGCCAATGGCAGATGGACTTGCCGATTTGTGCCACTTCCAGTGAGTGGGTGAGCCGGGTACGATAGAAATCATATTCGCCGCTCCAGAATACCTGGGTCTTGTTCTGCAGGCGGCGGAAGGTGGGGGTATGAAGGACGCGGTCGCGGTCGATCTGGAATGGCGATCGGTAGTCGCCATGATCCTGATGGCCGGAACGCCGCTCGGTATCGAAATCGCCGTAAAATCGGTTCAACATCGCCGCCAGTCCTATGCATGCCGGAGCGCTGCCGCAAACCTTTCCTTCATCTGCTCGTCGGGACAGGCTCCTTGGCGTCGCGATTTGCCTGCCTGAACGGATCGGGGAATGAAACCTGAGAAATTGAATCGAAGATGGTGGTTGTCTGTGCGGCTTCATTTGCTGATGCTTCGCGCAATGGTCATTCTTGAAAAAATGCGTGTTCTCCTCGTGGTGGGATTTCTTGCCCCGGCGTGGGTGAGTGCCTCCACGATCCTCCATACCATCGATCCGCAGCAGTATCGGGACGAGGCATCGTTGTATCCGTCCGTCGCCAAAGTCACCGGCTCCATTTTCGGGGGCTCCGGAGTGGTGATTGCCGATCGCTGGGTGCTCACGGCGGGTCACATCGCTCTCGGCAAAACGGGAGGCTCGGTCCTTGTTGGCGGCAACACCTACACGGTGCAGAGCGCCCTGGTGCATCCGAATTATTCGTATCCCGCCAATCCTTATGACATTGGATTGTTATATCTTTCCTCTGCCGTGACGGGAGTTTCTCCGGCAAAAATGCTCAAGCTCGATGGTCCGCTTTCCATTCTGGGGCGTGAAGCCACCTGGGTCGGGCATGGTTTGGGAGGCACGGGCTTGTCGGGGGCGGCAAGTCCCTTGGATTTCCGCGCCTTTACCAATGTGATCGATGTTTTCGGCCCTGCCTACGGACTTACGGAAACTGCCTTCGTCGCGGACTTCGATCATCCGGATGGCTCGACCACGACTTCCGGTTCGGAGCCCACGGCGACGCGATTGGAAGGAAATGTGACCAATGGGGACAGTGGCGGTGGTGTTTTTATCACGGTGGACGGAGTGAGATATCTTGTCGGGATCAATAGCTTCACCGGCGGTTTTGTGGCGGGGTCGAATTCCAAATACGGAAGCATCAGTGGAGCCACCCATCTGCAATTGTTCCATCCGTGGATCGAAAGCGCAACCGGTGTGGCGGCGATCCCGGAGCCGGGAGTGTTATGGTTGGGTCTTGTCGCTGTCGGCATGGGCTGCATCTCTCGGCGGCGGGATGTTTGCAAATGATCCGAATCGAATGGAAATCCGACCGTCCCCGTCATGATATCGGGGATTGTCAGAAGCTGAAATTCCGTCGTATAACCAAACACTCTCTGTTCCATGTGGACTTTTTTCCTCGATCACTGGCGTGACGGCATTGAAATCCTGCTGTTAGCGACCTGCATTTACCAGGTCTACCGCGCGTTCCGGGCAACGCGGGGGGCGCAGATTCTGGTGGGCTTGGGCACGATCGTGGTGGTGCTCACTTTGATTTCCGTGGTTCTCAAATTTGCGGTGATGCAGTGGATCATCACCGAATCCGCCAAGCTGCTGGCCTTCGCCCTGATTGTGATTTTCCAACCCGAGCTCCGCACGGGGTTGGCCCGCCTCGGCAGCAACCGGCTGTTTTCGCTCTACGGTCGGCGTCGTTTGGATTTCCTCGAGCGCTTTGCCGACTCGGTGGTCAATTTGTCCAAAAAGCGGGTCGGCGCCTTGTTTGCTATCCAACGAGATGTCTCGCTCAAGGAGCAACTCGATACGGGGGTTGGACTGGATGCCCGTTTCACGCCTGAGTTGGCGATGGCGGTGTTTTTTCCAAAAGCCCCACTGCATGACGGAGGCATGATTATTGCGAATGATCGTGTGGCGGGTGCCGCATGTGTGTTTCCCGTCACCGAGCGTGAGATGCAGGATCGCTCGACCGGCCTGCGCCACCGTGCAGCCTTGGGCTTGTCCGAGAGGACGGATGCGATCTGCGTGGTGGTGAGCGAGGAAACGGGCGGCATCTCCATTTGCGAAAACGGTGTGCTCCAGCGCAATCTCACGGAAAAGCAATTCCGCGAGAAAATTTCCGACATTTTCTTCTCAGACAAGCCGTCCAATGAATCCCAAACTATCGAAAACGTGGATCGCAAAGATCCTGTCTCTGCTGCTGGCGACCGCGATTTGGTTTCTCATAAAAAACCATCTTGAGGACGACAACGGATTCCCGGAAAAACCACCGCGGGCACAGCCGGTGCTCGAAGAAGACTGACGGGGATCTGGATTGATCAACGGCCCAGATGATGGAGCGTTCCATGCAGCGAGCGCTCGAAGGTTTTGCCATCCGCTCCGCGAAGTTTCATGGTGAGTTCATAACACTGGGTCGGAGCGAGGCCGGGAATGGTGAGAATCACTTCGCGTGGATCGTTTCCCGCGGTGGCGGCGCTGATCGTCAGCGGATGTTCATCATGGTGTTTTGAACCATATTTCGCACTGCGCTTCAGATGCCAGACCTTGAAGGCAAAGGCATCGGGCGTGATGCTGGAGGCGGCGATCTCATCGCTGAAGGACAAGGTGATTTTGTCCTGCCCTGCATCCACCTTGATCGGCAGGTTGGCTGCGGGTTCCCCCTTGCGAATCCGATAAAATCCTCCGGGTTCCAAGGCGTTGCCGGCCCATGCGAACATCCCGCAGGTGTAGAGCGCACCATCGCTGGCGAAGCGACCGCGCATGATGCCAGTTTCAGAGGCTGGCATGGGAAGTTCGCACACTGCTCCCTGCCATGCTCCTTCTGCCAGCTCGTGTGGCACGATGTAGGCGCGCCCCGTGCCATAACTGAGATTCAACAAGGAGCCGCCCAAGGCCCCCCATGCATTCTTCGGAATCCAGACCAGTTCGGCGGGACTCCGGTCTTTATCATTCGTGATCCAGACCATCGGTTGCTCCATCGCGCTGTCGGCCGGATCCTTGACCGGACTGTAACCAAACATGTTGCCATAGAAACCACCGGGTTTGACACGGTTGATGCGGTTTTTGGGAGTCCAGAACCCCTCTTGATCGGTGACGAAGAAGCTTCCGTCGTCATTGATGCAAATTCCATTCGCCGCGCGGAAACCAGTAGCGAGAATCTCCGTAGCGGCACCGTCTGCCGCAACTTTCAACAAGGTTCCATGATGGGGCACCACCGAGTCCAAGGCATGTCGGCCGGATTTGGCATAATAGAAGTTGCCGGCATCGTCGGTTTGCAGGCCCATGGCAAATTCATGGAAATGCTCGGTGACTTGATGATCGCTGTTGAAACATTCCGTGAAATCGGTTTCTCCATCGCCATTGAGATCTTTGAGGCAGGCAATCTGATCGCGACAGGTGAGATACACATCATTGCCGCGGAATTTCACTCCCAGCGGTTGGAACAACCCGGCGGCAATGCGTTTCCATCGCAAGGCTGCGGGAGCTTTATCTTTCAGCCCATCCACCCGCCAGACATCGCCATTCCACATGGCGACCACCGCTGCCTTGCCATCGGGCGTGAAATCAAATCCTCCGGGGCGCAACCATGCGTTCCATGGGTTGTCGAGGGGCAGGGGAAATCGATCGGTAATGAACGCGGCGTCTTCTCCCGATTCGGATTGGGTGACGATTTCCTGATTCCACCGTGCCGGGCCGCCACGGGTGAGCGCATCCAAGTCAAGGGGCGAGGCATCTGCCTTGGCCGCTGTCGCCAGGGCTTCCGGGGTAAGTTGGGAGATGAACAGGCGCGTCTGTGATCCCCCGGGCAGGTGGGCTTCCCAGAATCCTGCTTTTTGCTCAAGACGGCCACTGCCTGTTAGATATACATTCATATCCCCGGGGGCGACTCTCAGGACGAGAGTCTTGTCCGCAGGAGCGACGTTCAGGGTGCGGGTGAAAACCGGAGTGGGGCCTTCGATCCAGCCGGGGGACTCCAAGACCCGGACGCCGTGGACTTCCGCGGCGACGACCGCTTTGTCACCGTGTTGATAGAGTCCAAGATATCGCAGCCATTTGCGGGGCAGCGGGCCATAGGGTTTGCCATCGCGCCCGGTGATGCGGGCATCGTCCCAGTTGCCTTCGGGCGAGGCCCAGCCGGGGGCATCCGGCAGCACGAGATGGCGGGTGCCACTGAGCGAGGTATGCGTGCCGTGACTGCCATCAAACGCAATGCCTTTCCAATCGACAAATCCACCCGTCGTCGCGGCTGCGAGTCTCATGGTATCGTGATCATAAACCATCCAGGCGCGCCCTTTGGTGACACCGCCGGGGCCATTGTCGAGGCGGATGGCGATGCCTTTTTGCGCGATGTTTCCTTTTTCCACCTGCAAGGTCCAGAACAGGGCCGAGCCCAGTTCCATGCGCAGGTAATGGGGAGCGGAATCATCTTTTTTCTCCTTCGCACCCCGCGCGAGGCCCTTCGGCAGGGAGTCCAGATAGGATTCGGTTAGATCGGCGGCCTGCTCCGGTTTTTTCGGACGGAGGAATGTTTCCCGGATGTAATGAATGACCGCGTATTTCTGGGCTGTGGTAAACTGCGGTTGCGGAGTCATTTGCCCGTAGCCGCGAGTGAGAGTCACAAACATTGAATAGGGATCCGCCCCATTCTTGAACTCGCCTTCGCCAAACCGCAGCGCTGTCGGCAAGGAGCCCGCTTGGTCGATGGTGCCATGACAGGTCACGCAGAGGGAGGCATAGATTTTCGCACCTTCCTGGAGCGTCTCGCGGTTCCACCCGCGCACGATCTGTGCATGGTCGGAGGCTTGGAGTTCCTGAACCCAGGATTCCCGGACGGTGGCAGCCTTCGGTTCGAAGCTCACACGAGGCGGCAGTGGAGGATTGGCGGGAAGCGCTTGCGGGGTGTTCGCAGTTTTATTCTTCGGCTTGCGGGGGCCTGAGTTCTTGAGTTCAGGGATGGCCTCGGGGCCGAAAACCAGTTCGCCGTCCCGCCACAAACGTCCCACCGGTGCACCGGCTTCAGGATGTTCCAGAGCAAAGTCAAATCGCGACCCCGACTGGACATTGAGACTCCACTTTCCAGCGCGGAAGGTGCCGGCGGACGGCTGATCCAGCGTGGCATGGAACCGGTGGTTCAATGGCCGCTCCGGTGCATCGGCAGGCAAGCTGTCGCGCGGCGCTGCAGTGGCGCAGTTCAGCAGCGCGAGTTGGAACAGGAGGAAGGTGGATTTGGATGACATTGGGTTTGGGCTTTCATCTCCGGAGCGGCCCTCAACGGGTTGCCGTCAATTCGCGGTAACGCCGGATGGTTTGCTCTGCCGCCGTGAGGGAGTCGGGTAGAGCGAAGATTTCCGCCGAGAGATATCCGCCATAATCGATCTCCCGCAAGGCGGTGATGATGGAGGCCATGTCGCTGTGGCCCATCCCGGCAGCGCGGCGGTTGGAATCCGCGAAGTGCACATGGCCCACATGGGATCCAGCCAGCCTCAGGGCATCGGCGGGATTGGATTCCTCGATGTTCATGTGGAAAAGATCACACAACAACTTCACTTTTTGGGTCCTGAGAGACTGGATGAATTCCAACGAATCGCCCACTCGGTTGAAGAGGTTGGTTTCATAACGATTGAGGAACTCGTAGAGAAAAACCGTTCCCAACGATGCCGCGTGTTCACCGAGGATTTCCAAGGCTTCCGCCAGCCAGGTGAGCGCCTGATCCCGTGAGGAACCGGCTTCCCAACGGCCCTGCATCGATCCGAGGATGGCAGGAGCACCGAAATCCTCGGCCACATCCATGATCGCGCGGATGAAATCCAGAGCCTTTGCCCGGATCGCGGGATCGGGGTCCACCAGGCTGAGTTTTTGCAAAACCCAGCCGGCACCTGTTCCAATCGCGGCAATCCGTAGGCCATGGGCATCACAAAGTCGGCGCAGTTCGTCACGATCCAAGTCATCGGCGGAGGCAGGGAAAATTTCGACCGCATCGAAGCCAAGTCTCGCCGCCTGTTGGAAGCCGTGTTCCAGCCCTTCATGAAAAACAAAGGGGCCGTTTCTGGTTTCGGGAACAAGCGAGATGGTGATGGCGGATTTCATGGAGTTGGGCTGGCGGGTGCCGCAGGGACGGATACGTGGTCGATGAGGCGGACATCATCATAAAAGACAGCGGTGGCCAACACCGCAGGCTTCAGCAACCTGTCCACTCTTTGCAGAGTTTCGGCATCGACGAGCGAGAGGTAATCGATGCGGGCAAAAGGCGAGGCCTCGATCTCCCGGCGGGCCGCCGCGAGGATCTGTTCGACCTCGCCCAGATTGGCCGCGTTCGCCAAGGCCTGCTGGATTCTCGGCGCGTCCGCTCGGTGCGCGGGAAGAAGCCGCACATTGCGGGAAGACATCGCCAATCCGTCCGGCTCGCGGATGGTCGGGCATTCGAGGATTTCCACCGGCACATCGAGATCACGCACCATGCGGCGGATGATGGCGAGTTGTTGGAAATCTTTTTCTCCGAAAACAGCGGCGTCACAAGCGGTCAATAGGAACAACTTCAGCACCACCGTGCACACGCCATCAAAATGTCCCGGGCGAGTGGCTCCGCAGAGGCCTTGGGAAAGCAGGGTCTCGGTGACAGTGACCGAGCGATCCGCAAAATACATCGAGTCCGCCGCCGGGGCGAAGACCAGATCCACTCCGGCCGCCCGGCATTTTTCGAGGTCGCTTTCCATCGGTCGCGGGTAGGCGGCGAGGTCGCTCGGGCGATCGAACTGGATGGGATTGACGAAAATCGAAACCATCACTCTGCCATCAGCGCCTGCCGCCTTGCGGGCCATGTGAACCAATTCCAGATGCCCATCGTGAAGTGCGCCCATGGTAGGGACGAGGACACTCCGGCCGACCGGCGGATTGGAATCTTTTAGGGTCTGGCGGAGCTCTGCCGCCGTGGTCACGACTTTCATGACCCTCCCATCTCATTCATTCCCCGGTCGGACAATCCTCAATTCCCGCGTGCCATCGGGCACGATCGTAAATTGCAGCCAAACCGTGGACTCCGGCAGAAGTTCGGGAAACTTGTCCGCCCACTCCGCGATGATCACGCCATCGGCCTCCAGATATTCGTCCCAGCCAATGCCGATCAATTCCTCAGGGGAATTCAGTCGGTAAAAATCGAGATGGAACACTGGCAATCGACCGCCCGGATACTCGTGCACCAACCCGAAGGTGGGGCTGGTCACCTCGGCAGACGAGCCGAGTCCTGCCACGAATCCCTTGGTCCAATGGGTTTTCCCCGCGCCCAATCCACCGACGAGGGCGATCACTGTCCCCGGCCGGGCGATCGCCGCAGCGCTTCGTCCGAGTTGTTCCATGGCGTCCGGGGTGGCGGCGGTTCCTTGCATTCGCCCCTTCGGAAAGCGGAAAGGCTGGGGGGCGTCGATGAAAAAAGCGCGAAACCGGGAAATCCGGTTTCTCCAATTTCAAATACCAAAAAGCCGACCCCTTGAGAGGGTCGGCTTTTTGAAAAAGGAACCGAAATTCCCCGGAAGGGATTCAGGGAAGCAAATTCACGGCGCGCGATTGTTTGATCGCGTTGGTGATTTTGCGGTGAAGTTTGGCGGACACACCCGTGACGCGGCGAGGAAGAATCTTGCCGGTTTCGGTGGTGAACTTGGTGAGGAGTTCCGGATTGGTAGGAACGACTTGGTCCGCAGGAATGTCGTGACGGCGACGCGGCATCTGCCGGTTGGCCTTGCGGAAATTGATACGGCGTTGAACGGTTTTAGGCTCGGACATGGGAAACTTAGCGGAGTTCGCGGTGAAGGGTGCGGCGCTTGAGGAAGTGATTGAATTTCACTTTTTCAAGACGACCGGGAGTGCGGAGGCTCTTCTTATTGCGTGTGGTGACGTAACGTGAAGTCGGTACACCCTCGGCTTTCGCTTCGGTGCATTCTAGGATAATAATCTCGCGTGGCATGAGAGGCTGTTTGGGGGGCGGATGTTGCTTTAATCTTCGTCCTCGTCAAGAGAAACTGTTTCGGAATCTTCATCTTCCACATATTTTCCTCCACTGAAGCCAACTTCATTGGACGGACGGAAGCGGCGTTTTCCGTATTCTTTCTCCCACTGGGCCTGGCACTCGACGGTGAGGCGGGCAAAGGGAATGGCTTCGAGGCGGGCTTGGGGAATCTTGCGGGAGGAAATTTCACAAATCCCATAAGAACCGGACTGGATGCGGCGGAGGGCTTGCTCGATTTCGTAAAGGGCGTCTTGTTCCTTGGCGAGAACCGAGAGGGCGAAGTCGCGGTCGTAGGCATCGCTGCCCGCATCGCCTTGGTGCTGGCCACTTCCAGAGGCTTCGGAGCCTTCCGGCGCATTGCGGATGGTGTCGCGGGTCATGCCGGACATGGCATCCACCAACTCATCGCGGAGATCGAGCAGACGCTGGCGTTGTTTTTGAACGAAAGCAGGGCTGTGCGTGCCATTGCTGCCAGCGGCGACGGGCTCGTCGGTCGGGACGGGGGCGGCTTTGGGCGGAACAAAGGGTGGTTTCACCGGGGCGGGGGGCACTGGAAAATCGACGAGCGAGGAACGGGGTCTGGCCGGGGCCTTTGGGACGGTCTTTTCCACCGGCTTGGCGGACTTCTCAACCTTGGCGACAGTGTCCGTCTTGGCTGGGGTGGCGGATTTCTTCTCAGGAACCGCTGCGCTGGCTTTTTCAGCCTTGGGCTCCTTCTTCACTGCGGCCGCTTTCTCAGCGGCAGCGGGCTTGGCCGCCTTGTCGACCGGTTTCGTAGCTTCAGCAGCAGCTTTCGCAGGTTTGACGGCGGGTTTTGCGGTTCCTTTGGAAGAGGAGGTTTCGGGATTGGTTTTCTTCGCGGCCATGGCGCAGAGATGAGGATGCAGGTGATGAAAACATTCCCTCCAGCCGTGAGAAACCGGTCTCTCGGGCGCGGGAAGCGCGGTGGGTTAGCCCCTTAAACCCACTCCATCAAGGAGAAAGTTCATTGATTCTCAAATAACAACCCTGCAACGATTGCCGCAGGAGGCTTGAAATGCGATTCGGCTTGTCTAAGGTGCGGCCCCGCCATGCAGCTCAGCGCCATCGTCGAAGCCCTTCTCATTGCCTCGCAGAACCCCCTCGCCTCCGAGGAACTTGCGCGGCTCGTCCGCGCCCGGGTGGCGGAGGCGGAGGATGTGAAGGTGCGCGAATCCGATGAAGGAAAAGAGGTGGCTCCCTTGCCTGAATGGCTGGTCGCCCTCGCCGCTACCTCCTCCGAGCAGATCGCCCAAGCGATCGGTCAACTCAACCACACCTACCAGGAAACCGGCCGCGCGTTTACGGTTTTGGAGCGCCCGAAGGGTTGGAAACTTTATACCAAGGTGGAATTCGGCGATTTCGTGCGACAGCTTTTCCCCGGCCGCAAGCCCGAGCGCATGAGCGGTCCCGCCATGGAGACTCTCGCCATCATCGCCTACCGGCAGCCGATCACCAAGGCCGCCATCGAAGCGGTCCGCGGCGTCGCCTGCGATGGCATGATCCAAAAACTCCTCGACCGCGATCTCATCCGCATCGGGGGGCGCGCGGAACTCCCGGGACGCCCGCTTCTCTACGAAACCACCGACCTGTTCTTCGAACACTTCGGCATCCGCTCGATCGATGATCTGCCAAACGCCTCGGAACTCCGGAAAATCAAACTTCCCGACCCCGAGGAGGCAAAACCCGTGGCCGACACCGAACAACAACTTGCCCTTGGTGCCTTGGGCAGCCCAGCCGCTGCGGCCTCGGATGCCGCTGATTCCACCGCTTCAGAATCCTGACCCCTGCCTTATCCCGTGAACCTCGACGACATCCGCCGCAAGATCGACAGCATCGATCAAGACCTGCTCGATCTCCTCAGCCGCCGTGCCGATCTCGTCCACGAGGTGGGTGTGGTGAAAAAGCGCGATGGCCTGCAAATTTACGCCCCCGAGCGTGAAGAGGCCCTGCTCCGTCGGCTCATCGGCATGAACCAAGGCCGACTTCCGGAGAAATCCATTCGCGCCATTTACCGCGAAATCATGTCTGCTGCACTGGCTTTGGAGGATGATTTGAAAATCGCCTACCTCGGCCCGGAAGGTACCTGGACCCACCAGGCGGCGATCAAGAAATTCGGCCACTCGGTCAATTACTCGCCCCAACCGAATTTCTCCGATGTCTTCGACCAAGTCGCCCGGCGCTCGGCGGATTACGGCGTGGTTCCGATTGAGAATTCCACCGAAGGTGCGGTGTCCCACACCTTGGACTTGTTTGTCGATTCTCCGCTTCACATCTGTGCCCAGATTCTGATGCGGATTGAGAACGGCCTCATGGCCGCCATCCCCCGCGACCAGATCAAGACCCTCTACTCGCATCCCCAGGTTTTCGGCCAATGCCGGAGCTGGATCCTCAAGCATTTCCCGGAGGCGGATCTCGTCGAAGTCTCCTCCACCACCAAGGCGGCCCAACTGGCGGTGGAAAATGCCAAGGACGGTGCTGCTGCTCTCGGTGGGCCTCTCGCCGCAGAAATGTATGGACTCACGCTGCTGGAGGAATCCATTCAGGATCGCGCCACCAATACCACCCGCTTCCTCGTCATCGGGGAAAAAACCTGCCCGCCCACCGGCAACGACCGCACTTCCATCCTGTTTGCCATCCACGACCGTCCCGGTTCGCTGGTCAAGGCGCTCCAGGCCTTCGATCATTTCCACATCAACATGTCGAAAATCGAATCCCGCCCGTCCAAGCGGAAGGACTGGGAATACATTTTTTACGTGGACCTTTCCGGCCATTGCGAGGACCCCAAAGTGGCCGAGGCGCTGGACGAACTCCGCCACCATTGTTCGATGGTGAAGCTGCTCGGATCCTACCCGGATGCCCTCGAGTGAATCGACCTCCCCTCTGGAATTTCCTGATAATCAGCACTAGCCTATTGGACTTCAAACTGCTTACCTCCGCCGCGCATGAACCGAACAGTGGAATTGAATATTGATGGCAAGCCGATCGAGTTGCCGACCGTCGTTGGATCCGAAGGAGAAGTGGGGATCGACATCTCCACCTTGAGAAACAAGACAGGTGCCATCACACTGGACCCGGGATACGGCAACACGGGAGCTTGCGAGAGCGCCATCACGTTCATCGATGGCGAAAAGGGCATCCTGCGCTATCGCGGCTATGACATCGCCGAATTGGCGGAAAAAAGCACCTTCATTGAGACCGCCTACCTCCTGATCTACGGAGCCCTTCCCAACCGCACCCAACTCTCGGAATTCTCGGATCTGCTCACGGAAAACCAGATGCTCCATGAGGACATGCGCCACCTGTTCGACGGGTTTCCGCCCACCGCGCACCCGATGGCGATTCTGTCCGCGATGATCAACGCGGCTTCTTCCTATCATCCGAACATCATCAGCAAGCGCGAGGAGCGCTTCCCTTGGCATGCCGCACGCCTGATTTCGCAGGTCCGCACGATCGCCGCCTATTCCTACCGCAAGGCCCACGGACTGCCCACGATTTATCCAAAGACCACCCTCAAATACACCGCCAACTTCCTCCACATGATGTTTTCGCATCCAGGGGAAGACTGCGAATTGAAGCCGGAAGTGGTGAAAGCGCTCGATCTGATCTTCCTGCTTCACGCGGATCACGAGCAAAACTGCTCCACTTCCACCGTCCGCATGGTGGCTTCCAGCAAGGCCAATCTCTTCGCATCCGCCGCCTCCGGCGTCTGCGCCCTCTGGGGTCCGCTTCACGGTGGTGCCAACCAGGCCGTGCTCGAAATGCTCGAGGAAATCCACGCCGAGGGTGACGATGGCACCAAGTTCCTCAACGAAGTCAAAAACAAGACCGGCAACCGCCGCCTGATGGGCTTCGGACACCGGGTTTACAAAAATTTCGACCCCCGCGCTGTCATCATCAAGCAGCAATGCGACAAGGTGCTCTCGCAGCTCCACAAATCGGATCCGCTTCTCGACATCGCCAAGAAACTTGAGGAAATCGCCCTCAACGATGAATACTTCATCGCCCGCAGGCTCTACCCGAATGTTGATTTCTACAGCGGCATCATCATGCGTGCCATTGGCATCCCGATGGACATGTTCACCGTGATGTTCGCCATCGGTCGCATGCCCGGCTGGATCGCCAACTACAAAGAAGTCATGGAAGATCCGGACAGCCGCATCTGCCGCCCCCGCCAGATCTACACCGGCGAGACGCTGCGCAGCTACAGCCCGCTCCAAGATCGTTCCTGACGGGGATCCCGTGAAGGGGCTCATGGTTCCGGATCTCGGGTCATCTTTTGCGCCTGAGGGCCTAAATTATTGGGCTTGAGACGAGCCGGTTCGGCTTCCTTCAGGGGCGAAGTTTCACCCGGAAAAAGTCGTTCTCCAAGCCAGCGCTGTGGGGATCCGTGATGGGACCGAAGTCCGCATTGCCGGCCTCATCCAGGGAAATGGTGCTGATGTCCTCCCAAGCGTCGTTTTCCCCGAGGTCGGCGGATGCTTGAAGGATCACGCTTCCTCCCGGAGGCCCGCCCCGGATCTCGCCGGAAATCGCTGCAAGTATCGAATCGCCCGCAGGAGTGATTTGGTGATTCGATAACAACCGGGCGGTATTCACGACAACCACTTGGAAACTTCCGTGCCCCGTGTTTCCCGCATGGTCCGTGCTGCTTACGTTGACCGTGTGGATGCCAGTTGGGAAATGACTGCCGCTCGGTGGCGTCGCGATGGCTGATACCGCTCCATCCACAAGATCCGTCGCGCTCACCGCATAACTGACAATTGCCCCGTCGTTGCCATGGACTGCAAGCACCCGGGTGGATGGCAAGGTGAGGGTTGGAGCCGTCGTGTCTTTTACCTCCACAGTGAAACTGCCGTTGCGGACGTTGCCCGCCGCATCGGTGGAGACCACATTCACCGTAGTCTTGCCGATCGGGAAAGTAGTGCCACTGGCGGGTGTCGCTGTGGCCGCGACAACTCCATCGACGCGATCCGCTGCGCTCACCGTAAAATCGACGGCGGCACCCGCCGCCCCTGTGGCCTCGGCAACCATGTTCGCAGGCAGGGTCAGCAGAGGGGGCGTGATGTCCAACACGGTAACCACCACCAGCTGCTCGTCGGTGAGATTGCCGTCACTGACTCTTACACTCAATGAATAGATACCGGGACCCTGAACTTCGTTCGGCGTCCAAGAGAATGATCCATTGCTGGGGTTGATCGCAGCTCCGGCGGGAGCCCCTACCAAGTCGAACGTGAGGGTATTTGATGGAATATCGCCATCCGATGCCGATGTGCTAAAGGTGAGTGGAGCCAGTTCGTTGACGAATTTGTTAGGAATAGCAGCAAGAACCGGAGCGGCGTTCACCTCATTGACTGTCACGGTCAGTGTGCGGTCGCTATTCAAAGCTCCATCGCTGGCACGGACGGTAAATGTGAACGAACCTGGACCTTGTGCTTCAGTCGGCGTCCATGAAAATGCGCCGCTGCTTGTGTTGATCGCTGCTCCGGTCGGCGCATTGAGCAGGCTATAAGTCAGGGTGTTGGCTGGAAGATCAGCATCGGTCGCGGCGGCAGTGAAAGTGAGGGCTGTCAATTCGTTGACGGTCTTGTCCGTGATGGCAGCGAGAACCGGAGCTACATTCACCTCGTTGACCGTCACGGTCAGCGTGCGGTCGCTAATCAGAGCACCATCGCTGGCACGCACCGTGAATGTGAACGAACCCGGTCCTTGTGCTTCAGTCGGCGTCCATGAAAACGCGCCGCTGCTTTTATTGATTGCTGCTCCAGTTGGCGCATTGAGCAGACTATAATTCAGGGTGTTGGCAGGAAG
This sequence comes from Luteolibacter sp., assembly GCA_040399845.1. Lineage (GTDB taxonomy): Bacteria > Verrucomicrobiota > Verrucomicrobiia > Verrucomicrobiales > Akkermansiaceae > Luteolibacter. The sequence continues at coordinate 153 of JBBARN010000026.1, read as the reverse complement.
ATCCGCATCGATCGCGGCGGCATTGAAAGTGAGCGCCGTCAATTCGTTGACGGTCTTGTCCGTGATGGCGGCAAGAACCGGAGCGAGGTTCACCTCGTTTACCGTCACGGTCAGCGTGCGGTCGTTATTTAAAGCACCATCGCTGGCCCGCAC
>JBBARN010000025.1:37256-56055 GCA_040399845.1 Luteolibacter sp. | reverse complement strand
CACGACAACAAGGCTGACGGGACTTCTGCGTCCGGTGACTTGGTGCTCGTATCCACCTTCGCGGACAGCAACGGCCAGGCCAAGATTCGGGTCATTGACGTGACCAACCCTGCTACCCCGAAGATTCTGGGCGACGCGCTTATGCCCTCCGGTTCCGGCACCCTGAACACTTTAGTCAAACGCGGAGACGGACTGGTGGCTGCCTCACTGACAACCGGAGGCGTTATCGTGCTTGATCCCCGGCGTCTGCTCGAGGAAGCCATAAGCTCCAATGGCGTGTCTGAGTCCCCGGCGATTTTGCGCCATCTGCCAGCTCTGGTGGGAGGAGGGCAGCGGACTTTTTCTACCGAGCCGTCGGGACTGCATTTCACCGCGAATGGTGGCCCGTTGCAGTCGGCGTTGACCGCACCGTCCATTCGGATTGTGACGTTCGACGAGGCTCCCTTCAAAGTGGCCGATCTTCGTGATGCGAAACTTGGCCAAGGCCCCGGAAAACTCGATAAGATCAGTTCAGTCCTGAGGAAGGCAACCGAGGCACCGACCGGTTCCGTGTTCGACCCCGGTAATAGTGCGCACCATACCGACCGCTCCCGCCACCATTACGTCCTCATTGACGCTCCGGGAGTGGTGGGGGAAACTTTCCCATTGGCCGTCGCGGCCCTGGATTCCCGCGGACTTCCTTTCATTCCTGAAAAGGACTACAGCGTGCCTGGCGTTTTGGGATACGATGAACTCACCGCGCGTTTCGGCGTGCTCACGGTCTTAAACCTGCTTCGCTACATCGACATCGAGGACAATATGGTGGACACCATCATGTCTTCTTCCATTTCGGCGCTGCTCTCGACCATTCGGCAGCAATTGACGCTGGTGGATTACCCGACGGGGCTTGAGGCCCGGCGCCTCAGTGATGAGCCCGGCAGTCCCCTCTACAATACCTACCTCGCAGGTCCGTTTGTGCTGCCCACGAGGGATTTGACGAGCGCGGAACTCAGCCTGTTGACGACCGAATCACTTCCCCGCCGGTATCTCGCGGCATCTACAGCCCTTTGGGCGGGAATCGGACCCGATGTCGATGGGACTTCGCTGCTCAAGCCGTTTGCGGCAGTTCAGGACGAGACGCTGAAAGCGAATTTGAACACCGAAATCAGTCTGCGGAACTTGTTCAACGTCGGGCAGATTCTGGTTGGGGTGGCACAAATGAATCCATTCCTCATTGCCAAAGGGCTTTTCGACTTGATCGAGTTCAGCATGGAGCGGGTTCTGCAGCCAGGTGTGACAGCCTATGCGCATGTGGGACGAATGCGAAGGCCACCACTGGTTTTTGTGCCGGGTATCATGGGGAGCGATCTTGTCGATGCACGGAGTTTCACCAAATACTGGGTTCAGGCATCCAACGTCCTCAACAATAACGCGAAAAAATTGGAGATGAATGCCGACGGCGACCCCGCGGGGGACGGCAAGCCCGTCAAACCGGCCGACGTGGTGCGCAAGGTCGGCAATTCGGACATGGGAGGCTCATTGCTTGAACATCTTGTAAAGGACCTAGGCTACAGGCCCTACGACATGAGCAAAATCAACACCTTCGATGATGCGATGGTCATCACGGATGACACGGCCAAACAGCGACCTGACATGTTTGTCTTCGCCTACGACTGGCGTAAGGATTGTGCCGAGAGTGCAAAAAAGCTCGCATGTTACGTGAACATGATCCAGTCGCTGCATCCTGATGCGGAGTCTGTGGACGTCATTGCCCACAGCATGGGTGGTCTGGTGACTCGCCGCTTCATGCTCGATCATCCCGATATTGTCGGGAAGCTTGTCCTCATCGCATCCCCTTTGCTTGGTGCCACAAAGCCCATCCTGACAAAAAGCGAGGGCAATCTGGATGATTTTTGGCTCGACCTCTTCATCAACAGGGATGCGGGCATCAAAATCGGGCGCTACATGGACGGCTTGGACCAACTCATGCCCAGCGAGGCATTATTCAATCTTGGTTTCCGTCCAATCTGGGAAGATGGGATCGATCTGAATGGCGATGGCCATGCATTCGGCACACTGGGCTACAATGATTACAAGACTTTCATCGATGGTTCTTTGCTTCCGGCCCAACCAGATCCTCGCCCCACCCCGATCCTTGCCAACAACGAACCTTTCCATTCCCGGGGAGCCCTGCGGAAATCGCAGGATGACTGGCGGGATGACGACAGCAGCACGCAACTCTTTCATCTGGTTGGCGTCCAAACGGTTCCAAAGACCATCACCCAGGTGCGGGTGCGTCCGCAACTCAAGCTCGAACCGGACGCGAAGGATGTGATTCTCGGCTTACCCCCTGTGGACTTCACGGACACCAATGAAATCATCGGTGGAGTGCCTCGTCTCCCGGAAGATGGTGATGCTGCCTTTCCGATTAGTTCAGAAGCTTACCGCCTGAGTCTGGCACTGGATATCGTGCGTGGCACGGGAGACGGGACGGTTCCCTTGCTGAGTGCCGCACGTGGCTTCGGCGCGGGTGGAGAATTTGACATGAACCCGTCGCGCATGCGTGTCATCCCGGTGGTCAGCTTGGACAAGAAGGAGAACGCCAACGACCGGGTTTCCCATGTTAATGTAATGGTCAACAATGTGACAAAACGTTGGGTGAGCAGCATACTTTCCGGGAAATTCCGGGACGATGACGTGCCGCGTCTCACCATCACCGGCGAAGGCGCTTCGGAGGGCAATACCACCAGGCTGACCGCCTCTGTCAGCCATGTCCCGGCTGGTCTGGTCGGCACGCCGGTTTACACTTGGGATTTGGGAGACGGGCGTATCAAGACCGGGCCATCCATTACCGTCGGCTATCCGGACAACGGCGACTACGTTGTCACTTGTGTCGCCCGCTACCCCGGTACGGACAAGGATGACGCCGCCCTCACCGGCACCCAGGGCATCGCAGGCTTGAAAAGCCATCTGGTGAAAATTACCAACAGCCCTCCCGCTCCGAGTCTGACCCCGATTCCCTTGGCTCCCTCTCCTGGCCAACAGGTCCTTCTCCTCGCCAAAGCCGGCGACCCGTCCCCGCTGGATGGTTTTGTTTACCGTTGGAAAACCGGTGATGCTCCCGAAGGCTCACCGGCCGTGGAGACGACCGTTCCCTTCTTGCGTCATGTCTATGCTTTGCCGGGTATCTATGAAATCACGCTCACCGTCACGGATGACGATGGCGGCACGGCCACCATCACCGATACCATTCAGGTTGGGGTCCTGGACTCCGCGCCCGCCAACGCCGCCAGCGCGGCACCGCTTGCCGCCGCACCTCCTGTTGACCCCAACCCCTTCGACAACAATCCAACCGACGGACTCGAGTTCGTGCGCATTTTCGCCTCGGGCATCCAGACCGCCGAGGATCTGATAACCGCTGATCATGACGGAACCCAGGTGCTTGGCAGTGCTGACGGTTTCATTGTCCGGGACGACGCGGGCTCCGCCGAATCGCTGGGGATAGATCAGGCACGGATCGAGCTGTTCAAAGACATGCCCGAGACCGGTTCCGCCGGTACCTCCACGGTCAAGGTGAAGTCCGCCGGGACCCGCGTCCGGTTCCACACCGAGTATTTCGACGGCACCGGGAAGACCCGCTGCATTTCCCACGTCTGCAATACCACTCCCGACAGCGTGGTCAAACTCGAGCTGGTATGGGCCACCATGCTCACCAAGACGGATTTGCAACTGGGCGGCATGACCACGCCCACTGCTGTCATCTCCACCAGCGCGCCATTCTGCTCCCGGACCGAAATGGCCGCCGACAACCTTTTCGATGAGAAAACGGCGGAGGTTTCTCTCGACATGGTCCAGATTGATCAACTGCCAGTGGATGATGTTGTCACCGACCCCACCCAGACCTACGTTGACGACGGCCCTCTTGCCGCCTCACCAGATGCGACGACCGATCCTTGCACAGTGCTGGACCAGCGATTGTTCCGGAAACTCCTGGCAAGGCGTTCCCATAGTGCCACCGCTCCCAGTCGCTCGCAGGTCGCGCTCGGGGAAAAGAGCGATGGCACGCCACTTGCGGAAACCAATTGCCCGCCGGTCCAGAAAAAAGCAGTGCTTACCGAGGCAGAGGCGTCCGACATCCGGGATGCGGTCACCATCACTATTTCCTCCTTCGCGGGCACATTCAGGCAGTTGGACACGGCAGGCAACTCGAATGCAGCGGCGGCACTGGCAGGGCGCTTTCTCTTGACCCTCGACGATCTTCTCTTCTTCGAGCAAGGGACCGGGGCGTGTTTGTGGAAGGGGCCGGCGGAAGTTTGCAATGGTGCCTACATCAAGGGAAAAAGTGACAACGACTACGAATTGTTTTTCCCATCATTCAAAAGCAAGGATCGTGCGCTCGATCCCGAAAATGCTCAGCACAAAACCCAGTTCCCCGGGATTGCCCATTCAAAGGATGTGATGCAAGGCGACTGGTATTTCCTCCCCCCGCATGGCTACAGAATCGATGAGAAAACCGGAGAGTCGCAGGATCTAGGCGAGGTGCCCGACTTCACCAACCAACCCGCTTATGCGGATTTCATCAGCCAGGTCACCCATTGGGGCTACACCACACCCGTTGAGACCGTCGATGGGGCAGTGAAAAACATCCAGCCCTTCCGTTCCTCAACTGCCACGCCAGCCTTCTGGAACGGGACCGGGCCCTATGAGGGGATTTTCACGGTTGGAAGCGAGGAGCCCAGGGATCCAAACAACCGGCTCTACTTGTTGAAAAAGGGAGCGGCATTGTTCGGCGAGGAGGTTGGTAAATCGCCTCTTGAACACCCACTCACCCCTGCCCAAATCATCTCCTACGCTCTGACCAAGGCGGTCACAGAGACCCCCGTGATTCGGGAGCAACTCACGGATGTCTCGTTCTTTCCCTTCCGGCGGGAGCATTTTCTATTCGCGGTCATGTCGGTGGAGAAACCACCTCCCTTCGGCGATGACCCGATCGGGGATGCCGGCATGGGACGGAGCCTCCTGTTGCTCAAGTGGGTTCTCGAGGGTGCCTTTGTCCGCCAGATGGGACCGATCAACAATCTTGCTGCCATCCCGGAGTTGCATGCCACGACAGACCTTGAATTGAGAGATAAGATTCATGCCCGGCTCAAGGCTCGCATTGACACATTGGAAACCGAGGCTTTCGAGTGGGCGCTTTACCAAGAGTTTGCTTTGCTTAGTGAAAGTGGACATCTGCGTGTCCGTCCGGTCGATGATGTAACGGTGGAGGAAATGGCTAGGTGCCGGACGGTCTTCGGCGACTACATCACCGAGCACGACAACAAGATCATGAAGAAGGCAGGTAAAGCTGCGATTCGCGCCGCTTTGGGTCGCCTCATGACGGATCAACCGGCCCGGGTCGCGGCTCTCAATGTCACGCCTACAGACTACAAGAACCAAGGGCATCGCAGTTTTGAGCACTTCATCGCATCACAGGTGGTGACCAATCTTCGCCTCTTTACCAATTATGGTATCCAGGGAGCCCCCTTGCTGGCGGAGGATTTCGATTTTATCCTCGGAGCCAAGGTCGGTAACAAGGATGTGTTCAATGCCATTCGCATTTCAGAGGGAGGAGTGGATGGTTTCCTCCTCAAATGCTTTGCCCTGCTCAATCAACTCCAGCGAGATACGGCCGATGGCTATGTCACGTTTCTCGGCAATCTTAGCTCTCGAGGTTTGGTTGACGAGCGGATCGCGCGCACACAGAATGCCTCAGCCATCCAGCACGGATTCACCCCACCTGGTGGCAATGCCCGTGTTGGACGCTGGGCAATGCTTGGATTGGACCCTGAGCAAGAGCACGAGGCTCACTGGGGATTTGTCATCACAATCCACAATTACACGGCAAAACCCATTGGGCCGCTATCGGTTATTGTTGACGGTAGAACTGCCTGCTCGGATATCAACCTCAGAGCTGACGATAAATCCCTCGTGATTCCGAACGCCAAACGAGGGATCTGTGCGACGAACGGCCAGATAGAGCTTCTCACCCACCACCGAAGCGTCAAGGATCTTACGGTCAGGCAGTTCGAAATCGGGATCGACGGGATTCCAGCAGCGGACAATAACAACGTATCCAATGACCGCGTGACGCTTAACTCCCAGATAATGGACATAGACGCGTTCAAGGGACCTGGCTTTGATCTTCCGCTCCTTCTTGTGACGGGATTGAACAGAGGATCGGCAGATTTGATTTCCGATGCCACCGGACGTGTAACAGGAATCAACTCGTCGAATTACAGATTTGAGGCAAATTTCAGGGTGAGAAACTATCGTGGCGAGAATCTCGACGAAGAGATTCAACGAGTTGAGATGGAATATGTGGATCCAGAATCTGGAAGTGTGAACAGGAGGTCAATTCCGTTTGGGGAACTAAGACTAATCATCGAACGGGGTTTTGATCCAGGGATTCCAGATGTATTTTCGGTATACGGATTCGATGAGCTTGGCCGCAGAACATCCAACACGATGGTCTTTTCGAGAAGTCTTGCACGTCTTTACCGGAACCCATCCGAGATTCCTTCTATTGGAGAAAGGAACATGATCGATCTGATTGTTGCGGCTTGCGATCCAAGGGGTATTCAAGCCAATCAAGCAATTACAGCTCTCGCGCTTTTTCCCCATGTCATGGATGCACTGAGTGGGTTTGAACGGAATCTCTCACCAAATGGGATGCGCGATTGGTTGCTTGATAATGGCGTTCTTTTTGTTGATCCGTCAAATGCGCAGATATTGTTGGACAAACAGCTGCTTCTTGGAATCTCCGGGCCTGAGGAGGATCGGATCTATTTTCCTATTACGGATCCAGATGAAGAGGCAGGAAGCCCTACGTTTAACCCGGGACGAGCGAATAACACGACCGGAAATCTGATAATCATTCACGACGAGCTTTTGGAAAGAGCTGTTGACAATCATCTGATCCGGATTCGCAGGCCTAACGGATCTTTCGTCACGGATCCAGGTGGCAGTGACAGGCTTTCACCATCGGGATGGATTCGCGCCGAGGCGATACACGAGTTGGATACGAGGTTTGTGCGCTTGCTGTATGGAGTGAATGTGGCTGGTTCAACAAATCAGTTCTTAGATATTCAATTGTCTACCGAGGTTCAGTTTCAAGACACTCAACCGTTCAGAACTGTGAATGAATAATTCAGCGAAGAAATGAATATGAAGCCTTATATTTGCGGCAGGTATGCGCGGCAACCGATCATTCTTGCAATGGTTAGCCTTGGTTTACTGCAAGGACCTTTGGCCTTGCTGCAGGCCCAGTCCCTCACCACGCTCGATTACAAGATCAGTGGTCAACTGATGGAGGTGACGCCATCTTCATTGTCTGTGCCCAAAGGCATTGCGGGATCGGTGGGCGTCTCCATTACAGGTGATGTGCCTGATGGTAGCTATGTAGAAGCCTATCTGCGTGGGGCTTCGTTTCCGGCTCGGCGTTTGGTGGGTGCTCCGAATGCTCCTTTGATGTTGCCGCCCTTGAATTTGCCGGGGGATTATTCGTTGGACAGCATTCGACTGGCTTCGGCGACGGGGGATACGCTGCTGGAGGGCTCGCCTTCTTCGGTGCCGGTGAAGGTGTTTGATGAGTTGCTGGTTTCGCGGGTGACTTCGCGTCCGTTGACTTTGGACGAGATCCAGGACCGGGGGATTGATATTGATGAGTCGAATTTTCGCGCAGTGGAGTTCGAGGTGGGTTTTGTGGTCGATGGCGTGACGTTTCCGGTGAAGTTTCCGGTGATTGCGCCGAGTTTCAGGCAGACGACCGAGATCATCCCGGCGGCGGAGCTTGAGTCGAGGACCTTGCAGGCGGAGTTGCTCAACGAGGAGATCGCGCAGACGGTGGAGCTGCCGCCGGAGCTGGAGACGGTGATGCCGCAGATCCAGGTCAAGGGACTCAACATGCAGTTCGTTGCCAAGGACGACGATTCGGACCTTGCGCTGTCGATTCCGCCGATTCCGGCGTTGATGGTGATTCCGGGCAACATCGGATTTCTTAACCAGTTTTTCAGCGTTCAGATTTTCACTGAAAACGCCGCACCGAACAACAGCGGTTTGAGTGTTCACTCGTTGACGGCCGAGATGGTGCTGCCCAAGGGACTCGATCAGACGGCGGGCTCATTTGATTCTCCGGGAGATGATCCGCTGCGCTTTGTGCGCGTGGGTGGTTCCATCCGCAACAGCGTTGCCATCCGTGCAGCGGGACCGGATGGCAAGCCGGGCACCTCGGATGATATTGATCGATTGCAACCGGGCCAGACCGGTCAGGGCGAGTTGCTCGTGGAAGGATTGCAGGAAGGTCTGCATGTGATGGAACTGGAATTGAATGCCAAGCTCGACGGCCTCGCGGCTGGAACCGTGGAAGTGAGTGGCAAGGCGGCGGGCAGTGTGTTGGTGAGAAACCCGAAATTCAGCATGGCGTTCACCCATCCCCGAACCGTGCGTTTCGGCGAGCCTTATGACGCGGTGGTCACGATTCTGAATACCTCCTCGATTCCAGCGAATCTGGTGAGCATCGAGTTGAATCGCAACAATGTCAGTGGAGGCATTCTGGAGAGTGCGGATCGGGTTGAGGTGGGCAACATCGCTCCCGGAGAAACGAGGTCAGCCACCTTCCGCATTCGAGCACAGCGAACCGGTTCGATCACGTTTTCGAATCTAACAACCAGTGAGGATTCGGTAGTGGGGCGTTTTCGATTGAAGACGGGCGTGGATGAGCGGGGAGTCACTCTGAGTCCCGATACCCTCGCGATGCCGGAGTTTTTCGACGTTTTGCCGCTTGCCGTGCGCAACGCGGCGCAGCGGGTGCTGGGTCAGGCGCTCAGCACCAACACCGCAGGGCAGCTGCCGCCAGGGGTGTTGCGGGTTTCGAAGCGGTTGCTGAGTGCATCCTATGTGAAGGGAGAAAATGGCAAACCGCGTCCGGTCGGCGGCGGATCGATGGCGATGGCCTTGTTGGAAGCGGCGCAGCGTGTTCGTTACGGAGATCCGATGGCGCGGGTGCTGCCCGATCTTTTGTTAGACTGGCAGGGCGCGCGTGATTTCGACCCCGGCTGGGACCAGATCATGCGGAGCACCGACGCCGGACGGGAGTGGCGTGAGGCGATGATGTTGGCGATGGAGCAGGTGAATCCTGCGCCCGATCATGCGGTGGCGCGATTGGTCGCCCGGGGTCGGGATCTTGCGGGGCGTGGCGAGGATTGGTGCCTTGCCGCCAGTGATCGGGGCGGAATCGCGGTTTCGTTCACCGGGCTTGATGGAGCGATGATGGATTCAAATCGAAGTGTAATATCGAAGTCCGGTGTGTTTCACGGGAATGACGGAGACTGGCTGGTTCTTACCGGAACGAATGGAGAAGTGCTTTGGAAGGCGACTGATGCAGTGGGATCGACGCAATTGAGTTTCATGAAAATCGCGGCCGACGGCACCGCGCGGGAGTTGTTGTGGCGTGTGGATGGGCTTGGCGTTGGGGCGTTGGCATCGTTTTCGACCATGGGTTCAGGCAACCAGCTCCGGATCGACGACAATGGAGACGGCACGGTCGATCGGACGCTGTCTGCCGAAGAGACACCATTCACCGAATTGGCACCGGAACTCGTTTCCGTGCGGCAGGAAACCGACGTGCTGGTGGGGCGTCCGCCCAAACCCTGTCGCATTCAGGGGACGACCGGCGAGGAAGGTGGTTCAGCTTCGATTAAAAACTATGCCAACGTGCTCGCGGTGCTTTTCAGCAAACCCATGGCCGAAGGGGTGGCGGATTCCGCATCATCATTCCGCCTGGAAAACGGCAACGAGGCGGCCTACGTCAAGATTCAGCCGGGTGGTCGCGTGGCCTTGATCACCATGAAGATGCCCGTGGGCGGCATCATTCCCCGGAATTTGACGGTCGGTGCGGAGGTAACGGATGTGCGTGGAAATGCCGTGTCTGCGGATTCCAAACCGGTGCAGTCCCTGTTGTTTGAGGGCGTGAAAGTGAAGGGGCGGGTGATTCGGGCGGATGGTTCCTTCGCGGCGAATGTGCCAGTGACATTGACTTACAATGATGGGATTCAATCCGGTTTCGGAGATTGCGATCCATGGATCAAGCGCACCTCGCAGGTTCGCACGGATGCAACCGGACAGTTTGCCTTTGATTTCGTGGTGGGTGGAATTCCTTACAGTTTGTCCGCGACTGATACTTCCGGATTGTCCGAAGAAGAGATCAACGTTATCCTCGCCACCTCGGTCAACGGCGAGGTGCAATCCGATAAGCTTGCGGAGTTGATCCAATCCAGTCCGGATTCCCTGCTGGAAATCTTCGCGGCCTCTGTAGCGCCAGAGGCGATTGCCAAGGCCGAGGGGCTGGATCGTGCCGTCCTTCACGACGAAGTGTTGCCCATCCGACACGGCAGCGAGTCGAATTATGCGTTGCGTTTTCGCGGTCGTGGAACCGTAACGGGGCGGGTGGTGCTGGCCGATGGCACGACACCCGTTTCAAGTGCTGCGGTGAATTTGTTCCCCGATGTGACATCGAGAGAACTTGGTCGCGGCATTCTAACCGATTCCGCCGGACGATTTGCTTTTCAGGGAGTGCCGCTTGGCCCGTTTACCATTGAGGCCATGACGCCCACCGGTCTCACGCGAACGGTTTCCGGTTTGCTTTCCTCCACGGGACAAACCGTTGACATGGTGGTGTCACTGGGACCCACGCCGCCGACCTATTCGGATTGGCAGGGGCGTTTGGTGGAACCGGATGGGTCTCCGGTCGGTGGCGGTGCGGTGTATGTGGGGCAGTATGAGGATCCGGACACCCAAAAAGGCAGGTTTATCATTCATGGTCGGGCGACGTCGGATTCGAATGGCTATTGGAGCATCCCGCAGGTGCAGGTGGGACCCTATGTTGCGATTGGTTTGTCGCTGGACGGAAAGCGTCAAGGTAGCAGAGGTCCTATTTTTTCAGTGGCGAATGTTGCAACGACGGCGAACATCGTCATCCAAGCAAGGGCTGTCGTCGAAGGAGTGGTGCAATATGCAAATGGTGATCCGGTCCCTGGAGCCATCGTGGGCGGTGGGGATGCGCTTGCCACCACGGATGCACTGGGTCGTTTCACTTTAACTGGCGTTCCGACAGGTGCCGATCGTGAAATCAGTGCCGGCATTGCGGGCGACGAGACCGCCACGGATCCCAGGAAGCACCTCAATCGACTCGTCTCGGAAACATTGAATGTCCAGGCAGGTGATAACTTTGTGGTGCTCAGGTTTCCATCCATCGGCCGGATTGTCGGGCAGGTGCTCGATGAGACTGGGGCGCCGGTTCCAAACGAAGTGGTTGCAATTCCGTTTCCCGGGGAAGATCCCTACTTCCTGTGGGTGGAAACCGACGCGCAGGGTCGCTATGAAGCGCCAGGATTGAAACTGGAGGGTCCCATCGGCGGGGCCTACGATCTGAGTTCGCCCGCGCCTCCGGTGTCGGAATCGTTTGATGGTGCGGGCATGGCGGCCTTGTTGAAATCAGTTGGCTCCGAGGAGGTTGCTGCGATCATCGGCAAGGCCTTCGAAGCGTTCACAGGTATCAACAATCCTCTGCTCAATGGGGGAGGCCCCTTCAACCCGGCGGGTTGGGGGTTTGTCAAAGGCGTGAAGCTCGATTTCGATGGTGAAACCGAGGTGGCGAACATCCGCTACATGCGGCGTTCGGTCATCAGCGGCACGGTGAAAAACGGCCAAGGCGTTCCAATCGGTGCCCGTGTGCGTCTCACCGGCATCGGTCCTTCGAATACCGGTCAGCCAAGTTTTATCGTCCGTGGCGAACGAAACAGCGATCCGGCGCTTGGAACCTTTTCTTTCGATGGCGAAGCGTTTGTGGGCGACTGGGGTTTGCAGGCCGCAAGTCCGTTTTTCCCAGTGGTGCTCTCCACTCAGGGACGCACGACATCGGTGAATCCGAATGTCACCGGTATTGTCATGCAGTTTCCCGCAGTGCAGGAAACCAATGGCAGCCTGACCGGTCGAGTCCTCACTGCCGATGGGACTCCGACGGGTGCGGGCGTGCAGGTGAGCATTTCAAGTGGCGGGGATCCACGGGTTCTCATCACGGACTCCAACGGCGGATTCTCCACCGGTGCCTCCCTTTATTCATTGCCGGGAAATCGCACCTATCATGTGAGTGCCTTCGATCCTGCCACGGGTGCAGTGGCGGAGAGTTATGCTTATGTCACGGCGGGGCAGGACAACCAGGTGACGCTCACGTTGTTAGGGCGGGGGAATATTGAAATCATCGTCCAGCGCGCCGACGGTTCCGCCGTGGCTGGCGCGGCGGTGGATGTGCAGGGTGGGCAGTTCCCCCGGGATCGGGTGACGGGAAGTACTGATGCAAATGGGAGATTTACGGCTTCGAATGTCTTTGAAGGTCCCTACAGCGTGTCGGCGGCGGCAACCATCGGTTTGTCCCGCTCGGCGGGGCGCGCGGGTTTTGTGGTTCCGCGAGGAGGAACCGGAACAGCCACGGTAAGTCTTTCGTCAACAGCCACGGTAACCGGCACCTTTGTCACCACCAACGGCGTCACCCCGATCACATTCGCCAACGTCCGTCTTGGGACATTGGCCTACTCGCCCACGGATGCAAACGGGCGCTTCAATTTCAGCGATGTGCCATTAGGTAGTTATGTGCTCACTGCGGTGGATCCCGTGACCGGACGCGGCGGCAATGCCACGGTTTCTCTAACAGCGAATGGAGAAATACGCGACGTGCGAATCATCGAAACCTCGCTGGGAACGGTTTCGGGTCTCGTCATCAATTCGTTTGGGAATGCCACAGTGCCCAATGCTCTGGTCAACCTAGCAGTCGATGATCCCTTTGCCCTGACGCGAAGTTTCAGCGTCACCAGCGGTCCGGATGGCGGCTACAGCATCGCGGGAGTACCGGCAGGCTTGTTCCGGCTTCGCGCGGACGGACGACTGCCAAATGGCAACTTGTCGGGAGAATTCGGCGATATTCGAAGTGCCTTGTCGGTGGGTGCCACTTCGTTGTCGGTGGATATTCCTTTTCAGCCCAGAGCCAATCTCATCGCCACGGTCATGGAGGCCGATGGCATCACCAAGGCTTCCAATGCGGCGGTTTTCCTCGGTGCTCCCTATCCAGTCCCATCCGCCACCCGCGATACGGACGTGCAGGGGCTGGTCAACTTCGGCAATCTGCCTCTGGGCAGCTACAAACTCAGCGCCATTTCACGCACCCCGGGACGCACCCGTGACCGAGCCGCCGCAGTCACGGTGAATCTAACAGATCGAGGCGCTGATAAAGAGGTGACATTGAACCTGCTCGGTGTTGGGAGTGTTCAGGGGGTGATTTTCCTCGCGGATGGCAGCACGCTTGCCCCAGGCGCAGAGGCGAAGGTGGAGGTGCACGCAGTCGATCAGATGGGGGATGTCAGGGATTCGGTGGTGGTGGGATCAGACGGTGCGTTTGCTTTCAGCAATTTGCCTTCCGGGCTTCCCATCACGCTTAGCGCGAAGTTTCTGGGACTCGCCGCTTCGGAAACCGTGACCGTCAGCAATGGGGGGACCACCACCCGCAATCTGATTCTCACCGCCAGCGGCACCGTGGCGGGACGTGTCCTGCGGGCGGATGGCAGCACTGTTGCCGCAGGCACCGAAGTGACGATCACGTTTCCATCCCGCAGCGGCTTGCAGGGCGTGATGCTTCAAGTCGTCGGCGCGAACGGGCGGTTCTCCTTTGCCCCGATTCCACAGGGGAACTATAGCATCCAGGCAATCCTCCCTGCCCAGAACGGCATCAACTTCCGGAGTAGCAGCATCGCGGTGAATGACGAAGTCGATGATCTCGGCGACATCGTGCTGGATGAAGAATTTCCCAGGGTCATCGCCACGACGCCGTCCAACTCGACAGAAGGGGTGGATATCAATAGCAATATCTCGGTCGTCTTCAGCGAACCCTTGAAATCCTCCAGTGTGAATGCCACCGGCGTCTTTTTGCGTCCGGCATCCGGTGGAGTTGCTGTGCCAGCGAGTGTGTTTCTCACCGCATCCAACGTAGTCACGATTGATCCTGCTGCGCCTCTCCAAAGCAGCACTGCCTATCAGATCGTCGCGGTGGATGGGGATCTGCGAAATGCCGTGGGCACCATTACCAACACCGGCCCGCGCGATCTTGTGGATCGCCAATTGAATGCGCTCTTCACATCGACCTTTGTCACACGCGACCAAAGACCACCCGCAGTGTTGAGCTTTTCGCCGGCCCACAATTCGAACCAGGCCGATCCCACCTCGCCCATCCGCCTGACCTTCGACGAACCGATTCAGTCCGGTGCCACGATCACCCTGACAGGCCCCAGCGGACCGATCAGCGGCACGACCAGTCTCGGAGTCAATAATCTCGTGCTGGCGTTTGTGCCGACGGGGAATCTTCCAGTGAACCAGATTCTGACCGCCACTGTGAGTGGGGTGCGTGATCTAGCTGGCAACCTTGCGTTGGATCAACCGCTCGTTTCCACCTTTGCCACGCTCGATACTTTGGGCCCGGTGATTGGGCAACTTCGGTTGAAGGGTGGTGCTGCTCCCGCATCCGGTGCCACGGTCCTCGTGGAGGCGCTGCTGGCGGCACCTGAAACCGGAGTGCGCTACCGTCTCAGTGCGGATGCTGTGGTGGTCGGAACTTCGGCTCTCGATGCACTGGAAGTGCCGCTGACCCTTCCGAACGAGGGCTCGCTGCTCTTGCGTGGCATCGCGATCGACCGCTTCGGAAACGAGGGGCCGCTCACCGAATTCACCGTGAATGTGCAGCCGAACCAACCGCCGGTGATCACTCTAACACGCGTCAATCCGCCAGCTGGCAGCGTGGCGACAAATGGATCATTTTCGATACGTGTGAGTGCTGCCGATGACGCAGGGGTGACCGAGTTGAAAGCCGCAGTGGTCGGAGCTGCAACAGCTCCGCTGAGGACAACGACTGGAGCGGATATCAGCATAACCTCGACCGTTCGCAGCAATGCCGGGCCGGATGAGATCATTACGATCATCGCCGAGGCCAGAGACAGCAGCGGACTCAGCACGGGCGAACGGACTTTCACCATTCCGATTGCTGATGGCACGGCACCATCGCTTGCGTTTGCCGGTTCACTCGCGGCGGATTCCTTCAGTCGTGGCGATGTGGTTCGAATTCCCGTGCGTGGGCAGGACAATTTCGGCGTGGCTCGTTATACGGTCAGTGTTTCTGGCGCGTTCACAAGCTCCGGCGATGTGGTGGTCGATCCCGTGAGCAAGGATGACACAAGAGAACTTGCGGTCATTGTTCCCGACGATGCGCCACGCGATGGGTCTGGTTTTACCGTGACGATCAGAGGCTTCGACGCTGCCGGGCTCGTTTCCCCAACGATCTTCACCAGCA
The DNA here is from genome assembly GCA_040399845.1 of Luteolibacter sp. Lineage (GTDB taxonomy): Bacteria > Verrucomicrobiota > Verrucomicrobiia > Verrucomicrobiales > Akkermansiaceae > Luteolibacter. Next base: position 40,649 of record JBBARN010000025.1, on the reverse strand, counting down.
ATCTTCGGATGGTCGATCTCACTCCGCCGCAGATCATTGCTTTCAGTCCCACTCATAACAGCACGGGTCTCAGCACCCGTCCTGTGCCAACCGTGACATTCAACGAGACGATCGATCCTGCCACCGTGAATGTTGAGAACTTCCAGCTTCTACTAGAGTCCGATTCTTCGGTGGTGCCTGCGCTGGTGGCACTTGATGGTTCCGGCACTTCAATCACTTTCACAGCAGCGGATCTTCCTCTATCTCCCAATACCGCCTATCGGGTGGTTGTTGGCACAGGGGTCAAAGATCTTGCGGGAAATGCACTGGAAACTTCCGCGTCCACCTTGTTCACGACGGCACCATACTCGATCACATCGCCGCTGGCCGATACTCAGGTGATCGAGGGTCAACCGCTCACCGTAACCGTCTCCGAGGGCTTTGGCTTCCTCTCACCTCGCGAGGTGCGGTTCTTTGTGAATGATTCCCAACACGGGGTGGACGCGAGCCCTCCATTTTCGCGAATCATCACGGTTCCTTCTCCGGATGGACTTTCGGCCGGGGTTCTGCCGCTGCGTGCGGACTTATATGCTACTTCGGGTGGCTTGCTGATGGCTTCCACTTCCGTGAATGTGTTGGTGCGCGGGGTGGATGAGGACTCGGATAACGATGGCATTCCCAATGGCCAGGAAATCCTCTCGGGCACCGATCCCTTCCGCGATGATGCCAGTGAAGACCCGGATGGTGACGGACTTAACAATGCGCAGGAAATCGCCGCAGGCACAAAGGGCAATGATGCGGACACGGATGATGATTTTCTCAATGATGGTGCTGAAATCGCAGCGGCAACCAACCCGCTCGATCCGGATACCGACGACGATTTGATCCCCGACGGCAGGGAATCGATCTTCGGCACCGATCCTAAACTTGCGGATACGGATGGCGATACCCTCAGTGACGGATTCGAAATCGGCTTCGGCCGGATCAACGTCATCAGCGGCAGTTTCACTTGGGCAGAGGCCAAAGCCGATGCGGAAAGCCGTGGTGGGCACTTGCTCACGATCACCAGCGCGTTGGAAAACACTGCGCTGCTCCTGGTGAATCCCACCATTGGCAACAGTGGCGGATGGATCGGTCTGAGCGACCAGTTCATCGAAGGACAATTCCGCTGGGTCACCGGGGAGATCGGTTCATTCACGAATTTTGCCTCCGCCCAACCGGACAATTTTAACGACGAGGATTTCATCCATTTCATTACTTCAGATGCAAAGTGGAATGATCACAACTCGGGCCATCGGACGAGTTATGTCATCGAAACCGGATCGTTTACCAATCCAGTCGTTGGAGATACCGACAACGACGGCATCCGGGATGATGTGGATACGGAGAACGGCCCCCGGAATCGTGCTCCACTTGCTGGAAATGACGACTTGAATGCACGGCGTGATGTGGTGCTTGCTATTCCGTATTCTGCCATCATTGGAAACGATACGGACGCGGATGGCGATCAACTGGTGTTGACATCGTTCACTCAGGCTTCGCAGGGCACGCTGACTTCAAATGCCTCCGGATTGATTTACTCTCCGGCTTCCGGTTTCACTGGCAGTGACTCATTTACTTACACGGTCACCGATCCCTCGGGTTCAACGGCCACTGCGACGGTGGCGCTCTTCGTCGCGGCCAATCGGGCACCCATCGCGGGTGGCTCGGAGAATGTGGCTGGAAATGCCCTGAGTTTTGGTGGATCCAGTGGTGTGGTGAACTTGCCCAATGGCCTGATCACGGCTACCACCACATTGACCACGGAGTTATGGTTCCGCGCGGGTCCCCAGGCATCGACTGGTGGGGTGCTCTTCGGATATCAAAATACCAGTTTACCCGGGTCCGCTGGTGAGTGGGTGCCCATGCTCTACATCGGAGGCGATGGAAAACTGCGTGGCGAATATTGGCAGGGAGGGGTGAATCCGATCACCACGGCATCTGTGGTAACCGACAATCAGTGGCACCACGTGGCATTGGTGGGTGCCGGGAGCAGCCAGCGGATGTATCTCGATGGCGCTCTCGTGGGCACCCTCGGCGGCACGATCCAACAGCTTTCCATGACCTTCAATCAGATCGGGACAGGAAGAACGGTCTCGTGGCCTTCTGGAGGAAGCAATTCCGCATCCTTCATGGGTGAAATCGACGACGTGCGCGTTTGGCACCGCGCACTGAGTGCCGGGGAAGTTTCACAAATTCTGGTGAGTGACGCGCTGGTGCCCCGGACAAACATCGCTGGTGAGTGGCGCTTCAATGAGACGGGCGACGGCTTGGCGCTCGACGAGTCTGCGAATTTGCGACATGGCACCCTCAACGGTGGGGTGACGCGCATTGCATCCACGGCTCCCATTGCTGCGGCACAGTTGCTAAGCGTCGAGGAGGATGGCGAGGTGCACATCGTGCCCATCGCATCGGATGCGGATGGGGATGCTTTAACTCTTCGTGTGACGGCTCTGCCGCAGCGCGGGCAATTGTTCCAAGCCGTGGGGAATCCGCCGATTGCCGGCAGTGCGATCACATCGGTTCCCACCACTATCAATGATCGCAACGCCGGATTGATTTATGTTCCCAATCAGGATGTGAATGGCAGCGATCAGTTTGTTTACATCGCCAATGATGGGGAGTTGGACTCAAATGCGGCCGCAGTGAGCTTGACCATCACTCCAGGTGCCGATGCTCCGGTGGTGCGGGATGATGGTCCCTTCACGACTGAGCAAATGTTCGCTGTGACGACGGGCAACGTCCTGACTAACGACAGTGATGTTGACGGAGAAACCTTGAGCATTCTCGATTTCACTCAGGCGACAAACGGCACGGTGATCGGCAATGGCAACGGCACCTTTACTTATACCCCCATTTCCACTTTCAGCGGCTCGGATTCATTTACTTACCGCGTCACTGACGGCAGCGTTGCGAGCGGTTTTGCCACGGTCACCATCCAAGTGACGCCGGCTAACATCGTTCGTTGGATCAATCCCTCAGGAGGCCAGTGGACCACCGCCGCCAACTGGTCCCCGGCTCGCGTACCAACAAGCAGCGATACCGTAATTGTCGATCTTGCTGGAACTTATACCATCACACTTTCCAGTGGCATGCAGTCGCCACTTGGGGTTTTCCTTGGAGGTGCTGGGGTCGTGACGACGCTTCATCATCTAGGAGGCGTCCTTTCTCCTGTCCGCGAATCAGTGGTGAAATCTGGCAGTGCATACACGCTCGCTGGGGGGGGGCTCGGCGGGGCGTCCCCGTTTACGGTCGAGGGCACTTTCACTTGGAGCGGAGGCAGCATGACGGGCAGCGGACGTTTGGTGCTCGCGGAAGGAACGACCTCGACGATCAGCGGCGCGGGGCAGAAGCGCTTCAGCGGTTCCTCACGCA
>JBBARN010000025.1:0-37156 GCA_040399845.1 Luteolibacter sp. | reverse complement strand
GCCTGGTGCGGCGCCTGGGCACGGGCACCACGACATTGAGCTCCGACAGCCACGGAGTTCCATTCACCAGCAGCGGCACGGTGCAGGTGGAGGCTGGATCGCTGCAGCTCAGCAGCGGTGGCACCCTCACCGGACCGGTCAACGTGGCTGCGGGAACCACCCTTCAGTTCAGCGGCGGCACGATGAGCGTCAACGCGGGCGGGGACATCGCCGACGTCGGGGCCATCTCGGTCAATGGCGGCGCACTGGTCTTCAACTCGGCGGTTAATACGGGAACAGGCCCCTACACGCTGAGCTCGGGCAGCATCTCGGTCAACGGCACCACGACGCTCAATGGACTGGCGATGAGTGGCGGCAGCTTTGGCGGCACAGGCACGGCGACTGTCACCACCGGGTTTGCTTGGAGCGGTGGCAGCATGGTCAGCAGCGGGCGGTTGATCCTCGCGGAGGGCACGACCTCGACGATCAGCGGCGCGGGGCAGAAGCGCTTCAGCGGTTCCTCACGCATCCTGGAGAACCGCGGCACGCTGACTTATAGCGGCAGCGGGATTGACTCCATGCACAACGCGAACTTCAGCAGCGTGACGTGCCGGATCATCAACACGGCCACCGGCATCTGGATCTTCGATGGCGAAGGGGACATCACTGCCCTGCGCAATAACTCCGGGGCCGACAGCCATTCGGCCATCTCCTTTGAGAACGCTGGCCTGGTGCGGCGCCTGGGCACGGGCACCACGACATTGAGCTCCGACAGCCACGGGGTGCCGCTGACCAACAGCGGCACGGTGCAGGTCGAGGCAGGTTCGCTGCAACTGAGCAGCGGCATCATCCAGTCTGCCCCTGTAGCCGTCATGCGGCTTGCAGGCGGCACGCTCACCGGCAGCACACTCATCTTCGCAAACGGCAGCATTACCGGCGCGGGCACCATCAACTCGAGCGTCGTCAACAGCGGCGCAACCATTTCTCCCGATCCAACTGGCTCTCGCACCATCAGCATCACCGGCAGCTACACCCAGCAAGCAGGCGGCAATTTGGAGTTGAATCTGGATAGCGATGCTGCGGGCGGGGACTATGACAAACTTGCTGTAGGCGGCAGTGCCTCGCTGAACGGGAGTGTCGTCCTCCGCAACAGCCTCGCACTCACCGACGAGGTGTTCCCGCTCGTGACCTACGCGTCCCGCAGCGGCAGTTTTGCCAGCATCACCACCACGGGATCGGGCGTGGGCTCGGCCACTTACCTCGTGAACCGCGCCGACTTCACGGTCACTGCTGGAGCACCGGAAGACGAGCCCGTCCCTGGCCCACAACTCGCTGCGTCGTATGAAGACTGGGTCGGCAGTGTGGCTCAGGAATGGGCACAGCCTGTGGCCTCAGCCGCGCGCAGTGTCGAGGGTGCCGAATTCATCCCGCCACCAAGCACCTGGGACAATCTCCCCGACAGTGATCCGGATGGTGATGGTTCTAACAACTTGTTGGAATATGCGTTCCAAACCAATCCGCTGGATCCGGCGAGTTTCATGAAGATGGCGCTTCATGGGGAAAATGAATCTCCGGAGTCGATTTCCGGCATCTGCAGATTGCGGGCCCCGGCGGCGGATCTTGAGTGTGTGCTTGAAGTTTCGGATGACCTCATTCACTGGCAGCCCTTCCTTGGCAATTCAACGCAGATTCACGTTGCTGACGAAGCGTCCAGTGGTCCCGGGATTCGGGATTTGCGGATCCGGATGAATACGGCCGAGGCGAAATCCAAACACCTGCGCTGGAGCGTGCGGCTCAAGGATTGATTCCCACGACTGCAGGCGTTTCATCTTCGGCTGAGGACTGCGGCGTGGTGAGCGAGCAAGGTCTCATCGCGGGGCAACGGTGCGGTCGCGAGGGTCAGAGGCTCCACCATCTTTTCCCGCAGGCGTCCCGGCAGCTGGATCAGATCATGGAAACGCGAAATTTTCCTTAACACGGTCGTTCTGGCGGGATACTTCGTTCTTGTCTCACATTCCCATCCCATGGACACGAAACCGACCTTTCAAATTTCCCGCCGTTCTTTTCTTCGACGCGCCACCGCGACAGCTGCGGCTACTGGCTTGCCGATGTGGTTTGTGGAACGTGAAATTGCCCGCGCGGCCGAGCCTGCAGCAACGGTCAAGTCCCCGAACGAGCGGCCGCTCCTCGCGTTGATCGGTTCTGGTGGCATGGGCACGGGCGATGCCGTGGATGCCCAGCGGTTTGGCGACATCGTGGCGGTTTGCGACGTGGATCAGAAGCATCTTGACCGTGCCGTGGGACGCTTCACCAAGGATGGCAAGGTGCCAGCGGCATTCACGGACTTCCGGAAACTCCTGGAGCGTGGCGATATCCAGGCGGTCATCAACGGCACGCCGGATCACTGGCACAGCCTCATCAACATCGGTGCTGCCAAGGCGGGAAAGGACATTTACTCGGAAAAACCGCTGACCCTCACCATCGATGAAGGCAAACAGGTCGTTAAAGCCGTGCGGGCTAACAAAGTGGTCCTTCAAACCGGCACTCAGCAACGCAGCAGCCAACGGTTTCGCATGGCCTGCGAGCTTGTCCGAAACGGTCGCATCGGAAAACTCAAGGAAGTCAATGTCTGGCTTCCCGCGGGTCTTCGCGGTGGTCCTTTCCAGCCACAGGCGGTTCCCGCGAACCTCAACTGGGATTTCTGGCAAGGCCAAGCAGCCGCTCATGAATACATGCCTGAGCGCTGCCATACCACGTTCCGCAATTGGTTCGACTACTCGGGCGGCACCATGACTGACTGGGGCGCGCACCACATGGATATCGGTTACTGGGCAGTCGGCTTGCCTGCACCCACCCACATCGAAAGCAAGCCGCTGGCGATTCCGATCGCAGGTGGATACACGACCTTCAGCGAATACGAGGTGAAGTTCACTTATGAAAATGGCATCATTTTCAATGTGCGCACGACCACCGCCGACTCGCCATTCGGTGGGGTGATCGATCCCGCTGGTCAGCGGAATGGAATCCGCTTCGAGGGCAGCGACGGATGGATCTGGGTCAACCGCGACAAAATCGAGGCCAGCGACCGCGAACTCATCGCCAAACCATTGCCGGATGACGCCCAGCGCCTGTATTTCAGCAACGATCACAAGGGCAACTTCTTCGAGTGCATGCAGACCCGCAAGGATCCGATCTGCGACGTGGAAGTCGGTCACCGCTCAGCCTCGGTTTGCCACCTCGGAGCGATCTCGCTCCGGACTGGAAAAAAACTCCAGTGGGATCCTGCAAACGAGGTGTTCATCGGCGAGCACGCCGGGGAGGCCAATCCCTACCTCGCCCGTGAGATGCGGAAGCCCTACGACTACAGTTTCGTTTCCTGATCTTTCGGAATCAGCGGAAATCGATCTCATCCCTCGCCTTGGATGACCGGATTTTCCGGAATCTGCTGCCGTGTTTCGCCGTCGTTTGTCCGCATATCGGATTTTGACAGGCGGGCCACGATGCGTATCTTGCGCCCCCTCTTCACCATCATTACCTACCTATGAGCGAATCGACCCTAGAAAAACACGCATTCCAAGCCGAGATCCAGCAACTGCTCGATCTCGTGGTCCACTCCCTCTACACGGACAAGGAAATCTTCCTGCGCGAGCTGATTTCCAATGCCTCCGACGCGATGGAAAAGCTCCGCCACGTGGAGGCGACGGAAAAAAACGTCCACCAGCCGACTCTGCCACTGGAGATTCACATCACCACCGATGAGGAAGCCAAGACCCTGACCATCAGCGATCACGGGATCGGCATGTCCCACGAGGAGTTGGTCAAAAACCTCGGCACCATCGCCCATTCCGGCACCAAGGCCTTCCTCAAGGCGGTCAAAGAAGGCGGCGGCTCGCCCTCGAACATGATCGGCCAATTCGGTGTCGGTTTCTATTCCGCCTTCATGGTGGCGGATCAGGTGAATGTCTTCTCCCGTTCCTGGCATGCGGACTCTCCCGAGCTTTTGTGGACCAGCGATGGCAAGACAGGCTACGAAATCGAGGAAACCAGCGGGCTCGAGCGCGGTTCCAAGATGGTCCTCCAACTCAAGGAGGACTGCGCCGAATACGCCACCGAGACGCGCATCAAGCATCTCATCGAGACCTATAGCAACTTTGTCGGATTTCCGATCCTGCTCAATGGCAAACGCATCAATGAAGTCGAAGCGTTGTGGTTGAAGAACAAGTCGGAAGTGACCGATGAACAATACAAGGCCTTCTATCAGTTTGCCTGCAAGGCCTGGGACGATCCAGCCTACCGCTTGCATTTCAGCGCGGATGCGCCTCTCGCGATCAACGCGCTTGTTTTCGCGCCTTCCGAAAACCCCGAGCGCATGGGTTTCTCAAAGACCGAATGCGGCGTGGCTCTCTACAGCCGGAAGGTGCTCATCGACTCCGCTCCCAAGGAGTTGCTTCCCGAGTGGATGCGCTTCATGAAGGGTGTGGTCGATAGCGCGGACATCCCACTCAACATCTCGCGGGAAACGATGCAGGACAGCGCGCTCATCCGCAAGCTGGGCAGCGTGATCAGCAAGCGGGTGATCAAGATGTTCGAAAAAGAGGCTGAAGCGGATCCCGAGAAATACCGCGGATTTTACAAGAAATTCGATCGCTTCTTCAAAGAGGGAGTCGCCACCGATTACGCCAACCGCGAGTCGCTGGCCAAGTTGCTCCGCTTCGAATCATCGCTCACGGAGGCAGGCAAGGTTTGTGGTTTCACGGACTATGTCTCCCGCATGAAAGAGGGGCAGGAAAACATCTATTATCTCGTCGGTGCCAGCCGCGAGCAGATCGAGAGCAGTCCCTATCTGGAGGCCTTCAAGGCGCGTGGCTTGGAGGTGATTTATTTCACCGATGCAGTGGACGAATATGTCGTGGATTCCCTCGGCACCTTCGACGGCAAGAAACTGGCATCCGTTCGTCACGCCGGCGTCGAACTGGAAGATCAGTCCACCGAAGGCGAGTCCCTCAGCGCTGAGGAGACCACCGCGTTGTGCGAATTCCTGAAGGAGGAACTGGGCGACCGGGTGACCTCGGTTTCGAGTGGAAAACGCCTCGTCGAGAACCCGGTGATCGCACTGGTTCCCGCCGATGGCATGAGCCCGCAAATGCGCCAGATGATGAAGGCGATGGATGAGAACTTCAAAGACGAGGTCAAGGTCGAGCTGGAAATCAACCCCCGCCATGCGCTGGTTAGAAAGCTGGCGGAGGCGAAGGAAAGCAATCCCGAGCTCGCCAAGTTGGTCTCCCATCAGTTGTTGGACAATGCGCTGATTGCCGCGGGTCTCCTTGAGAATGCCCGCGACACGGTGAGCCGCATGAACACGCTGATGGCCAAGGCGATGGGAGCCTGAATCCCGCCTTGGTTCAGAGTGCGGCCGCGATCTTCTCCAGCCCCTCCAGCATGCGTGCGGAGGGGCAACCGAAGTTGAAGCGGATGTATTGGGGCCAACCGAAAAACCCTCCGTCTGACAGGAACAACCCGGCCTTCTTTTCGAAATGAAGCGCCGGGTTTTCCACACCCATGCCCGAGGCATCGATCCATGCGAGATAGGTGGCATCGCCCGGGCGGACGGATAGTCCGGGACAGCGGGTGTTGATGAATTCCACCAAGGTATCCCGGTTGTTTTTGAGGTAGCTCACGAGCTCCCTGCGCCATGGTTCGCCATGCCTGTAGGCGGCCTCGGCCGCGTAGTAGGAAAGGGCGTTGATTTCCGAAAGCGTGTGGCCTCGGGCAGCCATGAACTTGCGACGGATCGTGTCGTTCGGAATCACCGCGTAGGCATAACCCAGTCCGGCGATGTTCCAGGTTTTGCTAGGAGAAAGCAGGGTGATGCTGCGCTCGGCCAGCGCGGGCGGAAGGTTGAGCGCGGAAAAATGCGGCGTGGCCGCTTCATCGAAAATGAGATCGCAATGGATTTCATCGGAAACAAGCACTAGGTCGTGGGCCTCACAGAATTCCGCCAATTTCACGATATCCTCGCTGGAAAACACCCGTCCCAGTGGGTTCTGCGGATTGCATAGAATGAACACCTTCGTTTGCGGAGTGACGGATTTTTCAAGGGCCTCCCAATCGAAAGACCATTGGCCGTCGGAGAGGACATGGTCGGCAGTCAGCAAGCCGGCCTTGGCGTCGTGGTGTGCACCGAGGAACGGTGGATACACAGGCGTGCAGGTGAGGGCGGATTGATCGGTGGAGCAGAAGGCGCGGATCGCCAATGACAAGGCTGGGACGAGGCCACCCAAGTGAACGATGTGTTCGATGGGAACCACCGCCTTCCGCCGCTCCCGCAGGTAGTCGAGAAGCGCCTCGTTGAGCCCCTCGTGGGCTTGGGCATAGCCGAAAACCGCGTGATCCACCCGGTTGTGAAGCGCCTCCAGAATGGGGGGAGCCGAGACAAAATCCATGTCCGCCACCCAGAATGGATCGAGCTCGGGACGGCGGTCGTATTTGATGCAGCCAGTGCCGCGGCGGGATATCGGGGTGTCGAAGTCGAAGATCATCTCGCAGGGGTTTTCGCGGCGATTGGCTCCGGATTCAAGCGGGGATCCGGATTCGGCATCAGTTTCGCATGCATGCGGGCGATTCCAAGGCTTGCACCCGACCCGACCCCACGCCACGCTGTGGCTGTGCCTGAAACGATGGAGAGCGCCCGCCGCTGGAGTGGATTTGTTTGTCCGGATTGCCGGTTCGTGTTCCGCGTTCCGAGAGATCACGACGGACACGGGGTCGTTTGCCCCAGTTGCCGGAGGTTGATGCGCATTCCCGCTGCCGGGGATCAACCCGCGCCCTTGGTGGTTCCTCTCCGCTCCCGCGGCGAGGAAGTACCGACGGAACATGTCCGGAGGAAACGAAAACGAAAGTCCCGCAAGTCGGAGGAAAATTCATGGGATGCGAACTCTAAAGGTTCCGCCCATCGGTCTGGACGCCGGGAAAAACGGCAGATGCTTTGGATGCTTGTCGGTGGCTCCACCGTGTTGGCGGGAATTCTGGTGTTCATTTTCGTCGCGGCCTTCAACGAACACACGCCACCTCCCGCACCCGTTCCACTCGCGGATTTCAAGGTGAAAGCCGATTTGGATGCCCCTCTGGCCAACCCGCATCCGGTTCTGTCCGACGCGGCGTTTCTCGCGGCGGCGGAACCGTTGGCGAAGAAGTTTCTTGAGGCGACTCGTGGCGATGATCTCCTACCATTGATTCGTAATTCCGAGGAAATCGGACCCAAAGTGGCGGCATTTTATTCCGAGGGGCGGATCAGGCCGGAAGGCATGTCCACGTTCAACTCCCAAAATGAGATCGTCCGGGACGGCAACAGTTATATGGTGGGTATCGTTAACCGGGATTTCGAAGAAAAGGCGATGGCGTTCGTAAACACGGCTGACGGTCTGCGGATCGACTGGGAATGCTGGGTCGGTTGGTCTGAAATGGGCTGGGAGCAGTTTCTGGAAACCAAACCCACGGTTCCCAAGTTGTTCCGCGTGAACCTCGCCAAGTTGGAATACTATAACATGGCATTCAGCGATGATGGCAAGTGGCAGTCGCATCGTCTTTTGCCGCCGGACGGCGTGCATTCCATCTATGGCTATTCGGAACGCGGATCCGTTCTCAACAGCCAACTCCATGTTCCACCGGAAGCCACCTCTGCCACCTACACGCTCATGCTTCGCTTTCCGGATGCGGCTGTTTCCCGGGATCAGGTGATCGTCGATCAGGTCGTGGCGGAAGGCTGGGTGCTGGACAAAGAATCAACGAAATGACAACGAGCGACACGCCGAAGATCCAAACCACCCGCGAGAAGGCCTTCGAGCTGAATCTTGATCCGCTGGTCTATGGCACCTTTGCCGAGATCGGAGCCGGGCAGGAGACGGCCAACTGGTTCTTCCGTGCATCCGGGGCGGCGGGTCTGGTGGCCAAGACCATTTCGGCGTATGACATGACCATGAGTGATGCCATCTACGGGCGCACCGAAAGATATGTCTCCGCCGGTCGGCTTGCCTCGATGCTCGATCATGAATACGAAATCCAGCTCGAACGACTGGCGCCGAAGCGGGGAGGGGAGACGACCTTTTTTTCCTTCTGCAACACGGTGCGGGCCCGCGGCTACAAGGATTCGGGGGAGTGCCATGGCTGGCTCGGCATTCGCTTCCAGATGAAACCCGGCGATCCACCGTCGGACATCATTCTGCATGTCCGCATGCTGGATGCGCGGGCAATCGACCAGATGGAGGCCCTTGGCATCATCGGGGTGAATCTGATCCATTCCGCATTTCGGAATCGCGGCCATTTGAAACGCTTTGTCGAGTCCCTGGTGGACAATCTCGCTCCGGGCCGGGTGGAGGTGGATCTGCTCAAGTTTTCCGGCCACGGCTACGGCTTTTTTGACAATCGCTTGTGTGCTTTGCAGTTGGTGGAAAGTGGCCTCACCGATGCCACGATGTTCCTACCCAGTGGCGAGGTGGTGCAACCGGCGGAAGCTCTCTACAAACATCCGGTCCTGCTTCTGCGGGGCAGCTTTGATCCGGTGATGAACATCCACCTGGAAATGCTCGAAAGCGCCCGCGAGGGATTCTCCGGCAATGTCGCCGAGGGAGACCGGGCGGCAGTCATCGAACTTTGCGAAATCTCGATGACCAACCTGCTGCGGGGCTCGGGAGTGGATCCGGTCGATTTCCTGGATCGCTCGGATGCCCTGCAATCTCTCGGTAAAACAGTGCTGGTTTCACGTTGTGCGGAGTTTCACCGCATCGCCGCCTTCCTCAACCGCTGCACGAACAAACCCGTCGGCATCATCCTGAGCATCGGCCTTCTCAACGAACTCTTCAAAGCCAAGTGGTCGGAAAATTTGACCGGCGGCTTGTTGGAATCGTTCGGCCGCCTCTTCAAGGAAGGGGTGACGCTCCAGGTGTTTCCATGGAAAAACCGCAAAACGGGCGAACTGGTCACGGCGGATACCTTCCAGGCTCCCGAAAACTGCGTGCACCTTTATCGCCACTTTGTCTCCACCGGCCGCATCCAGGGTGTGCGCTGTGATGAGGATGAGTTGTTGTATTATACCGGTCGAGATGTCTGCCGCATGATTCTCGAAGGCGACAAACGCTGGCAATCGCTGGTTCCGGAGCTCGCCTGGCCAATGGCACAGCGGCATGCGAACTTGGGATCCTGAGCAAAACAAAACACCGCCCCGGTGTAACCCAAGGCGATGTTAGTGAGTTGTTAAAATGAAAAACCTCGGGTCAGATCACGCCGTTGGCACAATTGCACTCGCCTTCGCCCTTGAGTGCGTTGATCAGGTTGGTGAGTGACTTCATCGCCTGACGCGGCACGCTTTCATAAGTCCTCGAACCAATGTGTGGGGTGATTACACAGTTCGGAGCGGTGAGCAAGGGATGATCGGCAGGTGGCGGTTCGATATCGAGGACATCCGCCCCGTAGCCGCCGACTTTTCCACTGTGAAGTGCCTCGACCATGTCCGGCGTCTCGACGATTTCTCCCCGGGCGCAGTTGAGAATCACCACACCGTCCTTCATTTCCGCGATCTTCTCCTTGCGGATCATGCCGCGGGTTTCGTCGGAGAGATTGCAATGAAGGGACACCACCTCGGCCTGGGCCAGCACCTCGTCCATCGATGCAAAGCGCCGGATGCCGTGCTCGGCGGCGAATTTTTCATCCCAGTAGGGGTCGAATGCGATGATCGGCATGCCAAAGGCTTTGGCGCGGATGGCGACTTCCTTGCCGATCCGGCCCAGACCGATGATGCCCATGGTTTTCTCGGCGATTTCGTGGCCAGTGAGGCGCAGCCATTGGCCGTTGCGCGCTGCGGCGGCGGTGGTGACGATTTGTTTGGTGATCCCGATCAGCAATCCGAAGGTATGCTCTGCAACAGTCGTGTGATTCACTCCTGGGGTGAACAAGACGGGGATTTTAAGCTCCTTGGTGGCGGGAATGTCGATCTTGTCGAGACCGATGCCGTATTTGGAGATAATCTTGAGGCGGGGCAGTGATTTTTCCAGGACAGCGCGGGTGATGGCGTCGTCACCACAGAGAAACGCGTCGAAGTCACCCGCCAGTTCCAGCATTTGGGCCTCGGTGAGCGGTCCGCGTTCGCGAACGATTTCCCATCCTTGCGCTTCCATCAATGGATGGTGCGGGCCGGGGGTGTCTTGGTAACTGCAGGTAGTGAGTAGGATGCGCATGGATTTGTAGGGAATGGGTGATGAACGGCAGGGATTCCAACAAATGTCGGCGAGGATGCAATTGCGGATTACCAAATGGGAATTGCGACTTCTTCATTTTGCCAACGCGGACCGAACTCCGCTCGGAAATGATCTGCCTCACATCAAAACAACTCGCCTTGTCCGGGCGTGAGCCTGCGAAAAGCTGTTAGATTCAGATCGGGCGATTTGGTTTGAAGGCCATGCTTTCGGCAGAGCGTTTGGAAAAGCGCTTTCCATTGATCCGCGGCGGCCCCGGTTCCGCGCATCCTTGCGATGGGCGTATTGTTGTTGAGCCTGCCCTCATGCGATGCACGGATGCGGCTGAGGATTTTCTCTTTGGCCATCGGCTTGTGTCGATCCAACCAACCCGCAAAAACCTCTGCCACCGCGCCCGGTAGCCTGACCAACGAATAAGCCGCAAACGACGCACCATGCGCCGCCGCCGCTTCGAGGATGGCTGGCAATTCCGAATCATTGAGCCCCGGAATCATCGGGGCCGCACTCACGCCTGCCGGGATGCCTGCCTCGCTGAGTTGGCGGATGGTTTCCAATCGGGCTCTCGGTGATGAAGCCCGCGGTTCCAGAATCCTCGCCAAGTCCTGATCCAGAGTGGTGACCGAAAGATACACCGCCACCGCGCCATGACGTGCCAACTCCGAAAGGTGATCGATATCGCGGGAAACCAGCGCATTTTTGGAAATCACCACCACCGGATTGCGGAAACGCGCGAGCACTTCCAGACAGGCGCGAGTGAGCTCCAGCTTGCGCTCCACCGGTTGATAACAATCCGTCACACCGGACAGGCTGATCTTTCCCGGTTTGTAGGATGCTTTGGCGAGTTCCTTTTCTAACAACATCGGCGCATCGTGTTTTACCACGATCTTCGATTCGAAATCCAGCCCTGCCGAGAAACCGAGATATTCATGATAAGTCCGCGCATAACAATAGGCACAGCCATGCTCGCAGCCGCGATAGGGATTGAGCCCGTAATCGAAGGACAGGTCCGTGGCATCATTCGGTGAAAGCACCGATTGCGAATCATCCCGCAAAAACACCGTGCGTAACGGGCGTGGATCCTCCTCCACCCATGCGTCCTCGTCGGTTTCCACATGCAGTTTTTCGAAACGGTTCGGCGGATTCAGGTCCGCCCCACGACCCCGGGGATTCATGAAATTGAAGCCTCAACATGGCAGCGATTCCCCATCCCGCAAGCCCACGCGGATCCCTCACTCCAAAGTTGCCCGCCTCGCACTCATCGGCGATGCTGCGCCGCGCATGCCCTCCGCCGTCCGATCCATCGAACCCTTCTTCGCCACCCGCGCCTGGAAGCCGTTCGCGTTTCAGAAGGAAACCTGGCAGGCCTATCTCGCGGGAAAATCTGGCCTGCTCCATGCGCCGACAGGGCAGGGGAAAACCCTCGCTGTCTATCTTGGTCCGCTCGCGGAAACTCTTCATGGCCGTGACGAATGCGCAGTGCTGTGGATCACCCCGCTCCGGGCACTCGCGGCAGACACGCTGCGCGCCCTGCGAGAACCGCTCGCCGAACTCGCGCCCCACCTCCGCGCGGAGTCCCGCACGGGCGATACCTCATCCGCCGCCAAAGCCCGCCTCCGCAACAAGCTCCCGCAAACGCTTGTTACCACCCCGGAGTCGCTCTCGCTCATGCTTACCCACGCGGATTTCCGCGAGAAACTCGGCGGGCTGCGCTGCGTGATCGTCGATGAATGGCACGAGCTGTTAGGCAACAAACGCGGCGTGCTCACCGAGTTATGCCTTGCCCGTCTCCGCGCCTGGATTCCCGGCCTGCGGATCTGGGGACTTTCCGCGACTTTGGGAAATCTAACAGAAGCGCGCGAGACGCTTCTTGGCTCCTCCGCGCCGGACTCGGTGGCGGTTTCGGCCGATACCAAAAAACCGATCATCATCGAAACCCTCATCCCGTCCGAAATCGACCGCTTCCCTTGGTCCGGCCACCTCGGGCTGAATCTGGCGAAGGGTGTGATCCGCGAGATTGAAAAGGCCAATACCCCCCTCGTTTTCACCAACACCCGCTCGCAGACGGAGTTATGGTTTCAGGAAATCATGCATCTGCGTCCGGATTGGAAAGACCTCGTCCGCATGCACCACGGCTCGCTTGATCCGGGCGAACGCGCACTCTCGGAACAAGGGCTGCGCGATGGCTCGCTCAAGTGTGTAGTCGCCACTTCGTCGCTGGACCTTGGTGTGGATTTCTCGCCGGTCGATCAGGTGATCCAGGTCGGCTCACCCAAGGGGATTGCGCGCCTTCTCCAGCGTGCCGGCCGCGCGGGACACCAGCCTGGCACCACTTCCCGGGTGCTCGGCGTGCCCACCCATGCCATCGAGTTGGTGGAATTCGCCGCCGCGCGCGATGCCGCCGCCACCCGCAGCATCGAGGCGCGGGTTCCTTTGCTCAAGCCGCTCGACGTGCTGGTCCAGCATCTGGTCACCTGTGCGATCGGCGAGCCATTTGATATCAGATCGATGTTTGATGAAATCCGCTCCACTCATGCCTATCAGGATCTAACAGAAGACGAATGGCAATGGGCACTTGGCTTCATCACCACCGGCGGCAAGGCACTCGCCGCCTATCCCCGATATCAGAAAGCCCGTATCGAAAACGGCATTTGCATCGTCGATGACAAGCGCCTCATCCAGCAACACCGCTTCAGCATCGGCACCATCACCAGCGATTCCACGGTCACCATCCGCTTCGCCAACGGCCACACGCTTGGCACCGTGGAGGAAGGATTTGTTTCCAAGCTCAAGCCAGGCTCCGCCCTCATTTTCGCCGGTCGCCACCTAGTGCTGGTCCGCCTCCACCAACGCATCGCCACAGTCAAAGCCTCACCCCGCAAGTCCAAGGGCCACGTCGCCATCTGGGGCGGCAGCAAGATGCCGCTTTCCTCGGAACTCGCCCACGCCGTCGCCCTCCGCCTGAGAGGGCAGGGGAAGCCCTGCGCGGAAATGAAGGCCATCGCCCCAATCCTCGACATTCAGCGGCTTTGGTCGCGCGTGCCGGATGACGAAACCCTGCTTATCGAGCACACCCGCTCGCGCGAGGGCGAGCACTTGTTTCTCTATCCCTTCGCCGGCCGCCTCGTTCATGAAGGGCTCGCCGCATTGATGGCGTTCCGCATTTCCCGCGTGACCGGAGAATCGATCCAAACCACGCAAAACGACTACGGATTTTCCCTCACTTCCACCCGCGGATTGTTCCTCAACGAGGAGGAAATCCGCGCCACGCTTTCACCCGACGATTTGTTAGATGACCTCATCGCCTGCATGAACACGGCGGAACTCGCCCGCCGCCAGTTCCGCGAAATCGCCCGCGTCTCTGGCCTCATCCTCAACAACCCGCCCGGTCGCCCTTCACGCAGCCAGCGGGAAATCCAGTCCAGCTCCACCCTGCTCTTCGAAGTCCTGCAACGCTACGATCCGGAAAACCTCCTTCTCCAACAAGCTCAGCGCGAGATCCTCGAACGCCAACTCGAACTCACCCGCCTCACCAGCGCCCTCCGCTCGCTCGCCACCCGGCCGCTGCATTTCATCGAAATCAAGCAACTCAGCCCCATGGCCTTTCCCTTGTGGGCGGATCGCCTCTCCGCCACTCTTTCGCCCGGCGATGCCGCCAGCCGCCTCGAATCCATGCTCCATCAACTCAATCTCGCCGCCGGATGATTCTGTTAGACCACCCCGTGCAATTGCTCCCCGAAGGAGCCATCCTGCTCACCGAAACTCAGACCCTCGTCGTTGCAGATCTCCACCTCGGCAAGTCCGCCGCCTTCCGTTCCCATGGCCTGCCCGTGCCTGAAGGCGACACCGCCCGCGATCTTGCCCGACTCCTCGAACTCGCCCGCCGCCACTCGGCCCGCGAGGTGATCGTCGCCGGTGATCTGTTCCATGCCCCCTCCGGCATCACGCCCGAGATCGATGCGGAAATCACGAATTTCCTCCAGGACCTCAATGTTCCCTTCCATTTGATCGAAGGCAACCACGACGCAAAAATCAAAACCCTGCCCGCCCGCCTGCAAGCGCTGCAATCCATGGACCGCGAAGGCATCCGCATCATCCACGACCCCGCCGATGCCCACCCCGCACCCCTCCACATCGCCGGCCACTGGCACCCCATCGCCCGCATCCGCGATGGCAAGCGCACCTCACTGCGCCTTCCCTGTTTCCTCCGCCGCGAAAACACCCTCATCCTCCCCGCCTTCGGCACCTTCACCGGCGGCGCCGTCATCCCCAGCGAATCCCCAGACCGCATCTTCGTCCCCCTCCGCGACCGCGTCGTCGAAGTCCCCCAAGAACTCTGGCGGAAGAAGTAGGTCCTACGGGAATCGCCCCCCACCCTGTAGCGGTGCGTCTACGACCGTCGCACTTCACCCCGCGGCAGAGAAAGCCAATCCCTGCTCAGGAAACTGCCGATGGTCATCCCGTTATTCGATTTGCTGGTTCTCAAAAAATCGGACGACACTCACGTTTGCTATGCAAGTTGTTCAAGCTTTCTGTGGTGCAAGCAAACTGACAGATTATGATTGAAGGCCTTTTGATGAGGCAATTTCGCTGAGAAGGACCGGCCCGAAAAATTGATTTACACGAACCCATCCTTAAACAATTCTCATCACATGGCGCGCTACAAAATGGCCTTCTCAAGGATCATGCTTGCAGTAATTTTGACGTTCGTTGGATTTAGCCAGACATATCTATACAAGGTCTCAAACCTCAACTATAATTTCTTTTGGTTTCCGCTCGGAGTGATTGCAAAATTTTTTTCAGGGAATGAGTTTTTGATGCTTTTTGCTGCTGGTCTTCAGTTCTTTATCATTTTCGAGTTTGCGAATCGCCTGGCAAGAAGCTTTATGGAAGCTCTATTTGTCGTTGTTGTTTCCTATCTGGCGCTAGTCGGAGCTGCGCTTTTCTGCGGTGAATTATACTATATAAACAAATTGAATAGCGTGTCCCTGGAATCCGCTGATTGCAACAAAAAGCCTTGGGTTTATCGCCCGGTGGGAATCGGTCAGAAAGCTAGAGTTTCTGGCAACTGAGAAGACAGTTGCGGGCGATGAACTTGGATCTAGGCATGGATTGCTGAGGGCGAAATCGATTGGGTTTTGTGCATTTTCGGGAATCTGAGGATGAGATGCGCTTACGTTGGCTGCGGGGATACTGGGGATTTGGAAGAGTTGGGACAGATTGTCCCAACTACGATTGGAGACTTTTCCTCGAGTCGTAGAAATGCCCCAGGAACTCCTGGTGGGAAAGGTGGTTCTCCCGGGTTGACAAAATGGGGGATTTTGACAATTTTGATGGCATGACTCGTCTCACCATTGAAATCGAAGCCGAGCAGCATCGGCAGATCAAGACGCTCGCCACCTTCGCGGGGATGACGATCAAGGACTTCATCCTTTCCAAAACCCTCGCGCCGTCGAATCCATCCCTGCCATCGGGTGACACCACTTCACGTCTCCTGGGTTCACCGAAAAACGCCAAGCGGCTCCGCAAGGCAATCGCTTCCAAAACTCCGGAGCACTTGGTCTTTGAAACCACGGAGGATCTGAAACGTGCGCTTGGAATTTAAGCCGCAAGCCTTCGAGGACTTTCAATATTGGGTTCAAATGAATCCCAAGCTCGCCAAGCGCCTTCTGCAACTCATCGAGGAAATCAGGCGCGAACCCTTCGGTGGCAAAGACAAGCCCGTGCCATTGAAGGGCGGATCCATTGCTTGGGAGTAAGAATGAAGCTGTTCAGTCCGGTCTGGATTTTGATACCGTCGAATTCGACGGTATTGCGGCTGCGTAGCCAATTGCGTACGAGACCTCCTTTCACCCTTACCTCCGCCATGCTCACGCGGGTCGCAGAGATTGCCGGGGAAGTCGGACGCTTGGATGCACTGGGAGGATCCGGCAAGGTGCCGAAGCTGCGACGGGAAAACCGAATCCGGTTCATCCATTCCTCGCTCGCCATTGAGAACAACACCCTCACCCTCGAGCAAGTCACCGCCGTCATCGCCGGGAAACGGGTGCTCGGGCCGCCCAAGGAAGTCCAAGAACTCCCTCATTGAATTCCTGCTCTCTGCCATCCTCGCCGCACTGCTTGAAGCATCCGGTGAGCAAGTCGGTAAGGCAGTCAGTGAGCAAGTCGCCGCCATCCTTCGAGCTTGCGCGGGCGAACCCCGATCCAAAGCCGATCTCCTCCAAGCCGCCGGACTCGCCAACGCTTACCTGAACTACAAACGCCATATCCAGCCGCTCCTCGCCGATGGGCTGCTACAAATGACCAACCCCGAAAAACCTAACAGCCGCCTCTAGAAATACCGGCTCACGGAGAAGGGGCGACTTCTTCTTGCCTGACAATTTCTCTAACACCAGTCCTCGAATTATAACATCAAGAACTGTTAGATTAAGGGTTTTCGAGCAGATTCACCATCTTCCCTGACATACTCGGTCGCTAGGAAGACGTTACCAACGGCGCCTCAGAGGGCTTGGGACAGATTGTCCCAACTAAGATTCAATGCATGAGGTGAGAAGGGGCTGAGGCGCCTTGTGGAGGGTTTTGCCAGGGTGGAACTATCGGTGTTGTATTATGCAGGTTGATGACACTTGTTCCGTGGTTCGCATTCTTCCATTTTTATGGGAAGAATGGCTGCGGAATGAATTCCGCGCTCCAATGGCTTTAACGGAAGCCTGTATCTGCCTGCAATTTTCCGGCTGCGACGCAGAGGTTGGCGAGTTCGTCGCAGCGTTCGTTTTCGCGATGACCGGCGTGGCCTTTGTCTTTGCTCCACATTTCAGGGTCCTCGCACCATCCCAATGGGGGTAGAGAAATTGAGAATACCAGACACTCCAGCAAATCAAGCGACCTGACCTAAATCACGCTCACAGAAAGATGGATGTGGATTTCCAATTATGCGGCTCGTTGGTTTGTTTGATGTTGCCACCGGAGTTTGGATCGGTGCCGCAACCGGGCCGTTTCGGAGCAGCGAACGCAACCTCTGCCGCAAGCTCTGGAAGCATGTCAGGGCTGGTGATACCATCGTTGCTGACAGTGGCTTCTGTTGCTGGTTCACTCTGTATCTATTCGGCTGCAAGAGTGCGAATGGGGTCATGCGCAACAACGGGATCCGCAAACCTGATCCGAGGGCGGCGAAACTCGGCAAAGGAGACCGTTTGGAGCGCTGGAGGAAACCTAACATCCGGCCCAAGTGGATCTCGCCATGAGACTATGCAAGCAGAGATCCGGCGCGAACTCTTGGTTCATATCATTGGCTACAACTTGCTGCGGGCGCTCATGACTCACGGAAAGGCATCCAGTGAAGGATAATCCAGCTTCAAGGGAACCATCGACAGACTCAATCATTGGCTGCCAGTCATGCTGTCTTCCAACTCAAATTCAGTGAGGCGGCGGATTGTCACGGACCTCGTCGAGATGATTGCCGAAGACTAGGTTCCCAGCAGGCCATATCGGCGAGAACTCAGAGCAATCAAACGAAGACCGAAGCAGCATCAGCTGCTGAATGTTCTCCGGAGACAGATGATCGAAATCAGCCATCGCTCCCGCTAAAAGAAAACTGCGGATGAAATCATCCCAAATAACCCATGAGTTAGCGCCACTCGGGACTGCCCCCAGAGACATCACTAAACCAGTATAGGTTAAAATTCAGGAAATTTGTATTTTTAAGACAGCCTCTTACAGCTTCATCGAAGCATCGGTCTCAGGGCGTTTCGCTGATCTTGGCGCGGAGGAAGGCCTTGGGAACCGTCGGAACGGTGCCGGGGGCGCGGAAGGTGCGGTAGGTCCAGCCGGTGGAGAGCCCGGGCAGGCCGGTTTGGATGGTGGTGGCATCGCCGCCGGTGACTTCGGTGATGTCATCGGCGAAGGTGCTGAGGTCCACATCCCCTTCGATGCGGTAGATGATGCCGTCGATGAGCGCCGAGAGTTGGTCGCCCGAGACGGGAGGGAAGCTGGCTCCGGTGCGGACCGGCAGGGTGAGGGTGAGAACCTGATCCGCTCCCACCGTGGCGATCTTGCCGACCACCTTGCCGTCATCGGCACCCGAGAGCGGGTCGCCGTCGAAGGCGAATTCCTGGAGGTTGTTTTGGCCGTCCTTGTCCGGGTCGGCGGACTTGGCCGGATCGGTCGAAGAACCGGGTCCACCGGTCAGACCTTTGTCTGTCGCCCAAGTGTCGTAGGGAGTGCCCCCTCCACCGGGGATGAGGTAGCCATCGGCATCAAGGATGTAGGTGCCGAGCCCGCTGCCATTGACGCTGATCACGGCGAGCTGGGCGGGGAGGAGACCGGGCTGACTCAAAGTATCGCCAAAGCGGAGCGAGGTGGTCCCCAGGGTGCCGGTGATGTTGAGTGTGCCTCCGGTCCAATCCACCGATTCGCTGTCCGCGAAGGCGAGGGCAGCGCCGCTGCCAAGGTCGATGACCGCGCTGCCGGTGACGTCCAAGGTGCCCGCAGTGTCCGTGCCGGAGTCCGCGTCGAGAGTGGCGGTGCCGATGGTGACGTTGGAGACGTCCGGAATGACATTGTTCGCGCCGAGTTTCAGCGTGCCGCCCGTGACGGTGGTCGCGCCGGTGTAGGTGTGGCTGCCGATGAGAGTAAAGGTTCCAGCACCTGCCTTGGTAAGGGCGATGGCTCCCTCGATCCGGCCATTACCGGGATCCCCACCGGTTGTGAAGTTACCGAAGGTGCGGGTACCACTGTCGTTGATGGTCAGGGTGGCTGCAGTGGCGGAGGTCACCCGCTGGTTCCGGTCAGCGGCCGTGGTGTTGGTCAGACCGGCGAGGGTTTGGTCCTGTCCGTTCAGGTCAAAGGTGACAGTGCGTCCGCTACCCGCCCCGGCTCCCCCGGACAGGGTCAACACCGTGCCGGTCGGCAAGACGTTGGCGGCTCCGCTCGTGTTCTTGACGAGCGTTGTGTTGCCGGTGGCCCCAGCCGTCATCGTGGTGCTGCCAGCCCAGGTTCCTGCGGCACCCAGATTGATGGTCTGGACATTATTACCGCTGTCGTTGACGGGGGTGGTGAAGACCACATTGCCAGCGCCGCCGATTGCGCCATTGAGCGTGAGGGAGCCTACAGCGCTGGTGGCCCTGCCAAATGAAATGTTTGAGTTGACTCCCGTATTGGCGGTGGTGATCGGCGCGGTGATGGTGATGCCGTCCAAGGCGGAAGCGAGCGTCGCTGCTTGTGTCCCACCAATGGTGATGGCGCTAGTGGAACCAAGTGCAGCAACGTTAGCCAGAGATAAGGTTCCGTTGGCGATGTTTGTTGTGCCGGAATAGCTGTTTGCGCCGGATAGGGTGAGAACAGAGCCGCCGAACTTGGCCAGGGCCAGGGTGCCGTCGGTGCCGACTCCGTCACCATTCCGGAGAATGCCGCTGAAAGTCTGGCTCGCCGCGGTGGTCACCGCGAGGGTGCCGTTTGCGGTGGAGGATTCGTTTTCAATGATCCCGCCGCCGCCTGTGCTGGAGATCCCGGCCACGGATTCGGAGAAGCCGTTGAGCCGGAAAATGCCAGAATTGGTGCCCGTCGCGGCGTTGAAACTGATGACTGCGGTGTTCGCGATCTGGTTGCTGGCATCCAAGCGCAGGATGTCGTTGCCCGGTGTGGTCGCCCCGTCGCCAATGGTGATGTTGCCGGCGATAGCGTCTATCTCGTCGGTCTTGCTGAGTGCCAGGATGCCGCCGTTGATTGTGGTCGCGCCGGTGTAGGTGTTGTCTACGGTACCCGCGAGCGTTTGAGTGCCAGTCCCGACCTTTGTGAATGCAATCGTGCCGCCTGTGCCGATGTTGTTGACGATGGTGCCGTTAAAAGTGTGGGTCCCGTTGCCATTGCCGACGGTAAGAACGCTGGTGGTCGCTGCTACGGAGTTGAAAACTCGACGTTGGTTGGTTCCGCCTGCACTGATAAGTCCTCTGATGGTCTGGTCGTAACTGGCGAGGTCGAACCTATTGTCGCCAGTGGGTCCGAAGGTCAAGTCGAGAGTCGTTTTGATTGCATCATCGATGCCGTTCTTGAGAACTCCATTTTGGTCGAGAATTGTGGACCCAATTGCGGTGTTGGCAGCTTTCAGGGTTGTCGTCCCTTAGTAAAGAGTAAGTCCGCCATTAAGGTTATCGATGGCGTTGTTGACGGTGGCGGCTACAAAGACGATCGTCCTGGCGGTTCCGGTACGGGTGATTTTGCCGGCAAAGGTTACGCCACCGAGGCGGACGCCTGTGCTCATGCTCGACAGGGTAACATCACCGCTGATCGTTCCGGCGCCGGTGATCGCCGGGTTGAATTGGCCTCCCGTTTCGCCACCACCTGTTAGGGTGATGTTTTCCGCTGTCGTGATGCCGGTATTGACTGTAAGTTGACCGCCAGTGGCGGGAGTGCCGGTAACGGCGATGGTGCTATTATTCCCTAGCCCGGTGGCACCAAGCGCGTTAGCGTGAGAGACGGTAACGTTGCCAGTATTGATCGCCGTCACTCCGATGTAGCTGTTGTTGGCGGCGAGGGTAAGGACGCCAGAGCCTCCGCCCTGCCTTGTGATACCGCCGACTCCGCTTATAATGCTGTTGATGGTGATCCCGCCGGTGCCGGTGGTCTGGATGACGTTTGTGGTGGCGTTGCCGAGAGCTAGGCCCAGCGTGCCGGAAGCAGAGTTCCCGATGGTCATCAGAGTGGCTGTCGAGTTCCGGAAAATGGTATTGGCGACCCCGTTGACAGTTGCACCGTTAAGGGTGAGAACCCCGGTAGTTCCTTCAGTGTTTTGGATGATTCGCGCGGTGGCATTCGTGTTGTCGATTGCCCCAAGGTAATAATTGCCGGCAACGGTGGCCATGTTGATGCCGATCGTGTTGTTGGTGTTCACATCGAACACCGCAATGTCCGTATCGGTAGATGTGGTGGAACCGGCCTCAGTGCCGCCTGTCCAGTTTGTGGTGGTTAACCAATCACCGTCTGTAGCACCGGACCATGATTGGGCGGAAGCGGAGGAAACGGCGAGCAGCGAACTGCCTGTGGTGAGCAGTAAGGAGCGGAGGAATGGGAAGCGAGGTTTCATAGTGGACTCGTGACTTGAGAGGTTGGCTGGCTGCAAGGAATTTGCCTTCTGCGGGAGGCTACTGAAAGAGCCAATGGTCCGGACCGGAGGGCGGCGAAGTGTGGCCCGCGTGCGGTGACTTGCGCTCTCCGCTAATTCCTTCAAGACGCCGGGAGTTAACGAAAAACTTTGAATTTTTCGAAGTTATCGACGGTTCACCAATTCTTCGGTGTGATCCGGATCGGAAGGAAAAGTCGGAACTTCTTGCTGGCTGCAAGGAATTTGCCTTCTGCGGGAGGCCACTGAAAGATCCAATGGACCAGACCGGAGGGCGGGGAAATGGGGGTTGATTCGTCTCCTGGTCCTAACTTTATTCTTCGAGCACACAACGAGATTTTTCGTTATGAGGTCTGGACCACAGAGCGGGCTAAGAATCCTATTTGTCAGCCAAACACCGAAACCGAAATCAAGGCAAAGACGCTCTCTGGGGTCGGTCCGCGCATTAGAGCATCAAGAACTGTTAGATTGAGATTTTTGGAGCAAAGTCACCATCTTCCCCGACAAACTTGGTCGCCAGAAATCCGTCAACCACGGCGGCGGCACAAGCGTCTTCGCCTAAGATCTGACCAGCCTCGCGCTTGGTTGGATCGTGCTTGGGACAGATTGTCCCAAGCACGATCCAATGCATGAGCGGGGGCTGAAGCGCCTTGTGGGGGGATTTGCTAGGGCGGATTTATAGGGTTATCGTATGCAGGTTGATGACACTTGTTCCGTGGTTCGTATTCTTCCTTTTTTATGGGAAGAATGGCTGCGGAATGAATTCCGCGCTCCAATGGTTTCAATGGAAGCCCGTATCTTCCTGCAAATTTCCCGCAGCGACGCAGAGGTTTGCCAACTCGTCGCAGCGTTCGTTTTCACGATGTCCGGCGTGGCCTTTGACCCAGCGCCAATCGATCTTGTGGGGAGCCATGACGGTGGCAAGTTCGCGCCAGAGGTCGGCGTTTTTGACCGGCTGGCCATCCGATTTCATCCAAGCGCGGCGCTTCCAGCCATCGATCCATTTTTTGCTGATGGCATCCACGAGGTATCTGGAATCCGAGTGGAGTTCCACCTCGCAGGGTTCTGATAGAAGTTTCAAGGCCGCAATCGCCGCGCGGAGTTCCATGCGGTTGTTGGTGGTGAGTTGGTAGCCGCCGGAAATTTCCTTCCGGTGTTTGCCGAAGACCAGCACGGCACCAAAAGCTCCGGGGCCTGGATTGCCTTTGCAGGCTCCATCGGTGTGAATGATAACTCGCTTCATGATCCCTTGCTCAGTTCACGAAGGGGTTCTTGTTTTTCCCGGAGTTCACATAAACCGGGGCGGAAACCACAATGCAAACCACGGCAAGCGCCAGCATGAAAAGCCGGGAAGCACCTTCTTCCGGCGGCACGACAAAAGCCCCGAGCACACCGATGGATTCCGCCATGGCGAGGCCGACAATCATGAGCGGCAGTTTCTTTTCCAGGGAATCCAAACGCGGGATCACCACAAAGCGGACTGCCATGGAAGCCATCGCCATGCCGAGGCCCATCGCTGGAAACAAGATGGATGCATCTTCCGGGTTCTCCAACTTCGGAACCCCACCCTTGGCCAAAAGCTGAATCATCAGCAAGCCGGAGAGGATCGCAAACCACAGGATCCAGAAGATCATGGCTTTCGGATTGGCGGGTGTGCCGTTGGCGGGTGTCATGGACGAGAGTGTGAACAAGCCATCAAAACCGCGCAAGCGTCCTTTGAACGCCAAGCAAAGCCCACCAGCTCTTATCTTCGGTCTTGAAGTCTTGCGTCTTGTGTCTCCCCCCCATTCACCGCACCGACTCGACGACGAAATCCACAATCGGCGCAGGATCCTTGAGGCTGTGTGGATGATGTTTTCCGCCGGGTTTGCGGATGACCTGGATGCGGCCGCCGAGGGCGAGGTAGCGATTTTCGATGAGGTCGATGTTTTCACTCACGGGCACGACTTCGTCCTCCTGGCCAATCACTGCCAAGATGGGAATGCCTGCTTTGGCAATGGGGGCGAGGTTGTCCACGGGGTTCTTTTTGTAAGTCAGCGCGGCAGGTTCTGTTAGATTGTAAACTGTCAGCAGCCTCATCCAGTCCGCCGCAGATCCAGGTCCCTTGCCTTTGCCGCCGGGCCAGCTTTTGAAATCGCAAACCGGTGCATCGACATACAAGGAGGCGACGCGATCCGGATGAAGCGCCGCCCAGTTAAAGGCATACAATCCACCGCGGCTCATGCCGATGAGTGTGGTCTTGGGGTAGAGTTGATGGGTTTTCAGGAGATAATCATAGAACGCATCCATCGCATCGAGTGCCACGGGAGCGCCGTAGAGATTCTGCACATCGATGTAAGCCAGGTGGAATCCCTTGCCCAGCAGAGCAATGTCCGCCTGCGGTTCGTGCCCGAAAAACTCCGTGCGCCAAATCCACGGTCGGCCCGGGGCAGGGGACTTGGGTTGAACGAGGATGGCGGAGCGATCGCCGATTTTGAAATCGATGCGCGGATAAGCATTCCACTGGCTGGTGGCGGCGGGAGTTTGCATGGCAGTGCGATATTCCTTCAGCAATTCAGCGGCTTTGGTATTCGCAGCATCGAGTGGCAGGCCTTCAGGGATTCCGGGACGAATGTGTCGGGTCTTGGTGAGCCATGCGAGTTTGAGCAGTTCGTTTCGTTTGAGCAAAATGTCGAGCGCAGGGCCGCTGGCTTGAAGCGGTTTTCCTGTTAGACCGAGGATAGGCCAGAGCTGAGCGCAGATCGAGGTGGCGATGAAATCATGACCCGCTGGACCGGGGTGCACGCCATCTGATGCGAAGATGAATGCGGGATTGGCGGTCTTTGCTTCCTGGACTGCCTTTTTCAGATCGGGCCGGATGTCGATCACCGCCCAGCCATTCGCCCTCTGCGAAACGAGCCATTCGGCGTAGGCATCGAGCACGGCGTCGTATCGGTTGGGATCCTGCGAGGCTTTGTCGGCGTGATGCAGGGGGGCAGTGATGACGACGAGTTTTGCCCCGCGTTTTTCCACGGCGCTCTTCAATCGGATCATGCCGTCCTGCCTTGGTGCGGGCTTCGTCGAGAGGAAGATAAATCCCGTCGTTCATGCCATAACAAGCCAGTACGAGTGTCGGTTGGAAGGCATCGAGAATGCGGTCGAGCCGCTCATGCAGATCGGGTCGGGGAAACTTGCCGCCTGCGTGGCCATCTTCGGAGAGTCCGGAGACGGTTTCACTGCCGAGGCCGAAGTTGACGATTTCCGCATCCGCATACTCCGGCGTGCCGCGGAGGGCGGATTCCACCAATGTCGGCCAGCGTCCGCCGTAAGTGATGCTGTCACCGAGGATCGCCACCCGGGCTGCGGCAGTCAAGGAGTTGGCTGCGAGGACCAAGGAAAACAATAGGGCGAAGATGGGCTTCATGAGCGGAGTGGAGGAAATTTCTCCAACCCTTGCAAGCAGCCATCACTTCGCAGCGACCGGTGTGGAGGCGGCTTCGTGTTTTTCTTCGGCGGCTTCGAGTTCGG
The DNA here is from genome assembly GCA_040399845.1 of Luteolibacter sp. GTDB lineage: Bacteria > Verrucomicrobiota > Verrucomicrobiia > Verrucomicrobiales > Akkermansiaceae > Luteolibacter. The sequence continues at coordinate 12,310 of JBBARN010000025.1, read as the reverse complement.
CGTGTTCCTTGGCGATGACGCGGACGAGCTTGAGAGTCGTTTCCTCCCAATCGGCCAAGAGCTTTGCCGCCTGTGGGCTGCCGGTGAGCGCAAGGTGTTCCTCGATGAGCGACTTGGCGGCTGCAATGTCTTGCGGGCGGCGGACCGGGAGGGCGACCACCATTTCCGAGTTCACGCGGGAGAAAAACTTGCCGTCCACGTCATAGACGAAGGCCGTGCCGCCGGACATGCCTGCGCCGAAATTCTTGCCGGTCTTGCCAAGGATAGCGACGGTGCCGTTGGTCATGTATTCGCAACCGTGATCGCCCACACCTTCGACGACCGCCGTGGCGCCGGAGTTCCGGACCGCGAAGCGTTCGCCGGCGCGGCCATTGGCAAACAGGCGTCCGCCGGTAGCTCCGTAGAGGCAGGTATTGCCACAGATCGTGTTGGTGGCGGCCTCGAAGGAGGCGGTCTCCGGCACGCGGATGACGATTTCCCCTGCGGCCATGCCTTTGCCGACGTAGTCGTTGGCCTCGCCGATGAGTTCGAGTTTCACTCCGGAAACCAGGAAGCAGCCGAACGATTGCCCGGCCGTGCCCTTGAAGGTGAGATGCACGGCTCCGGCAGGAAGCCCGTGGTCGCCGTGAACCTCAGCGATGCGGCCGGATAGGCGGGTCCCGATGTTGCGGTCGGTGTTGACGACATCGTATTCCAACACCACCGGCGGGCGGTCCGGCAGAAGGCGAACAGCCTCCAAGGTCGCGTCACTCACCGATCCGGCGCCGTAGTGCGGGGCCTCGGGAGCGGCTGATCCGGTGACCGATTGGACGAGGTCGGCAAGGATTTGCAGATCGAGCGCGGGTTTTGACAAACCATCGTTGCGCTCGCGGGTGCGGATTCGGGAAATTGACTCTGCGGGGGAATTCGAACGCGCGGCCAGCTCTGGTACCACATCCTTGAGCAGGGCGCTGAGGTCGAGCGTGTTGGCTTTCGGATGGCCGGGAATGTGACGCTGCTTGAGGAACTCCGGTCGGCCGATCAGCTCGTCCAGGGTCCTCACACCAAGTTTCGCCATGATTTCCCGGGCCTCGTTGGCGACCGCGCTGAAGTAGTTGATCACCATTTCCGGGGTGCCCTTGAACTTGGCGCGGAATTTCGGGTCGGTGGTGGCGATTCCTACCGGGCAAGTGTTCAAATGGCACTTGCGGACGTAAACGCAGCCCATTGCGATCATCGCCGTGGTGCCGAAGTTGAATTGCTCGGCTCCCAGCAGCGCCGCGATGACCACGTCGCGGCCATTGCGGATGCCGCCGTCGGTGCGCAGCGTGACGCGGTCGCGGAGATTGTTGATGAGCAGGGTCTGCTGCGCCTCGGCCAAGCCAAGCTCCCACGGCGAGCCCGCGTGTTTGGTAGATGAAAGGGGGGATGCGCCGGTGCCGCCGTCGTGACCGGAAATCAGAATGTTGTCCGCCGAAGCCTTCGCCACTCCGGCAGCGACCGTACCCACACCGGATTCCGCCACCAGCTTCACCGTGATCCGCGCCCGCGGGTTCACCTCCTTGAGGTCGTGGATGAGTTGGGCGAGATCCTCGATGGAGTAAATGTCATGGTGCGGAGGAGGGGAGATCAGTTGGACTCCTGGCTGGGTGTTGCGGAGCCGGGCGATCAGCGCGTTGACCTTGTGGCCGGGAAGTTGCCCCCCTTCGCCCGGCTTGGCGCCTTGGGCCATCTTGATTTCGAGTTCGTCCGCATTGACCAGGTAGAAGGCAGAAACTCCGAAGCGCCCGGAGGCGATTTGCTTGATGTAAGAGCGGGCAAAATCGCCGTTCGGATAGGGTTGGTAGCGCACGGGATCTTCGCCGCCTTCGCCGGAATCCGACTTGCCGCCGATCCGGTTCATGGCAATCGCAAGCGTCTCGTGGGCCTCTGGAGAAAGGGCACCCAGCGACATTGCGGCCGTGGTGAAACGCCTCCGGATCGACTCCATCGGCTCGACTTCTTCCAGTGGGATCGGCCCGGCCTCAGCGGGCACAAAATCGATGAGGTCTTTGATCGCTACCGGCTTGGTTTCCAACGAGACACGGACATATTCTTCATAATCCTCTGCACGGCCGGATTTGACGAATGTGTGGAAATTCTTGATCACTTCCGTGGTGTAAACGTGGCGCTCGCCGGACTTGCGGTAGCGGTTGTAACCCGGGTCGCCAAGCTCGATTGGCCTTCCGTTTGAAACATCCGCTTGAAACGCAGCACTGTGTCGGATGATCGACTCCTCGGCGATTTCCTCAAAGCCGATTCCGCCGATTTTCGAAGGCACGCCAGCGAAGGAGAAATCCACCACCTCGCGGCCGATGCCGATGGCTTCGAAGGTCTGGGCACCTTGGTAGGAATTGAGGACGGAGATGCCCATCTTGGACATGATTTTCAGGAGGCCCTTCTCCAGCGCCTTGCGGTAATTCGACATCGCCTTCTGGGGCGAGGTGTCGCATTTGCCCGCCAATTGCCGGACCGTGGCGTAGCCGAGGTAAGGGCAGATGGCGGTGGCGCCGAAGCCGAAACAACAGGCGATCTGGTGCACGTCCCGGACTTCGCCGGTTTCGATCACCAGCGAGGCCCGCATGCGGCGGCGGATGCGAGTGAGATGGTGGTGAACAGTGCCGGTTGCGAGCAGTGCAGGAATGGGAATACGTTGTGAACAAGTCGCCCGATCGCTGAGGATCAGGATGTTGTAATCCTCACCCACCGCCGATTCCGCCTCCTGACAAAGCTCATCGAGGCGAAGTTTGAGCCCGGACGCTCCGCCTTCCGCAGGCCAGGTGCAATCGAGGATCTTCGCGGGGAAACCTTGTTCTTCCAGGTATTTGATCCGTTCGAGTTCGTGTTCAAACAAGATCGCGCTGTCCAAACTGACCGAATGGCAATGCAACGGCGTTTCCGCCAGAAGGTTCCGCTCCGGTCCCAGACCAGCGCCCAGCGACATCACCGCCCATTCGCGGATGGGATCGATGGGCGGGTTGGTGACTTGGGCAAACAGTTGTTTGAAATAGGTGAATAAAAGACGCGGATGCGTGGAAAGCACCGCGAGCGGAATGTCATCGCCCATCGAGAACACCGCCTCCTGCGCTCCCTTGATCATCGGCGGGAATACCATGTCGAGTTCCTCCTGGGAAATCCCATGCGCCACCTGCTGGCGGGAAAGCTCGACAGGCGGGAAATCGACCTCCGGGACATGTGCCGCCGGAGAGACGAATTTGCGGAGATTGACGCGGTTTTCATCGATCCACCGACGATAGGGCTTTTGGCGGGCGAGCTCTTCTTTGATTTCGCGGTCGTATTTGAACTCCCCGGTGGCGGTGTTCGCGGAAATCATTTGTCCAGGGCCCAGGCGGCCTTTGCGGACCACATCGGCGTCGTCGAATATCACCGCTCCTGCCTCGGAGCCGATGTAGAGGATGCCATCCTTGGTGATCTTGTAGCGTGAGGGTCTCAGGCCATTTCGATCCAGCGAGGCGCAGAGTTTCGTGCCATCGGTGAAAACCAAGCCCGCCGGGCCGTCCCAGGGCTCGGAGAAAGAGCGGATGTATTGGTAAAAGGCGCGGACCTCGTCGGAAATGTCTTCGTCGTTCCGGTAAGACGGCGGCACCAGCATGCACATCGCATGTTCCGGGGATCGGCCGGAGAGGATCAGCAGCTCCAGCGCATGATCGAGCGAAGCGGAGTCCGATTCCCCATGGCGGATCAGGTCCTTCACGAGGTCGATTTCGTCACCCCAGACAGGCGAGGCGAAGAATTCCTCCCGGGAGGTCATCCAATTCCGGTTGCCTTCCACGGTGTTGATTTCGCCGTTGTGGCACATCATCCGGAAAGGCTGACCCAGCGGCCAGGCTGGGAAGGTGTTGGTGGAGAAACGCTGGTGGTAGAGGGCGATGGCGACCTGGTAATCCGGATCCGCGAAATCGAGATAAAAGGCCCGCAGCGCCGCCGGCATGGCAAGCGCTTTGTAGGAGATGAGGCGGCTCGAAAGCGTGGGAATGTAGAAGCCGGGAATGCCCTTGGTGCGATGCTCGATTTCGCGGCGGCAAAGGTAGAGTTTCCGCTCGAAGTCCAAGGCCTCCATGCCCGCGGGCTTGGCAAGAATCAGGTGCTCGATATTGGGGCGGCTTGCGAGGGCGATGCGGCCAAGCGCATTGACATCAACTGGCACATCTCGCCAGCCAACGATCTGAATCGAACGCTTGTTTAAAACTTCCGTTGCGATCGCTTTGATATCGGCTTCCACATCCTCCAGGCAAGCCGGAAAGAAGAACACGCCAACTGCCAGATCCAATTCATCTTCAAAGGAATAGCCCAATTTTTCCGCGGCTTTGATAAAAAGCGGGTAGGGGATCTGAGAGAGCACGCCAGAGCCGTCACCCGTCTTCATATCCGCATCCACAGCACCCCGGTGGGTCATGCAGCAGACGGAGGTCAGCGCGTAATCGATGACGTCGTAGCTGCGTTTTCCATGCAGGTGGGCAATGGCCCCCATGCCACAATTGTCGTGCTCTTGAGAGAGCTGATGAAGGGATCCGGAGACCAGTGGAGTGCTCGAGTGATAGAAGGGATTCATGGAAAAGCGATACGGGAAGTGCACCAAGAAGCAGGCGACGGACCTAAGGCCAGCACCTGTTTTTTACCAAGCAGGAATTGTGCCTGCATCGGCGGCAAACTGCGGGGATCATGAACCATGCCAAGGGGCAGGGGAACTTACTCGGGCTCCGACTCGTCCGGGGCAAGAATACCGCGATCGACGAGGAATCGATCCGCCGCTCCGATGGTCATCTCGAAGTTTTTGTGGCTGACGTTGAAATTGAAGAAACTGTGATCCGCCTTCTGGAAATCGACCAATTCACAGGAATTTCCCCAGAAACGCATCTTGCGACGGAAGCGCTCGACTTCCTCGAAGGGCGTGATGCGGTCGGACTTGCCATGAAACATCAACATGGGCGGCAATTTCCTGCGGATGAGACGAGAGGGGCTGACTTTTTTGGCCGAACCCGAATCCGGAAAGCGCTCAAGCGCCTGACCCTTGATGGTCGTGTTCACCAGCGCACTGAAGAGCACCAAAGCCTGAGGACGGCAATCGAGCCCATCGACGGGAGGCATCTGCTTGGGCTTTGGCATGGCGGTCAGCAAGGCCAGCATCGCGCCGCCAGCGGCACCGCCGATCACCAGTTTGTCGGGATCCAGATTGAATGTATCGGCGTTGTGGCGAAGCCACCGGATCAGATCCCGGGCGTCGTCGACCGCCTCCATCGGCCCGGTGCCATGACGGGCCAGCGTCCGCGTTTCCGCTGCCACGGCCACGGCACCGCGACTGGCGAAGTGCAGGCAATGCGGCACGAACTGCGTGGGCGTGGGCGTATCCCAGAAGCCACCGTGAAAAAATACCACCACAGGGCGCGGGCCGGTGGGGCTTTCCTGAGGGAAAAACAGGTGTGCCTGGACGTCTCCTTGGGACCTCTCTTGGTAGATATAGGTCGCCGCATCCTTGAGAATCTCGCGATCACGCGCCTCGCCGATGGGCGCCACTCTTTGCAAAATACTGCTCATGCCGGAAAACATGCCGACGGATCCTCCGAAGGCGCTCTGCAATTTGTTTGTTGTGAAATAGGGCTTCTTGTCCAATCGTTTCGCGCATGAATCGATTGTTTTGTTGGATTTGCCTCATGTTGACGGGATTTGCGAGCGCTCAGGGCGATTTGCGGCCAGCCCTTGAAAACAGCTACAACGCCTGGCGCAGCGCCATCATCCGCAAGGACGCCTTCGCCTGGCAGAAAGCCACGGCCGAACACCGCCGCATCGAGGTGAAAAACCGGATTGTCTCGGAAAAGAGGGCATTTCCCGCAACGGTTTTCGATCTCCCGGCCCCGCCGCCGAGCTTGGATGGACTCAATTTCCTGGAGGCCAAACAGAATGGAGCCACCGCCAAGGCGTCTTATTTCGGGAAAATCGACTTCGGGGTGGGCGGGGCACCGACCGAGAATCTGATGGTCATGTCATTCATTCGCGGAAGTGGTGGATGGACCTACGACCGGGCGGATTTCGTCAATTTGGCAGCGCTTCCGGAAGTGCGGAAGGAATTGGCTGCGGGCGATTTGAAGTATTTGAAGGAAACTCCCGAGGCTCAACCATCAGGGGTGGTTCCGCCGACGCCTATCGAAGCCCGTGCCGCCAAATACATCGCAAAAGTTTACGTTTTCTGCCCGGGGCGCGAAGTTCAGGTGCAGGTCAACAAAATCAGCCGCCACAGGTTCGCCAACGCCAAGGAAGCGGAAATCGTGATCGGTGGCGCGATCGACGGCCCGAACGAGGTCCAGTTTTCGACCAAAAAACTCGATGGCGGCACCGGCAAGGAGGCCATGACCATTCGCGTCTATCTGATGTCGCAGGTTCCCGGCGTGCAACCGATCAAGGCCTACGAATACCAAGTGCTGGAAGGTGCTGCGGTGAAGCCTTTCGGATCGGGGGAGTTCCAAGTGGACGCCGCGACCGTGGCAAAGCTCGCGGGACGTTGAGGGTGGGCTTGTTGAAGGCGGGTGAAATTCGACTGCCGGGCCCAATGGGCTCCCGAGTCGCCGCGGTTTCAATTCCGTATTACATATATTGTAACAAGTAGTAAACCGGGGGGCCTCCAGGGATTTCCATGGGTCTGGACTGGCACTTTGTCCGGAAATCGGAATGATCGCGCCGAAATGAGCCGCATTCCCAAAGACATCGCCAAGCTGATGGACGACTCCGATGAGCGCGTCGGGATCTCCCGGAGGCCACTGTTTCGGATCTACGAAATCCACTCCGCAGTCCTGCGTGGGCATTATCCGAATTGCACCAAGCTCGCGGAACAGATCGGCGTTCAACCCAAAACCATCCAGCGCGATATCTCCTTCATGCGGGACGAACTCAAGCTGCCCTTGGTCTATGACGAAATTCTCCACGGCTATTTCTACGACCAGGACGTCTCCGAGTTCCCGGTGTTTCAGACCTCCGTCGAAGAACTTGCCGGTCTTTTTCTCGCCCGGAATGCGCTCGAATCCGTTCGCGGCACCCCGCTCTCGGGCATCCTCAGCGGCGCATTTGCGAAGCTGACCCGCGGGATCATGGAAAAGGTCGAATTCTCTTGGGAGGACCTTGATGAAACCTTCACCCGCAAGGCTGTGCAGCAGAATCCACGGGACGTTCAACGCTTCGGTGAGTTGGCAAAAGCCATCGTGGAACAACTTGTTACAACATTTCATTATCGAAAACTGGGGGCCGATCAAGCGGAGCTTCGAAAGGTCCAACCTCTGCACATGGGCGAAGTCGAAGGAGGCTGGTACCTGATCGGGCATGATCTGGAGCGCGATGCACTGCGAACTTTTGCGCTGCCTCGCATGACCCGAATCAAAGTTTCCAAAACCCGTTTTGACCGACCCGAGGGGTTCTGTGGAAGCAAGCATTTGAAACAATCGTTTGGGATCTGGCATGTCGCAGGCGATTCCAGCAGGCACTTGGTTCGGGTGGAGTTGCGCAATTACGCCGCCAGATTGGCCCAAGAACGCCAGTGGCATCCGACCCAGGAAGTGCACGCCCTCAACAGCCGCGGAACCCGAATGGAGATCCGGTTTGAGGTGGGCCGACTGGAAGAAGTGTTGCGCTGGGTCCTCAGTTTTGGTCGCCAGGCGCGGGTTCTCGGACCGCCGGAATTGGTCAAGATGCTGCGCGAGGAAATCCGGGCGATGGATCAGGAATGACAAAAAATCCCATTGGATCTTGGAAATTTGAATGATTTCCCCTGCCGACGACGTTGGTCCGCGGCGCGGTGTTTTCTCTCACCCGGCATCCGCCATCGACAAACCCGATCAACCTCTTAGCCTCCCTACCCCATGCGTCCGACACTTTTTCTGCTCGCCCTCCTTCCCTGCATGCTTCGAGCTGCCGAAGCTCCTGAGAAGAAACCGGAGCCACCAGCCAAGGAGCCGACACCCGCCGAGGTGGTGAAACCCGTCACCAAGGAATCCAGTGTGGAGATCGATGGGAAGAAAGTCCTCTACAAGGTGACCACCGGAAAACTCCAGCTCAAACACGAAGACGGCAAGCCGCGGGCATCGATTTTCCACACGAGCTACGAGCGCACCGACGTGAAGAATCCCGGCGAACGCCCGGTGATGTTTGCCTTCAACGGCGGCCCCGGTTCCTCAGCCGTCTGGCTGCACATCGGAGTGCTCGGGCCGAAGATCATTCAGCTTCCCGGCAATGGCACCACCGCCCCACTTCCGCCAGCCCGCGTGGTGGACAATCCGATGAGCATTCTCGACGTCTGCGATCTGGTGTTCGTGGATCCGGTTTCGACAGGATATAGCCGCGCCGAAGGCGAAACGAAGGCTGGCGATTTCCACGGGCTGACTGAAGATATCGAGTCGGTCGGGGATTTTGTCCGTCGCTGGATCTCCGAGCACAACCGCTGGTCATCTCCCAAATTCCTGCTCGGGGAATCCTACGGCGGCATCCGTGTGGCGGGTTTGTCCCAGCACTTGCAATCGCGCTATGGCATGAGTCTCAACGGCGTGGTGCTGCTTTCTTCGTTGTTGGATTTCGCCACCTTGCAAAGTGCGCAGGGCAACGATCTTTCTTATCTGGTGTTCCTGCCATCGTTTACCGGCACCGCGCATTTTCATGGAAAAATCAAGGGCGATCGCGATGCGTTGGTGAAACAAGCTACGGATTTTGCCTTCGGAGAATACGCCATGGCCTTGCTCAAAGGCAGCGCCCTCGACGAGGCGTCCCGCAAAACCATTGCGGCAAAACTGGAGAGCTTTTCCGGTATTCCCGAAGCCACTTGGCTCAAGCACGATCTGCGGATCGACGCGACCTTCTTCCGCGCCGAGTTGCTGCGGGCCGAGGGCAAGGTGCTCGGCCGTTTCGACGCGCGGGTCGCTTGGGATTCCACCGACAAGTCTTCGCCAGTGCCCGAGTATGATCCTTCATATTCACTCGCCTATGGTGCTTTTTCCACGGCAATGATGGATTACCTCGGCCGCGATTTGGGATATAAAGAAGATCAGCCCTACGAAATTCTCACCTCCAAGGTCCAACCCTGGAAATGGAATACCACAAACCAGGTCGTCAATGTCTCCGATCGCCTCGCCACCGCCATGCGCGACAATCCGCATCTCAAGGTTCTGGTCATGGGTGGTTACACGGATCTGGCAACACCGCCCGAAGGAGTTGCCCATTCGCTGCGCCATTTGTTGGGACTGCCTGCGGACACCCGGAAAAACATCAGCACGACCTTCTATGATGGCGGTCACATGTTTTATCTCAATCCACCGGATCTCACCAAGACCCGCGTCGATCTGATCCAGTTCCTTCAGGCCAAGTAATCCCCTAACAGAATCGGTTAGAAAATCATCCCAGCGCCTCGCGCAGGGCCTGATGATATTGTCGCCGGGTCAACTCATAGCCGCCGAATTGTTTCAAGTGCTCGGTCATCCACTGGGTGTCGAGCAGCTTGAATTGTCGCGCCCGCAGGGTTTCCACGAGGTGCACCAATGCGATCTTGGAGGCATCCGTCTTGCGGGAAAACATGCTTTCGCCAAAAAACACAGCACCCAGCGAGACACCGTAAAGCCCGCCTTGCAGGCCATCCTCGTCCCAGCACTCCACCGAATGCGCATGACCGAGTTCGTGGAGTCGGCAATAGCTTTCGAGGATCACCTCATCGATCCACGTCTCTTTGCGGTCCGCGCAGGCGAGCATGGTCTCGCGGAACGCAGTATCCCATTTCACCTCGAAGGGCCTGCGCTTAAGCGCCCGCTTGAGTCCGTGGGGAATGTGAAAACGCTCATCCAGCGGAATGAGCCCCCGGCGTTCGGGAGAAAACCACTGGATTTCCCCTTCATGCGCCATCGGAAAAACGCCTTGGGAATAGGCGCTTAGCAGGACTTCGGGTGACAGGATGGACGACACGGTTTGTCTGCGGAATGAATTCCGCGCTCCAGTTTCATCAATCCACCGCCTTGCCGGAAATCACGGCGAAGGCGTTGTGATCGTGGATGCTTTCGTGGTTGACGGCTTTGACGGTGAACGAGGCAACACGTTTGTCCGCCAGCAACAAGGCCGCGGCATTTCTAACAACATCTTCGACGAAGACGGGGTTGTCATAAGCCTGCATCGTCACGTGCCGTTCGTCGGTGCGCTTGAGTAAGGCATAAACCGGCGCGGATCCGGATTTCTCGGCAATCTCGATGAGGTCCTCGATGAGGATCAGCTCGCAGCCATTGCCCTTGGGTTTGGGGCGCACTTCGAGGGTCACATAACCGCGTTGGTTGTGTGCGCCGTATTCGCTGATCTCCTTGCTGCACGGGCAAAGCGTGGTGACCGGCACGGTGACGCGCAGCACAAGATCGTCGCGGGTTCCGTTAGAAGTGCCCATAAAGACACAATCGCATCCCACCTTGGCCGGCGCGCTTGAGACGGGGGCTTTCTTTGTGACGAAGTAGGTGAACGCCACCTCGATATGCGCCTCCTCGGCGTGAAGTTGTTGTTTGAGATCGTGCAGGATGTTCGGCAGCGTGCGCGATGTGACCTCGCCCTCGTGTTTGCTCAACACTTCGAGAAATCGACTCATGTGCGTGCCCTTGAACTGGTGCGGCAGATGCACGGACATGGAAATGGTGGCCACGGTGGGAAACGGATTTCCCTCGTGGTCGGTCACCTGGATGGGATAGCGGAGATCGGAAACTCCGACCTGGTCGATGGCTATGCCGCGGGTGTCGGGAGTGGCCTGGATGTCTGGCAGGGATGTCATGATAAAAGGGTCAATGGGAGCGTTCGCGTTCGTATTCCGCCCACGAGGAAGTGGTTTCCCACACGCGGACGCGGACGAGGCGGACGCCTGCGGCGAGACGGTAGCGGGTATCGCTGCGGCGCGCATAGTCTATTAGAGCCGTGTCGGCGTGATCGAAAATCGTGCGGGCCATCAACTCGGTGGTCGGGTCCTGGTTCTCGAAACCAATGACGCGCTCGCCATAGCGCCCCTTGAAATCCGCATAGGCAGGATCCGCTGTATTCATGCACAGCGCATGGTCGAAGGTATCCAACCACTCGCCCACCGCGTCCTTCACGATCTTGAAATCACAAACCATCTGGTTCTCATCCAGTTCCTCCGCCTCGATCACAAACTCCACCTTGCGGGTATGACCATGCGGAAACCGGCACTTGTCCGGATGCTTGGTCAGCATGTGGCCGTTTTCGACTTCGAGGGATTTGCAGATTCGGTAGGGCATGGCGAACGCAGGGAGTCGAGGGGACGAGAGGCTTCTTTTCAAGCGCGGGATTGCAAATTCCCCAGTTCGATCCCTCAAACAGGAAATTTCCCGCTTTTTGCTCTCCGATTCGACTCCTCGCGAAAGATTTTCCTCCGTCACCAGCCCCTTTGGTTCCAGCCGATGCCGATCGGCCCGATTTACGCCTTGAAAATCTCTTCCAAACCCGGAGCCGAAGGAAACATCCGCGTCCACGCGCCGCTGGAGCAACTCGTCGTCCCCTCCCCCAAATCACCCAATCCCCAATCTCCCTTCTTTTTCTCCTCGCCATCCGCCCCCAGCAACTCTTCTTTTCAGCATCTTAGAATCTCTGTGTTTCAGCTTTTACGACAATATTCCTGCCCGCAGCATGGATCATGGAAACTCCATCCCAAATGTTCTAAGGCGCAGCCCCCTGAGATTTCCGCAGCCAGAATTCCAAGCGCACTTCGACGCCGCAAAAAAATAACCATGACGCGTACCCATTCAGGGACATTGCCTCTTCTTTCGTGGAATTCTGCCAACGCTACTCTGGACATTTCGTCCAGCAGGGCATGAACAGTGTCGGGCATGCCCGCCATTACCTCAGCGGACTGCTGGGCACCCAGCGCCGTAAGAATATCGAAACCATTCACAATGACGTCGCTGACAGTGACTATCAGGGGATGGAACAATTCATCAGTTCCTAGCCCTGGTGCCACCGGGCGCTCATGGACCAAGTCGCCAAGGATGCTGATGGATTGTTAGGTGACAAACAGGACGCCGGACTCTTTCTCGACGAATCGAGTTTTCTCAAAAAAGGAAACGCCTCCGTTGGCGTGCAGCGCCAATGGTCGGGACGGGCAGGGAAAGTCGAGAACTGCCAGGTCGGCGTGTTCGCATGTCTCGGTCGCGGCGAGCACATGGCACTCACCGATTTCCGCCTCTATCTGCCCGAGTCATGGGCAAGCGACGAGGCACGATGCAAAAGGGCCAAAATTCCCGAAGAAAACCGTGTCTATCAGCCA
>JBBARN010000024.1:54348-56894 GCA_040399845.1 Luteolibacter sp. | reverse complement strand
CAGTTGGCGTATTCAGTTGGGATGTGGGAATCTGAAACAGCAGCAGTGCATGCGATATACAAGGTGCCTACTGCTGGAACAGTGCCGGAGGCGGCGGCGCTGTAAGCACCAGCACCTTCTTGTGGGCACTTCAGGGCGGCGACGGAATTGTTCATCACCTTGCCAGCTCCAAACACTTCACTTTCCGTGAAGGTGCCACCTTCATTGATGTTGTTCATGTTGGCATATCCACGAACAGCCTGCTGGGCGTTACGGATATTGAGGACGCATGCAGCGCGATCCGAGCCTTTCTTCCATGCACGGGCACCCACGAAGAGTACCGAGATGAGGGAGAGGAGGACGAGGATGACGACGGTCAGCTCGAGAAGGGTCATACCTGACGCGCGCTTTACGGTTTGTTTTTTGGTGATTTTCATAATTCTAGTTTTCTATGTGTGTTTTGGTTTTATTGTTTCTTTTTCAGCTTGGAAAAGCCCGGTTTTGTTGGAGTGGCTTGATCACTCCTGCGGACCGGACGATCCCGAAAACGGTTGGAAAATTGGATGGAATGACGGGATATTGAGCAAAGTTTGGTGGTTAGTATTCTTCCGCATTGCGACTCATTCTGGCATTGATGTAGGTGTCATCGGTGATCAAGCCCAGCTTGAGGAGACGGCGGAGGTTGTTGTCCCATTGGATGTTTCCGGTGCGGCGGATGACGTCTTCGAGAGAGTTGGCACCGCCATCATAGTTGGCGATGGCGCTGGCGACAGCATCGTCGTTGTTATGGAGGAACTCGTAGGTGAGAACCCGGCGTTGAATACCGTTGAGAAGCCCTTGAGAATGGATGAAAATCAGCACTTCAGATAGACGGCTGAGAACAGAGCTGTGGTTTTCCTTGGGATAAAGTTCGAGGATGCGGCCGATGGTTTTGACCGCACCGGTCGTGTGGAGTGTGGAGAGTACCAAGTGGCCGGTTTGTGCCGCCTCCATGCAGGTCTCCATGGCCTCCCGGTCCCGGATCTCCCCAAGCAGGATCACATGCGGTGCCTTGCGAAGCACATCTTTGAGGCCCTGCCGATAGGAATGGACATCCCGTCCGACCTCCTGCTGGGTGATAATGCTCGGTGAGCCAATTCGTTGACCGGGGTGGGCAGGATCGTCCATGCCATCTGGGTATTGATACTCGATGGGGTCCTCGATGGTGACGATGTGTTTTGGATAGCTCCGGCGTAGCCAGTCCATCAGAGAGGCAAGCGTGGTTGATTTGCCGGAGCCGGTGGGGCCGGTCACCAGACAAAGCCCGGCGTGCTTGAGAACGCAATGCCGCAGTGTGGCGGTGGTGTCAGGATCGATGCCAAGTGCTTCGAGGTCCGGAATGCTGTCATTGAGAATCCGGCAGGTGATGCCAAGTCCAGAGGAACTCAGGTGGGCTTGGATGCGAAGGCGCCCGGATCGTTCACCATGGTCTCCCATCGGGATACCATCACACGAGAAATCCGCAACGCGAGTCTTGGAGAACTCTTGAATGGCGTGGTGGATTTTGTCATCGACTCGTTGATCGATGGAAGCATCGAGTCCGAATCCGTGACTGCCGCTTTCGCGATTGGCGATGAGTTCCTTGAGAATCTCGTCGAGATGGGCGCTGGAGAGAACACCAAGGTAATCGAGTTGTTCCACCCCCTGGTTGGTGTGGATATAGACCGGACGTTCGGCCCGCATTTGGATGTCGGACACCGTAAGTTCACGGCAAACCCGGAAGATGATTCCAAGAAGATCGCGGCCACTCATTCCGGTTCTGAAGCGCGGCTGCTGCACCACCTCGGCGGCGCGAGGCAGTGGCGGTGGCGTTGCGTATGGAGCAGATGTTGTCATTGAGGGGCTTAGTTGTTTCCGGGTGCTGATTCGGTCGAAGCTTGGTTGGTGCGTGGCAGGGACGTGGATTTCTTTTTGAACTGTTCAATGACGGAGTACTCCACGTCGCGCAACTTGGTGATGAAGTAAAGACGGTCTTCGGCTTCCTGAATGCGGAATGCGGAAAGCCGCTTCCATTGGCCGGTAGCTTGCCATTCTGAGGCCGTTTGATGATAGGTCGTGAGGCAGTGATCGACCACAGAAAGCGCCTGCTCGAGATGATGGATCGAAAAGTGAGGGTTCTCACTCCGGAAGTCCGATGTCATCAGATCTAGCATGTTCTGTGCTGCTGAAGCGGCAGTAAGCGCAGGACGAGGGTCTCCTTTCTGCTTGAGGCAATAGTTGATGGTTTCCTGGGCCAATTTTGCGGCTTCGGCAGTCAACACAGGACGTGTAGCCAGTTCGCTTTCCGTTAGGAAAAGGTGGTAGCTGTTATAGTTTCCGTAATGGGAGGGATCTAGGTTGTATGCGAAACGCAGTTTGTTCTCGGTTTGGCGCCGGAGATAAAACCTGTGTCCGTTACTGATAGGTTGGGTATTGGTCCGGGCGGCTGCTGCTTCTGCCAATTCATCGATAAAATTTCCCAGTCTTGCTGGAAGCGAGGTGGAACTCGCCAGCACAGGAGTCTCATCATGGTCATGGTGATCCCCGTG
>JBBARN010000024.1:0-54248 GCA_040399845.1 Luteolibacter sp. | reverse complement strand
GTCGTGGTCGTGGTCGTGGTCGTGGTCGTGGTCGTGGTCGTGGTCGTGGTCGTGGTCGTGGGTTTGTCCGCCGTGGAAATAGGAATCGATGGGGCCTTGCATGGCCATGGCGATCACTTCGCCGTAGGGGCTGTGATTGATTCCGAAGGGATTGACCGGAACATTGAGATCCGTGTTGCGAGCAACCTGAGGAGCGACAATTCCCCACGCAACGACGCCGCCCAAGATGAGGCATGCGGTGATGGCGTTGGTGGAGATGTGTTTCATGTGCGGATTTAGGAAGAACTTTCTCTGGTGGGGTCAAATCGACTTGATCCGGAAGCAAAGGCGTGAGAACCCGGTGTAGATCGCAAAGATGCCGCCGAAGTAGAGGGTCATTTGCCAGAAGACCGAGCCCGGGAGAGCGCCAAGCTTGAAGTGGAGGCGTTGAGTGAGATCCGCGATGCCGTAATGCGGGGACAGCAACCAGAGCGTGTGAAGTATCGGGTTTTCCTCCAGCTTGAGCATGTTGTCCAGATAACCGACACCCCAGAGGCCGTAGAGCGTGATTCCCAAAGTAATGGAGAATCCTGAAACGCTTCCGAAGCGGGAAGAAATCGCGATGGCTAGGCAAATCAGCGGTGCGATCACCAGCAGGAACAGCCCTGCGAATTGGAGATTGAGGACCCACCACATCATTTGCTCGGCTGGATTGGACGGGGTCGCGCCAAATTGGCAAATCGCGGCTGTTGCAAGAGTCATCGGGACGATGAAGGTGAAAACCGCAAGCCAGATCTCAAACAATTGGCGGGTGGCGGATTTGCCGGTTGTGAGGAAATACTCACCAATCCCGGAGCGGGCATTCTCCTCACCGTGGCGAGCAGCAGTGAAGAATCCCCAAAACAACACGCAGAACCAAAGCGTGCCCCAGGCGGCGAGAATGCGGGCGGGTTGAACCAAGACGGGTTTTTCAGAGGCGCTGGAGATCGAAGGCAAGACGAACGGCAGCACCAAAACCGCCAAAGCGCAAACCACCCAGGATTTGTGTTGGAAGATTGTGGCGAGTGTTAGTCGGAAAAGTCTCATTGGATTGGCGGCTTCGAAGGTCTTGTTGGTCTAATGTTCTCAAGTATCCGATTTGATACGTTGTGATGCTAGGAAGAAAGAGAGGGAGATGTCACGATTGGGGTACTTGATAACGGTGTCACGGTTTGCACTACACGATGCGGGCATTCCAATGATGGTGGGGGCTGGGTTTGTTGGATTAGCCAACCTACATCGGCTTCTTATCAGAATGAGTTTGAGTGTCAAGGGTTTGCGTTCTCAAGAGCGAATGCCTCTCCCGCTCAAGTTCCCAACACCTCAAAAGCAGCAAGGTGGCTAGAGTTTGCCTGATAATCGGACGGAAAAAACCACCCCACAGATCGGACGGTCATTGGATTGCCGGATCTGCGATTGGAGGCAAATGGCCTAGATTTGACCGGTGACTCTGTTCCGTCTTGTCAGTTCCAGCAGCCCGTCTGGTTGGGAGGGCGATGTCGAGACGGTGGGCTTCATGATGGAATGGAATTTCATCCGGTGCGTGGCTTTAGGGTGCCATATTGGCCGGTGTTGGCAGCGCGGCAATGGCGTTCTCAAAAGTGAATTTGAAGTCCCTTTGTCCGCCAAGGCCCACGATCCCGTGGTGGCGAAACAGTCCTACAAACAGGTTGTTGGGCATGTCGTCTGCCGTCCGGATTCAAAGGCACGTGGGTGGATGCGCAGTCGGAATTCCCGCTGTGCTTTCAAACCACGATCCGCCGAATTCAGTAGGGCAGGCGCAGACAGGATCGTTTTGAGCGAATTCCCCGCCGCAATCTAGGGTTGCCAATCCTATCGGGGGCATCCGGCCCTATATTCCTCGACTACTCGATAGTCGTGAAGGTTCCATTCAGATTGATAGTCCGATCCACGTTGAAGCTCAAGTGTGTAAGCCGATCAATTCCGAATGGAGTGGCAGTGAGGACTTCGAGAGTCCATCGCCCGTCTCTCGTGATCACGTCGTCCCAATCCTTGATTTCCAAAACGCGGTTTTGGGGTATGGAATGGTAAATGACGAGGCCGGAGCCGGGGATTACGGTTCCGGTGGTCCCGAGGACTGGATCACCTGGATAGACCTGAGCATAAGTTCTGGAGTCTGGATAGAGATCATTGAGCGTGATCGTCAGTGGAGGAAGACGATACTTGATTAGGGCCCCTTGTGCCATTCCGGAGATGAGGCCATCGGCCACAGGCCAGATCTGGACAAATTTGGAGGCGATCTGTGATTCCGGCGCTTGATAGTCTTGCAATGAGAAAACAGAGAATCGCTCTTCTCCTCGCACTTTGGCTCGATTTCCATTCGGAATTGATGTCAGCGTATAGCTCAATTTGTGAACCGCGTTGTTGACAAGCGAGACCTGATTCAGGAGTGTCGCCTGAGTGCGGTCGATTCCCTCTCCGGTTCCTCCGATTCCATAGGACTGGACGTGGCGAAGAAGTTTGACGCTTTTCGAAGACTCGGGAACATCGGTTCCGCTGAGCAGGCCAGAAGTGGTGACTTCCACAACGAAGGGCCTGTCCGCACGGGTCCTTGGGATACCGGTATAGGTGTATGGGTCTTCTGTGCGGATGTTGACATCCGCAAGGGGCACGTAGGTCCCAACGTAGCGGGTATCCAATAGAAAAACGGTGAGTGGATCGGACTTGATCGTCCAAAGTTCAAAACGGGCACCACCCGGATTGATCGGAAGTGATGCCAGTTGCTCCCCGGTGGGTGAGACGGAGGCATCCCAAAGGACTCCGGTTGGCAATTGAACCTGCCGAACGAAATTCGTGTAGACCGCACCAGCTTGCCCGCATGCCATTCCAAGCGAGGCATGCAGCAATGCAAGAACGAGGCAGAACTTTGTTTTCATGGTTTCACTGATTCCTTGTCAGCCTCTTCTGGAGCCTTGGGTGGGAGGACCGAAATGGGGCCTCCCATGAAGGTTGCGATGGTGAGGTAGGTGCTTTTCCCAATGCTCTCCTGGGTTTCCTCGCTGATCGGTTCTCTGCCTTCGGCCTGAACCCGGGAAACCTCCACGGTGTTGATCCAGCCACGATTTGTCGCATAGAAGTCAGACCACCCCACAAAGCGCACACCGGGCTTCAGCGACAAGCGGTCCCTGATACTGGCTGGGGCAGAAAGAATCGCCCGTTTCGGGACAAGCGTCGCAAGGTCGCCGAAACAAATGATATCGGATTGTTCGAGCAGATTGACCGGTTGATTGACTGTTGAAGGATCAGCACCCGTTGTTGGGGCCAAAGCCTTCATGGGGTCGTTTTTGGACGTCTGGGATAGCGCATTGGCAAGCCTTTCGTGACTCACGACGTCGCGGAACCTTGATTTCAACGGAGGAGCGGTCTCTCCCGACGCGACTTGGGAAAGGACGAGGCAAAGGATGGCTGAAAGTGTTTTCATGACAGGGTGAGATTTTGAGAATCCGAAATCTTCTGGTATCATGGATTGCTGGGAGCGGCTCCGCCGCCACCGGCTTCGTCGTCAATCGCAGGGTCGGTGTCCAAGTCGATGAAGGGAGCGTTTCCTGGATTGCTGGAATCGATTCCATCAAGGTTGTTTCCGTGGCCGTTGTTGGTTTTTGCTTTGGACTTGAAGGTGACGAGGATGACCATGTCTTGGAGGTCATAGCCGGCATTCGACATTTGGGAATCGGTATGGGTGAGTTCCATGAAGACGATGGCATCCATGGGGCCGATATTCACTTTGCCTGCCGCATTGAGGTAGGGCTTGAGGAAGCTTTCCAAAGAAGGTGCATTGTATTCCGGAACGTTTGATGGAGGGGTGCTGCCGTTGACCAAGGTGCGGACGTTTTGGGTGCCGCTTGAAGAGTTGAAGTAGGGGCCCCACTGATTGTTGTAGCGATAGCGGCCACCAAAGCGGAGTTTTTTGTTCTTGGAGATGGTCTTGGAGTAGACCACTTTGTTCGGGTTCACTTGAAGATTCGTTCCATAGAAGATCTGTTGGTAAGTCCCGCCGTCGTAACTGACTTGGGCTTCGGTAGGAACGAAGCTGAATGAGCTGCTATTGCTGCTGGCTACGGTGACCCCAGCACCGAGAATCCGAACTTCGCAGTCAAGCTCCTCGTCGGCGGTGATCGTCGAAGGAGGAGTGATGGTGATGTAATCCTCAACGACGGAAGGATAGTTGATTCCCCAAGTAAGGGTAGGCTTGGTGCCTGTCTTAACGACGGTCGGGTATGCGGTAAGCCAACCGGATGGCATGGCTGGAAAGGTGGCTTGATTGTTTCCGGGAACCGCATAGGCAGTTTCCAGGCCAGCGGCGAAAAGAGCAACGAACAAGGAGGTCTTGGCGACTTTGCGAATAGAGGAGCCGGACAACGCAAGGAAACTTGGAACAGGCGAGGTGGCTGCCTCAGCGATTGTTTGTTTTGTTGTCATTGGGATCAGAAGGTTAAAGCTGTTTGACTTGGCCTGCACTTGGGTTTGGAACCTGGTCCAATGTGTCCGTTGAGTCAGTCAACAACAGCAGAGTAGGATGAAATCTCCTGATCGAATAGAGTCCCCGTTATTGAAAGCGTTGTCGTCATTTAAACTACACACCACGACATGCGTGTCATGGTTTCGACTACAAGATCGGCAATCTTGTCACTGTTTCGACTACAACGTGCGTTGAAGTCGGTTCTGAGGGGCTCCCCCCAGTCGAAACTACCAGCCGAATCTGCCTTTCAGTTCCCGCTGTTGAATTCCGTCTTGCGTTCTTCAAGCAACACCAACCAGTTCATCATGGTGACAGGTGGCAATTCGGAAGGGTGGGTGATCGGCCGAAGGTTGGCCTGCACCCGATTGGCGGGCAATCTCGCTCCACTGAGCGTTTTGCTTTCCAGCGGTCGGATGGGTTCGGTGACGGATTCACTGGCGAGTGATCCGACTTGTCCGGAGAGGCTGACACGGTATGGGTCGATATCCACACCATAGCGCTTTTCCGGAGTGAAAATGGAGCAGGGCGGGTAGTAAAGTCCTGTTGGTGTGTAGCCTGAAGGTGGTGTGGTGGCTACGATATTGAAATCGTCGCCGAAGTAGAGGCGCAGATTGGTCACGAGGGAGAATCCGCGGGTGAAACCTGTCATATCGCCGGATTCCTGGAGAATCACCCCGTAATCCAGTTCAGTGCAGGGAATCGAGGGTTTGGTGAGAAGAGCGCTACCTGTGGCGAGGGTGTAGTCCACGTTCACCACCAAAGAGTGGTTGACGGCCGTGTTATCGGCAAGAAGGGATGTGAGGAAGGCTGGGAATCTCTTGGGATAGACTGCGATGCAGATTTTGCCGTTCGGCAGCGACTTGACTTCGAAAGGATAGCTTGGGCGGAAGTAGCCGAATTTCTGGGTCCCCGCCAGAGGATCTCCGAAGGTGGCATTGTTGAAAGTGATTGTTCCGGTAACTGCGGTTTTGTAGGCAAATGAGTTGTTCTTGCCGTAAGCCACATCCACTATCGATGTGCCAAAGTTGTAACTCTGGTTTTCATTTGCACAATAGATGTAGGTGGGTGCAAGGCCGGATTCGGCGCCGGTGGTGAGTGGGATTGTCAAATTCTGACGGGTGCCTCCTTTGAGATAAGAGAATCGAAGAGCCGTCGGAGTCTTGTTGGTTGCGCTTGCCGCCTGGATAACGTCCAAGCGCATGGCGCATTGCAAAGCCCCAATGGAATAATTGTTCCAAGTGGTGGTTGACAGGGTGGATGTCTCGCTAGCGTGGGCGAATCGGTCAAAAAAATCCGCACCTCGGTTGATGGGGATGAAAGCAGCTCGTCCGCTTTCTGAAGCGAGTGAGACGGGAAAAAACTCGCCTTTGGTGAGATAGAACTCCTCGCGCACTCCGGGCTTCAAGGGATCGGCTCCCTGGAATCGTTCGGTGCCGACGGTTGCCCCTGGAGAGATGGACGCTCCGCGGCGGGTTGCCAGCGCGTTCAACCCCATGTTTCCTTCAACGATTGCGCGGCCGGCAAAAACTCCGCCCGCGATGTTGACGTCCTGCCACGCACCACCGGACGCATCTTGTCCAAGTGCCATGAATGAGGAGGCCGAGATCGCCAACTGGGAAGGTATCTCATAAATTGAAAGGACCATGTTGCGTTTTGATCTCATTGCCCGCGTGGTGCTTGAATCATGCGCGGTGAGATCCACGGAGAATGCCCACCAATTGCGTTTTGCGACAAATTGTGATCCGGGTGTGGCATACCCGAAATTGATTTTCGGATATTGGACCAGGTTGAAGTCCGGGTAAGTGCTCCAGGCGCTGGCGTTGCCGGTTTGGCGTTTGGTGCGTGAGATGATAGGCCATGTAAGATCTCGGGAGGAATCAAGGGAGTCCGCGCAGGTCAGGGGAGTCGGATAACCATTTCCGAGCTCGGTATTGATCCCGGCATTGACGTAGTTGGTTTCCGAATTGATCCTCTTAAAGATCCGGCTGGGGTCGGTGAGGGTCGAGTCACCGACATTCGCGATTTTTGGAGTGCTCCCGCTGCTGATTGCTGAAAGGATCTCTGTTGAGATCGACTGGCGTGCATTGGCCAGATTGAGGGCATCGGTAAATATGTTCTCCCAGCGCAGCGCATTGCTGTTCGAAGTTGTATTGGACTGATGTTGCATTGCGCGGATGGCGCGGTTCGGAACGATTGCGACTATGGAACGAAGAAGGGCTTCCTCTTTTTCATTGTAGTCCACTTGCAGTTGGACGGAGGATTGGATCGACATCGAGGTAGTTGCCCTCCGGTAGGTGAATACCATTAAAAGTGTCAGGACCGAGCACGTGGAAAGGACCATCAAGAATGAAACATAACCGGCGGGAAAGCGGCGAATCGAGTTGGTTTTCATTGTGTCATGGCCCCCGAGTAGGTGACTTGTTCGTTGTTGGGACCGGTTAGGGTCATCCTCAAAATTCCCTGTTGAACAGAGAAGGAAACATCCTTTGGCATTTTGGTGAGATACCACTGGGGTGTCACAAGGCTGCCATCCGGAGATTCCAGATAGTAATAGAGGGCCTTTCCGGCGCCCCTGTCCTCATAAGAAAGGATAGAGGCGCGGACTGTGCCATTGGGTTGGCGGAAATTGAGCACGAGAACCGGCGAGGCCGAGTAGCTGGGGGCGAAACCAGCGCGGGCTTCTACCACGTTGGCGTGCAAGCGGAACCTCTCCGCCTTGCCGACCAGCTTGCTGACATGCATGCTCACAAGCGGGGCCTCTTCGGTCAGGAAAGTTTGATCCCGATAGAACCTCAAGAAGGCCAATTGTTGGTTGAACATCACCAGAATGATTGCGGAGACCGCCATGCCCATGGAGATCGCGACCGTCAGTTCGACGAGCGTGAAGCCATTTCGGGATGGGCATGGGTAATGTTTCATTGGGAACGAATGACTGTCCTCGATTTGACATAGGGGCGATTGCCGATGCGGTAAGTCAGGACGCTTTGGACTTCCCAGATTTTCATCTGGGCTGGATTATTGATGGTTGCGCTTGACTGGGAGACTGCGCCGCCATCGATCGGGTGATTGTTTGGATCAGCAAGGCGGGTTCGGATGATCTTGCCCATGACCGGTATTCCTCCCGGTAGGCGTCCGATTTCCACATCGAGTTGGGATGTTTGTGGAAATGCGGGCCATGGTGAGTCATTCGCGAGGAGCGAGTCGAAGGGAAGCCGCTCGGCATAGGCCCGTTCATAGCTCATGTAGGCGTCGGTGAGGGTCTGTCGGAGAGTCCATTGCCTTGGTTGGAGGATGTTCAAGGAGAGTTTGAGCATGACCAATCCGACTACCGTGAGGATGGTGAGGGAGAGCGTTGCTTCTACCAGCATGAACCCATGAAGCCGGGATCTTGGCTTGCGTGGGGGGGTGATTCCCGTCAGCTTCGGCCCGTGTTCGGAATTGGGAGAACAATCGGCCGATTTTTCGGATGGCTTGCCGCGATCATTCTGTGCCTCGCGACCGAGCGATTGGAGGCTCAGGCATTGATGGAACCCCCGTTTGGCCTGCACTGGGGGGACTCCCCGGAGAAGCTGGTTGTTTGGGCGTCCCGACACCGGCTTGACGTCACGATATCCCAGCCTGGGGATCAAGCAGCGCTGAGAATTGTGAAGATCCAGCCGCGCAAGGGGCTCCTTCCGGAAAGCAAAGCAGCCGCAGTGGAAGCCCGCTTTCTGAGCGGAAAGCTCTATGAGCTGACAGTCCATTATATCGATCCTGAGGCGTCGGCGGATTTGATGGCCGCTCGATTTGAAGAGCTGAAGCGCGAACTGAGTGCACGGCATGGAGCCTTGACCGCCAATCAGCGACAGCGGACGGTTGAGGACAAGTTTGCGACCAAAATCTTGTCGTTTCATAGGGAGCCGGTGAAGGGCTTGTTGCTGTTGGCGGCTTTCACAGAAGTGGAGGACTTGTTGCGCCAGTCGAAGGAAGCGCGATTTTCGCTGATGTTCCGGAATGACAATCTCAGAAATGAAATCCAAAAGGAGCTGGAGATGTTAGGTGATGCCCCTTGATTGAAATTTGGTTGTTTGGAGCGGTGAGCCCTGAGATGGATTTTCGTTGCGTTTTCATGGGGAGTTGCTCGGTAAGGGTAGGTCCAACGGGGGCAGATCAAAGTCTTCGGCAGGTGGCAGCGGCAGCATGTCCAATTCGGTCCGTGGCTTCCATGGGCCATCCGGGACTTCCCAAGGGTCCGCGAACCGCCACTCGACGGTCCTGCCACTCGTGAGTCTGAGGAAATCACGGACTGCGGGGCTGACATCGATTCCAGCGCCTTTGTTGCGATTCGGACGCGGTTCTTCCGGGCCGAATACGTATTGCCAATGATCCACTTCGAAGGGCCCTACGTCCTCCCATTGGGCGAAACAAACGCGGCCCTCATGGTGGATGGCGAGCCATCGGCCCTTGCACACGGAAATACCGTCACCCTGATAATTTTCCCAGAACCACGGGATCACCTTGCTGGCCTCGGGGCGATGGATTCCACCGGCCATGACATCGTTGTAAGGCAGGGCCACATAGAACGGATTAAGTGCCGGAGTGAAACCGGCGGGCAAATACCCGGAGCGCTGCTCGGGGTCATCGTAGCCACCGAAGTTTTCCTGCCAATTGGGATCCCACGCGCTTTTGGTATTGGGGGTGGGGTTGTTTTGGGTGGGCAATTCCCCCACCCAGAACACGGTGGCCACTACGTTCCGCTTCCAAACGGCGTTGCCATGGAGGCTGTTCCGGGAGGTTTCGATGACGACCTTGGCCTTCTTGGGTACTCCGAAGGGATCCAGCAGGTCAGACACGTTCTCCCGGCGGTTTTCCAGAAATCTCTCATGCGTGGACGAAACCCGTTCCGCCAAGCGGGAAGCGCCCGCAGTCCCGATGGGAATGAGGCAGGCGAAAAGGGCAGTGAAAAGGACGCGATTCATGATCGCAGGGACTGTCTTGGTTCCCGAAGGACGGAATTCCGGCGGGATAGGATGTGATTGAATCTGATCAGGATCCCGAAATGCGGATAGCACGCGTCTTCGTGATTGTCCTGTCACGGTTTCAACTACACGCCAAGGCAGGCCGCCATGCAAGGCACCTTCACTCGATCAACTTGTTGCTGATCGCGTAGTGGGTCAGTTCCGCATTGGTGTGCATTCCCATTTTTTCGAGGATTCGAGCGCGGTAGGTACTGATAGTGTTGACGCTTAGGGACAAATCCGCAGCAGCTTCCTTGACGGTTTTTCCGGAGGCAAAAATCCTGAGGATTTCGAATTCCCGATCCGACAAGCGTTCATGCAAGAGCCCGCTGCTACCTCCGAGCACGGAGGCAAGCTGCTCCGCAAGGGCAGTGCTGACATACCGGCCGCCGCCGAGAATGCGTTCGACAGCCTTGATGAGTTCGGTGCCGGCACTGGCCTTGGTGAGGTAGCCGCTGGCTCCCGCCCGAAATGCCCGGACGGCGAATTGGCGTTCCTCATACATGCTGAGCATCAACACTGGAACTTGCGGCTGCTGGGTGTGGAGTTCCTTGAGGACATCCAGTCCACCACGTCCTGGCATGGATACATCGAGAATGACGAGGTTCCACACTTCGGAAAGCCCGAGTTCCAGAGCTTGCTGGCAGTTCTCCGCCTCACCGAAGGTGACTTCCTTGAAGGCCTCAAGCAGTAGCAACTTGATGCCGCTACGTACCATGGCGTGGTCATCTGCTAGGAGGATTCTCATGAAATTTCAGCGAAATTCAATTGGTGCGAGGTATAGGGAACTCGGACGAGGACGCAAGCTCCCTTCGACATTTCGTTAAAGAATTCGACAGTCCCGCCGAATGTGCCGGCGCGCTCACGAATTCCAATCACCCCAAGCGCTTTGGGTCCTGAGATCGAATTCGGCGCAAAGCCACGACCATCATCCTGGATTCGGAGCTCAAGCTCACTATGAAGTATCCGAATCGAAACCACCACCTGGGTGGCTTGGGCATGCCGGACCACGTTGGTCAAGGACTCCTGAACGATGCGATACAGGGCGAGAGAGATATCCTGAGCCAACTCGATCTCCTCGTCGGGCGGGACTATGGTGCAGTCGAGGCCGGTCCGTTTCGAAGTTTCCTCGACCTGCCATTCGATCGCATCTACCAATCCGAGATCATACAGCACGGCGGGCCTCAACTCCGCACAGAAGGTTTGGGTGTGTTCGATGAGCCGATCCACAGCGGGCACCATAGCCACGATCCTGTCATACAACACTGCCCGGTCCGGTGCATCTGCGGTCTGCAGGTGGCGGTCAATCCACATCAGGTCCATTTGCAGGGCAGTGAGATGCTGCCCCAGGTAGTCATGGAGTTCGCGGGAAAGTGTGGCGCGCTCTTCCTCGCGAACAGCCTGGAGACGGCCAGCTAGAATGTGCAGATCCGCAGCGGTCTGGTGCAGGACGTCTTCGGCATGCCTGCGCATGAGGGTTTCTCCGAAATGGGCGGCGATTTGTTCGAGCAGCTCGATGGTTTCCTCGGTGAAGCAGCCTTTGCGGCGGTCGTTGAGCTGGATGAGCCCGACGATGTGATCCTGATTGAGAATCGGGATCAAGGCGATGGAGGCGTAACCATGCCGGACACAGTGGCCGTGTTGTTTGAGGCCAGGATCGCTGGTAGTGTCTGTGTCCAGCAAGCGTGATGCGTCGCTGGTCCATTGGCTGCCTCCCCGCGTCTTTGGACGGTAGGAGAGCTCGCTGCAATCGGAAACGACCAGTCCACACGGGCATTCCATGAATGAGGTCGATTGGAAATCGCAACAAACCATTCCCTTCTCGGCTTCACCCTCAAGTGAACCCGGGTTTAGCAGGAATTCCGGGGAGAAGCCATCCTGCAAGAAGTAAGGGGAGCCTTCGATTGACTGTAGCCGGATGCTGATGGCATCAAGACCGGTTCTCAGCTTCAGCACATCCAGCACGCGTCTGGCCAGCACCTTGAGCGGCTCGGGTTCATGCAGGATCTGGATGATTTCACTTCCCATGCTGCGATAGACTTCGAGGCGCTTGCGTTCGGTGATGTCATGAAGGCAAAGCAGCACGCGTTTGTGGCCACCGGAATTCAACGGGGAGATGGACCCCAAGAGGAAGGCCGACCTGCGGTTTTCCTCTTGCCCCCAAGAGGCGGCGTGTTCGATGCCCTGATGCGAGTTTCCGGTCCTCAGCGTGTCATCGAGCGCGTGTCTCAAGGAGCAGGTATGGCAATCCGCAGCCAGGCAGGAGCCGGAAGATGGCGTGTAACCACCACAACCGAATACCGCGCAGACATGGCGGCCACTGATGGAATCTTCCTGACTGCCGGTGAAGGCCGCGAAGATGGGATTGGCGAAAAGCACGTTCAGGTGCTCGTCCACCACGCACATGATGACGGGTGCATTGTCATACACGGCCTTGAGTTCCATCTGGCTGGAGGCGAGTGCCTCGCCCGCGCGGATTTCGTCTTCGATGATGCCCAGCAGGGCCAGCCGCGCATGGTTGCTTTCTTCCAGAAGTTCGCGGACCTGCTCCTCGGCCTTCTTGCGCATGATGGCCTCTCCCAAATGGGCGGCGATGCCTTCGAGTTGTTCGATGGTGGTGTTCGAAAACAAGCCCCTCCTGCGATCATAGAGCTGCAACAGCCCCACAATCTTGTCCTTGGTGTGGATGGGAATAAAGGCGACCGATGCGTAGCCGTGATACATGCACTGGCTGCGTGCTTGCTTCAATCCATCCTCGTTAGGCGGAATCTCGATTTCCAGCAGCGCACTGAAGTTGTTGGTCCAAAAGCTGCCATCCCGTGTGAAAAAGGAGTCTTTGCTGGTGTGTTTGCCCGCAAGAACCATTTGCCGGGTACAGTCCAGGCACACGTTGCCGCAACCGTCACTGCATGATTTTTGGTTTTCGCTGTGATCGTGGAGCTCGAATTCGGTGATGAGCATGTCCACCGAGAAGCCTTTGCGGCCGAAGTCCGGCAGTTCCATGCCGTCCTGCATGCGAATGCCGACCGCATCGAAGCCAGCCTTGGTTTTGATGGCCGCAATCACCTGACTGACGGACTCTTTGAGTGCCTGATCCTCGTTGAGAATCTGCAGGATGTCGCCTCCCATGTCGCGGTAGATCTGGCTTTGCTTCCGCTCGGTGATGTCCCGAATGATGTAAACAATGCTGGCTGGCTTGCGCTCAAGATCCAGAATGCACTCGCTGTTGACTTCGATGTCGATGACGTGGCCGTCCGCGCGCAGTCCGCGATACTCGATGGGTCCGTGCTTTACCCCTTGAAGCATCAGCGCAGCGCGGGAGGACGCGTCCTCCCGATCCTGAGGGGCGATGAAATCGAACGCCGAACGACCCACCAATTCCTCCTGGTCTTTGCACTCGAACATCGGCAAGGCGGCTGGAGAGACCATCTGGATCCGACCTTCCAGATCCGTAATGGTGAGGTTGTCAGGAGATGCGTTGAGAATGGCGCGATAGCGTTCTTCACTGGCCTGCAATTCAATCTGGGCCTCACGGCGCTTGGTAATGTCGCGGCAAACGCTCATTACCACCTGCTCACCATCCCAAATGATCAGACGAATATTCAACTCCGTCGGAATCAGCGAGCCATCCCGGCGCATGAGAAGGCATTCATGCAAGATGGAATCAGTTCCCTGCAAACTGGAGATGCTTGCCGGCAGATTGATGACTTCCTCGGGAGCCATGACTTGTTCGACAATCATCGACAGCAGCTCATCCCGGCGGTAACCCATCCGGTCACAGGCGGTGGTATTGACCTCCAGGATACGTCCTTCTGCATCGTGAATGAAGATGGCATCCCCGGCGTTTTCGAACAAAAGACGGTGCTTGCTCTCGCTTTCACGCAACTCTGCCTGTTGGAAGCGGATTCCCACATCCGTATCGCGGAGCAGCGCATACATGAATCCAAGCAATTGAGCCAACAGCACCGCCCCGGCAAGCCCGCCCAGAGTCATCAGGCGGGCGAATGAAGCGTTGTTAATGCTAACATCGCGCATGATGAGAACATCCCCGAGTTTTTTTCCGGTGAAATCCTCCAAAGGAGAGGTGGTGATTCTCCATTGCTGTCCGTTGTGAATGATTTCCTCATGGTCATCAATGGAGTCCACACGATCAATTGAGGTTTCAACCCATCGGACGAAAGGGTCCGGCAATCGGCCTTTGGAAGAATGAATGACGACGCTCCGGGTCAACTGATCCCAGTTGGCCTCGTGACCAAGCAAGCGCATGCCTTTTTCCCACTTGGACCGATCGAGATAATGCTTGTGGAGAATGACGGCCACCTCGCAATTGGACTTGGAATGCAGCGCCTGCAGGGCTGCCTGGATGTCGTTGCCGAATTCCACGTAGCCTACGAGATTCTGGCCGTCGAAAACGGGTTCCACGACCCAGAGGGCGAGGATGCCCAGGGTTCCCAGTTCGATGCCACAGGCGGTCTTGCGACTTCGCTCGGCGGCAATCGTGGTTTGGCGGCCCACCATGTCGCCGCGGCGCTCGGGGTCGTCCATGCGCATGACACAGACTCGATTGACGTCGTAGAAATTGAAATGAGTGATGCGGCTGTCCTTGCGAAGATATTCGAAGACTTGAGCCCAGTCCTGTTGCAAGCGGCTGGAATCGGCGCTGCGCAGGGCCTCGATCACACTGGGATTCTTGGCAATCGGTTGGATTGCCGTCGTGAGGTTGGCTGCCTGTTGGTTGAGCGACTGCCGCAGGTATCCGAAAATGTCGGCGGTGTCAGAGGCAACTTCCTCAGCCAGTCGCTTGCGATGTTGTTGATAGAGCAAGGCACCCGATCCCCCCATCAGCAGGGTGACCATTGCAGCCAGCGGCGGAAGCAAGCGCAGTGAGATCGGCTTGGGGGTGTTCGGGTCTTCCTTGAGTTGCCGCCGCCTCATCAGGTGAAGCACGACGGCTGCTCCCAAGAGGATCACCAGCACCACGATGGTCGTGGGGCCCGCCATCGCGGCGACGTCCCAATTCCAGGTGTTCGTATTGAAATCCATGCCCAGCACGGCAAGGACATCTCCGGTTTTGGGATCGATCACTGGAACCAAGACCGAGAACCATTTTCCCCAGCGACCGCTGGTGGGTTCCGTGATGAGCGAACTTTTGCTGGCAAAAACAAATTCTGCGCTGCGATTCACTACCAAATGGCCCTCGCCGTTATCGGCAGATACTGGAATTCCACTATCCGCGAGAAAATGAATGGTGCGGTCCGCTTGGCGCCCCATGAGATAAATGGAGGCGCATTTCGAATTCGCGGTGCGCGCGGAAATGAACAGCGACTCGATGTTTTGGGAGGCGGCGTGGGCTTGGTCCGCGTTGTCGCCAGTAAGTGTTTTGACCGCTTCCGAATCGATCTGCTGCACGACCTTTCTTGCCTGCTGCAACAAGTTGCCCCGGAGCTCCCGATCCGCCAAGTAACGGGTGCCTCCGCCAGTCGCTGCAATCACGATCAGAGTGATCACGGCAAGCAGCAACCGATAAATGATGGGCGGGAGGCGGCGGTTGGATGACTCGGCGGATTTCATGGTTTGGACTCCTGATGCGAGATGTCAGTCGCGCTGTAAGGGGCTTCAAGGCCGAGACGGAGGGAGAGTTCGTTCACTTCGCGTTTCAGATGGCCGATGCGTCCCTCGCGGCCAACGACGACCGCTTGCCAGCGGCGAAGCTCGGCGAGTTGCAGGGAAAGTGCCTCGGCGGCGTGCTTGCGTTCTGTGATGTCCGCAAACACGCAGGCAAACTGATTGTTCACGGTGCGGAATGCCGCGACTTCCGAGAATTTTCCGGGCGCGGAGACAAAGTTGGGGAAAAATGCCGGTTCTCCACTGACCGCTGCTGTATGCCATGTGGCAATCCACTTGGCAGCCATATCCGGAATCACCTGCTTGAGTGTTTGCTTCGCAACTTCATCGGACTTGAGACCAGTCATGCACTCAAAGGCCGGATTCACGGCGAGGAACTGGTAATCCACAGGGTTGGAGTGCTCATCCCAGATGATCTCGAAGAGCGCAAACCCGTTGAGCATTTTTGCGAAGAGCATCCGGTAATTCTGTTCGCTGTCCCGCAAGGCCAGTTCGCTCTTTTTTCGGGCGCTGTTCTCAATTTTGAGTTCCTCTAGCAGGTTCATCAGGGATGTCTGGCTTTGTTGCAAATCTTTGGTGCGTTCTTCGACAAGACTCGCAAGGCGTTGCTGCTCGCTGAGCTGTCGCAAGGTCGCCGCCTTGAGTTTTGCCATGCTTTGAATCTGGGCGCACAGCTCGATCTCGTCATAGGGCTTGGAAAGGAATCCTTCCGCCCCGAGTTTCATCGCCTTGATCCGGCTGTCACGGTCAGTCCGCAGCGCTGTCAGGAATAGAACAGGAATGCTTCTGAGGATGGTGTCATCCTTGAGCCGCCGGCAAACCTCGTAGCCATCTATGAGCGGCATGACGATATCGAGCAGAATCACATCCGGGTCTTTCGCTTGGGCGAGATCCAGACCCTGTTCGCCGTTCAATGCGGTCAACACCGTGACGTCCGGCAGGTGGTCGGACAAGACGGCCTTGATGGAAATCAGGTTGTCCTGATTGTCGTCTATCACCAAAACTTTCATCACGGGGAATCTCGGGTTAGAAACTGACGCAGGGTGTCTTGCAGGAGGAGGTAGTCAATGGGTTTGGATACATAGGCATCGAACCCCTTGGCGATGATTTCCTCGCGGTTTCCAGTCATCGCACTGGCGGTCACCGCAATCACCGGAACGTCGGAAATCGAGTCATCCTGGCGGATGGCGGCGATCACCCCGAAGCCGTCCATGACTGGCAGGGCGATGTCAGTGAGGATGAGATCGGGCTGATGTTGACGTGCCAAATCCACTCCTGTCTGGCCATCGCGAGCTTCAATCACCTGGAAACAATCCCCGAGCAGAGCGTGGATGGTTCTCAGGTTGTCCGAATCATCCTCCACCACGAGGATCAGAGGCTTGCCCGGGCGGGACGGGCGGCGGCGAATGGCTGCATGCGCCATTTGCGGGGGGGATGCCACCATCCGGGCGACGGCGCTCAGAAGGCCTTCTTTGTTGATATCGCCCTTCTGGATCAGTTGGAAGATATGATTGCCTTTGAGGGTGCTGAGTTCCTCGCAGGTGATCTGCTTGGCGGTGAGGATGAGCACAGGCAAACGGAGGCTCCTCTCATGATTCCGGACGGCTTGTAGAACTTGGAATCCATCAATGCCTGGCATCATCAAATCCAGAATCATCGCATCGGGCGGGTTCCGCTCGATGAGTGATAGCGCTTCCAATCCATTTCGCACGGACTGGACATCGTAGCCGTGACTTCCCAGGATATCAGTCAGTTGCACAATCGCCGGCTCGTTGTCTTCGACGAGCAGGATCTTCTGGCCATGCCCGAGAGTCGCGGCAGCAGCGTCGTGATGGTGGCGGCCGATGAACGACGAATCCTCCGTGTGGATCTGGCCCGGATTTGCGGAATCCACCGCAAGCGGCAGCCACAAGGAAAATACCGAGCCTTTGCCAGCCTCGCTTTTAACGGAAATATGGCCACCCACCAAATGAGCGTATTTTTTTGCAATCGCCAGTCCCAGTCCGGTGCCACCGTATCTTCGAGAATTGCTCCCATCCGCCTGCCGGAACTCGTCGAAGATATGGGGCAGTTGGTCCTGCGCGATTCCGATGCCCGTATCGCTCACGACCACTTCGATTCCACCCGCCAGGGGGCGTGCGGAAATCTCCACCGAGCCTTCATCGGTGAATTTCACCGCATTGCCGACCAGGTTTTGCAGGATATGGACGCACTTGTCGGGATCTGAAACGATGCGCGGCAGCTCGTCACTCACGTGGCTCGTGAGACGAATGTTTTTCTCCACCGCCTGAGGAAGGAGCATTTCAACTGTATCCGCAACCCACTCGCGCACTGAGAAATTCGACAAGCGGAGCGTCTCACGCCCGGCCTCGATACGGGAAAGATCGAGAATGTCATTGATCAATGACAGCAGGTTCTTCCCATTGCGCTCGATGACTTCAAGATAACTGTATTCCTCGTCCGGAATGACTTTCGCCAAGCGGCGGTTCAGCACTCCGGAAAGCGCGATGACCGAGTTGAGTGGCGTGCGCAACTCGTGGCTCATGTTGGAGAGGAAGGCGCTCTTGAGGCGATTGGCTTCATCGAGTTGCTGCTTCTGCATTTCCAACTCGATGTTTTGGGTGGAGAGTTCGTCCGTTTGGTTCGCAAGTTCGCGTTTCTGCAACTCCAACTCTTGATTCTGCAACTCCAACCGCGCCGCAAGCATCTTGGATTTCTCAAAGGACAGCATCCCGTTGACGCGGGCACTAAGAACACTCCAGATTTCATTCACGAAACGGACCGACGCATCGTCATATGCCTGAAGGCTCGCCAGGGAAATCAATGCCGTCACCGAGTTTTCGGAAACCAAAGGAATCGTCAGAATTTCCCGCGGGCAGTATTCCCCGCTCACGGCCAAAAGCGCTAAACTCGTATCGGCGGGAATCTCCTTGATGTGCTGAATCCGTCGCGTCGCCAAGGCCGCCCCGAATTCGCCTTCCACCAAGGTCGCGGAAAAAGCCGCACGCTTGCTGGCAGACAGACCGATGGATTCGAAATGGACAAATGCGGTCTTCTCCTCGTTCAGGAAATAAATGGCTCCGACCTGCGACCCCGTGTGCTGCAACAAGCCGACCAGAATCTCGCGGCAGAACAGGTGGATTTCCTCGTGATTGAGGGCGATCTCCGCCAGCACCGCCACATTGTGGTCGATGCGCGTTTGGGTCTCGATCGCGTCAGCCATCTCATTGAACGAGTCCGCAAGGAGGCCGAATTCATTGGTCGATAAACTTTGGCAGCGAGTCCCGAGATTTCCTTTCCGGAAGCCCTCCATCGCGGCCGTAAGATCCTTGAGAGGGGTTTTGATCAAAGTCAGCAGCCCCCATGCAATGGTGAGGCAGAAAATCATCGCCAGCGGAATGATCACCGCCAGGCGAAGCGCGGTCGATGCGTGCTGTGAACCTGCGGATTGGTAAAACTGATCGGCCTTTTCGATCGCAAACGCATTGATCCCCCGAAGCTGGCTGAGCACCGACTCCGCTTGAAGTTCCACCCCGCCGCCGGTGTTGGTCATGGCAAGCGCGCCAGTTGTATCGCCAGCTCGCCACAATCTCAGCGCTTCCTCGCGAGCGGCTTTCCATTTGATGAGCGTATCCCTCAATCCGTACAAATCCGCGCGTGGCCCCAGATAGCGTTCGGAAACCAGATCGAACTGCTCATCCATATTGCGTTCATGGATTGCGATTCCCTGTAGGGATTTTGCGAGAGCGGCATCGCCGGGATCTTTAGCCAACTCTTTCATGGCATGGTGGATGGCCATCACGTCCACCTCCATCACGCCGACTGCCCGGCTCACCATCATCGGATGTTCGTAAAGTCCCTTGGCGTAACGGAACATTCGGTCGGACTGCACCCAAAAGAGGGTGCCAGCCACCAGCAACATCAGCATCAGAGTCGCGAGCGCCAGTCGGAGCGTCGTGGCAATTTTCAGGCCGCTGGGTTTCATCGGTCGGCGATGCTCGGGGGGGGGAAGGCGGACAGCTTGAGCGCACCCGGGTCAGGGCGCGCCTGTCGAAGGCGGGGAAACGTCGTTGCGAAAATCATTGAAATGGTAGCGGTCTTGCCTGCCGGGTTGGGCTTGCGGCTCAAATTTTTGAAATATTGAGGCGTTTGGCAATACCGGGTACAGGGTATGATGGCTCGAAAGTGGCCCTCGTCCCGAATCATCGGTGACAAGGTAGCCGCCGGGATGGAGAGCGCGAGTAAACTTGTCAAGAATCTGGTGTTGAACCTCGGGGCGGTAATAAAACAGCAGATTGCAGCAAATAATCAGATCAAAATCACCGTAAATGCTGGCAGTCGGACAGGCCGCGTTTTGATCCAAAAGGTCATGTACTCCGAAATCTACCTGAGGTCGCAAGTGCGGTGAAACCACATGCATGTCCCCGTTTTTTAAAAAACAATCCTCCAAGTGCCGCAGGCGGACGTTACCCAGAGCCTTCTTATGGTATTCCCCGGCGCGTGCAAACGCGAGGTGCTCAACGCAAAGATCCGTCGCAAACACGCGGTAAGCTGGCGGCGGATCCCAGTGGCGGGTCAGCTCATCGAGTAGAATCACGATTGACCAGGTTTCCTGACCCGTGGCGCACCCAGCCGACCAGACCCGGATCTCCCTGCGCCCACCTTGCTTTTGGGCGGCAAAGAGATGGGGCAGGATTCTTTCTTCCAATATGCCGAAAATCAGGGGGTTACGGAAAAATTCGGTATAGGAAATCCGCAGCGATGCCTGAAATTCCACCGCCTCCACCGGGTCCACCGCAAGCAAGCCCTCGTAGGCCTCGGCGCTTGCCAGTTGGCATGCCACAATCCGGTTGGCGATGGATTTTTCTAAAAAATGTGGGGCGTATCCCGAGATATTCAGGCCATGGGCCTGATCCATGACGCGGACAATTCCGCCCACCAGATCGCTGGTCTGCCTCTCATCGCCTTGCGGATTTTCCTGATTTTCATGGGTCATGCCATTGATTCCTATGTCCCGGCGGCACCTCCACCGCTACAGGAGCTTCTTCAGGTCGCTCCAATGTTGTTCCGCATCTCGGAGATACCGGAGTTTCCCGTTTTCAATCAAGAGAGTGCTGGGCATGGACATCGAGTCGTAATCGGGGTGGCAACTCAGAAGACGGAGAATGCCCGTCCCGGAATCCCGCCAGAGATCTTCAAATGTCTCCCGTGCAAACACATCCAGCCCACTGAAGGGCTCATCGAGCAGCAGGATGTTGCCGCCAGACGCTTGGGTGGAATACTCGGCAAGAATCAGGCTGGTTTTGCGATGATTGCCAGTAGAGAGACGGCCATAGGGCTTCTTGACATCCAGCTCGATACGCTCCGCCAGTTCGAGTGCGGTGCTCCATTTGTCCTTGGGCAGGAGCATCTGGAAAATCCGCTTGGCAGGAAGCTCCGGGTCAAATCGCATGCTTTCCGGAAGGTATTGGGTGAAGCCCTCGACCTGAAACTGGCCGGACACTTGCTTGTGCGTGCCGGCCAGGGTCTTGAGCAGGGTGGTCTTGCCACGCCCATTGCGGGCCACAAGAAAATGGGTGCCGTGGGTCAGGGTGACTTCGTCTTCTAGACGGGCCAAAGGCTTGTCATAACCAATTTCCAGACCGGTTCCGAGGGTGATGAATGGGGCGCTGTGCTTCATGGCTGAATCAGACGGCGAGGCGGGTTAGGGCATCGCTCTTCCTGCGGAGAATACCGATCGAACCCGCAATCACGAAGAAAAATCCTGTTGTGGGCCACCATCCAGAGCCCTTGCCCCGACATACACCCGCACGGTATCCTCCGGCAGCAGCGTAGGGGTAATGGTTTGATTCGTCCCGGTGGTGGGGTTCTGGGTCACGTAGGAATACCGGAAGTGGAAGGGTTCCTGTCGGTACTGCGGCAACGAGGACAGCTGGGTAATGCTTCGTTCTCATCTCAATTCAAATTTCCAAATCGGCGGGAACGGAATCAAGGGATTAATTGAAATCGTGCATGTATTGCATCAGGTTTTTTTGATGATGGATCATCTTTGATTCCTCGTGAATGGCACAACTCACCCTTCAGCTTATGGATTCACCTCCGTTCCAAATGCTTCCTATCCGGTTGCATGGTTTGGCTGGCCGGTTGCATGTTTGTAGAATCAGCCCGGCACCGACCTCCATGGAGCCTTTAACTCATAGCCAAGATGAGATTTGGTAATGCGTCATCTCCGGCTCATTCCGGGCGGCAACCAGTCCTTGCTCATCGGAGTAATAACGGAACCAGGTTGGCTTGGTGAGGCTCCGTTGGTGGTGGAAGCCGTGATTGGAGGCAGTCCCTCCACATATTCGTTGATCTGCTGGCGGAGCTTGTTTTCGCTGGGGGCACCCACAAACTTGGCGACTTGCTTCCCGTCCCGATAAACGCGAACGTCCGGAATTTCACTCACACCTTCCTTGGCGGCAAGCTCCTTGTTCACATCCACATTTACCTTGCCAACAAGAACGAGTCCCTCGTGTTCCTGAACGATTTTTTCCAGTATCGGGCTGAGTTTTCTGCAAGGGCCACACCAATCTGCGTGGAAATCCACCAGCACGACACGTCCTGGTTGATGCGGGAATTGGTCATAGGTGGACCTGTCGAGTTCAGTGATCAAAGAGCCATCGTAAGCTACGGCGGGTCTCGCGGAAGGATTGAATCCGAAGCTTTTGGCAAGCTTCCTGGTCTTGTCACACGATGTAAACAGGCAGGTGGTGAGAGAGGCAATGCATCCAGTGCGAAGCAGGTTATTGCGAGTTGTTTTCATGCCTTTTGTCAGATGATATGAAAGCAAGGCGGTTTAGCCACTATCGTTTCTTCTCGATGGCGACGAGGGTGATATCGTCCATCTGGGGGCCTTCACCGGTGAATTGACGGAGTTCCTGTTGCATGCGGTTGAGAATGGATTCCGCCCCGAGAGGAGCGGCGAGGCGGAAGGTTTCAGACATGCGTTCCATGCCGAATTCCTCCTCATCGGCATCGACGGCCTCGCGCACACCATCGGTGTAAAAGAGCACGCAGTCGCCGGGGAACAGATCGATCTCCTGGTCCTTGGTGACACGCTCAAACACCGTGCCACCATCGACGCCGAGAGCGAGGCCGGGCGAGCGGAGGAGCTCTACTTTACCGGTTTCCTTGCGGAACAGAAGGGCCGGATCATGGCCGGCGCGGGAGAGCAGGAGCTTGCCCGTAGCTTCATCGAGGATGCCATAGGCCATGCTGATGAACATGTCTTCGCGGATGTCCGGAAAAAGCTGTCGGTTCACGGCAGCGAGCACCTCGGAAGGCGAGTTGCGGCCGGGGGCCACGCAGCGCAGGGCGCTGCGGCACATGGCCATCAGCAAGCCGGCAGGCACACCCTTGCCGGAAACGTCGGCGATGGCGATGCCGAGTTTTTTCCCGCCGAGCTCGAGATAATCATAATAGTCACCACTGATAATGCGTGCGGGTTGGTTGGTGCCGCTGATGCGGAATCCGGCGATGACGGGATCTTGTTGCGGGAGCAGGATGCTTTGAACTTCGCGGGCATTTTGAAGTTCGTTTTCCATCGCGCGTTTTTCGTGTGCCTCGCGGTGGATGCGGGCGTTGCCGATGGCAAAGGACGATTGCTCTGCGGCCGAGCGGAAGACGGCGAAGTCGTTGGCGGAAAAACCCCCATCTTGGTGACGGCGAGCCACGACGAGCACGCCGAGGTCCTTGCCAGCATGGCGGAGTGGTGAGAGCAGGGCGTCCACATCCTCCGTGTAACGGGTGAAGGCATCGCGGAACGAGGGGTGGTTTTTCACATCCTCCACATGGATGGGTTCGCCCACAGCGAGGCAGTAGCCGAGGATGCCATCGTCCACGGCGACGCGTGAAAGGCGGATGTGGCTTTCGAGAGCGCGCGGGTCGCGCTCGGCC
Source organism: Luteolibacter sp. (assembly GCA_040399845.1). Classification (GTDB taxonomy): domain Bacteria; phylum Verrucomicrobiota; class Verrucomicrobiia; order Verrucomicrobiales; family Akkermansiaceae; genus Luteolibacter. The sequence continues at coordinate 31,190 of JBBARN010000024.1, read as the reverse complement.
TTTTTTCGAACCTCCACCGGGATGCCGATGAGGGGCGGGCAATCTTCGGAAATGTAGGAGGGGAGGAGGTAGCTGTTGCCTTGTGCGAGGAAATAAACCGCGCCGCCGCGGGCGTTGACGACTTTGTCGATGCCATCGACGATGATTCGCGAGAGGACGGATGGCGATGGTTCGTTTTCGATGGCCAGACCGAGGTCGTGCAGGAAGGAAAACATCCGTTGTTCCTCGCACTCAAGGTCGCGGAAGCGTTTGCGGATGGAGCGATTCCTTCTGCGCTGGTTGCGCAGGGCAAGCAGGAGCACGATCAAGACCAATGCACAAACGATGAGCGCGATGATGAATGGGTCCTGCATGGTGGCGGCATCAGCGTTTGAAAAGCGTCCTCGACCTCATCTAATCCGGATTCTTGGGGGGCGCTGGCTTTTCTTTTTCGTTCAACTCCTTTTCCAACTGATCCAGCACATCGGAAAACTCGTTGGCATTCGACTCATTCAGATCGGCGAGTTGCTGGTGGGCTTCCAGCACATGGCGTGTTCGTTGTGAGGAGGCGAGTTTGCCGGTTGTCTGAGGTGGCTGGAGCTGGGTGCGGATGGAATCCACCCGGTGGCGCCACGAGGCATCTTGCGGATCGATTTCCATGAGGAAATCAAGACCGAGGTCTTCGAGGGAGCGGCGGTTCCGATCTCCGGGATCTGCGACTTGCAGTCCGCCCTGTTCGTTGGCTGAAAGGCGGCTTGCGATGCCGGCGAGGGTTCCCATGAAAGTCGAGTCCATGCCCGCGCAGGCTTGCAGGTCCACAACGATGTGTTGTTCCCCGGAAGCCATGCGTTCGTCGGCAAACGACTTCATGGCTGGACTGGTCATGAACGAGCCTTTGCCCTCACAGCGGATCCAGCTGAATCCTTCAAAAATACCGACTAGAATGGGGTGATCAGGGGTCACAGGTAAAGAGCCTTCGTTTACACGGGCTAGCGGTCGGAACCCTAAAATGTCATCCGGCTCAGGTCAACCATCCATCTCGAAAAAGCCTGCGCGCTTATTGCCATAAATACGATTGTTTGGATGCAATTTCACGTCCTCCGCGGGAGACGGTGGCTTTCCATGCGAGCACTTTGCCGTTTTTGAAATAGTCGTCACCCACCACCGCAAAATCCGCCTTGCCTTCGGAAGCGCTGGCGGGGAAGCGTTTGGTCATGCGTTTCACGCGGCTGGCGGAGGCTCCTTGTTGATAGGAAAAGACCAAGTCCACCGGGCCTTGTTTGACTATCCCCTCGGGATCGTGCCAGATGAGGGTGTAATACTGGCCGAGGCGCTGGCGGCGCTCTTCCATGCTGACGGCCCCACGGAGGCGACGGCTTTTTTCCATCGAGGCCATGGGTTCATCTCCAAGGTTCCTCGTCTGGTCGCGAAGCGCGAACTGTTTGACCGTCAAGGGTTCCGGTGGGCTGGCGCATGCTGCGAACAGAAGCGCGGCCAGAAGGCTGGAGAGGATTTTCACAGCCCCATTCAAGCTGTGTGTGGACTCGATTCAAGAAACATCCCGCCTCGGCTGGCTTTTCCTCTTCCCCGGAATGGGAATGAGGCCTAGCGTGGGGCCGATGAATCAAGCGGCTCCGGTGGAAATCAAACTCGAATTCGATACGCCCCAATTTCTCCATGCCTTGTTCGCCAACAATCCGAAGAATCTGGCTTATCTTGAAGAGAAGATCGGCGTGAAGGTGGTCACACGGGATGGCTGGATCTTGCTTGCGGGCGAAAAGGATGCGGTGGGACGTGCCAAGGCGGCATTCGCCGATTTGGAAATCGCCCAGCGCAAGGGCGGGCGGATCGAGTCGCGGGATTTCCGCCTTGCGGTGGACTTGGCGACGGGGAAGGGGACAGGGAATGTGGCGGATCTTTCCGGAGTGAAACTGGTGGGTTCGCGTGGTCGCAAGCCGGTGATTCCCAAGACCCCGGCGCAGCTGGATTACGTCCGGGCGATCGAGACCCATGATGTGGTTTTCGGTTTGGGACCTGCCGGGACGGGGAAAACCTATCTGGCGATGGCGATGGCACTTACCCTGCTCAAGCGCCGTGTGATGCAGCGCATCATCCTCACCCGCCCGGCGGTGGAGGCGGGCGAGGCCTTGGGATTCCTTCCCGGGGATCTGCGCGAAAAGGTGGCTCCCTATCTGAGGCCGCTTTATGATGCGATCCACGACATGCTCGATCCCGAGGAAGGCCAGCGATATCTGGAGGAGGGCACGATTGAAATTGCGCCTCTGGCCTTCATGCGCGGCCGGACTTTGTCACGATCCTTTGTGATTCTTGACGAGGCCCAGAACACGACGCGTGAGCAGATGTTCATGGCGCTTACCCGGCTTGGAGACGAATCCCGGATGGTGATCACAGGCGACAGTTCCCAAGTGGATCTGAAGCCCGGGGTGCGGTCCGGGCTTGCAGAGGCAGAGCACGCGCTTGCAGGAATCGAGGGGATTGCGTTTCAGCGCTTTTCCCAAGCTGACATCATTCGCCACCCGGTCGTCGGCCGCATCGTGGAGGCATACGAAAGGTATCGCCAGTGAGCTGGAGCCCCCGCGGACCACGATCCCGGGGGCGTGCTGCGATCATTGCTGGCCACCGGCCTTCAGATCATCGTCATTGGGTGGCAATGGGGCAGGCTCGGTTTTCGGAACTTCCGGAGCTGCAAAGTTGTCACCTGTTGGTGTGATGGGCGGGATGGGATTGCCCACGGCCGGAGCTTCCGGATCAATCACCGTGGGAATGGCTCCGGCAGGTGGCTGGCCCGCCGGATCCAGGGTGGGGAGGGGTTCGCCCATCGTTCCCAAGGGAGGATAGACTTGAATTTCTCCGGGGTTCCCCATCAGGGGGGGGGCGGCAACCGTGCTCGGATCTTCCACCATGATGGCGGGGACAAATCCGACTTCGCCGCTGTCGAGTTCCACCTTCACAAATGTGTCCGCAGTGGTGACTACCTTCATCGAGGTTCCCCGCGTGAGTAGCTTGTCCGCATCCACATCTCCCTTGGGGCGCTTGGTGAAGAAGGTGGTATTATCCATGATCGTCCGCACGAACTGCCCGGCCTTGAAGGTTGGACCCTGCGCGTCGGAGAGCTTGATGTTGCTGCCGGGCGGACGGAGTGGATCAAAATCTCCACTACCTATGGGGTGGTTCATGGGATCGCAAGATGCGAGGCCGAGAACAACGACTGCCGGAATAACCAGTGAGCACTTCATGGGACCAGCACCCTACCATCCCAACCAAGCCCGGTCAATGTTGGATCTTGCCAGCAGCGGCGGGGTTGCCGCAGTTGGAACCTTTCATGGGGATTCGCTTAGGGAACCCAAAAAACCATCCCAGATTCCTTCGCACACCGTTCTCCGCCAGTTCGAGAGTATCGCAATGATGACAGAGTCTGTAAGTCGTGAATCGTTGCTCGTCCATGAATGACTGTCCACGACGAGATGTTTGATTTTCGTCACCCACGGGATCCAGAGCTGTGGGGAAATTTTCACCCTATCGGTGATGATTTACCCTCATGCATTCCGGATTCCGTTGGGACGTTCCTGAACCAAGGTTTGGATGGTCATCAGGAACTATTTGGCGGCCGAGGCTTCGTCGAATCGCTTGGAGACTTGCTTCCAATTGATCACATTCCACCAGGCGGCAATGTAATCCGGACGGCGGTTTTGATAGTGTAGGTAATAAGCGTGTTCCCAAACGTCGAGGCCGAGGATTGGAATCCCCAGATCGGCATCCGGGACGAGTCCCTTCATGAATGGGGTGTCCTGATTGGGGGTGCTGGTGATTTTGAGCTTCCCATTTTGCACGATGAGCCATGCCCAACCCGAGCCGAATCGCTTGGCTGCGGCCTCAGCGAAGGCCTTTTTGAAATCGTCCATCGAGCCGAAAGTCGTCTGGATGGCTACGGCGAGCGTTTCCGAGGGTTCGCCGGACTTGGCGGCGGGGGCGAGGGTTTCCCAGAAAAAGCGGTGATTCCAATGGCCACCGCCGTGGTTGCGGAGGGGCGTGCGGAGTTTTTCGTCGCTCACGGCGGGCAGATCCGCGAGCAGCTCGTCGAGGCTCTTGCTGGCAAGTTGCGGTGCGGTGGCCAAAGCTGTGTTGAGTCCGGTAATGTAGGCCGCGTGGTGCTTGCCATGGTGGATGGACATCGTTTTTGCATCGATGTGCGGTTCAAGGGCATCCTCCGGGTAGGGTAGGGGAGGCAGCGTGTAGGTTGCGGATTCGGCGGCTCCGGCGCGCGTCGGCAAGAGCACAGCACCGGCGGCCATGGCTCCGAGTTGGACAAACTGGCGGCGATTGAGATCGGTAAGAGGTTTCATCTGGATTCATTGTGATATTCCGGGAATGGCGGAAATCAAACGCTTAAATGCTCTCCTTCCAAAGCGAGGGCAGCCGCTCCGATGGTGCCGCACTCCCTGCCAAGGGCGGCTGGCAAGACCAACAGGTGGTCTTTGAACGGATAGGAAAGCATTCCGAACAAGTGGTCGCGCAGCGGTTTGAACAGCAATTCCCCCCCACGGGCCATGGTGCCGCCGATGACGACAGCTTCCGGATTGAGCAACCAGCAGGTGTTTGCCAGCGCCGTGGCCAGTATCCGGCCGATTTGGTCCCAAAGTTCGAGAGCGACCGCATCCTTCTTGTGGGCGGCAGCGATCAAGGCTGGCAGCGTGCACTCGCTGGCGGATTTACTGATCCCCGCTGCGGCGTAGGCGGCTTTGGCGTCTGCGGCGATTTCCTGACTGCCAAGGTATCTTTCCAGAGCTCCGGGATTTCCGAACTTGCCGATGCGACCTTGCCAGTCCAGCGACGTCTGACCGAGTTCGCCGGCCACGTGGCGGGAACCGCGGATCAGTTTTCCATTCGCGACGATGGCTCCTCCCACGCCGGTTTCCAAGTTGATGAAAACGACATCGCTGAGTCCCCGCGCCGCGCCACATCGCCATTCCGCGATGGCCATGCAATTGGCGCGATTGTCCACAACGGTGGGAAGCCCGACCTGTTGCTCCAGGATTTTTCCCAGCGGCACGGATGACCAGGATGGGACATTGGTGAGATTGTGAACCCAGCCTTTGTGGTAATCCACGAATCCAGGCAAACCCGCTCCCAGAGCTTCGACGCCCGGATGTCTTTCACGGAGCTCCCGGATGTTTTTGGCGATCGCCTCGATCAAGGCCTCCGGTTCATCGAATTCCCGGGTGGCCAACTTCGGTGCGTGGTCGATGACGTGGCTCTGATAAACCACGCCGACCCTGATGGTGCTCGCTCCGAAATCCACCCCAATCGCCAAATGACTGTCATTCATATCAATCACGCGGCTATCAGAACCCCGCAATAAACGCACGGCATTTTTTCATCAAATTGAAACCCGGAATCAGGCAAAAACCCGTGCTGCCACCTGCCTCAGTCCGTCGAGCGTGATGTCCGGGTCCACCTGTTCGATTTCCGGCAGCCCGCGGGAAATGAGTGCGGCATCCCCCCCGGTGGCAATGATCGCGACATGGCCTGACATTTCCGCGCGCAGCCGATGGATGATTTCCCGTACCAACCCGCGATATCCGAAAACCGCTCCTGCCTGCATGGCGTGGATAGTGGACTTGCCAATGGCAGATGAGGGTTCTTCCAATTCGATGATCGGCAGAAGCGCGGTTTTTTGGGGGAGATATCCCGACATCGCGCCAAGGCCCGGTGCAATCACTCCACCACAATAGGCTGGTTGATCGGAGATGACGTCGAAAGTGACGGCGGTGCCGAAATCGATCACGATCGCGGGAGCCCCATGGCGGGAAACCACGCCAGCGGCATTGGCCAGTCGGTCCGCTCCGATCTGGGTGGGGAGTGGGTAGTCGATCGCCATTCCGAGCGGGCTTCGATAGTCCAGAAAATGCAGCGGACAACGGCCATCGAAAAATTGCCGCAGGATCTCCGCTTTTGCGGGCACCACCGAGCAGATGATGACGGCGTCGAATTCCACTCCGGCCATCAAGGACTCGATGGATTCAGGGGAGATATCCGCCGTTGCCAGCACACCGCGCCATGGTTGCAGACCCGACTCATTGCCGAGGGCGAATTTGGTGCGGGTGTTGGAATTGTCGATCAGAAGCCAACTCATGAGGGTGGATTACCAGTTGTGGGTGGTGAAAACTTCCAGATTGGAAGAGCCCAGCGAAGGAGGGGTCGTGCCGGAGCGAACGATCAGTGAACCGTCGTTGATTTGCAATTTCATCGGGCCGCCGAAATCGGTCGGTTCCAGCCAGAATTTGAACCAAATGTCACTGGTCTCCTTGTCTGGCCCGCCGCCAAGTGTGGTATCGGCAGGTTCGAGTGTTCGTCCGCTTCCGGTGATCAATCGGACGGGTTTCATGAGGTCATGGGTGGTGCCATTTGCGATTTGGACGTGTAGGTCGAGCCAATAGAATCCCCGGTCGCGGCGTACTTGCGCGGCCTCAATGTGCCCGCGTGCCCCAGGGTCCACCTGCCAGGCATAAGGACGCCACCACGTCCATGCCGCAAATGCCGTGGAACATAAGACTGCCCCCATCAAGATCATTCGCCGTCGTTCGCGCATCACGCCGACAAGGGAAGCCCCCCATGGGTTCCGCTGCAAATGAAAACGGGCGGACTGTTTCCAGTCCGCCCGCATTGAAAAGTCGTTTGATTACTCGGAAATCAATGTTCGTAACCTTGTTCGCCGTGCTCGGCAAGGTCGAGACCGGCGGTCTCTACCTCAGGCTCAGGGCGGAGACCAAGGGTGAACTTGATGATGTAAGCGATGATCGCGGTTGCAAGGACACTCCAAACGATGGTCAGACCAACAGCCTTGAATTGTTCTACAAGCAAACCATCCTTGAGGGGGCCGACAACCGAGTTGGCTTTCTCATCCGCGAAGATACCGGTGAGAATCGCTCCGAGGGTTCCACCGACACCGTGCACACCGAAGGTGTCCAAGGCATCGTCATATCCGAGGATTTTCTTCAGGTAGGCGACTGCGAAGAAGGGAACGACACCAGCGAGAACTCCGATGATGATCGATGAGGTAGCGGTGACGAACCCGGCACCTGGAGTGATCACCACGAGACCGGCGACGATTCCCGAGCAGAGACCCAGCACGCTGGGCTTGCCTTTGAAAAGCCATTCGGAAACTCCCCAAGCAAGACCTGCAGTTGCAGCGGCAAGAGTGGTCGTTACGAAGGCATTGGAAGCGATTGCGTCTGCACCAAGTGCGGAGCCGGCGTTGAATCCATACCAGCCGACCCAGAGCATTCCCGTGCCAACCATGCAGAGCACCATGCTGTGAGGAGCCATTGACTCTTTTCCAAGACCCAGTCTTTTGCCGAGGATGAGGCAGAGAACCAATGCACTCCAACCAGAGGTCATGTGAACGACGGTTCCACCAGCGAAGTCAATCGCCTTGATGCCAGCGTTCGGGTTGAGTGGGCCGCACATGAGGCCAGTGGTGGACCAAACCATGTGAGCGAAGGGGAAATAAACGACGAACATCCAAACCACCACGAAGGCCATGATCGAAATGAATTTCATCCGCTCTGCGATCGCACCGATGATGAGTGCAGGGGTGATGATTGCAAATGTGAGCTGGAACATGGCCCACATGCTATCGGAGATCCAGTAGTAACCTGCGCCGACGGCACCAGGCTCAACGCCTTTGAACATCGCATTGCTGAAGTCTCCGATGAACGGGCTCTTGGCATCCACGCCGAAGGACAGACTGTAGCCGCACAACCACCAAAGCGGGGTGACGACGCAGGCGATTCCCAAGCACTGGGCGAGCACCGATAGCACGTTTTTCCTGCGGACCAGACCACCGTAGAACAAGGCGAGACCAGGCAAGGTCATGAAGAGGACCAATGCCGTGCTTACCATTTGCCATGCATTCGCGCCAGGTCCGGGACCGGCCACCAATGAGGTTGCTCCGCTTGCTTTCTCCGGCCGCGCCACGTTGTTCATGTAAGCCTCCACATCCGCGATCCGCTCCTCGAGTGTTGGTGCGGGTGGAGCGGCAGCTGCTGAAGTGTCTGCGGCTGCCTCAGTTGCCGGGGGGGCGGCTGCATCCTGCCCAAAGCTGGGGGATGCCAACGGAATGGCTGCAAACGCGATTGCGGCGGCTGTGAGAGCCCGCACTTTCATTAGGTATCGACTGGTCATGATGGTCAGGGTTGATCGGATGGTTGTGTGCTTCGTCCCGACGATTCCAAATCTCCGAGGGTAGCACGGCGGATATTAGCAAACGCCGTGCCAAATTCGTTTTTCCTCAACATGGGGGCATCATTTCCAGAAATTTCATTCATGATGGACCGAAAACCGAGATTCCCGCTTGCCATGCTCCGATCGCGCGAATATTTCAAAGCCCTGCGGAGCGCTGATCCGTGTCAGATATTGCTGGACAAATTCTTCGGAAATGTGAAATACCATTGCAACGGAGAGCTTCCGACGGTCTTTGACACGCGGGAAGCTAGATCCGACTCGCTCCTGTCTGTTCCTCACCGGTGCAGCCAAGGACGCAAGCAGCAACCGAAAACCAACACAACACGATGCAAAACTACTGCAAAACCATTGGCGCCCTGGCCGCTGCCTCCGCCCTTGTGGCCGGCAACGCCTCGGCGGAAGTCGAATATGAAATCCACACCGGATACTCCAGCGAGTACCTTTTCCGCGGTCTCGACCTCGGCGATGACCTCCTTGAAGTCGGCCTGGACGCAGCTACCGAAGTGAACGGCTTTGGTCTCAGCGCTGGCATGTGGGCAGGTGCCTTCGATTCTTCCGCCGCAACTGGCAACGACACCGACAACGAAGTGGACCTCTACGTCGAAGGTTCCAAGGACCTCGGATTCGCCACCGCAGCCATTGGATACATCTACTACTGGAACCTTGCCAGCCGTGGTGCCGACAACCAAGAAGTCTACTTCCAAGCGTCACGTGATCTCGGCTTCGCCTCCGCATCCTTGACCTACTTCTGGGACGTTGACAGCACCAACGGTGGTGACACCGATGGCTACACCGAGCTGGCTCTTAGCCGTAGCTTCGAACTCAACTCCTGCCTCACCCTCAACCTTGGCACCAACGTGGGCTACCTTGTCGAAGGTGGTGATTTCACCGCTTGGACCACCAAGGCCTCCCTCGACTGGGGTTTTGTTGACCGCGCCAAGCTCTCGCCTTTCGTCGCCTTCTCGATGGCGCTTGGTGAATCGGCTGGAAGCGTATGGGCTGAAACTGGCAACGAGTTCGTCGCTGGTTCGATGCTGAGCGTCAGCTTCTAATCCTATCGAAGTCCCAGACTTCAAACCAATCCAAGAGCGGTCGCGCGAGCGACCGCTCTTTTTTTTTCTAAAGGTGGAATCAGGGCAACGACGGTTTGCGCTTGGAAAATCCGGAACACGGGGAAACCCTTGCACATGTTTCTCGGTCTCGATTCCTCCACCCAGTCCCTCACCGCTGTTCTGATCGATGTTTCCAGCGGCAGGATCATTGCCCAGCAGTCTGTCAATTTCGGCGCGGATCTTCCCCAGTATGAAGCGCCGAATGGTTTCATCCCCAATGGTCACAGCGGGGAAGTTCATGCGGATCCGCTCATGTGGTTGGATGCGCTGGACCTGCTGTTGGGGCGGCTGGCCGCCACGGTGGATTTGAATGAGGTGAAAATGATTGCAGGCTCCGGACAGCAGCACGGTTCTGTCTATTTGGATGCCACCTTCGATCAACGGGTTCGTGTGCTGGATGCTTCGCAGAGTCTCAGCACCCAGATTGCGCCATCGCTCACCCGCAGAACTGCCCCCATCTGGATGGACACTTCAACTGGGGCCGAGTGCTCGGAAATCACGGTGGCGGCTGGTGGGGCGATGGAGATCTGCCGACGCACCGGATCGGTGGCTATCGAGCGATTCACAGGACCGCAGATCCGCCGCTTCTTTAAAACCGACGCCACTGCCTATGCCCGCACCGGCAGGATTCATCTGGTCAGTTCCTTCCTGGCCTCGATTCTCGCCGGCAGGACGGTGCCCATCGATTTCGGAGATGGAGCGGGGATGAATCTTCTGAATCTTGCAAATCTTGGCTGGGACAAGGTGTTGTTGGACTCCACGGCGCCTTGTTTGCTGGAGAAACTTCCTCCCGCTGCTTTGGCGACCAGTGTTGCCCATCCTTTGTCTTCCTATTTTGTGGAAAAATACGGTCTGCCCGCAGACTGTCGCTGTGCCCTTTTCACGGGAGACAACCCAGCCTCCCTCGTAGGCATGGGGGCGACATCCCCGGGCAACATCGTCATTTCATTGGGCACCAGCGATACGTTTTTTGCCTCCATGCCGGGGCCGAAAACCGACCCGCAGGGATTCGGGCATGTCTTCGGAAATCCTGCGGGCGGTTTCATGTCGCTCATTTGTTTCCGCAACGGTTCGCTCGCCCGAGAGGCCTTGCGAGATCAACTGGGGCTGGATTGGTCCGACTTTGACGCTCCTGCCTTGGCGCAGAGCAAGTCGGCTGCGGGAGAAAATCTGATGCTGCCATTCTACGGTCCGGAAATCACACCTCGCCACGATTTCACGGCGCCTGTGCTGAAAGGAACTCCCGAATTCGAGTCTGGTTCGCAGCCTGGCCTGTTAGTCAGGGCTTTGCTCGAAGGGCAGTTTCTCAACATGCGGTTGCATTCGCAATGGATGGAGGTCAAAGCCGAGCGGCTGCGACTGACTGGCGGAGCATCCAAAAACGATGGCATTGCCCAGTTGGCTGCCGATGTTTTCCAAGCCCCGGTGGAGCGTCTGGAAGTGTCCAACTCCGCTGCTCTGGGGGCCGCGCTTATCGCTGCTGCGGCAGATGGGCACGATCTGGTGGAGCTTCAATCGGTTTTCTGCAAATGCTCTCCCGGTGCCACTTTGCAGCCCGACCGTTCGCTCGCCCCCGTCTATCAGGACGCATTGATTCGGTTTTCCCTGCTGCTTGAAGGTTCGCGTTGATCAGCGTGGGATCCGGTTCTTGCGATGATGGGCGGAGCTTGGCATTTGACCAGCTCCTGCCAGCGGTCTAGGGTGCCCCCGCAATGACGATAGATTCCTACGCAAACCGCTTCGTGTGCGACCTTGTGGCCTACGAGCCCGGCAAACCGATTGATGAAACCGCCCGCGAGCTGGGTCTCGATCCATCGCAAATCGTCAAGGTCGCTTCCAACGAAAATCCTCTCGGACCATCTCCAAAGGCCAAGGCGGCAATGCGCGCGGCTCTTGAAGATGCACATATCTATCCCGACGGTGGCGGATTCCGCTTGCGCACTGCGCTCGCGAACTCGCTGGGGCTCGCCCGCGAGAACGTGGTGATCGGAAACGGATCCAACGAAATCATCGAACTGTTGTGTCATACTTTCCTGAATGGCCGAACAGAGTTGATTGCCGCCGAACATGCCTTTGTCGTCTATAAGTTGATGGCAACACTCTTCGGCGCGAAATACGTGGAAGTCCCGGACCCGGGGTTCATTCACGATCTCGATGCGATGGCGGATGCCATCAAGGAAAACACCCGACTCGTGTTCATCGCCAATCCGAACAATCCGACCGGCACGATGGTGGATCAGGCGGCGATTGACCGTTTCATGGATCGGCTGCCCGAGCATGTGATTGCGGTCTTTGATGAAGCCTACATCGAGTTTCCGGAGAATCCGCCCGATACGCTCCGTTATGTGAAGGAAGGTAGGAATGTCTGCGTTTTGCGGACATTTTCCAAGATCCACGGTTTGGCCGCGTTGCGTGTCGGATACGGGCTTGCGCCGGCGCATCTGGCCAATTTGCTTCAAAAAGCCCGGCAGCCATTCAATGTGAACGCGATCGCCCAAGAAGGGGCGCTGGCGGCACTCACCGATGCGGAACACGTTGCCGGTACCTTGCAAACGAACCGTGAGGGAATGGCATTCTACGAACAGGCATTCGCGGCGCGAAATCTCGAATATGTGAAGAGTTATGCCAATTTCCTGCTCGTGAAAACCGGGAACGGCGATATTGTCTTCCGGGATATGCTCAAGCAAGGTGTCATTGTGCGGGCGATGAGCAGTTATAAACTTCCTGACTGGGTGAGAATCTCGATTGGCACTCCTTCGCAGAACAAGCGCTGCATTGAGGTGCTGGACTCCGTGCTCGCTGCCGTCGGGGCCTAAGGTCACAAGTCGTAATTCTATCGGAGACGGCCTGAACATCACTTCATTCAAAAAGCGGGCCACAGAGCAGCATGCCGGGGAATCACCAAACGCACCACCAAACGGAGTCCCGCTGCAATATCTGCCAGGGGGTGATTTCCGCTGTCGAAAAGGAACGGGGTTCCGCCGGAATCTGCCCTCGCTGTTCCACTGGGGTGGTTCCCAACGGTGCGGCGTCGAAGATTCGGGTGTTGCCGTTGCCGCCAATACCCTCGCTGTATCCCAAAGCCCATCAACCGCTCGCTGAGCCGAAGGTTTCTCTCCCCATCGCCCCCGAGGTATCTCCAGAGCAGGTGGAAGTCATCGCATCCAAACAGCCATCCGGTGGGCCGTCATCTACTTTTTCGATGATTCCCGTTGCGGTGCCTAACAGGGCGTCAGCTTCGTCCTCCCCTGCTCCTTACAAGGATGCGGGAATTCACCTTGGAGTGATTGGCCGATCTTCGAAAGCGACTGCTCCGGTATTTCATCGGGTGGCTTCCTCGCTGCCATCCCAATCGGTTGAAGAATCTGGCGGATTGGGTTCTGAATTGTCGGACCCGGATCCCATGGTTCCGGATCCCCTCAAAAAGAGGACCAGACGACATCGGAGTTCCGGGAAACGCTCCAGATCGGCCCGGAATCTCTGGGCGATTCTGATGATCATGTTTCTGTTTTTGATCGTGATCGCCTTTGTCGCAGTCGCCATCTTCATCGCATCTGGAGGCGGGAATTACTTGGGAATTGAGGGACCGACGTCCGGATCCAGGTCATTCAACCCATGATTGCGCAAATGGACGGCATTTCGGACCCTCATCGCCCGACAGTGGCGGCGCTTGCTTCCCCGCCGGGGATGGGGGCGGTTTCGCTCATCAGGATTTCCGGTCCCCGGGCGGTGGCGATTGCTGACGGTGCGACGAAGGGATTTGCGGGTTCGCTCCCGCCCCGAGTGGCAGGCTATTGCAAGATCACCGATGACCAAGGGGCGATCATCGACGACGGATTGCTCACGGTTTTCCGCGGACCCAAGAGTTATACCGGAGAAGACTGTGTGGAATTCACCGGGCACGGGGGCATTCTGGTGACCCGCGAAGTGCTTGGGCGTTTCCTTCAGTGTGGGGCCGAACCCGCAGGGCCGGGGGAGTTTACCCGCCGCGCCTTCCTGAATGGCAAACTGGACCTCACGCAAGCGGAGGGGGTGATGGATCTGATTTCCGCGCAGACACGCCTCTCCATGCGAGCTGCGAGGCGTCAGTTGGAAGGCACACTTGGCAAACGCACGACTGAGGCAAGGGATGCCTTGTTGCAAACCCTTGCCCACTTGGAAGCATGGATTGATTTTCCGGAAGAAGACATCGATCCCCAAACCGGTCGTTTACTCCGATCGCGTGTCGAGTCGGTGCTTCGCACGGTCGAGTCATTGCTCGCCACGTCCGATCAAGGCAGGATCCTCCGCGAAGGTGTCCGCACCGTCATTTACGGGGAGCCCAACGTCGGGAAGTCCAGCCTGCTCAACTGCCTGCTTGGATTCGAGCGGGCCATCGTGAGTGATGTGGCCGGAACCACCCGTGACACGATTGAGGAAATCATCAACTTGGATGGTATTCCCCTGCGTCTCGTCGATACCGCTGGCGTCCGGGATGCGGCAGATGGGATCGAAGCAGAAGGCATTCAGCGGACCGTCCGGCAGATCGAGTCCGCAGACCTCCTGCTGGAGATTGCGGATGCCAGCCTTCCCCGCTCGCAGGAAGTGGTGTTCCCCACATCCGCCGCGAAGCACCTGCTGGTGATCAACAAGTGCGACCTGCCCGAGGATCCGTCGTGGCAAGGTGTTTCGGCTATCCGACTTTCCTGCAGCAGTGGCGATGGATTTCAGCAACTATCCACTCAAATCCGCGACGCCCTTCAGTTCGGCGATGTCGATTGGGGTGAGCACGCGGTTGCGATCAATGCCCGCCATCAGGCAAGTCTCGCACTCGCTCGGACGGCGCTGATCGCCGCTCTGGAATTGCTCGACGATGCTTCCGCAGATACGGAGTTGGTGGCCATTGATCTCCGTGAGGCGTTGGATGCCTTGGGTGAAATTCCGGGTCGCGTGGATACCGAGGACCTGCTCGGGGTGATTTTCAGCACCTTTTGTATTGGGAAATAAAGGCCGGACTACGGGGATTCGTGATGGCGGCCGAGGATGCGTGCGGTGTCGAAATCAAACGGAGTCATTTCGAGAAGAACCGATTCATCGACATCGAAAGAGGCTCCGGCGTCGGTAAGCGGTTTGGAGAGGTGGGCTAGGAGGTTTTTGCCGTTTGGCAGCGAAACCAGATAAAGAACGGGTCCTCTGGGTTCGAGAATCCTTCCCAGGGTATGAATGGTTGCGTCCGGCATGACGCGTTCATCCTCAGCCTCCGCCTCCTTGCTAGGCAAGCCCGGGTAAATCAAAAATTTCCACTCGATTCCACCCTTGGGAAAGACGACCTTGCTTGACGGCAGGCTCAAGAATATCATCATGACGCGCGTTCCGCCAGGGATTTCCCCGGAGGATGAAACAACCGCCCCGCAATCTTCGCCCACCTTTCAACGCCATGAAATTCCGCCTCTGCTCCGGACTCGCCGCCCTTGTCTGTCTATCCCTCGCGTCTTGTTACCCTTACGACGAGAGCAAGGGAAAGAAGAAGGTCACCAAGGCTCCGGATAAAACTCTGACCACCACCGAGGAAACCAAGAAAAAGGAAGCGGACATTAAGCTCAAGGCGGAGCAAGAGGAGCAGAAGAAAAAGGAAGAGGCGACTGCCCAGCCACAGGTCAAACCCGATGGTGGCACCGTGACTCCACCGAAGGAAGAGCCAAAAGAGGAGCCCAAGCGTCAGGATTGGGCCTTCGCCAACAAGGTGCCCGGCAAGGAAGGGTTTGTCTTCAGCCCCTACAACAACAAGGTGGTGGACGTGCGTGACATCCCCAGCGGCACCCTCGTTCAGGATCCGACCTATCCAGCCTCCGAGAAAAAGTATTTCCGCGTTCCCTGAGACGCTCCTGCCATTCCCGGCAACCCATTTTTCAGAAAACCAATTTTCAGGAAAACCAACCGGGTCCGGACCACTGGACCCGGTTTTTTTGCGAATGAGCGCGGACTTTTCGAACATCACCATCCTCGGCGGTGGCCTGCTTGGCGGGTCTCTCGCACTGGCGCTTGTCCGTCAGAGTGAAGGATCGCAAGTCCGACTCTGGGCACGGAAACAGGAAACGGTGGATGCCGCCAAACAACTCGGTATCTCTTCAGCCACCACCGATCTGGCCGAAGCCGTCCAAGGCGCGGATCTGGTCATACTCGCTGTGCCCGTCGGTTCCATGCCCGGCCTTGTCGCCAGCGCTGTGGCCGCCGGATTGCCCGCCGGATGCCTCGTCACGGATGTTGGAAGCGTCAAACGCGCCCCACATCTCGGCATCCCGCCGCTGCTTGCCGGCACCGGAGCCCGTTTCATCGGCAGCCATCCCATGGCTGGCTCGGAACAGGGAGGCATCGCCGCTGCCTCCGCAGAGCTTTTTTTAAACGCCGCCTGCCTGCTCACCAACGACGAGAATGCCCCGGCGGAAGTTTGCGCCGCCATCGAACGTTTCTGGAAAAATGTCGGCTGCCGCACCTCCTGGATGAGCGCCTCCATCCACGATGAACTTGTCGCCCGCATCAGCCATCTTCCCCACGTGGTCGCCGCCAGCGCCGCCCGCGTCTGCCTCAAGGACCCCTCGGAAGGCCGCTTTGGCGGGGGCGGATTGAGGGACACCACCCGCGTCGCTTCCGGCAATGTCGAAATGTGGGCGGAGATTCTCAGCGAGAATCGCGAGGCGATCTCGGGTCCGCTCCGCGAAACCATCGCCGACCTCACCGAGATTCTCGCCCTTCTGGAGCAAGGCGACCAAGAAGCGACTCGACAATGGCTGGCCACCGCCAAACATCAGCGCGATTTCCTCAATCCCACCTGTTAGCCCGATCCATTCCTCACCTCATGCCGGATTTCCGAGTTACCGCCATTTCAAAGCTCCACGCGGAATTCAGCGTGCCGGGCGACAAGAGCATGTCCCACCGCGCTGCCATCCTCGGCGGCCTCTCCAACGGCGTCTGCACCATCCGCAATTTCCTCCCGAGTGAGGATTGCCTCAACACCCTCAACGCCATGAAAGCCCTCGGCGCCACCCACGAGGTGATCGAGGAACTCTCCGGCTACGGCCCCACCCACCTGCGCATCCACGGTCAATCGCTCAAACTCAGCGCCCCCGCCGCGCCCATCGATTGCGGGAACGCCGGCACCGGTATGCGCCTGCTCGCCGGGCTGCTCGCCGGGCAGACATTCACCTCCGAACTCTTTGGCGATGCCTCGCTTTCCTCCCGCCCGATGGGTCGCATCACCGTGCCCCTCGGCCAGATGGGTGCCAATATCGAGACGCTCGGCGAAAAAACCGGCTGCGCCCCGCTCCGCATCCACGCGGCCAAGCTCACGCCCATCACCTACGAGATGCCCGTCGCCAGCGCCCAGGTGAAAAGCGCCGTCCTGCTCGCTGGCATGTTCGCGGAAGGCAAAACTACCGTCATCCAGCCTGCGGAAACGCGCGACCACACGGAGCGCATGCTTGCCTCGTTCCAAGTCAGCACCCGCCAAGAAGGAAATGCCATTTCGATTGAAGGCGGCCAAGTTCCCGAGTCTTGCGATTTCACCGTGCCCGGCGACATTTCAAGTGCCGCTTTCTGGCTTGTCGCTGCTGCCGCGCTCCCCGGCTCGCGCCTGCTCATCAAGGACGTGGGCCTCAATCCCACCCGCACCGCTATCCTCAAGGTGCTCAGTCGCATGGGTGCCCACATGATCGATATCGTCCACCACTCGGATGGCGAGCCGATTGGCAACATCGAAGTTCACGGCGCGCCGCTCAAAGGGACCACAATCCTCGAAAGCGAGGTGCCCAATCTCATCGATGAAATCCCGGTCATCGCCGTGGCCGCCGCGCTCGCCAGCGGGAAAACCATCATTCGCAATGCCCGCGAACTCCGCGTCAAGGAAACCGACCGCATCACCACGGTGGTCGATAACCTCCGCAAAATGGGAGCGATCGTGGAGGAGTTTGAAGATGGCATGGAAATCGAAGGCGGCCACCCGCTCCACGGCGCGGAAATCGAAAGCTTCGGCGATCACCGCATCGCCATGGCCTTCGCCATCGCCGGCCTCTTCGCCAAGGGGGAAACGATCATCCGCAACACCGACTGCGTGAACACTTCCTATCCCGGATTCGCCCATCACCTCGATGCGATCGGCCAGGAACGCTCGAACGCCGCCGATTTCGAACTGCCCACAGTCCGCCCTGCGTGAATACGATTCCCTCCACCGTCCCGCACTTCGCCATCGCCATCGATGGTCCTGCCGCATCCGGCAAGAGCACGCTCGCCCGCTTGCTGGCGGAACGCCTCGGACTGATCATGGTGAACTCCGGTGCGATGTATCGGGCCATCACTTGGAAGGTTCTCCAGGAAAACATCGATCCGAATGACAATACCGCCGTCCTCGCCATGATGGACCACATCCGCATCGATTGCGGCCACGATGGCATTTCTTCAACCATCGCCATCGATGGCATCAACCCCGAGGAGGAACTCCGCAGCGAGGCGATCAATGCCAACGTCTCCGCCGTCTCCGCCATCCCGGAAGTGCGCCTCAAACTCATCTGCCTGCAACGCGGATACCTCCAGCACTCCAGCATCGTCATGGAAGGCCGTGATATCGGCTCGGTGGTGTTTCCTGATACGCCTTATAAAATCTATGTCGATGCCGATGAGGAAGTGCGCGCCGCTCGCCGCACCGATACCGGCGAGGTCGATTCCGTGGCCAAGCGCGATGCGGCCGATAGCGGTCGCAAAACCGCCCCGCTCATGGTGGCGGAAGGTGCGACCATTCTCGATAACTCCCACCATACCATCGACTCCGCCGTGGAGGCTGCCATCGAAATTCTCAAACAACAGGGGCTTGAAATCCTCGACTGAGTGATCTGTTAGATAATCGTTCTCCACAACCATGAAATGGATCTACTGGCTCGGATGGATGTCCTTCGGATGCGCGTTCCGCTCCTTGTTCGGATTGAAAATCGTGGGCGAGGAACACCTCATCACGGAAGGCCCGGTGCTGGTGGCATCCAATCATGAAAGTTTCCTCGATCCGCCGCTGATCGGAAATTTATACAAAGACGAGATGGTCTATCTCGCCCGCAAGACGCTCTTCACCGGTGTGACACGCTGGCTTTACACCCAGTGGAATGCTATCCCGGTCGATCAGGAACGTCCCGATATGGGCAGCCTGAAAACCATCATCCGCAAACTCAAGGAAGGTCATCGTGTGCTGGTGTTCCCGGAAGGTGAGCGCACTGTCAGCGGTGATCTTGGCGAAGCTGCTCCCGGCATCGGCCTGGTTGCAGTGAAATCCGGGGCGGTTATCCAGCCGGTCCGCATCCGTGGCGCACGCGAGGCTCTCCCTCGTGGTTCCGCCCGCATCCGCTTCGCCCGCATCTCGGTCACCGTCGGCCCGCCCATCCGGCTCTCGCCGGAGGAATTGAAAGCCGCCAAAGGCAAGGACGACTACGATCGCATCGCCAAGCGCATCATGGCGGCCATCGAGGCGCTTTGAACGATCGGAATTGCTGGCATTTTCCAACTCTGATCGGGTTGCTCTTCGGTCCAGATCATGTGTTTATCGCGGTAGAAGCCGGAGTCTCCGCGGATGATGATCTCACTTCGTTGCCAAGCCGCTTGCGGATGGCGGGAATGATCCTAGAGAGGAAGATGGGAGCCACTGATTACCCCGTTTTTCACTGATCTCCATCGAAGGGAATCTTACCGCTGAAAACCACCATGAGCATTCACCCGCTACCTCGACGCGGCGCTCTCGGGCCTCGGAACCTGAGCTGGGAGCAGGCACACCCCAATTGGAGCGCGGAATTCATTCCGCCGCGCTAAAAGGAAGCCAAAAAACCAGCAAAGCCGCCCCAATTCCCCACGTCCCATCCACTTCTCACGTCTCGCGTCTCCCTGCTCTTCGCATCCGTAGGCGAAGAACGTGCCTGCCCTTCGTAGCCCGATAGGGCGAAGAATGGAGCACTTCTCCCCCCAAACCCGACTAAAATCGGCATTCTTCCCCTCCGCTTCGTTTCGGCTTCGCTCAAAAAATGGACTCTTTTCCTCCACTCAGTTGGTTCCTCCAATCTGCACGATTGGAAAGTGTGATGAAAAAATAAGAAAAAGTCCTTGCTTGGAACATACCGGCGATGCATGATTCAAATCGTCCGCCGAAAGAAGCCCGAGAAGCAAGTGCCTCTCGGGCTCTTTTATTCGGCTCCATCCTGAGACAGCGCACGGCGTTAGCAACCACACGCTCGTTCTTTGGATGGTCTGGATCAAGCAAAAACCTGCCGAACGGAGCGGCAGGACTTACCACACATACCAATAACATGGCCATCGACGTCCAAATCCACTGCATCAACAAAACCAACCGCACCAGTGCCCACGAACGCATCTCCCACATTGGAGGTGTCAATCCGGACGGTAAACGCTGGAAGCTCACCCTTGATGAAGCCATTTCCGGCATTGAAACCGGGAAATGGACCTTCTTCGTCAAGGTCGACAACCAGCGGGCCAACGTGATCATCGCAAAGAGCGCATACGGTCACAAATACCTGAAGACGGAAAACGACGGGGAGCAGCCGAACAACCTGCTCAGCCTCCCCGAATGCCCTGCATAATGGACTGACGCCCATGCCTATCGTTCCACTATCATCAATCGCAACGGTTCGCATGGGTGCCACCCTGCGGGGCCGGGATGCAACACGTCCCGACCCCGCAGGGTCTTGCCGCCTTATTCAGATCAGCGATCTCGATGATGACGGCACGTTCCGCAATGAGGATTTCACGCAGATCGAGCCGAATGAAACGGTCAACCCGTCGCTCTTTCTACGGTGCGGCGAAATTCTCTTCCCGAACCGTGGAACGCGCACCACCGCCGCTGTTCTCACTCACACAGCTGATAACATCCTTGCCGGAGCCCAGTTCTTCGTCGTCACAAGGAAATCGACCGAAGTCATTCCCGAATACCTCGCTTGGACTCTCCGCACCACGGAGGCCGCCCGCTTCTTCGCAAGTCGAAGGAAAGGCACGCTCGTCCAGACCCTCCAGCGCTTCCACCTTGAAGAATTTCCCGTTCCATTGCCTCCTCTAGCCGTGCAGAAAAAGATCCTCGAACTCGCCGACCTCGAACGCGATGCCCGCTTGCTCGAAACCCGTCTCGCAACACTCCGCGCCACCCACCTTGAAGAATCCCTCCTGAACGCCGCGCGTCAGGCCTGACCATTTTCCAACTTCCCAAACATGCGCAAAATCAACCAATCCGAGATTAACGACGTCGCCTGGCGCGCCTGCGACACCTTCCGTGGTGTCGTCGATGCCGAGAACTACCGGAACTACATCCTCGTGATGCTCTTCTGGAAATACGTCTCCGATGTCTGGCGCGACCACCGCGATGCCTACGCCAAGGAATATAAGGGCAACCAGGAGCGCATCCAGCGCCGCCTGTCCCGCGAGCGCTTCCAGCTTCCCGATGGCTGCGATTTCCTCAGCCTCTACGCCCTGCGCAATGAGACCGACATCGGCGAGCGCATGAATGTCGCACTCTCAAGCATTGAGGAGGCGAACAAAGCCAAGCTCGAAGGCGTCTTCCGCGAGGTGGATTTCAATTCCGAGAACAAACTCGGCCGCACCCGTGATCGGAATACCAAGCTCAAGCTCGTGCTCGAAGACTTCGCCGATCCCCGGCTCGACCTCCGGCCCTCCGTCGTCGGCGAGGAGGATGTCATCGGCAACGTCTATGAATATCTGTTGGAGCGCTTCGCCTCGGATGCCGGAAAAAAGGCAGGGGAATTCTACACTCCGGGCCAGGTCTCCAAGCTGCTCGCCATCCTGCTCAATCCGAAAAAAGGCGATACCATCTGCGATCCCGCCTGCGGCTCCGGCTCGCTGCTCATCAAGGTCGGCCGTCAGGCGGATAAGCGGGACTTCGCGCTCTTCGGCCAGGAAATGAACGGCACCACCCACGCCCTCTGCCGGATGAACATGTTCCTCCACGGCATGGACAACTTCCGCATCGAGTGGGGCGACACCCTGCGCAACCCGCGCCTGTTCGAGGGCGACCACTTGCTCAAGTTCGACATCGTCGTCGCCAATCCGCCCTTCTCGCTCGACAAGTGGGGCCACGACTCCGCCGA
Organism: Luteolibacter sp.; assembly: GCA_040399845.1. Lineage (GTDB taxonomy): Bacteria > Verrucomicrobiota > Verrucomicrobiia > Verrucomicrobiales > Akkermansiaceae > Luteolibacter. The sequence continues at coordinate 9,715 of JBBARN010000024.1, read as the reverse complement.
GGCCGATCCCTTCCACCGCTACTATCGCGGCCTGCCGCCCAAGTCGAAGGGCGACTACGCCTTCATCACCCACATGATCGAGTCCGCCCGCGAGGGCAGCGGCCGCGTCGGAGTCGTCGTTCCCCACGGCGTGTTGTTCCGTGGTGCCGCCGAGGGCAAGATTCGCCAGAAATTCATCGAGGAAAACCTGCTGGAAGCCGTCATCGGCCTGCCCGCCAATCTCTTCTTCGGCACCGGCATCCCCGCCGCCATCCTCATCTTCAACAAGGGCAAAACCCACGGCGATGTGCTCTTCATCGACGCCTCCCGCGACTACAAGGATGCGAAAAACCAGAACGTGCTCACCGACGAGCACCTCGATAAAATCGTCGCCACCTACCGCGCCTTCGAGACCGTCGAGAAATACGCCTATCGCGCCACGCCGCAGGAACTCGCCGACAACGACTTCAACCTCAACATCCCGCGCTACGTCGATACCTTCGAGGAGGAAGCCGAGATCGACCTCAAGGCGGTGAAAAAGGAAATCACCCAATTGGAAAAGGAACTCACCGCCGTGCGGGCGAAGATGCAGGCTTACTTGGAGGAGTTGGGGGTATGAATCTTGCCTCGTTAATAAGTCACCGCCGAAAGGGCTGGAGCGTTTCCACTGTTGGCGACGCTGGAATTATCCAAAACAACCTCCGTTTTCCTATCAGCGAGGCGGAGCGAGCGAAGATTTCCGGGCCGTTTCCTTACTACGGCCCAACCGGTGTCCTTGCTTGGATCAACGAGGCTCGAATTGATGGTGAATACATGCTGATCGGAGAAGATGGTGATCACTTCCTCAAGTTTCGGGACCGTCAGATGACACTACTGGTTTCTGGGCGATTCAACGTCAATAATCATGCGCATTTAATCCGTGGAGGCGAAAAATGTATTACTAAGTGGCTTTACTACTATTTCATGCATGCTGACCTAACTCCATTTCTGACTAGGCAGGGCGTAGGAAGATTTAAACTAACCAAAGCAGCACTCTCGGAATTGCCGGTGCTTATTCCTCCTCTCTCCGAACAGCGCAGGGTCACTGACATTCTCAGCACCTGGGACAAAGCCATTGAAAAGATCGACGACCTTATCGACTCCAAGAATCGCCGCAAACAGGCGCTTATGCAGCAGCTTCTCACTGGGAAAAGACGAATTCCCGGATTTGGAAAGCCATGGAAGAAACGTCGATTTCAAGAGCTGCTATTGCCTGAAGATCGATATGTCGAGTTTGATGATGAGCACAGCTATTCTCTTGTGAGCATCCGCAGGCGTTCGGGTGGAGTTTTTTTCCGCCAAGCACTAAACGGCGGCGATATCAAAACTAAAGTGATGAAGCTCGTTAAGACGGGGGACTTCCTGATCTCCCGAATGCAAGTGGTGCACGGTGGACTCGGCATGGTGCGTCCGGAATGCGATGGAATGTATGCATCCGACTCCTACGACGTGCTGGTCGGCAAAGATCCGAATATACTTCACATGCCGTTCCTCGATTGGATGTCCCGGCTCCGATCTTTCTGGTATATCGCTTACATCAGTAGCCACGGGGTGCATATCGAGAAGATGACCTTTAAGCTCGCGGACTTCATGAACGAGAAGATTTCGATTCCCTCCAGCGTCGAAGAACAGCGGGCAATCGCCAACATTCTCGAAACTTGTGACGAGGAGCTCTCCCTCCTCCGCAAACATCGCGCTGCACTCGATCAGCAGAAACGGGGTTTGATGCAGCGGCTGCTGACTGGAAAGATCCGGGTAAAGATTTAGAATAGTCTCAACATGCAACCATCTGAAATAGCAAATATAAAAAGCCTGGTTGAAAACTTCCGGGATCTTGATCTGTCGCGCCGTATCAGCGAGGCTCATCCTGATGAGGATCTGAATCAACTACGATTTTCAGACTACACGGCCGCTGAAATAGTTTCTCTCTCGAATCGGTTAATCTCGCAGTTTCTCGATGAGATTGACGGACCGAACGCTCGTTTCTGGCAACCTACCTACCAATGGGGGACTTCTCATCAAGGCGTAGCCAACCGGACGCTGGAGCAAGTGCTTCAGCAATTAAATGACTATGTGACACAGTCAAGCTGGGACGGAGCAACACAGTTTCTCGAGCTGGCCATCGGATTTCAGATCGCCCAGGGATTCTGGGACAGAAGCACGGCTCGTAACAGAAATACCACTAGGATCAAACATCAGGGGCTGCTTGAGGATCTGGATAGCAAAGGAAAGCAGGTTTCCGTCCTTTTGGAGCAAGTTAAGGCGTTGAAGGAAGAACAGGAGAAGGCAAAGGCCTTGAAACTTCAAGATGCCCAGGCAACTGCTGAGGAACTTGAAAAAGCCAAGCGGCAAGTTCTTGAAATCAACAATCTCCTTCAAAGTGCCAGTGGTACAAACGGGCAGCTTACGTCCCTGCTTTCCTCGCAGAAAACGAATTTCGACAGCACCGCCTCCGAACTGGTTCAAATTGAAAAGCAACGAGCCGAAATCACCCTCTTGGTCGAAGATCTGACGCTGAAGCTGAAAAGTGCGGCAGATCGGCTGAGCCACATGGAGGAAAAGGAAGATTGGGTCAATGAACTTGCTGGAACTGCGGCGGCAGGGGCATTGGGACACAAGTTTGAATCGAGGAGAAAGCAATTGGCAACAGCATCTTCTTTGTGGCTAGGAGGAACGGTGGCCTCAATCATCATTGCCGCAGTTTGGCTGGGATTCTCCCACAAGTATTTCGTGAATCACGGTGATGACGTATGGAAGACCTTGGCATTGAATTTCGGACTTCTTCTGCCAGCGATCTTCATTGTTGGATTCTTCGCGAAGCAATTCAGCAGAGTTCGTCAATTTGAAGAAGAGTATGCATTTCGTTCCGCGGTCGCCATGACCTTGGGCGCATTCGCCGATAGGCTGAAGAAGGAGGATGTGGAATACAACAAGCTGATTCTCGATACTGTGGAGAAACTCTACAAGCTACCTGTGCTTCTCCACGAGAAGGAGCCGTCTGGAGGGCTTCTCAGTCGGAATTCACCGGAAGCAACCGTGAAGGCCGTAGCAGCATTGGTGAAAGAAATCAAAACGTTACCAGGGAGCTGATTCCTATTCCCGTGTTTTCCAGCAACACCGCTATGAGCATTTCACTTGAATCACTCGAGGCTTTCAAGCAGCAGCTCGACCAGCATCGCCCGCCGGATCCGGCCATCGTCGCGAACCTGCGGGAAGACTTGATCGTCCGCTGGACCTATCACTCGAACGCCATCGAGAACAAAAGCCACACGCTGGCGGAGACGCTGATGGTGTTGCAGGGATTTGTTGTGGGAGGGAAGCGCGTGCGCGAATTGTTGGAAGTCCTCAACCACCGGGATGCCATTCTGCGGGTGGAGGAATTGGTAAGACGGAATGAGCCACTCGATGAGAACGCGATCCGGTCGATCCACCATCTCATCCTCAAGGAGATCAATGACGACAACGCCGGGAGATACCGGACCGTCAATGTCCGCATCGGCGGTGCGGAGCATGTGCCGCCGGATCAATTGCGGGTGCCGGAACTGATGGAGCGCTTCATCGCTTGGTATCGCGAAGAAGCGATGGCGCTGCATCCCGTCGAGCGCGCGGCCCGGGTCCACAGCGACTTCGTGAAGATCCATCCCTTCGTGGATGGCAACGGCCGGACCTCCCGCCTGCTGATGAATCTGGAACTCATGAAAGCTGGCTACCCCGCCGCAGTGTTGCCAGTGGAACGTCGGTTTGAATATTATCGGGCGTTGGATCAGGATCAGGTTCACGGAAATCCCGGGCCATTTTACAGTCTGGTGGCGGATGCCGTGCGGGAGAGTTTTCGCCCGTATTTCAAAGCCTTGAGCCTGCGATGGGAGGGGGAGTCATGAGCTTTTTCGGACGATCTATCCCGGAGATCGAAGGTGCTTTCGATTCGCAGATTTCGCGAATCCGGGCTTGCGAATTTCGGACAATGTGCGAAACAACCCTCAACAGACCCGCCACGCCTCTCCACGATGCGCACCAGGGCGGGTGCTTTATGTCCGGCGGTCGCCGGGAAGGAGGCAGGTCGTGAAGTTCACGAAGCCCGCCCTTTCGATTGCCGATCTCGTCCAACGCTGGCAGGACCGGGGACTTCAAATTGCGGACGCCGCAGTGGCGTCGCATTATCTCCAGTTCATCGGCTACTACCGGCTTTCGGCCTATGCCTTTCCGTTGCAAGATAAGGCGGGACATGCCAGCGGCATGATCGACAAGCCCTTCAAAGTCGGGACGACGTTTGAAAACATCCTGAACCTTTACTGCTTTGACCGTGAACTGCGCCTCTTGTTCATGGACGCCATCGAACGGATCGAGGTTGCCGTGCGCAGTACCATCGTTTCGGAAATGAGCCTGCGCCACGGCCCCCATTGGTTCATGGACGCCCGGCATTTCAAATCCGCTGCCCAGCGCTTCAAGCATCACAAGCTGCTCAACCGGATCGACAAGGAACTCCAGATCCCCAGCGGAGCCAAGAAGCCTTGGAAGCCCCACCATGAGGTCTTCATCAACCACTACTACGTTACTTACACCGATCCCTATTTGCCGCCAGCGTGGATGGTGGCTGAGACCCTGACCCTCGGGACGTGGTCGATGGTGTTCGAGAACCTGCAGGTGACCGCCGAACGCAAGGCAATCGCGAAGCCGTTGAAGACCGACGAGCAAGTCCTGCGCAACTGGCTCCATGCACTGACTTATCTAAGGAACTTGTGTGCTCATCATTCGCGTCTCTGGAACCGCCAGTTTGTGATCAAACCCGTGATCGCCACACGTCACGCCACTTTCCTAAAATCGAATGACCGTTGTTACGCGATGGCCGTGGTGGTGGAGGATCTTCTCCGGACCGTGGCACCGGGGACCAGTTGGGCCGTGCGGTTGCGAGATCTTCTTGAGGCTCATCCGTATGCGGACCCGGCGGCGATGGGCTTCCCAAAGGACTGGGACGCCGAACCTTTTTGGAACCTTGCCAACCCAACATGACCCCTTCCTTCCAAGAAGCCCCGATCAGCCAGATTCCCGCGCTGCGATTTCTTCAGCAGCTCGGGTATTCCTATCTGAGCTCGGAAGAGGTGGCAGTGGAGCGCAAGGGTAAGTTCGGCAAGGTGTTGCTGGAAGGCGTGCTCGCGCATCAGCTCCGCCGCCTGAACAAGATCCATTTCAAGGGGCGAGAACTGCCATTTTCCGACGATAACATCGCGAAGGCCATCGAGCTGTTGCGGGACATGCCGTTTGAAGGGCTGGTGCGCACCAGCGAGCAGATTTACGACCTGCTGACGCTGGGCAAGAGCCTTGACCAGACGATCGGCGAAGGCGACAAGGCGGAGACCAAGGGTTTCACCCTGCGTTACATCGATTGGGAGAACCCGCGCAATAACACCTTCCACGTCACCGCCGAGTTCGAGGTGGAGCGCGGCGGCAGCCATGAGACGCGGCGGCCGGACATCGTTTGTTTCGTGAACGGCATCCCGTTCATCATCATCGAGTGCAAGCGGCCGGAGGACAAGGATTCGCTGGAGCAGGCGAACCGCCAGCATCTCCGTAACTGGCAGGAAGGCGAGATTCCGCAGCTATTCATCCACAGCCAGCTTGTCATCGCGCTGAACAAGAACGAGGGCACTTACGCCACCACTGGCACGCCGCTCAAGTTCTGGGCGAAGTGGCGGGAGATGCACGATGCCCGCGATCAGGTTCGCGCCGCGATCAACAGCCCGCTGCGCCCGGAAGAACACGCCAAGCTTTTCAAGGGCATCTTCGCCTTCGCCAGGAATGAGATCGAAGAACAGTCGATGGACGCCCGTGAGCCCACGGGCCAGGATTTCCTGCTGTGGTCGCTTTGCCGCCCGGAGCGCCTGATCGAGCTTGCACGGCAGTTCATCGTCTATGACGAGGGAGGAGCGGTGAAAAAGATCGCCCGCTACCAGCAATACTTCGCCATCCGCAGCACACTGGAACGAGTCCGCCAATATGGCAGCGACGGCCGCCGCAAGGGCGGCGTGATCTGGCAGACACAGGGCTCCGGCAAATCGCTGGCGATGGTCCTGCTAGGCAAGGCACTGGCACTCGACAGCGGCATCCCAAACGCCCGGGTGGTGATCGTGACGGACCGCATCGACCTGGATGAACAGATTTGGAAAACCTTCCACCAATGCGGCAAGGAACCGCAGCAGGCGAAGACCGGCGCGCATTTGATCAGTTTGCTCAAGGACGAGCGCGTGTCTGTCATCACCACGCTGCTTCAGAAATTCGGTGCGGCGGCGAAGGAGGTGAAAAAGTTCACAGTGGAGGATGAGAACTTGTTCGTGTTGGTGGATGAAAGCCACCGCAGCAACTACGGCGAGGCCAACATCCTGATGCAGAAGGCGCTGCCCAAGGCGTGCTACATCGGCTTCACCGGCACGCCGCTGATGAAGAAGGAGAAGAACACGGCGGACAAGTTCGGCGGGTTCATCGAGCCCGCCTACACGATCCGCGATGCTGTGGAGGACGAGGCTGTGGTTCCGCTGCTCTACGAGGGCCGCCACATCATGCAGGAAGTGAATCAGAAAGCCATCGACCCGATGTTCGAGGCGATGTGCGAGGGATTGACCAAGGAGCAGAAAGCCGATCTCAAGCGCAAGTTCGCTGCCCGCAACGAGCTGAACCGCCTGCACAGCCGCCTCTATCTGATCGCGTGGGACGTTTCACAGCATTTTTCCAAGCAGTGGAAAGGCACCGAATTCAAGGGCCAGCTAACCGCACCGGGCAAGAAGGAAGCACTGATCCTCAAATCTTTCATCGACCAGTTCGGGAAGGTATCTTGCGAGGTGATTATTTCCGGGCCTTCCGAGATCGAGAATCCCGAGGAGCACAAGAAGCCGGAGCAGGATGAAAGCGTAGAAGTTTTCTGGAACCAGATGATGTCCAAGTATGGTTCGGAGAAGGAATACAACCGGCAGATCATCAATGGTTTTAAAAAGGGCGATGAACCCGAGATCATCATCGTGGTGGACAAGCTGCTCACCGGCTTCGATGCGCCGCGCAACGTGGTGCTCTACATCGCCCGTGGCTTGAAAGAGCACACGCTGCTTCAAGCCATCGCCCGTGTGAATCGGCTGCATCCGGGAAAGGACTTCGGCTATGTCATCGACTACTATGGCGTCGTGACCGAGCTGCACGATGCTCTGGAACTCTACAGCAGTCTTGAAGGAAAGTTCGATTCCGAGGATCTTGAGGGAGCTCTCACCAATATCGTTTTGGAAATGAAGAAACTCCCGGACCTCAATGACAAACTCTGGGACATCTTCAAGGAGGTGAAGAACAAGAAGGACGAAGAGGCATTCGAACTTGCGCTCGAAAAAAAGGATGTGAGGGATGAATTCTACGCCCGATTGTCAAAGTTCAGCCGCGTGGTGAAGATGGGACTTTCCAGTCTCCAATGGATCGAGAATACGCCGAAAGAGAAAGTGGAGCGTTACAAGCAAGACGTCGCGTTTTTCCAAAACCTGCGGGCCAGCGTGAAACTCCGCTATGCTGAGGAGATCGATTACCGGGACTACGAAAAGCAGATCCAGAAGATGCTCAACACCTACGTGCAGGCGGACGAGATCGTCCAGATTGTGGCACCGGTAAACATTTTTGAACGTGAGGCATTTCAAGAACAAGTGGATCAGGCCAAATCACCCAGAGCCAAAGCGGACACCATCGCCAACCGGACCAAAAAGACCATCACGGAGAAGATGGAGGAAGACCCCTTCTTCTACCGGAAGTTCTCACTTCTTCTCAAACAAGCCATCGACGATTACCACGCCCAACGGATCAGCGATGCCGAATACCTGGCCAAGGTTACGGAGATCATGGAGCAGGTTCGGGACGGCAAGACCAAGGAAGCGCCTGATCTGCTGAAGGAGCGCGATCTGTCACGGGCCTTGTTTGGGGCCCTGCAGAAGGAAATTGGTGAGGGCTCGAATAACAATTCTTCGGTCGTGCGGGAAGATCGGGTTGAATACAAAACTTCGCGATCCACTCCACCCATGACAGTGGATTCCATCCTCGCGGAGGCTGCTTGCGCAATGGAAGACATCATTCGCAAGCATGCCGTCGTTCGCTGGCGTGAGAACATCGACGCCCAGAACCGAATGCGGAATGATCTGGATGATTTCCTGTTCAATCTTCAGACACAAAAAGGCGTCGTGATGTCTTATGACCAAATGGACGCCATCATCGAATCGACCATTCGAATTGCCATACATCGCACCGATGACATCTGATTTTCTGACCATCGAAACAGTGGTCGGCACAGCGGGACTGAAGCGGACCTCGCGCAAGACCCTTGCAATCAGCGTGCATCCAAGTGGCGAGCTGGAGCTTGTGGCTCCGCTGGAAGCCACAGATCAGGAGATTCTGGCGAAGGTTGGAAAACGCCAACGTTGGATCCTCGCGCAGCGCCAGAATTTCAAGGTGATGAACACCGAGAGGCCACAGCCAAGATACGTCACGGGTGCCACTCACCGATACTTGGGGAGACAATACCGGCTCAAACTGGCCAAGGGTGATGAACAGGGCATTTCGCTACGAGGAGCATTTTTTCATATCACGACCAAGGGCGATGATTCGATGGAAGTGCGACGACTTCTGGAAAACTGGTTCCGCGCAAGGGCAGGAGAACAGTTTGGAAAAAGGGTCGAGTCATGGGTGCCATGGTGCGAAAAACATCGCTTGCCGCTACCGCGTCTCAGACTTCTAAAGATGCCAAAACGCTGGGGCAGCGCAGGCACCGATGGGCGGATCGCATTGAATCCGGACTTGGTTCACATGCCGTCCCGTTGCATCGACTATGTCATCACCCACGAAATCTGCCATTTCCGGCATCCCAATCATGGTCCGCAGTTTCATCGCCTGCTCACCAGCCTGATGCCGGATTGGCGCGCTGTGAAGGAACGCTTGGCCCGGGCCGAGGTTTGAAAGGGATGGGTGCCCGGCAGCTTTCAAAGCGGGAATCCGGGCTTATTTGGAGAGGGGAAAGGCACCACGAATCTTACGAATCTTACGAATCTTGGGTTGCTGGTGGCTGGGTGGAGGTTGGGGCGGCGGTGGCGGGCTTGATACTGGGGGGGGAACCACGGAAAACTCGGAAAACTCGGAATACGCGGAAGTGGAAGAGGTGGGAGTGGGCTCCGGGGTGATGTGGAGAGGGATAGAGGCACCACGAATCTTACGAATCTGACGAATCTCGGGTTGCTGGGAGCTGGGTGGATGGATGTGAAAAATGGCGAACGCCGGAATGGCCCCTAGTCGAGGAGGGAATCGAGGTCAGCGAGCAGGGATTGGATGAGGTTTGCGCCGCGGAGGTCTGTGGTGGTGCGCCAGTCGTGGGAGACGGCGACGCGGTCGATGGCGGGCTTGAGCGAGTCCAGCGCGTCGCGGAACTTGATGGCTTGGAAGGCCTCGGGTTTTTGGTCGAGTCCGGGGATGGCGAAGGTTTCCGCGATGCGGGTGAGTATGGCGAAGACGGGCATCCAGGCAAACCAGATGGGGAAGACGCGTTGGTTCTTGGGACTGCCGTGTGGAGCGAGCAGAAAGTGCCAGGAACTGGCGTTGACGCGGTAGATTTTCTCCCGGCCTTGGCGGGAGGATAGGATCTGGCAGGACTCCTCCATTTCATTGAGGGTGAGCTGCACGGATTTGAAGA
>JBBARN010000023.1:0-57804 GCA_040399845.1 Luteolibacter sp. | reverse complement strand
GGCCCGCAGAACGGAATGCCGAGCGAGGAGGCCCGTTTCCCTCAACTTTTGGGGGTTGACTGGTTGAGGCGAATTCATAGAGTCCGCCCCTCCGATAGGTCGGTTGCGTCCAGCCCCGCTTGGCAAATCAATGGATCGAAAATGAACAACAAAGCCGCTGTGACGTATGCTCTCTGAGATGCCCTCCTTCCGACACGGCAGCGGGACATTGGTAGCTGCGGACACAGGCGGGGGGAATTCCCCGGCCACAATCGAGAGCGGACCCATGGGAACCTGCACTGGGGACTCGAAACATTCGGGTAAAAGCCGCAAGATTCTCATTGTGCAGGGAGACTGGGAAGCTGGCATGTCCCTGCTGGCCTTGGATCTTCAGGACGCCGGACATGAAGTGGGCAAGGTGTTTTTCTGCGCGCCGGACGTCATTTACCGTTTCCGCGGCATTCGCACGCACCTCTACCGCAGCCCGCTGGCCGACTTCGAGGCCTGGCTCCGGGAACTCGTCGCGCGGGAGGGCTATGATACCTTTTTCCTCTACAACCATTACCGCCCCTACAACCAGATCGCTTGGAATCTCGCCGAAGAACTGGATCTCGGGTGTCATGTGTTCGAGCTGGGCCTGATCCGCCCGAATTGCGTGATGGTTTTCGGTCGCCACCATCTGCCCATCAAGGCCATCACCAAGGCATGGAAGGAACTGCTTGCCGGAGGTGCCCCACCCGAGCCCGTCGCCACCCCAACCGAACTCTGCCAGGTCAGCACTCCCGCCAAACTGTTGGTCTTTTGCGCCAACTTCATTTTCAGCCGCATCACGTCGCCGCTGTTTCCGAATTTCGTCGATCAGCGGGACATGAATTTGTTGAAGCATTTCAAGCACGGCATGATCCATTTGTGGCGCTTCATTGAGCGCTCCCATGATTCTGAATATGACCTTCTCTTCGCCGGTGAGATGTCGGGAACCTATTATGCCGTCCCACTCCAAGTTCACAGCGACACCCAAATCCTCAAGTGCTCGAGCTTCAAGACCGTCGAGGAATTCATCAATCAGGTCGTCGCCTCATTCCAGTGCCATGCTCCGGCGGACACCAAGCTCGTCTTCAAGGTGCATCCGATGGATCGCGGATACAAGGACTACACCGACCTGATCGCCGGGCTCAACTATCGCCTCGGTGGGGACCGATTGATGTATGTGGACCGGGTGCACCTGCCAACGTTGCTTGAGCACTCGCGGGGCGTGGTCAACATCAACAGCTCGGTGGGCATCTCAGGGTTGGTGCATCTCGTTCCGGTCATTACCTTGGGGCAGGCGGTTTATGATCAACCGGAGCTCACTTACCAGGGCGAGCTGGATGATTTCTGGGAACTGGCAAATCGTCCCAAACCTGCACGCGTCACGCAGTTCATGAACATGCTGCTGCAACACAATCAAGGGCGGGGCACCCTTTCGCAGCGCTGCTTCGATGTGCCTGGCCGTTGCCGCATCAAGTGGCCGCCGCCGTTCCAGAACGAGTTTTTCGGGCATCTGGAATCGGAAACAGTCGACAAAGATTACTCCACGTAGTGCTGCCTCGCGGCCGGATCATCACTCGATGCCCAATTTGATATCTTCCGAATTGCCCCGCAGCTCGGGCGCATACATGGCCTCGGCGGTGGCGGGTAGGGCTTTGTAGAGTCCGGGTGCCTCGGCGCGGAGTTGATAGCGCAGCGTGTGGGTGCCGCGTGGCAGGGCGCGGATGAAGAAGTCCACGCTTTGGTCGCGCGGTTCCATGTAGGCGCTGAAACCTCCATCGCCGGAGATATATCCGCTCAAGGCATCGAGCGCTTCAAATCCCGCCGCTTTCGCATCGGAGAAGAGCAGATACTCGTAGTCATTCTTGCTCTCCAGAATCAACTCCACCTCGATGCGGTCGCCGGATTTCAAGATGGCTCCATCGGCAAGCGGCTCGCGGCGGAACCTCTCGGCCTTTTGTTTCACCACCCTGCCGCTGGCATCCGGCACTTCGGTTTCCTTTTCGAGGGCCACCAGCTTCGAGATCCGACGTTGGACTTTCACTTCAAGGCCTGCGGCGCGGAGTTTGTCCTCTAGCGTGAAGACTTCGAGATAGGCATTGGCATAGAGAGAGCCCTTGCCTTTCTTGCGCAACTCGATGCGATGCTTGCCGGTGGTGACGGCCTCGCCGCTGAGCGTGACGGTGCCATCGAAATCAAAGAGATTGTCGCGCGTGATGCGGATGTTTTTCAACACCTTGCCATCCATCGCCACCTCCACCTCCATGTCCGGCGAATCCTCGCCGCTTGCCTTGAAGTAGGCGGCGATCGCTTCCACCGCATACGCCGTGTCGCGGGTGGATTCCCAATACGTCGCGTTCTTGCGATTGTTGACGAGGTATTTCACCAGGCCCCGCGTATCTGCATCCTTGGGTTTGGCGGCGGCGAGCAGTTTGAGATACCACGCGTGGGCTTCCACTTCGCCGCCATACCAGAACCACCAATAGCTCGTATTTTTGAGATCGAGATAGGCCGTTTGATTTTCCGCATCGCGTTTGAGATATTGGGAAATCATCTTCAGGACTTCATCGCGGCGCGCTTCGTCGCCCTTGCGGTGATGTTCGAGTCCTAGCAGACACTTTGCATACACTGGAAGATCGATGCGGTCGCGATGGAGGAAAGCAAGCATCGGTTCCGAATCGCGCCCGGCTTCGCCGAGCACCATGCGGATGAATGCATCGGTGGCATCGCTGGTGGATTTTTCGTATCGATTGTCTTCCTTCACCTTGCCACCCGCCTTGCGCACGGCTTCGCGCTCGACATGCAGTTGCAGCGCTGCGACCTGTTTGCGTTCATAAGCCATCAACCAGCCGATGCCGGAGTTGAGCATGGCTTCCGGGATCTCCGCGCCATTGGACTTGGCCACGAGCATGCCATGCACCACCACGGCGGTGGTGTGCGGCCATGAGGTTTCGCCATAACCGGAAAACCAGCCCCAGCCGCCATCGGAGTTTTGCATGGCAGTGAGTTTTTCGACGCCGGAATCGATCATCCTGGTGATCTCCAATTCATCGAAAACCGGGTTGCTTTGCCATTGTTTCCATTGGGCGGCGCGGTCTTGTGCATTGCCGAGTTCCTGGGGATTGAGGTTGGTGCGTTTGGCCTTCACCTCGGCGAGATTGATTTTGAGATCCTTCAACATCCGCTGCGCAATCACGGCGGGCACGAAGCGGTTGAGAGTCTGCTCCGTGCAACCATGCGGATAGTCTGTTAGATAAGGAATCGCATCCACCACTGCTCCGGCGATGGTGGGCGAGAAACGCACGGTGAGTTTCGATTGATCCGGTCGGCGTTGTTCCGGAACTTCGATTTCAATGGTGGCAGCATCCTGATCCGGCTCCACCGCGCGGCTCCACGCATCCTGGCGGGACATGCCATGCACGATCACCGGCAGCCTGCGTTCCACGGCATCGCCATCATCTCCGGCATCTGCCTTCATGCGGATCACGGCCTCGCCCTCCACCATCGCTTTCACCCGCCAATCGATGCGTGCTTCGGAACGTGCGGCGATTTCCACTGTCTTCGCGGCACCATCGATGGCTTGCAGGGTTGGGCCATCGAGTTCGAGGGACACCGTGACCGTCTTGGCGGCATCGTGATCATTGTGCACCACCGCACTCAGCACCGCTTCATCCCGTTCCACCAGAAATCGGGGGGCCTGGAGGCGGACTAACAAATCCTTGGAAGTGATGATTTCCGCAGAGCCTTCGCCGACCCGGGTGTCCCTGCCCAAAGTCCAAACACGGGCCTTCCAGGTGGTGAGATTGTCAGGAAACTCCAAGGGCACTTCCGCCTGGCCTTCCGCATTGGTCTCGATCGCGCCCTGCCACTTGAGAAGATCCGCAAAGTCCTTGCGGACGAGGATGGGAGCGGCAGATCCGGCTGGAGCCCCTGCCCACGCTTCATTGTAGTTACCGGTTGCATCGAAAGGACCCGACGCTTCTCCGGTTGGGGCGGATTTCGCCGCCATCGCCATCGGAGCTGCAACCGCGTCCATGACCATGGATGATTCCGCGACCATGCCCAAGGCTCGAGGTGCGTTCATTCTCGCTCCGCGCATCCGTTGACCTCCCCAACCACCGGCGAATGGATCTTCATCGCCAAAGTTTCCAAGCGTCTCCATGGCAGGCACCTTGGGACGACTCAGACTGCCGGGCGAGGATGGCAGGGAGTTGTTACCACTATGAGCGTAGTAGTTGTTTTTCCAGTTCCAGAAATTTTCATGAATGGAGGCAACATTGGAACCGCCGGTGATGGCTTCGAGGGACTTGTCATAAATCGATAACACGGTGGTGCCGGTGACCGGCTTGCCATTGGCATCGCGCAAGGTGATGCGCAGCGAGGATTTTTCCTGCGGCTTGAGCTTGGTTTTGGCGGGTTCCACCGTTACCTCCACGAGTTTGCTCACGGGAGGAAGCAGGATTTGTTTTACCGCCTTGTGGACCTTGGCACCATGCACGCTGATGCCTTCGATAAACATGTTGGGCATATCCTTGAGCGTGAGCGGCACTTCGACTTCAAGGCTCTTGCCATCGAGTTGGATGCGCTTTGCCTCGGTGCCGGAGCTTCCCGCGATGTGCAGGAACAACCAGACATGCGCATTGGAGCGATCGCTGTTGATACGGAGTTTTGCCGTCTCGCCGGCTTGATAGTCGGTCTTGTCTGAAACCAGTTCCAAAGGACCGAATTTCCAATCCTTCGGATCATCGCGGCCGGGGCCATGGATGTTGAGAATGGTGGCACCTTCCGCAGGCTCGCCGCCTTGCGTCGAGAGACTGGCCGCGAGCCGGTATTGACCGGTGACGGGTGCGGCGAATTTTTGTTTTACCTGTCCTTCTGCATCCGTTTCCACGGGCCATGACTGGAATTCCTTTTCCTCCACGCGGCCATCGTTGAGGACGAGTTGATAGATCTTGAGTGTGCCTTTGGCTCCGACCACGGGTTTGCCCGCAAGACTGGCGGCGGAAATGGTCGCCTCAAGTGAATCGCCTGCCTTGGCATAACCCCGGCTCGTCCACACCACCACTTCGAAGGGCTTGCGGGCGGCGATGACCGAACCATTGCCGCGTTCCTCACGGCGCGATGCATCCACCACCCGTGCTTCGATCTGATATCTTGCATCCATGTCGCCATGGATCTGTTTGGCGGATGCGGTATCGATTTCCACCTTCACCGTGCCATCGGCGGCGATGGGAAGCGTTTGTTTCATCACCAATTCATCCGGAGTCCAGCGATTGCCCTGCCACCACGGTGGATTGGGAGGCATGCATCCCCAACGCGACCAGGTGGGATGCCAGGATGCCTCGGCACCATTCCACCAAGCTCCGGGGCCATAGAGCCAATCCCAGCGCCAATTGGGAAACCAGCGTTCACCCATCGAGGACCGCTTGACGATGATTTCCACTTCCGCATTTCTAACAGGTGCGCCATGAAAGTAATTCGCCTTGATGGTCGCGGTGAACTTGTCGCCGAGTTTGACCGGTTCGGACGGAGCCTCGACTTTGACTTCATACTCGGGCTTGCGGTATTCCTCCACTTGGAAACCCACTTGAGCGGACATTTGATCGCCGATCCTGAACAAAGCCGTCCACGCACCCAGCGGCGCATCTTTGGGAATGATCACTTCGCTTTCCACGGCACCGAGATCGTCGGTTTTCAGATTTTCCACCTTCATCGCTTCCTCGCCGCGGCCATTGGTTAGAATGAACTGGCCATTTTTGTTAGACCAGCGGCTGTCATCGGGCTCGAAGTATCCGAGGTTCCGCAGATAGAATTTCAGATGCACCTTGTCGCCGGGTTTGTAGAGCGGTCGATCTGTGATGCCATAACTCAGGTCACGATTCCCGTTTTCCCAGGATGGCGATTGCACATTGTAAGGCTGGAAGCCGAAGAAGGCGGCTGAGCGATCCGCTTTTCGGGCGATGGCAAGCCATTGATAGTTATCATCCCAATCGCCGGGCTTGAGCAGGGTTTTCCCATCGGCATCGGTGGTCTTTTGAAACTCACGCCATTTGACATCCATGCGGCGACCGAGCGGGAGTTTGCGTTCGATGGGCTCCACGCGATAACCGAAGTAATCAATGACAGCCTGCTCGATGGGCGCACCGCTCGCCGCATCCGCCACCCACCACTGGAGCTTGCCCGCCACATCGCGTTGCACGAGCACCTGATCGACGATCCATACGAGCGTGTGGAATTCATTGCCATCGCCCATTTTTCCCGTGATCCACCATGCGCCGCCTTTTTCGATGGGGACTTCAAGCTGGGTGGAGGTGTCCCGGTGTTTTTCCCGCGGCCTGAGCGCGGCATCCCAGGTTGCGGCGGGCTTGCCGAGGTATTTGGATTTCTTGTCCTGAATGAGGCGGCTGGCGATCTGGGAGGGATTGATGCGTTGCCAATCGAGATTGCCCGGATTGCTTTTGAAATAGGCGATCGTGTCCGCGAGGACTGCTTCCATGTCCACCGGCGTGGCGCTGAGTTGGATGCTTGTGGCATTGCGGAAAACGAGGGGCAGCATGGGCTTGCTGCCGGCTGGAACCGTTTCCGCATCGCCGAAGCGCCCCCAGTTGCCAATGATCTGACGGAGGAGCTTCTTGCGTTCGCCGTCCGGCCCGGCGCCATGCTTGGCGATGGTTTGCTCCAGCACCTCGCGGGCCTTGTTGTATTGGCGGCGATTGAGGAAAACATTGGTCAGTTCGTCGCCCGCTTCCGCGCTTTGATCGAGCAGCGAACGATAGATGGCGATGAAATGATGGCTGGCGGGAAGTTTGAAACGGCGCACGCCATCGGAGGTTTTCGCTAGGCATTCATCCTCCGCGAGGTTGTCCATTTCCAAAATACCCTTGGCTGTTTCCGGATCCTGGTTTCGCCACCAACCGAAGGAAGAGAGGGTAGCGGTGCCGAATTGCGATTCCGAAAATCTGGCCAACTCCAGCCCGACCTCCGTAGCCGTTTCGGGAGCCAACCTTGCCCGCTCGGCGAGCGAAAACCGCCAGCGCTCGCCATCATTTTTCGCCGCCTCCCATGAAGCCGGAATTTCATAAAGCACCGGCCTATCTCCCGCCCACGGCGCACCTTCCGTGCCGCCGTCCGGACCCGGCTCACCCCACTCGGGCAGCTCGGCGATCGGAGTGAGAGTTTGCAGTTTCCAATCCTCTTCCTCCGCGAAAACCTCCGCCATGGCCTCCCAAATTTCTGCCTTTTCCTCTGCATCGGTTGACTTCGAGATGGCCTGCACCAGCAATTGTAGCGAACGCACATGATCGCGATATTCCGTGTCCACTGAGGAACCCGCCGATGCCGCAGGGTCCGCGTCCGGGGCTATGGCTCGCCCGCCGTAGCGGTAGCCGCCCTCGCGTTGGAAGTCGCCTGCAATCAGCCGCCCCTGATGGGGCGCGTCATGGTAAGCCTCCGCCGCGGCTGCCAGCAGTGCTGGGTTCGCCGACTGGGTGGAAACGGCCTTTTCCACTAGCCCATCGAATTCCTCCCACGCATTCAAGCGTCCCAAAGCATTCACCACACGGCTCAAATCCTCACCGGACTTGGCATCGGACACCGGCATCAGTTTCTCGGCATAAAACGTCACCGCGTCCCGCCAAAGGCCCCGCTCGCCGAGCTTCTCGCTTTCTTTCCGAAGTGCTTCCACATCCTGTCCCATCAGCTTGGTAGCAAAGATGACGGCAAAGCAAAGGCAGGCCAAGGTTTTCATGTCAGGAATCATGACACACGATTGCTCACTTTCTTAGAAAAAAGTTGTGCTCCGCTTGATGGCCTCCCAGTTCAGAAAACGCTAGAAGCCCACAGATGGCAGTTAGCATCGAGCGCTTGGAGTGATTGATTTCGAATGGCACAATGGCTATTTCGACCCATCACGCAGCCGGAGGATTATGCCAAGAATCGGCAAAGCCCCAAGAAATTTCAGCTACACCAATCTGAAAACCAATGACTTAAGATCCGACACCTGACTCTCCCGGAAACTTTTTCCCACCCTGCTTGTTAGCCTTGAAATTGCCAGACACCCGAGATTAAGCTCCGCATGGACAGGCTTTAGGAGGACTGTCCACTACGCCCCTGAATGAGCGATCCACAAACGCACCCCACCTTCATAGCTCCGGAAGTCGCACAACTCGCACCTCATTTCCCAGGTTATGATATCGAAATCCTGATCGCCACTGGCGGCATGGGTGCGGTTTATCGTGCCATCCAAAAGTCGCTCGACCGCAAGGTGGCCATCAAGATCCTGCCTCACGAGTTCAGCAACGATGCCGCATTCTGCGCTGGCTTCGAGGCTGAGGCCAAGGCCATGGCTCGCCTCAACCATCCCAATCTCATCGGCGTTTACGATTTCGGGGAAGTGGACGGCATGCTCTTCATCATCATGGAGTATGTTCCGGGCCAATCGTTGTTTCATTCATCGAATGCCACCGCCATCGATCCCGCAGAGGCCATCCGCCTCGTCACCGGAATCTGCCACGGCCTCGCCCATGCCCACGAGAACGGCATCCTCCATCGCGATATCAAGCCATCCAATATCCTGCTCGACCTGAATGGTCAGCCGAAGATTGGCGATTTCGGCCTTGCGCGCCCCATCGAGACCAAGATCCAGGAAGGCGAGGAAATCTTCGGAACACCTCACTACACCGCACCCGAAGTGGTGAGCTCACCGCAGGCGGTCGATTATCGTGCGGACATTTTTTCCGTCGGCGTCCTGCTTCACGAACTCCTCACCGGCAAACTTCCCGCCGATGACCGCCGCCCGGCATCCGCCATCTCACACTGCGATCCACGGTTTGACGTGATCATCCGCCGGGCCACCCACCAGCAACCGGAAGCGCGGTATTCCAGCGCATCTGAGATTGCCAGTGAACTCCAGGTCATCGCCGCCTCAGCCGGGCCGCGAGTGTTGAAAACCGCCGCCTCGGCCGGCCCCGCCCATCCGCGGGCGCCCAAACGCGTCACCCCAGTTGGAAAGCCCATCGTCGCCAGCCAATCCTCGAATGCGCCAGTGATCATCACCCTTGTCATTGCGGTGATCATCGCTGGCATGGTGCTCGCTTATATGGGGAGCCAGAAGACTGACACCCCGCCACCCAAAGCGCCAGCCCCATCGGTGCCCCCCAAGACTCCGGAGGCCTTCAACAAGCCCTCTCCAGTCAAGCCAAATTCCAAACCTTGGTCTCCAGGCAATCACGAACCCACGACCGCCCCCGAAGACGAGACGGAAATGCCGCACCGGGATCACCAGATGGACGAGCAAGATCCATCGGGTGAAGAAGATACCGCCAAAACGGATGATCCAGCCAAAGAAGATCACTCGCCCAAGCCTCCCAAGGAGGAAGAAAAAGTATCGACCTTCGATGTCGATGGCTTTTTCGCCAGGGCTCGCGTGCTGATGAAAGACCGGGCGGCCCCGCTCATCACGGCCAACAACGAAAAACTCACCAAAAACCTCGAAGACTTCGAACGGGGAGCCAAACGCTTCGTCCGTCGAATGGATCGCGGTGACAACCGCGATGACGCTGAGGAGTCTCTTACCGAACTCATGGAGACCGCCGTTGAAGAACGGCACCACATCCCCAAAAAACTTCCCGGAGATCTCGTCGGTGTCGACGAACTTGATGACATCCATGAAGAATGTTTGGAAATTCAGGATGAACTCGATCAGAGCCTGAAGACCAGTCTCAAGCCCCTCGCCAGCCTTTACATCGTGGGTCTGGAAAAACAGATTGAGCGCCTGGATGCGGAAATCGATGCCACCCCCATCGAACTCATCGAGAAGGAAATCACGAAGACGAAGGATAGTGAGACCTACTTCCACAACCTCATGCTCGGCATCGAGGAGGAAACGGATGAAAAGGATGCTGCGGCCCCCGCCAAAAATCCTCTCCTGGAGTGAACACTTCCGCTGGCGGACTGCCGTTTCGCACCTAGAATCCCGGCGTGTCATCCCACGCTGAAAACTCTCCTTCCATTCGCCTACACGGCTGCCGCCAACACAACCTCCAGAACCTCGATCTGGAAATCCCACTCGGGAAGCTGTCCGTCGTCACCGGTCCCTCCGGCTCCGGCAAGTCTTCCCTCGCCTTCCACACGCTCTACGCCGAAGGCCAGCGCCGCTATGTCGAGACTTTCTCGCCCTACGTCCGGCAGTTCTTCGATCGCATGGACAAACCGGACGTCGATTCCATCGAAGGCATCCCGCCCGCCATCGCCATCGAGCAGAAAAACCACGTCCGCACCACCCGCTCCACCGTCGGCACACTCACGGAAATCAACGATTACCTCAAACTCCTCTACCCACGCCTCGCCACCGGTCACGATCCCCACACCGGTGAAATCATCCAGCCGGACTCCCCCGAATCCGCCGCCAAATGGGCCACCGAAAACCTCGCCGGCCAGCCCATTTACATCACCTTCCCCATCCCCATCCCGCCAGACACCCAATCCGCAGACCTCTTCCCCTTCCTCAACCAGCAGGGCTACCTCCGCATCCTCCATGACGGAAAAGTGATCCGGACCGATGAGGCTTCTTCACCAATCTCAAATCTCAAATCTCAAATCTCCATTCTTCAGGACCGCCTCACTCTAACAAAACCCAACCACACCCGCCTCCTCGAAGCCCTCGAAGCCGCCTTCCACCTCGGCAAAGGCCACGCCAGTATCCAAGCCGCATCCGGCACGCTCACCCGATCGTTCTCCACCACCTGGCACAACCCCGCCACTGGCTTCACCCTGCGCGCCCCCACCCCCGCCCTTTTCTCCTTCAACTCTCCCCTCGGAGCCTGCCCGAAATGCCGTGGCTTCGGCCGCATCATCGGACTGGACCTCGAAAAAGCCGTCCCGGACCCAACCCTCTCCATCGCCCAAGGTGCCATCAAACCCTTCCAAGGCGAGCGTGGCGAGGAATGCCAGATTGATCTCATCCGCTGCTGCAAGGAACGCGGCATTGATATCAAAACCCCCTTCGAAGATCTAACAGAAGACGAGCAGGAATGGATTTACTACGGCGACGGAGCGCTGGCTTCAGCCGGCGAGTCCCCAGACATCGACGCCCTCGAAGCCCTCTGGATTTCCGGCGATTGGTATGGCGTGAAAGGTTTCTTCGATTGGCTGGAAACCAAATCCTACAAGATGCACGTCCGCATCTTCCTCAGCCGCTACCGCTCTTACACCACCTGCACCACCTGCCGCGGCAAGCGCCTCCAACCGGAAGCCCTCTGTTTCAAAATCGACGGCAAATCCCTCCCCGACCTCTGGTCCCTCTCCATCTCCGACCTCCTCCCATGGTTTGAGAATCTCAAATCTCAAATCTCAAATCTCAAATCCACGGATCCCACCCTCGATCTCGTCCTTACCGAAATCTCCTCCCGCCTTTCCTACCTCGATCAGGTCGGCCTCGGCTACCTCACCCTCGACCGCCCCACCCGCACCCTCTCCGGTGGTGAGGTCGAACGCGTGAATCTAACAACCTGTCTCGGTGCATCCCTAACAGGAACGATGTTTGTCCTAGACGAACCCACCGTCGGCCTCCATGCCCGCGATATTGATCGCCTCGTCGGTGTCATGCACGGCCTTCGCGACAAGGGCAACACCCTGGTCGTCGTCGAGCACGAGCAAACCGTCATGCAAGCCGCCGATCACCTCATCGACCTCGGCCCCGGCGCCGGTCAACACGGCGGCCAAATCATCTTCCAAGGGAACGCCAACATCGCCCTCTCCAAAAATTCAAAAATCAAAAATCCTCAATCATCAATCGGCAATCAATCGGGCACATTGCCATGGCTCAACGGCACCCGTTCCATCCCCGTCCCCACCACCCGCCGCAAGCCCGGCAAACAAATCCTCTCCATCAAGGGAGCCACCCGCCACAATCTCAAAAAACTCGATGCCGACCTCCCGCTCGGCCTATTTCTCTGTCTAACAGGAGTTTCCGGTTCCGGAAAATCCACCTTCGCCCACGATGTCATCTATCTGAATCTTGCACGCAAACTCGGCCAGGAAGCCGAAGGCGATCCCGCACCCATCCGCGAACTCAAGGGCAGCCAACACCTATCTTCCGTCGAACTCGTCGATCAATCCGCCGTCGCCCGTACCCCTCGCTCCACGCCCGCCGTTTTCCTCGGTGCCTTTGATCCCATCCGCCAACTCTTCGCCTGCACCCCGGAAGCCAAAGCCATTGGAGCCCAAACCGGCTTCTTCTCTTTCAACTCCGGCGATGGCCGCTGCGACCGCTGCGCGGGCAATGGCTTCGAGAAAGTGGAAATGCAGTTCCTCTCCGACCTCTATGTCACCTGTCCGGATTGCGAAGGAAAACGCTATAAAAAGTCCACCCTCGATTTCCTCTACCGGGGAAAATCAGTCCACGATATTCTCAACTTCACGGTCACCGAGGCCACCAGCTTCTACGCGGATCTCGATGGGGTTCCAACCGCCCATGCAAAACGCCACGAACAAATCATCCGGCTGCTTGCCCCACTCATCGAAGTCGGCCTCGGCTACCTCAAACTCGGCCAACCCCTCAACACCCTCTCCGGCGGCGAATCCCAACGCCTCAAACTCTGCCAACTTCTCAGCTCTTCTTCCTCTCCGCTCTCCGCTCCAGGCTCCAAGCTCCTCATCCTCGACGAACCCACCACCGGCCTTCATTTCTCCGACATCGAGCGTCTTCTAACCGTTTTCCAGAAACTCGTCGATTCCGGCCACACCCTGCTCGTCATCGAGCATAACTTCGAAGTCATCAAATCCGCCGACTGGATTCTCGACCTCGGTCCCGAAGCCGGAAAACACGGCGGCCAACTCGTCGCCCAAGGCCCGCCCGAAGAAATTGCCAAACTCAAAACTCCCACCGGCCTATATCTCCGCCACGCCCTCGACCCCAAAAAAACGCCAGCCTCGTCCTCTCGACTCTCAACCATCAACTCTCAACTCTCAACCTTTTCCATCTCCCTCCGAGGCGCCCGCCACCACAACCTCAAAAACATCTCCATCGACATCCCGCGCGATCAATTCGTCGTCATCTCCGGCCTCTCCGGATCAGGCAAGTCCACCCTCGCGTTTGATATCCTCTTCGCCGAAGGCCAGCGGCGTTTCCTCGACTCGATGTCCGCCTACGCCCGCCAATTCGCGGAGCAATTGGAAAAACCGGAGATCGACCAACTCCAAGGACTCCCGCCCACCGTTGCCATCGAACAACGAGTCTCCCAAGGCAGCGGAAAATCCACGGTCGCCACCGTCACCGAGTTATGGAATTTCATCCGACTCCTCTACTCCAAACTCGGCACCCTCTACTGTCCGGATTGCCAAGTGCCGGTTGAGAAACAATCACTCTCCGCCATCGAAAACACCATCGCCCTCCATCTCAAAAAAGGTCCTGTCACTCTGCTCGCCCCCATCATCCGCGGCAAAAAAGGTTACCACACCGAGATCGCCGAGTGGGCGCTCAAACAAGGCTTCACTCGCCTGTTAGTTGATAAACAATTCAAAGACGCCGAAGGCTTCACCCGCCTCGAACGCTTCAAGGAACACGACATTGATATCGTCATCGCCGAAACCCAAAAATCGAAAATCAACAATCTTCAATCGTCGATCGAACGCGCCCTCGAAATCGGCAAAGGCCTGATCAAAATCCTCACTGCCGACAAAAAGTTCATCCTGCTGTCCACCAAATCCAGTTGCCCGTCCTGCAACCAATCCTTCGAAGAACTCGATCCCCGCCTCTTCTCCTTCAACTCCCCGCACGGCTGGTGCGGCGAGTGCCGTGGCCACGGTCGCGTTCCGAAACGCCGCCAACACCTCGACACGGCCCGCTTCGACTCCGTGCTCGAAGCGGAAATCGATGCCGACCGCGCCATCGAGCGCATGGAAGACACCGAACTCATCGAATGCCCCGCCTGCCACGGCTCCCGCCTCAACCCCACCGCGTCAGCTGTGCGACTCAGTGGTTGGGACAACCTGTCCCAACCCAACAAAAAAGCCTCCCACACCCCAACCTCCTATTCCATCTCCGATCTCTCCTCCCTCTCCATCTCCAACGCCTCCAACCACTTCGCCAAACTCGACTTCACCGACGCCCGCCAAAAACTCATCGCCCGCGACATCCTGCCGGAAATCAAACAGCGCCTGTCCTTCCTCCAGGAAGTCGGCCTCGGGTATCTACAACTTGATCGCTCCGGCAACACCCTTTCCGGCGGAGAGTCCCAGCGCATCCGCCTCGCCGCCCAGCTTGGCTCCAACCTTCGAGGCGTGCTTTATGTGCTCGACGAACCCACCATCGGTCTCCATCCGCGCGACAACGCCGCCCTCCTGAAAACCCTCATCAAACTCCGCGATCACGGCAATTCCCTTATCATCGTCGAACACGACGAAGACACCATCGCCGCCGCCGACCACCTCATCGACCTCGGCCCCGGCGCTGGCCGCCTCGGCGGAGAAATCGTCTATCAAGGCCCCCCACCGGACGGAGCGCTGGCTTTAGCCGGCCCGCGGAAGAAAAATCAAAAATCGGCAATCACCCATCATCAATCATCCATCAACTCCCCCACTCTCCGCGCCCTCACCAACCCACTCACCCACCCCACCCGAGGCTCCCGCCGCGAGATCAAGAAAACCCATCCCTTCCTCAGCATCACCGAGTGCACGGCGAACAACCTCAAGAAGGTCACCGCCAACATTCCGCTCGGCCGACTCACCGTTCTAACAGGAATTTCCGGCTCCGGAAAATCCACCCTCATGCACCAGTGCATCGCTGTAGCGGCGGCCTCCAACAGCCGCAAGGATGCCAAGAAATCCAAAGCCACCCTTCCCTTCAAATCCGTCACCGGCAACAAACCACTCAAAGCCTGTTACGAAGTCGATCAATCGCCCATTGGAAAAACCTCCCGTTCCTGCCCGGCGACTTATGTGAAAGTCTTCGATCACATCCGCGCTCTTTTCGCCCAACTTCCGGAAGCCCGCATGCGCGGCTTCGATGCCTCGCGATTCTCCTTCAACACCGATGGCGGACGCTGCCCCGAGTGCAAAGGCAATGGTCGCGTGAAACTGGAAATGGATTTCCTGCCATCCACCTGGGTCCATTGCGATTCCTGCAACGGCCAACGCTACAATCCCGCCACGCTCGAAGTTTCCTTCCGCGACAAGAACATCGGCGAAGTCCTTGCCATGACCATCGATGAATCCGCCGCCTTCTTCGAGAGCCAACCGCGCATCGCCCACCCGCTCAAGCTCATGGCCGATACCGGCCTCGGTTATCTCCAACTCGGCCAACCTTCGCCTACCCTATCCGGCGGCGAAGCCCAGCGCATCAAACTCGTCTCCGAACTCATCAAAGGCCGCAGCGTCAAAGCCACGCTCAACAACGCCCACTTCGAACAACGCAACATCTATCTCATCGAAGAACCCACCGTCGGCCTCCACCACGAAGACATCCGCCGCCTCATCGACATTCTCCACCGCCTCGTCGATGAAGGCCACACCGTCGTCGTCATCGAGCACCACATGGCCGTCGCCGCCGAAGCCGACTGGATCCTCGACCTCGGCCCCGAAGCCGGAGAAGCCGGCGGCGAAATCGTCGCCGAAGGCCCGCCAGAGAAGATCATCACCTCGAAGAAATCACGCACGGCTCCGTTCCTCAAACTGGCGCTGGGAAGGTGAAGTTCCTTCAACTCATCCCAAGGACTTCACGGAATCCGCCGCCTGCTTTGGCCACGTTCGGGCGGTGGTGTTGGGCTTCGAGTTCATGCGGGGTGCCACTCCCGGATTTTGAGACCTTTGACGCGTTTGAACTCTGCGGCGTTGCCGGTGACGAGGGTGGCTTTGAGGCTGCGGGCTTGGGCCGCGATCAGGAGGTCCAGAGGGCCGATGGATTTGCCAACGGCTTCGAGGTCGGCGCGGATCTCCGCGTAATGGAGAGCGGCGTCGATGTCGAAAACCGGGATGGTGAACAGGTCAAGAAATGCCTGGAGCTTGGCGGCTTGCTGAGGGTGGGTGGCCATGTTTTTCTTTACGCCGGTCCACAGTTCGGCCGCTACGATCATGGGAATACCCGTCTTGGCGGGTGCGGGCAGTTTGCCAAGACCGGCCTTGTTGCGCAGGATGGGAATGCAGGCGCTCGAATCGAGCAGATAAGAAGGCGTCTCGGACATGGATCAGAACTCCAAAATGGAGCGTTCGTGAGTGGAAGGACGGGGCGGCGGCTCTGGGAACTCCGCGTTGTCCGGGAAGCTTTCAGCAAGGTGCCGGGCGATGTCGGTGAAGGTTTTGAACTGGGTATGGGTGACAGGTCGGAGCACAACCTCGTCACCATGCTTCTCGATGAGAACTTCGGAACCGGAGAACCTGAAGGCCTTTGGCAGTCGCACCGCCTGACTACCACCGTGCTGAAAGATCTTTGCAGTTTTCATAGCTACGTCATGTAGCTATGAAATGGGGATTGTCAAGCGGTTAGTGCCCCGTTCGGTTCTTACTGCCGTGCAGGTAAGCGCTCGCCAGACCTCTTGTAAACTTGGCCGAAGCCAACTGGATCCTCGACCACGGCCCCGAAGCCGGAGATGCCGGAGAGGATGCATCATGTCATCGGCCCCCGTTTACTCGCTCGCTTCGACTCTCAACTCCACGGGTTCTTTTTCTGTTAGATAAGTGGCGAGTTCCCTCACCTTTGGGAGCAGACGATGAAGTTGAGATTCCTGGAGTTCGGCGGGGGAGGGTAGGAGCTTGGGGTCGGTAAGGAACTCGGCGAAGTGGTGCGGATGATGGCGAAGGCGCTGATAGGAAAACAGGATGGGCCGGATGGCGCGGTTGGCTTCGTCGTGGGACCAGCCATCGACGGCGAGGCATTGCAGGATTTCGCGCAGTTGAACTGCCAGTTCCTCTTCTCTTCCGGGGGCGCAGGGCACTTGTATGACGAGCCATGGCGAGTCGGCATCCGATGGCTGCATGAGAGTGGCTGTGGGCGAATAGCTCTCGCCCGCTTCCTCGCGGATTTGGGAAAACAGGCGTTGTTTGAGGATGGAAAAGTATATCTCTCTTGTCAGTTGGTCATCGGCATCTCGGGGAAGAGGGAGCGGAATGGCGAGATTGGTGGATGCGACTTTGGAATTCCGCGCCGAAGGAACCCGCTGCAATCCTTCAAGCGGCAGAGACAAATCAGGGTAAGCAGCGGGAGCATCCCACGCCTGCCTCATCGGCAGGGCTCCGAAGGTGGCGGCGATGTCGTCGAGGGCCTGCTGCGGTTCAAAATCGCCGGTGATGATGATGCGCAACCGGGAGTCTTCGAGATCGGATTTCATCCAAGTGGCGAGTTCCTCCGCATTCCGCTCCATGAAACCGATGGGTTGAAGTTCGAAGCGTGGATCATTGCCGGTGATTGCCCGCGTCATTGCTTGAAAAAAGGTGGAATATCGGGAATCGATGTAGGATTGAAGGGTGACGAGGATCGATTCGGTAGGTTTCCATGAATGATCGGGTTCGATGGCACCAGGCTTTGTGGTGCAAGCACATAACAACTCCAACTGTCTGCGCAGTTCATCCCGATGCGTGGAACCTGACCAGGAAAACGCATCGCCTTGGCACTCGAAGCGGATGCTCACATCTTCTTCCGCCAGCGCGGCCCGCATGGGAAGCTGCCTCCATTTACCCATCGGATACCACGAGCCGTTGAGATCGGCCGCCAGCGCAAGGCCGGGTTTGTCCGGAGGAATGGAATGTTTTCCGTAGCCCGCGTCCACCCGAACTTCCACATGACCGCCCATGGATGGCATGGGTGCGAGGCGGACCAGCACCTTGTTGGCAAACAGGGCTTCCACATATCCATTGCTATCATATAATTTCCGGGATGATATCAATCCAGGTTGTGGAAATGGCTCGATGTAAAGGGGTGCGACCGATGCCGAAGGCGCGAGCGGCTCCTGAGGTTTGCTGGCTTCCGCGATGAACATTTCCAAAAACGACTTGTCGTTTTCATCAACCTCGCCGGAGAGAGCCATGCGCGGGGCGGCATGGTTGCAGGCGCTTTGCAACCATGTGAGGCACTCCAGTGCATCCAACGCGGCGAGGTCGGTGAGAGAGCGGTTCAATTCATCCCTGGGCGATTCCGGCCGACGTCCTCTATGCAGGCCTTCGTTGAGTTCATCCGCGAGGGTGGAGGTGGAGGAACTCATGCGGCGGGCAAAGTTTTGGCGGATCGATTGCCGGACCATCCATCGGGCTTCGGCGAACTCCGCCCGTTCAAAGCCGTGGGCGAGGACGCGGTGGTATTCGGCGAGCATCCGATAGATGACGGCGGGTTCCCGGCCTTTTGATGTCTCGGAGACGATTTCCAACCATGAGATGCCGGGCATCAATTCCACCCGCTTCACTTGGGGCTGGACGCCGAGGATGCGTGCCCGTTCGAAGCGGCGGCCGAGCCGATTCTGGAGCATCCTGAGGGCGACAGACTCGACGACTTCCAGCCGCCTTTCTTCGGGGCTATCCGGGGGCGTTTCGATGGGTTGCGGGGCGGCGAGAGTGACGCGGATGCCATCGAAATCATCGTGTGGGATGAAATCGAGCGATGGGCGGCGATCGCCTAGCGGATTTCCCGAAAGTGGCGCGGGCGGGGCCGGGCAGGCGGGAAGCGAGCCGAAATGGCGTTGGATGCGGGCGATGGTTTCCGCTTCGTGGAGATCGCCCACGATCACAAGCGTCATTCGTGGGGCAACGTAATGTTTTTGCCAGAAGGCGCGGAGTTTTTCCGGAGTGGCGGTTTCCACCACCTCCTTCAGGCCGATCGGCAGGCGTTCGGCAGCCCGCACGCCCTTGAACAAGGCGGCGCTACGGAGGGCGAAGGCTTGGTGTTTTTCCCTTTCCGAAAGCTCGCGGAGGATCACTGCGCGCTCTTTTTCGACTTCCTCGGGATCGAAACGAATGCCGTCCGCCACATCCCGGAGAAACCCGAATGCCACCTCCAAGGCCTCGTCATCGGCGAGGGGGAGGTCGAGGCAGTAGCGGGTGTGATCGACGGCGGTGTGGGCGTTTGAGTCCGCTCCCATTTTCACACCGAAGCGTTGGAATGCCTCCAGCGCATTCCCGTCCGGGCGGCGGTCTGTAGGCGCAAACGCGAGGTGCTCTACAAAGTGTGCGAAGCCACGCTCGTCGTCGGTTTCGTGGATGGATCCGGCGCGGATCTGCAAACGGAGGCTGACTTCCCCGGGATTCTCCGCGTGTCTCAGGACCACGTAGCGCAGGCCGTTTGGCAGGACGCCAGTGCCGTTCTCTGCGAGCGGCCTGAGTTGTGGGGGTGGTGGAAGTTGTTTGGAAAATCGTTGGTTCCAAGTCTCGAAATCCGGCCTCTGGGTGGCTTCCGTGCGGAGATTCCTGGGATTTGCCGTGGCGGCGGCTGGGGATTTTGCCTCAGGCGGCGAGCAACTCCGCAACGACCAGAAGGCGATTGCCACAAGGAATGCGCCGGGCACAACCAGCCACAAAGACGGCAAGTTGCGGCGTTTCATCCCGGTCAGGCTATCGCCATCCCTTGCTGGATGTCGATCCCAAGCTGGAAAATCCGGCCATTTCAAATTTCCATTGGACAATCCGGGTGCCGGAAGGTAACCACCTGCCTCCCCGGGCGGAATTTCCGCTCATCGGATCTGGCAGAGTAGCTCAGTGGTAGAGCAGAGGACTCATAAGCCTTTGGTCGGCGGTTCAAATCCGCCCTCTGCTACCAGATCGCTTTCAAAGGGGTGAGGCGGACTTTCCGGCCCGAAAGCTATGCCGTCATGTTTGGTAGGCCGTCTTGGTTTGACGGCGACATTCCCCGCGCTGCAACCCGATACCCAGGGGGCGGCTTCAGAGATCTCCGCTGATGTGCCGTTGATCCAGAACCCGCAAACCCAATGCCACGCCTCGTCGGTTGGGGACTTGAAGGAAGATTCCCAATCGGCCACATGATACCTGATCAGGTCGAGGAAGCTGGCAAACAAAATGGTGGCAGCACAGAGGAGGATGTTCATTTTGCGTCCCGGTAGTCCGATCCTGTTAGACTGTTGAGCACCGAGTCCTGCCACTTGCGCAGGTCGGACTGGAGTCTGCGGGCGAGTTCGGGTTGTTGATCGATGAGGTTGGATTTTTCAGCGGGATCGGATTTCAGATGGAACAGCTCGATGCTTGTTTCGCCCTTCCGCTCGCGGATGACGAGTTTGTGATCACCTTCGATGATGGCGCGCGGACCGATGTGATCCTCAGCGTTGATCGCGGGATAGTGGAAGTTGAGGAAATCCCGGGTAGCCTTTCCGCCGCTGCGCTTGACCAGTGGGGTGGTGCCTTCCTGCAATGCGGGATCGATGTAGGGTTTCGGTTTCGAGGACATCAACCGCCGGGTTTCGAATTCCCAGAAGGCCATGGGTGAAGGGCGGGCGTCCACCTTGCCATTGATCGCGGGCATGAGGTCGATGCCATCAAGCGGGCGGTCCGGCAGAGCCTGGCCGGTGATTGCGGTGAGGGTGGGTAGCAAGTCGCTGGTGGACGCGCGGAAATGGGTGGAACGCGGATTCGAAATACGCCCCGGCCATTCCATCACACCGGGCACCAGGGTGCCGCCTTCATGGATTTCGCCCTTGGCTCCACGGTGGGGAAAACCCAGCGCGCTCTCGGGCGAGGTGCCATTGTCGCCACAGTAAAGCAGCAGGGTATCGTCGCGCAATCCACGTTCTGTTAGATACTTGCGCAGCATGCCGATGGCGCGGTCCATGGCGGTAATTTCCGCGTAACGCTCGCGCAGCACCTCACCCTGCGGACGCCGGATGCTGCCGCCGGTTTCGTTAGAGGTGAGGCCGACCATTTTCGGGTATTTGGCGGGCAGGTCGTCGTAGAGTGCGAGGTCCTGAGGCAGGCCACTATAGGGCTCGTGCGGCGAACCGAACCAGATAACTTGAAATACCGGTTTATTGGCCGCCCGCGCACGTCCGATGCCAGCGATGGCCTCGCGGATGAGGATCTCCGAGCTCTCACCCTTGAATACTTCGGGCGGGCCACCATTGCGTGAGAACGATGGGTCCATTTCGAAGAAGTTATCATGAGACAGCCACTCGTGGAACCCCATCGCGCCCGGGTTCACCGGCGAGCCTGTTTTCACCGCACCGACGTGCCATTTGCCGAGATGCATGCAATGGTAGCCGGCCTTGGCGAGCAAGTGGGCGATGGTGGTTTCCTCCGGCCGCAACGACCAACCTGGCGCGAAGGTTCCCATGCGGTTCGGGTGGCGGCCGGTGAGGAAACTCGCGCGGGTCGGTGAGCAGCTCGAATGCGCTGCATAAAAGCGCTCGAACTTGAGGCCCGTGGCTGCCATTTCATCGAGCACCGGAGTTTTCACATGCGGATGCCCGTTGTAGCCGGTTTCCTCCCAGCCGTGGTCATCGCCCATCATGAGGATGATGTTCGATTTTGGCACATCGGCGGAGAAGAGATCGGGAATAGATGCGAACAGCAAGGTGGTGAGAAGGACGAGCGGTTTCATGCTTTGCAGTTATCTTTTTGCAGGTCCGCGGCGGAGATCATCGGGCGTCACGTCGCCGCCTTCACGGTCATTGCCATCGCCGGTCGGGCCAGCCATCGGCGGGGTCTCGAAGAATTTGCCGTCGTCCACAAGACGCGGGTCGCCGGTGCGTTTGAGTTCAGCCATGAGGCGCCGCTCCAGCTCGGTGCGGACCTTGGCGTATGCCGGGACGGTGGCGACGTTTTTCACCTGATGCGGGTCTGCCTTCAGGTCGTAAAGCTCCACCCCATCGCGCCGGCCATAGACCCATTCAAAGTGGGCTTTCCACTTCGGGTCGTTGCGCACACGGACGAGCCACGCCTTCGTCGGGCCGGCGTCTTCATCGGGCAGCGTCACGCGTGTATTTTCGGTGATGTCTTTCACGCTTGGCGGATTGGCACCGTCAAGCCGGTAGGGTTCGCCAAGCGGCCAGCGCTCGGGCTTGAAGTTGCGGATGAACAGGAAATCGTGCGTGCGAATCGCGCGCTGCGGGTAGGGCAGGAAACCGTCGCGCGCGTTTTCCACATGCCGTTCGCGCCCGATGAAGACAGCATTTCGCGCCGGATCCACCTGCCCGCTTTTCTCCGACCTCAACAGCGGCACGAGGCTGCGACCGGTCATCACATCGGGCACCTTCACGCCACCAATTTCGAGAAAAGTGGGAGCGAGATCCGTGAGGCTCGCGAGGTCGTCAAGCACCCGCCCGCCTTTGGCGCCGCCCCAGCGAATCGCCAGAGGCACGCCCGCGCCGAAGTCATACAGATTGCACTTTCCGTGCGGGAAGCCTGGTGCACCGTGGTCGCCACTCACAGCGATGAGCGTGTTGTCGAGTTCGCCGATGGCCTCAAGTTTTTTGATGAGCAGCCCGAGCGCGGCGTCGAAGGCCATCACCTCTCCGAGATAGTCCGCGAGATCTTCGCGCACTTCCGGCACATCGGGAAGGAAGGGCGGCATCTTGCCTTTCAAGTCGTCGGGGTTCAGCCCCCAGAGCGCCTTGCCCGAGCCTTTGATCCACTTGCGATGCGTATTCGTCGGCCCGAACCAAAAGCAGAACGGCTGGCCGGATTTCCGGGCAGCGAGGAAGGCATCGAAGTTCGCCGTCACTTCCGCGTAAAGGTCCTGCTTCGCCGCCTCCACGGACTTGCCCGCAGCCACAAGCTTCGTCGCGTTTATCGAGAATTGGTTAAAGCGTCCGCCCGCTTTTTGATAGGCGTGTTTGTTTCCGTCGTAAGGTGCATCATTTGGCGAGCCCGGTCCCCAGACCTTATACATCTTGCCGATGTGATACCCCGCCTTGCGCAGCATCGGTGGATACGCCGGATTCGACCCATCCCACACCGCGCCGCGCAGGATCGACGCGCGCCCAGTCCGCCAGAAATGCTGCCCGGAGAGCAGCGCACTGCGGCACGGCGTGCAACTCGGCGCGGACACGAACGCGCGCCGGAAAAGCACGCCTTCGCGCGCCAGGCGATCGAACGCCGGAGTCTGGATGATGTCGTTCACCGTGCCCGGCCCGTCGAGCTTTGCGTAAGCGCTTCCGTGCCGGCCCCAGTCGTCGGCAAAGGCAAAGAGGATATTCGGACGCGGTGCCTCGGCTGCCGCAAGCGGGAGAAGCGCGACTGCGAGTAAATAGAGGAAGTGATGAAGTGAACGCATAGTAATGAAGTTTCGATTACAAGGAATTGGCTTTCAGCTGGAGGATTTTGCAAGAGCCATTGAGACGGAGCTCAGGCTGGGGAATCAATTTCTAACAATCTAAATGAATTTTGCCCTCAACAGCATTCAGACAGTATCTATGGCACGTTTGTTGAAACGAGAAACGGCCGCAGTGCTACTTCGCCGCTTGGGCCTGGCGCTTCTTGAGCAACTTTTTCATCGTTGCGATCGTCCCGGCATGCTCGGGATCGCCAGCCACGTTTCTGTTTTCCTGGGGATCTTTGGATAGATCGTAGAGCATTTCTGATTTTCCTCCCTCGTAACTGGTGTAACTGAAGTGATCGGTAATGACGGCGTCGGCGTTTAGGAAACGGCTGTAAGCAGCTTTGTGGAAGGGTTTTTGCGGAGCATCGAGCAGCGCGGTGAAATCCCGACCCTGCACATTGGCAGGGGTGGCAATGCCTGCAAGCGCGCACAAGCTCGGGAAGAGGTCGGCGGTTTCCACGAGCGAGGACGTGGCTCCTGGCTTTTTGCCCGGCACTTTTACGATGAGTGGCACGCGGGTGGCGAGGTGCATGGTGTTGTGCTTGCCCCAGAAATTGTGCTCGCCGAGATGCCAGCCGTGGTCGCCCCAGAGCACGACGATGGTGTTGTCCGCGAGGCCGAGGCGGTCGAGTTCTGCAAGCACATCGCCAGTGAGCTTGTCGGCATAACTGGTGCACGCGAGGTAGCCGTGGCGCATGACGCGGTGGAACTCGTCCGAGTTCGGATCCATATCCGCGAGATGATAACTTCGGAACTCGCCGCTGCCTTTGAGCTGCTCGGGTGCTTTGGCCGGGCGTCTGCGGTTGGTAGCCAGTTGGATCGAATCACGCGGGTAGAGATCCCAGTATTTCTTCGGAGCGTAGAACGGCATGTGGGGTTTGAAGAATCCGCAGGCGAGGAAGAATGGATTTCCGTCCTGCTTGAGGCGCTGGAGATCCTTGATGGTCTTTTGCGCCGTTTCGCCATCGGGATAGGCGTCGTCGGTCACATCGGGAAGTTCATAGATGCGCCCGCGCTTTTTGGTCTTGGAGAGTCGGCGCTTGGTTTCCGGGTCGAAGCTTCGCATGTTGTCGCGGGTGATCCAAGGTGCCTCGCTCCAGCTTCGGTCCGCCGCATCCTCAATGTTATGATAGATCTTTCCGTTAGATAGCGTGGTGTAGCCGGCTTTGCGGAAAACCTCCGGCAAGGTTGCTGCTGTGGGAACATCCACATCCATGCGGCAATCGCCTACGAAGCGTTTCGATGTCGGCAGCATGCCGGTCATCAGGGAGGCTCGGGAGCCCATACAGATCGGCACCTGGCAATACGCGCGATCAAAGCGCATGGCGCTGGCGGCGAGCTTGTCGATGTGCGGTGTTTTGACTTGAGGGGCCCCATAACAACCGAGTTCGGGGCGCAAGTCATCGATGGCGATGAATAGAATGTTAGGCGGTCGCTCGGTGCCTGCGGCCGTGGCGTGCAATATAAGGGTGAGAAAGAGATGTTTGAGATACATGATGTGATGTTGGTGTGTTCGCTGGAAAGAAGGCTCAAGGTCCCGTCACCTTGACATCGACAAACAGACGGGCGGGAAGCGTCCCGGTGGCCGTGGCGGTGACGCGTGTGAAGCCGGGAGTGGGTGTGTTCGCCTGGGTGATGAAGTTCACGGCAGTGCCGCCGCTGGTGGCACCGCCGAGGTGAAAGGTGGATAGATCAGTGGACCAGCGATAACTCGCGGTGAGGTCGGTGGCGGGACTTGCATTCTGCGGGTGAGTGAAGGTGAAGGAATTCCCGCTCCTGATGCCGGCGACGAGTCCCTGCGTGGTGGCACCGGGGTGGGTGCCGAAAAAGTTTTCCACACCATTGTCGATGCCGTCACCGTCGGGATCGTCGGCGAGATCCCGGTCGGCAACGGCTAGCCCAAAAGCGGGGTTGGAAATCCAACTGGAGAAGGTGGAGACGGGGGCCGCAGCAGTGGTGAAGCTCCATGCGGTGGTGCTGGAAATGCCTGCGAAGGCATGGCCGCCGGAGGTATCGATGAAAGCGGTGGGATCGATCGAAACATAACATTCTGTTAGGTAATCGAGGTTGACTGTGGGGTTGATGGTAAGCGTCTGGCTGCTGAAGGTGAGCGCGGACGAAGTGGCAACATTGAAACTCTCGACCGTGCTGTTGTTAGAAGTTCTCTTGATACTGATGGTGCCGGTTCCTTTCAATACCGGTTCGCTGAAGGTGGCGACGAGGTTGGCTGTGATGGGAACCGCTGTGGCGTTGTCCGCTGGATTGACGGAAAGCAACACCGGTGCGGCGCTTGCCGGCACGAAGGCGGCGAGAGCGTGGCTATCTTCGACAGGGTTGGTGACCGACCATGTGTAGTTCATGGTGCCCGCTGTCAGCATGACTTGGTAGCCCGCGTTTCCCGCACATGAGCCCGCATCTCCATTATAAAGTGTGGTGGAGAAGGGGCCGTTGATCGTGGGTAAGCCGTTGGACGTGTAAACGCCTGCCACGAAACTGCCATCGACCGGGTGGTTCAGGCTGCCGGATCTGCCGGAGGCTCTCGAGGTTCTCGCCACGCCAGGCGCGACGCCCACCAAACTCAGCACTCCGACACGTGATGGGGTGTTCATGGGGAAGGTCACCACAATGTTGCCGGTGCCTGCGGTGGGAGCATCGAGGTAAAGGATGGCCGCGTTTCTATCGGATGTGGTATTCACTGCCGCCGCGAAAGCCTGGGTTCCGTTCCACGTCGCGCTGATGCCCTGATTTCCATTTTCCCAACTGGCGAGCAGCACGAGCTTGCGATTGCTACCGCTGGGCACGGTGAAGTTGATGGTGTTGGTGGTCTGCGAGGTGCTCTGATATCGCTGGGTGCCTGCATTGACTCCGATGAAGCTGGTGGAGGCGGGGTCGAAATTCAGCGACAGATTGTTGTAACCGGGATAGGAAACCGTTGCCAGATCCGTGCCATGGGTCATCGAGAGATAGGGGCTGTCGTAGGTCTTGGCCGGATTGAGGTTCACGGTGCTTCCGTTCACCTGCGGCGTGGTTTTGCTGTTGGCGTAGACGGTGAAAACATCACCCGCCTCGCTGGTGTAGTTGAGTGTGTTGGACGAAAATGTGAGAGAGTTGGCGATCACCGATGCACGGAACGCGACGAAGTCGGCATAGTTCGCCGCCTGGCCCATCTGGATGATGACCGGAGCCCAGATGTTTCCCAGGGAAAGATCCACTCCGTTAGAGGCTGTCGTCGCGGCGTAAGCGCCGCCTGCGGGGCGGATCGCACAGTAGGCATTGCCGCTTTGCAGAAACAACCAGTTGCTGGCTTCAATGCGGGCGTTCCAGAGGGCGTTCGGAACGAATACCAAGGTGCCGCTGCCAGTGTTATTGGCGTTTTGGTCGCGTTGCACCACCATGCAGTTCGTGCGGGTCACACCGCTTAGGTCGGCATAACTTTTATCGTCGAAAGAGGCACCTTTGCCAAAAACCATCACCCGGTTGTTCGGACCGGAGGCGAACATCACTCCCATCGCGCGGTTCTGGTCGCTGATCTGGGTGTATTGCCGGTTCATGTCAAAGGTCATGGTGCCCATGGTATAATCGGGCGTGACCCAGGTGTCGCGACGCAGGTTTGAGTTGCCGCTGTCGAAGGCGATGAAGTTGTTATCCCCAACGACGCTGCCGGCGCGGCCAAAGCGGCGGGAGGTGTAGAGATAGTTCGGGCGGGCGGGAGCGGCGGCGCAGGCGGTGATGAGCGCTGGTACCCGGTAAGAACTGGTGGCGGGAATCATGCCATAGGCGCGGACTGTACCGGAATTGGCGTGCCATCCATAACCATAGAGCAGCGAGTGGAACGAATACTGGGTGCCGAGGCGGACATAGCTGTCCTTATAGCAGCGCGCCTCTCCACCGCCGCGCACGCCGGAAAGGGTCCAGTCCGAAGCGGTGTCCGCCCAATACAGCGTGACGAATCGTTGTACCAGGGTGCGCAGCAACGGCGATTCCGCGAAGTCCATGAGGTTGTAATAAACCCCGACGCTGTATTTGGCGTAGATCGGGCTGGCGATCTCGGCATTGATGCCCTCCCCGGCGCGGGCGGTGAAGTAGCGTTGGAAATACCCGCTCCAGGCGGTGGCGTGCTGGGCGAGGGTCTGTCCATCGGCGAGGGTCATGTTGGATCCATAACCGGGCGCATCCTTGAGGGCCTCCGAGCAGAGCAGAAAGCTGCTCTTCTGCATGGCGTCGTGGTTCTCGCTGTCGTGATAGACCCATGTGTCGCCCACCGCGTCGCTGGTTCTGCTGCGCGTCCGGATGAAATTCCACATCATGTCTTGAATGTCGGTGCGGGCCTGCTTCGTCAGCCGCGCGTTCATCACGGGATCATGGTAGATGCGCCAGATCAGGTGCAGCCAGAAGTAGGAATCGAAGTCGATCGTGTCATTGTCCGGAACGGGATAGAGGCTTTGAAACTGGTTGATGTAGTTGTTGGCAGTTATCAGGTCGGTGCCCAAATGGAAGGCAGCCAGCGCATAAGAGGCCATGCCCGCTGAACTCGTCGTGCTGGGATAAGGGTTGGTGATGTTATTCTGCATCATCCGGGTGAGCCGTCCATCCACCGTGGTCAGGTCTGGCAGCGCGGTGAAGTTCCACACGGTGGGATCCGAAATGCCCGCGTAATATTGGCTGGCGGTATTGCGGAGGGCGGTGGCGTCGATGAGCACATGGTATCCAGCACCGGCAACGAAGTTGTTGACGGGATTGATGGTTACCGTCCCTCCGGACAAGGTGACGGCGGAGGAGGTCACGTTGATGGTTTCAAATACCGTGCCGTCGGCCTTGCGGATGGTGATGTTGCCGGTCCCCTTCTGAATTGCCTCGCCGAAGGTCGCTACCAGATTGGCATTCAAGGCCACGCCGAAGAGGTTGTCCCTTGGTGAGAAGCTGGCAGATAGCGGCGGGGTGCTGCCGGTGGAGAACGACCACGAGGAGGAACTGCTGATTCCCGCGAACGCATTTCCACCTGAAGTATCGACGACCGCTGTGGAAGCGATCAAAACGTAGTAGATGGAGTTGGCAGCGAGGTTTGCCGATGGATCAATGGTAACGGTCGATCCTGCAATGGTGATTTGAGGGGAAGTGGCCACAGGAAAGGACTCAACGGGAGAGCTCCCGCCGGACTTCCACAATTGGATGTTGCCGCTGCCGGCCATTACCGGCTCGCTGAAGTTCGCTACCAGATCGGCGTCTGGCGGGACGCTGATAGCACCAGCGGCCGGGCTGATGCCCGTGATGACCGGGGCGGCAGAGGCCGGCACGAAGACGGCGGCGGATGTTGACGGAGATGTGAGATTGGGGTCGCCGAAGGTGTAGGTCTTTGAGCCTGCGGTCTGGCCATTGGCATAACTCGCCGCCCCGTGCGCGGAGCCGATGTTGGTGGAGTTATACAAAGCAGTGTGCCCCGCGGGTAGTGTGATCGTGTCGCTGCCATTGTCAGCATACCCGGCGACGACAAAACTTCCGGACACCGGCACCGTTACTGTCACGCTGCTTGCGGTGTCCGTCGAGGCGACTGCTGCGACTCCGGGGGCGGCCCCGGAAACCGAGACCACCGCGATGGCGATCCCGTTCGATATCCCTACTCCAAGGGTGACCGAGAGATCGGCCGCGCCACCGGTGAACGGGTTGTCCAGATAGAAGATCCCTTTGTTTCGCGCGCTACCGGCACCCACGAGCGCTGGCTTCAGGGCGACTCCCTGATAGGTGATCGAGTCCACTTCCTGTCCTTCCGCACTCACCTGGACGATCAGTTTGTTCGCAGCGGCTCCGGCGTTGAACGAGAGCACGGCAGTCTTGGGATCGTCGGCCACGGCGGATACCAGGGGACTCGTATTGATCACGGTGATCTGTGCTGCGGCCTGGAACGAGAGAAAGGCAGTCAAGAACAGCGTGAGAAGCAAGGAGAGGTGGCAACGCATTCGGTTCAGGGTTGAGTCACATTCACACGGACGAACAGGTTACTGATGGCCGTTCCCGTGATGGTGGCAGTGACGGTGGTGATACCGGGTGAGGGCGTATTTGCTTGGGTGGTGAAGTTCACGGTGGTCCCGCCGTTCGTGGCACCGCCGAGGTGAAAGGTGGCGAGATCGCTGGACCAGCGGTAGCTTGCAGTGACATCGGCGGCGGGACTTGAATTCTGCGGGTGGGTGAATGTGAAGGTGTTGCCGCTTCTGATGCCGGCGACGAGTCCCTGCGTGGTGGCACCGGGGTGGGTGCCTAAAAAGTTTTCCACACCATTGTCGATGCCGTCACCGTCGGGATCGTCGGCGAGATCCCGGTCGGCAACGGCTAGCCCGAAAGCGGGGTTGGAAATCCAACTGGAGAAAGTGTTGGCAGGGGGAGCGGCGGTGGTGAAGTTCCATGCGGTGGAGTTGGAAATGCCTGCGAAGGAATGACCGCCGGAAGTATCGATGATCGCGGTAGAGTCGATCAGGACATGATAACCCATTCCGAGACTGAGATCGATGGTCGGATCGATGGTCAGGGTTTGTCCGCTGAAGACGAGCCTCGGTGAGGAAGCGACGTTGAAACTCTCGACCGTGCTGTTGTCTGAGTTTCTTTTAAGCGTGACCGTGCCGATTCCCTTTGCGACCGGCTCGCTGAAGGTGACGACGAGATTGGCAGCGACGGGCACATCGGTCGTATTGTCCGCCGGGTTGGTGGTGGTGATGACCAGTGCGGCAGCCGCTGGCGCGAAGGCGGCGAGAGCGTTATTGTCGGACACAGGGGCACTGACTGTCCAAGAGTAATTGGCGGAGCCCGCCGTTGGCACAATCTGGTAACCCGCGTCGCCGGCGCACGAACCCGAATCGCCGTTATAGAGGGTGCTGGCGAAGGGACCGGTGATCGCAGGCAAGTTGTTAGATGTGTAAACGCCTGTCACCAGGCACTCATTGACCGGCACGATCAAGCTGCCGGTAACGCCGGAGGAGGTCGAAGTTCTCGCCACACCCCGCGCGGTGCCCACCAAGCTGAGTACGCCGACGCGTGACTGGGTGGCCGTAGCGAAGGTCACGACGATGTTGCCGGTGCCCGGGGTCGGGTCGTCGAGGTAGAGGATGGCCGCGTTTCTTCCGGATGCGGATTTCACCGCTACCGTGAAATTCTGACTTCCGTTCCAAGTCGCGCTGCTGATGGTCGCCGGATTCCCTTGTTCCCAACTCGCGATCAGCACCAGCTTGCGGTAGGTGCCGCTGGGGACGGTGAAGTTGGAAATGCTGTTGGTAGTCGCCGTCGTGGAAATCTCATATCGCTGGGTGCTGGCATTGATTTCAATGAAGCCCGGCACGCTTCTGTCAAATTCCAGTGCCGGAGCTGCGAACGTGGTGTCTTCCCTGGAGGCCACGATGGAATTGCCGGCTGCGGTGCTGGCGCGGGTGACGATGAATGTCACCCGGTTGTCGGTATCCGCCAAAAGAAACGCATCCAGAGCTGCGGACCGCAGTTCCAACACCTGTCCCAGTGGCTGAGCTCCGGTGACGGCAAGCGTGCCGAGCAGCGTCACCCGGCTGCTGACGAGTCCGTCTCCCGACCCCGTCGTGTTGGCCGGTGCATTGTTCCACGTGATGGTATTCTCGCCCCAGGATTCCCCAGCATCCGCGTTTTTCAATCCATAGACCTGCCATGGCGTCGCATCAACCCAAGCACTGGAGACGGCGAACTGGAGTGAAGCGTTCGGGGTGGCGTGCATGTCTTGCCCGGCAAGATCGAAGCGGACGTATGCCTTCCGATAATTGTCGGCGGTAGTGGCATTCTTGACGGTGAGTGTCGTCGCAGTGCCAGAGTTGGCATTGGCGCTGCCACCTCCTCGGACAAAGGCATCCGCGCTGGCTTCCAGCGTGGTCATGCTGGAAAACGCACGCGGCGTGGCACTCACGGTCGCGCTGGCAGGGCTCGTGCCCAGGGCCGTGGTCATGGTGACTCTGTAGAAATACGCAGTGCCTTGCACCAAGTGTGAGTCCATCCAGGTCGTGCTGGTGATTCCCGTGGCGACGTTGGTAAACGGACCAGCTAGGGAAGTCGCCCGGGAAATAGTATATGATGCAGACGTGGCATCTCCCGTCCAGCCCTCCCAGGTCAGGGCGATTTTCGTGGAGGAAACTCCGTTGGCCGTGAGGCCCTCGGGTGCGAGGGGTGTTGAGAGTTGCCTGCCATAGATTTCCACATAATCGACCTTGGCCGGAGTCCCGGAAACGGGAGTGACATCGAGCCGGATCACGGCGCTGGCGGGAAGAGTGACCGCACGCTTGATCCGATGGCGGATTTGAAGTCCTGTGCCAGCCGGGGTCAGCTCTGCGGACCACGAATCAACACTCGTTCCATTCACACGCAGCACATAACTCGCCGCGGCGCTGTCCCCGGTGACATAAGCCCCGTGGATGTTATAGGTTCCGGCCGCACCGGTAAAGGTGGTACTGAGATTTCCGGCCGCGCTGAAAGTGCGCCCCGCATCGTTGGAGTAGGCGGATACTCCTGACTCGGTGGTTCCACCGGTGGTCGTCATGTTCTCGGCCTCGATCTTGGTCGGCATGACATAGTTCGCCTTGCGCCCCGCATAATCGATGATGGTCGGTTCCGCTGTGGTGACATTGGAAATCAATCGAATATTCTGCACTCCACCGCCGGTATTCTGGTTGATGGCCCTGGAGCAATTCACATTGGCGTCGCGCTCGAAGGTGATGAATTCCGAGTAGTTATCGGCATAGATTCCAGCCACAGGGTAGCCGCCGGTGAGCTGGGCATCCAGGATCGAGTCCGCCCAGTTGTCCACGACATGTGTCCCTTGCTGGCGGCCCAGCGTGTAAAACGCCGCGCCGTCATCGTGGAACTGCATCACATGGTGCACATAATTGTTTCTCAGAATGTTGTCCTTCATGCCCGCTTCCTCGTGGCCACCGGTCTGCCCTCCCGTCTGGGTGCCCATGTAGGGGCCGTAACAGATTTCATTGTCCGCGATGAGCATGCGTTTCACAAAATAACTGACGATGCCAATGCCATTGCTGTATTGCTGGCCGAATCGATAAATGCCGTTGTTAACGATCCGGATGTTCTGGCACTCTTCCCCTGCGGTCGGGTTCTGATTGCCATCGTCATGAATCACGATGCCGTTCCCGGAGAGCCAACGGAAATCGCAGTTGCGGATGGAGCCGCCCGTGACTCCCTTCACATAGGAAATGGCGGTGAAGCCGAGGAAGCGGAACTTGCAGAAAGCGATATCCAGATTGTCGGCATACTGCACCGTGATCGCTCCATGCTTCGCAAAGGGTTGGACCAGTTCCCTGGAACCCTGGGTCATGGCGGAACCTTTGGTGCTGGGGCCATTCCAGCCGGTCTGGGTAAGGGTAAGCCCTTCAAAGCGGACATTGCGCACCTTGTTGCCGGAGGAGCTTCCGGATATCTGGATCAGCCTTTCCAGCACCGGGGCCTCGATGGTGGCGCTGGGCATGGATTCAGCCGGACGCGGCTTGTAGTAGAGGGTGTCGGCGGCGGTATCAAGGAACCACTCGCCCTCGGCATCGAGAAAATCGATCGAGTTCTCGACAAAGTAAGGAACTGGATAAGTGGCGCTATTCCAGAAACTGTCGCCTTTCGCAAAAATCGAACCATTTTCCGGCGATTGGAATTTGAAACGGACCTGGGTGGCATTTTGGTAGGAGCCGCCTTCTGCGGCAGGGCGGTCGTCGACTCTCCCGCGGTATTGATACCAGTGCGGGTGCATGACCACTTCCACGTTGGCGAGGCCGGTGACACTTCTCCAGCCTTCGATGGGCGCCCGCGGGACGATCGCCTCTTGGGCTGCGGGGTCGATTCCGACCATGGTGAGATACGGGCCGAGCGTTTCCGGATTGGTTTGATTCGGCGTTCTCGCCCTGATGGTAGAGGAGGCATTCACAGTCAGTTGCCGGAACTGCGTCGTGACTCCGGTTTTCTTGAAGATGTTTTTCACAGAATCATGAAGCACCCATCCGCCTGAGAGATCCACGCCACCGTGGAGGACGGGGACTTCGCTGCCGTAATTCCGATAGATTACCGCAAAACCATTTGTTCCCGAATCCCCCGAACCCAGCGTCAGCGTGGAGGAAAGGCGGTGGATGCCGCCGCGCAGATGGACGGTGATGTCCTCCGTCATGCTGCCATTGATCGCATCCACCGCCTGGCGCGCTCTCTCTATGGTCTTGAACGCGGTGGCGAGGGAAGTGCCATTGTTTGCATTATTTCCGGAAACAGGATCAACGTAGAAGTCCTCAGCGGATGCCACGGTGCTGCTGCAAAGCGCGAGCGCCAGCAGGAAGCGGACGAGAGGATGGCGTCGGAAGCGCATTTTCATGGGTTTGGCAATGCTGGGATGCGATCTTTTTGTAACAGAACTTCTTCTTGGGGCGGTAGCAGAAAACGCCGGGGGCGAGGTGAGTGAGGGAAAGGGATTGGATCAGGGGGCGGAGATTCATGATACGATGGAATTCCCGGAATGGCACCGATATCTGCTTTCTAACGGTTCGGACGCGGGGCAGCTCCGATGGGCAGTGCGGCAATCCCGTAATGAATCGTGCCGCCGCTGATGGACCCGGGCCGGGCTGCCGGACCGAGCATCACCTCACCGCCTTCCGGCATGTCGCGGCGCCAGATATCGAACGAAACTGGCTTGTTCTCCCGGTTTTTCTCGATGCTGACCTTTCCGATCCTCTCGCCGGTGGGGATAAACCCCTCGACCAGCCACGACGGAGGTGGCTGGTTTCGCCGCTGGAACACGAACAGCGAGGTGGACGCTGCCACCTTCACGGTGACCCGCAGATTCGCCCGGTCCCGGTGGGCGTGGACAGGCAGCACCAGATCCGCGCCGAGCAACCACGCGGGGATGGGGCGCTCGGGCAGGCTTACCCAGCGGGCATTCCGGTTGTGATGGGCTGGCACGGACTCGACCAATCCGCCTGCGACGATGTGATAAACTGACTGATCCTTTTGATTGTTGCGCACCGAGCGGATGAGCGAGCTGCCGTCATCGAGCGCGCCCGTACTCCATTGACCCGTGCGGGGATTGAATCGCGCCTGGTCGAGCTTGCCGATGGTCCCGGACTTGTTGACCACGACCCCCTCCCCTTCGGCGAGATGGTTCACCTTGCCTTGTTTGGAGTGCAATTCCACGCTGCCTTCGATGACCACAACCCCGGTCGAATCCGCGGCGGATGCGTCCACCCCGAAGCGGGTGCCGAGGTCAACCACCCGGGTTTGAGGAGCGTCCAGGATGAAGCCCTTGCCGTTTTCTCCGACATCGACCGTCGCTTTTCCCGAAAGGATCCTGACATGCATCGGATCCATGAAACGCAGTTGCGCCGGGGCGAGCAGTTCAATCGACACGTCATTGGCCAAACGCAAATTGA
The DNA here is from genome assembly GCA_040399845.1 of Luteolibacter sp. Classification (GTDB taxonomy): domain Bacteria; phylum Verrucomicrobiota; class Verrucomicrobiia; order Verrucomicrobiales; family Akkermansiaceae; genus Luteolibacter. Next base: position 23,142 of record JBBARN010000023.1, on the reverse strand, counting down.
GCACCCCTTTTTCGAGATTGAGATCCCGGACACGGCTTCGGCTGCCGGTTTCGGGCGAGAGTCTGCCCTTCGAAACCTGGACGTCCCTCGAAGCGATCACTTCGACTTCGACGCCACGGGTCATGTGGATCCATGCCTCGACCAAGATCGCGAGAACGGCTGCTGCAGCGAACCACATGATCCGGAGTTTGCCCGGACGCGCCCGCCGACCGGTCAGCGGGACGGAGCCTTCGAGCGCCGAACTGCGGCGAAGGGCGGCCTTTAGTTGCTCCTCGCGGATTCCCGTGATGACAAATTCCCTCAACAGGTCAGGACTGCCATCGAGCAAGTCACGGAGTTCCTTGGCCTCGCTGTCGTCCAAGTGGTTCTCATAGTAGCGGGCGGTCAGATCCTCAAAACGGGTCATGGGTGCCTCCTGTCCAGCTGGAGTTGGCTCTCGATGCACTTTCGCAACTGCTCACGAATTCTCAGCAAACCAACACGGATGGCAACTTCGCTAGTGCCGAGAACACGGGCGATCTCCCGCAAATCGAGCGAATCGTAGTAGCGGAGCCGGACCATCCGGCGCGCTTTGGGGGCGAGTTTGGCGAGGCAAATATCGAGAAAAGCCTCTTCCTCCCGCTGGGCCGGAACGATTTCGATCAATGTTTTTGAGATGCGGTCCAGCAGCGCTTCGTCGAAAACCAAGCGTGATCGCGCAAAGTCCCTCCTGCTGCCCAGGATCGCGAATTTTGCGACTCCCATGGCCCACGGAAGAAAGGCTTTCGACGGGTCATAGTCGGCGAACTTGCGGAGAAGCGTGATCGCGATTTCCTGAAGAAGATCCTCCCCTTGCTCGCGGTCACGAATGCTGGTGTGAACGAAACACGCCACCGTGGACTGCGCCTGAGTCCATAGTTGGGTGAATTGTTCCTGTTGGTCGGCCGTTAGCATCTTCTGTATTCTCCACAGGAAACCCCTAATGTTACAAGAATCGCAACTATTTGCCACGGCGCGCACGACGCCGCCGCTGCTGGGGCGGTGCCCGAAACGATCATGGAGCCCATCCCCACGCGATCATTTGCTCAAGCTCTCTTCAAGAACTGAATCGTGACACCGAATGATAAAATACCTTCCATGTGGTATTGTCGGTTCGGGCATTGTCAGATATTCCTATGGGTCATGGCTCGGCATACAACAACGGATTGCGGGGTTGACGAAGGCATCCACCGCGAGAGCCATTTCCGTACAACCAAGGCTTTGTTTCTTTCGATGAATTGAAGAATTCCGGGAGATGCAGATAAGTGGCGGGATGGCGACTCACTCCGAATCGGCGACGTTTCTGGCTTTCCATGCATTCCACCGCAAGCGACTGCTGCCGCAGCTTCAGTCAGCAAGAAAACGATCACATCCCAAAATCGACATCTCTCACCAGCAGGCCGATGGATTCCAGTGTTGCAGCAGGCACCCATCCACGTTTTGGAATTGCCGCACTGGTGGTTTCGATCTGGATACCGGTTTTCGTCATGAACTCACAAGCATGGCGCTACGGGGACTTTTACGATTACGGATGGTATGTGCCACCACTGGCACTATTGATATTTATCAAGAGGTGGCGGATGATGCCGGGGGAACGAATGGGGGGGCCTGTGAGGTGGATCACATGCATTCCTTGGATTGCACCGTTATGGCTGGCATGTCGAATCCTCAATGAGGCGGATCCATACTGGAGGCTGCCGCAATGGATTGCTGCGGCGATTGCCCTGCTCATCAGTCATCTTTTGATTGTCCACTCCTGCGGTCGGCGTGCGTCCCGTTCATTCTTGATGCTTGCTGCATTCGTCCTGACGGCAGTTCCGCTTCCGACGTTCATCGAAACATCGGTGGTCCACTATCTCTCAGAAAGCGTCATTCATGTGACGGCTGAGATTTTCAGAATCTTAGGAAGACCTGTCCAAGTATGGGGACAACGGATGGAATCATTTGGCGAGTGGGTGGAGGTAGCGGACGGATGCAGCGGTATCCGCTCGCTTCAGGGATTTCTCATGGTGGCCTTGTTTTTTGGCGAATGGTTTCAGCTCGGTCGATTGGAGCGATTCCTGATGATCCAGCTATCGCTGATCTCGGTGTGGCTGGCCAATGTGATGCGCGCCATGACATTGGCCTGGTTGCGCTTCGAACATGGAGAAGGCATGTTCGACAGGTGGCATGATTCTCTTTCGTTGCTCACATTCGCGGTAGCTGCCGCAATGGCGTGGTGGTTGGCATCCCGCCTTGAATCCGACAAGACGCAGACCCCGGCCCAGCACGCGAGAGTTACGTCAGGTGCTGGATTTTCCGCGCCGCCCAAACGCGAGGTTTGGATAGGCGTGGGATTGCTGGCCGGCATTGAACTCGCCGCTTGGGTCTGGATGAATCCGCCACACCCGGCGAATCCAGCCGTCCTTGAGATCCGCTATCCGCCGCCAGGAGTGGAGCCGCGCTTCAATATCGCCGAGTATCAAAAAGCCCAACCCTCACTGCGGTGCAACGATGGTTGGATGGCGGCCATCGGAGAAGACCTTGGTGCGAGGAAGATGCGCGCGGGCTGGTTTGCCTGGGATTCCACTGATGGCAGCAGCGTGCTGGATGTCTATCATCATTCGCCCGAAAAGTGCATGGGAGCCATTGGCTGGGAGTTGGTTGCTGCGGGACAAACGCGAACTCTTGATGCCCCGGGGCTTTGCCTGACCTTCGGTGTGACCGAATTCAAAGACCCTGCTTTTGATACCACCATTTATGTTTACAAAACTGTCTGGTTCTCCACCCCGCGACGGCCGGTGGGAATCGATGACATGAGTGCGACCGACGCACTCCGGCGCTTGAGACTGACCATGGCGTGGCATCGCTTCCGCCCTCACCATGCCCGTGTCCTGATGGGAGTCGTTGCGGGTGAGGAGCAGGAGGCGGATGCTTGGAAACGCTTTCATTCTTCCCTCCTGGGAGGGCTCCATCTGCAAGCTCCTCCCGAACCAGCCATAAACCTTTAACTTCACCACCTGTGACCCATTGGATGATGACAGACTTTACAGATCGCATGCGTGAAACCTGGGCGAACCTGCCACTTGGAATCCGCGTGATTCTCGCACTCCTTGCCCTTGGCATGATCGCGATTCCATGTGGTCGACCGCTGAGGTCCGCACTGAGATTCCTTGCGCTGGAACGCAACAGTCGATTGGCTGAGGATGCTATTGCCGCAGGAGATGCGCAGGAAGCACGCTCCAGGAGCCTTGCCGCCATTCAATCCGCTCCCGAGCGGATTGAAGTCGCCAGGACGGTTTTGCAGTCGATGGACATCCTGAATGATCCCAAGCGCATAAAAGTCGCCACGATTCTCATGCAACATCCAGATGCCAATAAAGGCGATCGGCAGCGTGCGATGGGAGTCCTTGCAAGTCATGCCCCGATGGTGATCGTCGGCGCGGCATGGGCCGGGCTTTCCAAAGAGGAAAAAGCGATGCCTGAAATGATCAATGCGTTTGCCCGCCGTTTGATTTGGGAGGGCAAGTCCGAGGCTGCTGCCTTGTTATTGAAAGATATGGATTTCCCGAATCCGCCTGATTTGATCGGTCAGCTTTTAATCGACTTGCTGCAAGATCATGGGAGTCCCGATGCATGGGTGGAGAGCCAAAAGCTCCTGTCCAAACGCACGCGGGCATCCTCCGATGCAAGTGAACCGCTACCCGATTGGTGTCTTGCGGGTTGGGAACGAGTGCCACAAGAGCATCTTGATTCACAAGCTCTCGCAGCCTTTCCAGAAACAGGTCCACCCCGGGTCATGATGCTTCGGCGGAGGATCGAGCAAGGCGAGCGCTCGCTTGATTTGCGGGATCCACAGATTGCAAGCTGGCTGCGGCAAGTAGAGCCCGGTGACCGCCTGGCATTGGCTTCACTGCTTGCAAACTGCGGCCACGAGTCCACCGCCCTTGAACTTTTCGAGCAAGGAGCGGGCCTGACGCAAACCGAATATGAATGGGTTCGTGAAATTCGGATACGCACACAAGCATGGCGCCCTTGGTTGGATTTCCTGAAGTCTCCCGCAGTGCTTGGCATCAGCCAGGCTTGGGTGGATGCGGACCGGGCACTTGCCTATTTCCAGTTGAACGAAATTCACGAATCAAAGAACGCTTGGCAGGAAGCCATCCAATCGGCTGCAATCTCCACTCAGGCTCCGCGTCTGATCGACCTGTGTCACCGCGTCCGCCCGTGGATGCCTGCACATGCTGAAGAGGCCTTGCTTGCAGCGATTGCTTCACCTGGCCAGGCGCTTCCTCTTTTCAACGACCTCCAATGGTTGGCGAGATCATTGGAAAAGGCTGGCAATGACAAGGCGCTGCTGAATCTATCCCGCACTTACCTCGGGATCGAACCGGGAAACCCAGTGGTGGTCACCCGTTATGCCTATCTTGCCTTGCTGGCAGGTGAACTCTCGCCCGCCGCAGCCATCCGAATGATCACGCCAATCATCAAGGATCAGCCCGGTTCGCCACATCCACGCATCGTCGCGGTGATGGCGGCGCTCCTTGTCGATGATATACCCCAAGCGCAACGCTGGGGCGCACGCGACACTGTGAACTGGGACAAGACTCAGCCCTTCTATCAATGGTTGATTGCCCGGGCGGGGGGCTCGATCAACCCGCCGCCCGACTCCGATTCGCCCCGCTTGCTGCCTTCCGAAAGCGCGCTGATTGAAAAACTCCACTGATGGTTTGATCACACAACACATTCCTCTAAAACCCTGATTCCGATGCCCGGGATCTGCGACAGGATTCCATCACCTATCGTGATCATGGCGATGTATGCTTGGAACAGACAATGTTGCCGTGACAAAAATCGATCTCTACATTGATGGCAAATGGTTCGCGACTAGCAGCACTTCCCCCGCAACCTTCAGTTGGAGCACGAGAAAAGTGACGCGTGGAGCACACACGCTGCAATCTTATGCCTATGATGCAGCGGGCAATGTAGGAGTGCCACCAAAGATCACGGTTTTTGGCGCTGAGCGCGACCCGGGCTGGGTGAGCTGTGGGTTTGTTTCTTTCCCCCATGGCTCCCCAGGCGAACCGGTTTCCATGGATGCTGAAAAATACGTATTTTAGGGGGTGGCGGGAATGCTCGCAGATCCGATAAGCTCAAGCGTCAGTTCCCGACGGAGAATCATCCACCTTCTTGCAACCCCCATCCCAGCCCCCTCTACCCCACCCTCACACACTTCCCCTCAATACCTGAAGCCGCCCACAGTCGGATGAGCGCCCCATCATTTCACGGTGCTCATGACAAAGCAAGTGATCTCCTCCGTTATTGCCGTGGGCGGCTACTTGCTCTTCGTAGTCACTTTCTGTCAAATAGTCAGACAACTTGTAGGTCGGTGATGCTTGCCACTCGCCCCGGCTCCCCCTCCTACTCGGACAACTTGAAAATGCTGACCCACCTATCCTCAAAATCTATGATTTTCTTCCGATCTCCCACAATTCGAGAAGACCCTAAGTTTTGTGCACTATTATCGCGATCCGTTTGTTCTCAGTTTATTCCCTCTTGATCCTAAGCGTTCCCACCCTGCCAATCCATGAATTATCATCGTTTGTCCTCACCCTGCTCGAATTCTCGAAAGTCATCACAAAGCGCCTTGTCTGCAAGCAACAGAGTTTCGTTGATTCTTATCATCCTTCTGGGCGCACTGGGGATGGGTTTCCTACGAGTCGCGAACGCGCAGAGCATTTACACAACACCTTACACTTTCACGACGTTAGCGGGCTCGGGGGTCCAGCCGTATGGCAGCGTAGATGGTATTGGAGCATCTGCCAGTTTCTATAATCCAACCGGCGTGGCGGTGGACGCGAGCGGCAATGCCTACGTCGCGGATGTCTTTAACCATAAAATCCGGAAGATATCTCCGGCGGGTGTGGTGAGCACTTTGGCGGGTTCTGGAAATCAGGGCAGCTTGGACGGAACCGGAGCGGCGGCAAGTTTCTATCGTCCTGGCGGAGTGGCGGTGGACGCGGCCGGCAATGTCTTTGTTTCCGATACCAACAACAACGTGATCCGCAAGATCACTCCAGCGGGCGTGGTGACGACCTTGGCGGGTTCCGGGGGATACGGCAGTGCGGATGGGAGCGCCGCTGCGGCCACTTTCAGCCGCCCGGAAGGCGTGGCCGTCGATGCAGGTGGCAATCTTTACATTGCGGACACCGGCAGCAACAAGATCCGCGTCGTCACCCCGGCAGGCGCGGTAAGTACATTGGCGGGTTCGGGAGTTGGAGGAACCACAAATGGCACAGGTACTGCAGCAAGATTCCATGAACCTAAAGGTGTGGCGGTTGATGGGAGCGGAAATGTCTTCGTCGTGGATTACTACGGCAATAAGGTTCGTAAGGTCACTTCAGCGGGCTTGGTGACGACTGTCGCAGGCACCGGGTCTTCCGGCAGCTTGGATGGCAGCGCCGCTTCGGCCACTTTTTATTACCCCCATGGCGTGGCGGTCGATGCAGGTGGCAATCTTTACATTGCGGAATCCCAAAACAGAAAGATCCGTATGATCACCCCGGCAGGAATCGTGAGCACTCTCGCTGGTTCCGGAAATTACGGCAGCGCGGATGGCATCGGCGCGGCAGCGTATTTTGCCTCGCCTAGTGGGGTAGCGATTGATCCGGGTGGCAATATTCTTGTTGCGGATTCCGGCAACAACAGAATTCGTAAGGTCACCCCGACAGGCGCAACCAGCATTTTCGCGGGCAGCGACATGGCAAGAGACGAAACCGGCACGGCGGCAAGTTTCTATAATCCCGACGGAGTAGCGGTGGACGCGAGTGGTAATCTCTATGTCGCGGATACCTCCAATCACAAGATCCGCAAGATCAGCCCGGCGGGCGTCGTGAGCACCTTCGCGGGTTCCGGGGCCCAAGGCAGCGCAGATGGCAACGGAGCGGCGGCGAGTTTCTCTTCGCCCACCGGCGTGGCGGTGGACGCGAGTGGCAATGTCTTTGTCGCGGATTCCTCAAACAGTAAGATCCGCAAAATTACCCCGGCGGGCGATGTGACCACTTTTGCAGGCTCAGGGTTAGGAGGAAGCGCGAATGGTACTGGCACCGCAGCGAGTTTCAATCAACCCGGCGGCCTGGCTGTGGATGCGAGCGGCAATCTATACGTGGCGGATCGAGGCAATCACAAAATCCGCAAGATCAGTCCAGCAGGCGTGGTGACCACCCTCGCGGGATCGGGGAACCAAGGCTCCGTGAATGGCACTGGCGCGGCGGCAAGTTTCGACAACCCCCGAGGGGTTACTGTGGACACAGCTGGCAATGTCTTCGTCGCGGACTTCGCAAACAACAAAATTCGTAAGATCACCCCGGCGGGGCTGGTCAGCACTTTCGCGGGTTCCGGGAGTCAAGGTAGCGCGGATGGCACCGGGGTGACAGCGAGTTTTATTTGGCCGACCGACGTGGCAGCAGATTCAAGCGGCAATGTTTTCGTCGCGGATTATGGCAATCACAAGATCCGTAAGATCACTCCAACGGGCATGGTGAGTACCGCTGCGGGCTCAGGAAGCTATGCCAGCGTAGATGGCAACGGGGCGGCGGCAAGTTTCTATTCTCCCTCCGGCGTGGCGGTCGATGGGAACGGTAGAGTTTTCGTCACGGACGAGGGCAGCCACAAGATCCGCAAAGGAACTCCCGGTCTCTTGACACAAACGATCACATTCGGCCCGCTGCCTACGAAATCGGTCGCCGCCGCTCCATTTGCGATCACTGCAAGTGTCGGCAGCGGTCTTCCCGTGACCCTATCCATCTTCAGCGGCCCTGCCACGATCACTGGCAACATTGTCACACTGACTGGGCCTGGCACCGTGGTCGTCCGAGCGACCCAAGCAGGCAATTCATCGTTCGAGCCCGCTCCGGCGGTTTACCAGAGCTTTATCGTGACGGTCGAGACGGACACAACTTTCCATGGCTATTTATTTCAAACGCTGGCAGGGTCCGGCTATCTATCTACATTCGGTAGCACGGATGGTAGCGGTGGGGCAGCAAGCTTCTCGATTCCTACTGGAGTGGCAGCGGACTCGAATGGTAACGTGTTCGTCGCGGATAGAGATAACAACAAGATCCGGAAAGTCACCCCGGCGGGCGTGGTCACGACGTTCGCAGGTTCGGGGATTGAAGGCAATATGGAGGGCACCGGCACTGCAGCGAGATTCTATCGTCCAAGCGGGGTAGCGGTGGATGCGAGCGGCAATGTCTTTGTCGCAGATACATTCAACAATAAGATTCGCAAGATTACTGCGGCAGGCGTGGTCACGACGTTTGCTGGATCAGGCTCTTCTGGCAGTGCGAATGGCACCGGATCTGCGGCAAGTTTCAATTCCCCCACCGGGGTTGCCGTGGACGCAGGTGGTAATGTCTTCGTCGCGGATCTAGGCAATCACAGAATCCGCAAGATCACTGCGGCGGGTGCGGTCACGACGCACGCTGGATCAGGCGTTTCTGGCAGTGCGAATGGTACCGGGACTGCGGCGAGCTTCAATTCTCCACAAGGAGTGGCGGTGGACCAGGGCGGCAGTGTCTTCGTTGCGGATCAAGGCAACCATAAGATCCGAAAAATCACGGCAGCGGGAGTTGTATCAAATTTCGCCGGTTCTGGAACTGGAGGAAACACGGATGGCACAGGCACGTCCGCGAGTTTTCTTTCACCCCAAGGCGTCGTGGTGGACGCGAGCGGCAATGTGTTCGTTGCAGATGTCTACAACAGCAGGATCCGCAAGATCACCTCGGCGGGAGTTGTCACGACTTTCGCGGGCTCGGGAAGTCAAGGAGGCGGGGATGGCACCGGCATGGCTTCGAGTTTCAATAGCCCCACCGGCGTGGCAGTGGATGCGAGCGGCAATGTCTTCGTCGCGGATTCCGTTAACAACAGGATCCGCAAGATCACTCCGGCAGGCGTGGTGAGTAGCTTGGCAGGAAGGAGTTTGTCAGCGGATGGCACCGGCACGGCCGCTAGCTTTAATGGTCCCTACGGAGCGACAGTGGACGCGGGTGGAAACATTTTTGTCGCGGACAGTAGCAACAATAAGATCCGCAAGATTACCCCGGCAGGCGTCGTGTCCACCGTGGCAGGCTCCGGTAGCGAAGGCAGCGCGGATGGCCCCGCCATGGAAGCAAGTTTCCGTTATCCCCAGGATGTGGCGATGGACACGGGCGGAAACATCTTCGTGGCGGATAGCTGGAATAACAAGATTCGCAAAATCACTCCGGCAGGCGTGGTGAGCACTTTCGCCGGATCGGGTGTCGGTGGCAGCTTGGATGGCATCGGCGCAGAGGCGAGGTTCAACCAACCGAACGGCGTGGCGGTGGATGCGAGCGGCAATGTCTTTGTCGCGGATTCATCAAACAGCAAGATTCGCATGATCAGTCCATCGGGCGTGGTTACGACTTTTGCTGGATCCGGCGTCTACGGCAGCCTAGATGGCAACAGCAACGAGGCGAGTTTCAGACTTCCCCGCGGCATCGCGTTGGATGCCGATGGTAATGTCTTCGTCGCGGATAGCGCTGCCAACAATATCCGCAAGATCACCCCGGCGGGCGTGGTCAGCACCCTTGCGGGTTCCGGTAACCAAGGCAGTGCGGATGGCACTGGCAGGGCGGCGAGTTTTTACGGCCCTAGTGGCGTAGCGGTGGACACGAGTGGCAATGTCTTCGTCACGGATTATCGCAATCACCTGATTCGCAAAATCACCCAGTTGGGCGAAGTGACCACCATTGCTGGTTCGATGACGTCCGGCAGCAACGATGGCTTCGGCACGGCGGCGAGATTCTATCTGCCCTCCGATATCACGGTGGATCCAAGTGGAAATCTCTACGTTGCGGATCTCGGCAACAAGATCATCCGTAAGGGTGTGCCTTTCTCCGGGACTTCGATCTCACAAACCATTGCTTTCAGCCCTTTAGCAGGAAAGGTCTTTGGAGATTCTTCGTTTGGAATCAATGCCACCGCCACAAGCGGCTTGCCAGTGAGTTTTAGTATCGTCAGCGGTCCTGCCACTGTTTCAGGCACCACAATCACTCTCACGGGCGCAGGAACGGTGAGAGTCCGCGCCTCTCAGAGCGGCAGCGACATTTTCACTGCGGCTCCAACGGTAGATCAAAGTTTCCTCGTTACGGGAGGAACAATCCCTAATCTCGCAGTCGTTTCGTTCTCCTCCATGGCGGGATCCGGCATAAGATTTTTCGGCAGCGCGGATGGTATCGGAACGGAAGCGTCTTTCGCTTCTCCCAGCGGCGTCGCGGTGGACGCAAGTGGCAATGTTTACATCGCAGACTACAACAATAACAAGATTCGCAAAATGACGGCAGCGGGCGTGGTCACTACATTGGCAGGCTCAGGACTCGCGGGCAGCACAGACGGCATCGGCTCGGCAGCGAGTTTCAACCAGCCGTATGGAGTGGCGGTGGATGCGGGTGGTAATGTTTACGTCGCCGACCGCTTGAACTATAAAATCCGCATGATCAGCCCGGCAGGTGAGGTAAGCACCTTGGCGGGGTCCGGAGTTGCTGGCAGCACGAATGGCACAGGCGTGGCGGCGAGCTTTAATCTCCCGACCGCTGTTGCAGTGGATTCAAGTGGCAATGTCTTCGTCGCGGATTCCCGAAATCATAAGATACGCAAGATCACTCCGGCGGGTGTGGTCACGACCTTCGCGGGTTCCGGGGCTGCGGGGGGCGCGAATGGCACAGGCACAGCGGCGAGTTTCAACGAAACGATAGGCGTAGCGGTGGACACGACCGGCAATCTTTACGTCACAGATTACTATAACCGCAAGATACGCAAAATCACTCCGGCGGGTGTGGTTACGACTTTAGCAGGTTCGGGAGCCCAGGGCAGCAGCGATGGCCCCGGCAGCTTAGCGAGTTTCATGGGTCTCGGTGGCGTGGCGGTGGATGCGACCGGAAATGTCTTCGTTGCGGATTCCTTAGATAATAAGATTCGGAAAATCACCCCGACAGGAGTGGTCACGACCTTTGCCGGTTCTGGGTTGGCAGGCAGCGCGGACGGCACCGGCACGTCGGTAAATTTCAACTCTCCGGTAGGGGTGGCAGTGGACGCGAGTGGCAATGTCTTCGTGGCAGATACTGGTAATCACAAGATCCGCAAGATCACCCCGGCCGCCGTGGTGACAACGGTCGCAGGAGCCAATACATCTCAAGATGGCAGCGGCACGGCGGCGAATTTCAATAACCCCCTTGGCGTGGCGGTTGACTCAAGCCGCAATGTCTTCGTCGCGGATACCGGCAATCATAAGATCCGCAAGATCACCCCGGCGGGTGTGGTCACCGCTTTCGCAGGTTCTGGGCTTGTGGGCAGCACGGATGGCAATGGAGCATCTGCAAGTTTCAGTAATCCCAAAGGGATAGCCGTGGATTCGGGAGGCAACGTCTTCGTCGCAGATGCCGGGAATCACAAGATCCGCAAAATCACTCCTGCGGGCGTTGTCACAACTCTCGCAGGATCAGGGGTTGGAGGAATTACAAATGGCACCGGCGCGGCGGCAAGTTTCAATTCACCTAGCGGAGTCGCACTGGATCTGAGTGGCAACGTTTTCGTCGGGGATACCTATAACAATAGAATCCGTAAGATCACTCCTGCGGGTGCGGTGACGACATTCGCCGGCTCGGGATTCAACGGTAGTTCAGATGGCACCGGTGCCACAGCGAGTTTTTCCTTCCCGGAAGGAGTGACGGTTGATGCAAATGGCAATGTCTTTGTCGCGGATACGTCGAACGGCAAAATCCGAAAGATCTCACCGACGGGTGTGGTCACGACTTTCGCAGGTTCTGGTTCCGGAGGTAGCGTGGACGGCACAGGCACGGCGGCCAGTTTCAATGGCCCCACCGGAGTGGCGGTGGACTCGAGCGGCAGCGTCTTTGTTGCAGATCGCGGCAATCACAAGATCCGCAAGATTACTCCGGCGGGAGTTGTGAATTCTTTGGCAGGTTCCGTGCCCTATGGTGCCTTAGACGGTATCGGTACGGAGGCGAGTTTCAATCTCCCGCATAGCGTCGCTGTGGACGCGAGCGGTAATCTCTTCATCGCCGATACTGGCAACAACAGGATTCGCAAGGGGGTGCACGGCCTCACCCAAGTGATCACATTCAACCCACTGCCAGACAAAATAGCTGGCGATGCAGCTTTTGGGCTCATCGCCACCTCCACCAGTGGCCTGCCTGTGACGTTTTCGATTCTCAGTGGTCCCGCTACCCTATCTGGTGCCATAATCACGCTAACCGGCCCCGGCACAGTCGTCGTCCGCGCTTCCCAAGCGGGCGATGCCTCCTATGTTGCAGCTTCTGCGGCTGATCAAAGCTTCATCGTAACAACCGTCAACAACCCAATGATTCCGCTCAGCACTTGGGCGACTGCCGTCGGCTTGATCGGTGAGGATGCAGCCCCGGACGCCACCCCCTTCAACGACGGCGTTCCGAATCTTCTCAAATACGCCTTCAACATGAACGCCAGCGGACCGGATGTGAGCGTGCTTACCCCTGTTGGCTCCTCCGGGTTGCCGCAGGTCTTGCTGGATGAGAGCGGTGAGGAACCTGTGCTCAAGGTGGAGTTTCTCCGCAGGAAAGGCAGCGGCTTGGTTTATACCCCGGAACGGGCGACTTCGTTGGATGCCTTCACGGCCATGACGGGAGCCCAGACCGTAACCCCCATCAACTCCGAGTGGGAACGGGTGAGCGTCATCGAAACCAATCCTCCAACAAGCGCCAGCAGTGGCTTCGCGCGGGTGCGGGTGACGATTCCGTAAACCTGCCATTTCCGCACATTCTCTCGATCTTCCACCTCCTGCCAACCATCGGACTATGGATCACACAACACTCCGATCTCTGCAACCTGATCCCGCTTTGCTTTCTTCCTCGCCTCCTGTGCCGAAGGGGCATGGCCCCGCTTGGCGACCTCGCGAATGCATCCTCCACGACGAGTCCGGCCTCTGAATTCACGCCAGGTTTTCCAGCGTCTGGTGCTGGCATTATAGGCACCTGGAGAAACGCCAAGTTGACATGGATTCTCGAAGCGGGAGGTGAGGGTCGGATTGTCGTTCCAAGCACCAATGGAAATGGCGTCGCCACCACCTACATGAACTACAAGACGGATCCGAATTCAGGAACTTTCACCTACACCCTGACCCGCTCCACACTCACCGGCACAATCAATTGTATGGGTGATGCCGATATGGAAATCACCACCAACAAGACCTATACCGAGAACTACACCCTTTCCGGCAACACCCTCACCATCGGCACCGAGGTCATGAGCCGCAACTGAGTGACGACCGCATATCCCAACCATCGAGGAGAACATGAACCACTCCTATATAAGCATCTTCGTCCTCTGCGTGGGCAGCTTCGTATTTGCAGGCAGCTCCGCCAGGCCTCAGGCCCAAAGCAACTCTTCAACGCTCTATTCGATGTCGACCTTTGACCGGGGGCGAACTAATGTCAAAACGCCGTTTTGCGTCGACTTGGAATGCAGCAGCAATATTTATGCGCCAGACCACCTAAATAAAAGGTTAGAGGCATTCTCTGCCATTTTGCGATGAAATCCACCCAACTTTACTCCGGCGAAAATCTAGTTTTGAACTAAAGCCGACAGAATAAGATCTTGACAGAACAGTCGGGACTCCCACTAATGAAAATCAGTTAAACATAACCAAGACACCTTAAAAACCATGCAAATACCATCGTTTTCAACATCGGCGTTCCGGCGAATACTCAGAAAAACCTCATTTGTGGCCATTTGGACGATAGCATGTCTTGGCCATGCCGCGCTTGCGGAAACAAAAGTGTTGGTTTGGGGTACAATGAAGGGCGTGTTCCAGGATTCGTGGATGTTCTTTCGGCATCAAAATGGCACAGTAAGCGGTGACAATGCCCCCAATCCTAAGTCGATCGTCGCAACCGAATCTTCGGTCCTGACTAACTTTGACGACGGTCGATTCGTGGAGTTTAGATCGGACTATATGGGTGGGTATCGTTCTAGGACTCCGTTCAACCTTGCCAATGTGAAGTCTGCCGCTTGCAGTTGGTACAATAGCATCGCCGTCAAACAGGACGGAACCGTCATCACTTGGTATTCACAAGACTCCTCCAGAGGAACGGTTCCAGCTGGACTTTCGAACGTCAGATCCGTGGACGCTACGGATGACTTATTCTCAGCACTCAAGGAGGATGGAACTGTCGTCCAGTGGCCCAGCGAGCCATCCCAAGACGGAGGGATACCGGAAATTCCCGCCGGACTTGCCAATGTAAAGTCGATCGCATCGGGCCCCCAACTGACGGTGGCGCTCAAGGAAGACGGCGGCGTCGTAGCTTGGGGACCCACCATCGTTGGAGAGGCGGCAGAAGACTCCCCATTAGCCGTTCCTGAGGAGGCGCGGAGTGGTGTCGTTGCGATCGCAGTGGGTCATAGACACATCCTCGCTCTAAAGAATAACGGAACTGTGATTGCTTGGGGGAGGAAGAGCGACGGAAGCACTGAAATTCCAATAAGTGCTCGCGCGAACGTGAAGGCGGTTGCTGCGAATAAAGAGATGAGCATGGCCTTAAAGGAAGACGGCAGTGTGGTTGTCTGGCCCCCGACCAACAGCGGGGCCAAAAACATTCCCGCGGGTTTGGCCGGAGTGCAGGCAATTTCAGCCGGATGGAATTTCGCTGCGGCATTGGTCGATACCTCGTTGCTTGTTCCGGACCTGAAATTGTATGAGGTGCGCTTCGATGAAGAAGTTCTTGAGGAGGAAGTTATCGAACTTGCGAATGATGTCTCCACCTTGTCCTTTGGAAACGAAGGAATTGAGTCATCGAAGTCTATTCCGGTCCGAATCTGGAATGCTGGTTTGGGGGATATCAGAAATCTATCCATTTCGGTTACGGGTGAGAATGCCTCTGACTTTGAAATCGACGACGCACCACCCACCACCATCCAAAGCAATGAATCAAAAACCTACGAGGTTTTCTTTTCTCCAAAGGGACGAGGTCCACGCGCGGCAACACTTAATATCACAAGCAACGACCCAGATGATGGGGCTATCGCCATAAGCCTGCGTGGCAACGGGATCGATGTTCCTCAGATTTCTGTTACCAGCGGTCGATTGCGTCTCGAAAATGACACCTCGAATTTGTCCTTTGGTTTGGTTGCCCGTGATGCAAGCAAGGTCATCACTTTTGTTATCAAAAATGAGGGAGGCTCAAGTCTTGATAATCTCTCCGCGAGAATTGGTGGGAAAGACCTTGACGATTTCGCAATCGTCCAACACCCGGTCGGTTCGCTCATGCCGGGTAAGACTACAGCTTTGGAAGTGCTTTTTGATCCAGATTCATCAGGAATGAAGCGGGCCGAAGTGATGATCAAGAGCAACGACGGGGATGATAATCCCTTCGTGGTTCATGTTTCGGGAAAACGGGGAAGAGCCTCGGAAATCGCCGTCTACAACAAAAAACTCTCACTCTCAAGCGGAAAATCCGGAGTTTCGTTCGGTACTGTAAAAACAGCCAAATCTAAGACAATAAAACTTACAATTTTAAATCAGGGCAATGCTTCTCTTACCGGCATCAAGGCAGGTATTGGTGCCGGTGGCGGAAAGGAATTCACAATAATCAAAAGTCCGGCGAAGTTATGTGCTCCGGGACAGTCCACTTCGGTAACGGTGAAGTATACTCCATCCCGGATAACAGCAAGCCAAGCCACGCTTCGAATCTCCAGCAATGACAAGGACGAGAGGTTTTTCGACATCAGGCTTTCTGGGACTGGCGGATTGAAATAGCAATGACAGCTACTAGATGGTGTCGTTACGAGATACTAGGCATGGATATCGCACGGCGAAAATGAACGCTAGCCAAATAGGATGAACTTCGTATAGCGAGTGACCACGCCTCTCCATCCATCCCCTTTAACCCAGTTAACAGCGGGTTCGGAAGCCTCTCTCAAAAATGTAAATTCCCAGTAATAATATACCCCCGCGGAATTTTCTAAACTTATATAAAAATCAACCATTCCATCCGAATCCTCTCCCTCTTCGTCTCATTCTTGGCCCCATTGCCGTCGTCCAGCGCAGCACCAGCTACCAGCACCCCGGCCCTAACACCGAGTTCATTGACCAAAGGCACTATAATGAAACTCAAGGTTGCTACCACCACCATGAGGGATCTCAGCTATGATGATGAAATTGATCGCCAGATCGACGCCGAGGCCACCTTCTACCTCGAAAACGCCATGGAGGGAAGGAACTTCAGCGCCCGCGCCCATGACCGGATTTTAATCGTCGATATCACACTGGCGGATCTCGCCGGGGCCATAAGCATCCGGGCGACCAATGTGTTATGGGCCATTCAATACCGCCCGCTGGACTGGAAATATCTTAGTAAGGCTTCCGTTCTGTCCGCTACTACGCAATTTACTAAAATACAAAATGCGTCTGAATACCCAAAACCCGAGGCATTCCAACCGTCGCCGCCGGAAGGCCTTGCAATAAATAGGTGTGCGAGAAATATTCCGAATTGAAAAGATTATCAATGAAGATGGATATCTCCATTCCCTTGTGTTGATATCCAAGGCGGGCATCAACCACACAGTAGCCACTCTGCTCGAGGCTATTTCCTTGATCGACCCATGTGCTACCTGCATATCGCCAGTCAAAACTGACAAATCCACCCCATTCGGCATGATATGAGCATCCGAGGTTTGCCGTGCCGACCGGAATGTTGTTAATCTCGTTTCCGCTGAAATCCCCTACTGTAGACTCGAAATCATCAAAGTGGGCACGAGTGACTCCTGCACCGAAATAAATCAAGAGATTCTCATCTGGATGAAAGGATAACTTCGTCTCTGCCCCCAGAGCATGGGCTTGCGAAGCATTGAAAATTGTCGTTCCCGTTGGATTGAATTGAAAGGACTGATAGTCTTTGTAATCGATGAAAAACACCGCCGCTTGACATTCAATCATCTTTCCCAAAAAGGAACTGTTGTGACCCATTTCCAGATGATTGGAGAATTCCGTAGCATAGTTAGTAGAGCCTCCGGCTGCAACAGCGATTCCACCCGGTTGCATGCCCCGACTGTAGCGGAAATAGGTTTCATGACCTTCTGACCAGTTCCAGCCAAGAGCGCCCATCGGCAGCAAGCCGGAGAAATCGTCATTTCCATCCATCGCCACAGCCCCGCCTCCAAGACTGACGGCATTGGCCGTGGGATCAAACGACGATGTGGTCGTATCGTCGGTGGTCTGCAGCCTTATGCCCGCACTCCACCTCAGATGTTCCCCCAGTCTGCGAGTCAACTCACCGTAAATCGCAAGATCCTCCTGCTGATAGCGAATTTGATTCAGTCCTTCCCAAGGCCCCAATCCCAGGATGTCGTGATCCAGAGAGGAATCGTGCATTCCCAGAAACAAGCCCGTGCGCCAAGTGAGGTCTGACTCCGGTTCCGTGGACTCAGCCCGGAATTCCTGTGTCCAGTGCGACATGTCTTGTTTGCGAAGTCGAGGGGTGCTGCCCGGATCAAAAACCTCCTTCAACAACACCGGATCATAATCATCGAGATCCGAATCACGATGCGCAGTGATGGATTTGACCTGCCACCCATCCAGTCGCCAAAGGAAACTCAGTCCCTCATAAATCTGTGATCCCCTTGAATAGGCATCCGGCGAGGCATAAACCGACGGGTTATCCATATTGAAACCTAATGGGACGTACACGACCGGATCGTCGTCATGATGGCCGATGCCTACAATCAGATTGGCTTCCATCCGATCATTCGGCACCCACCTCAAACGCGCACGACCGCTCGCCATCCCGTGCGCTCCGTAGGACTCTCTGGTTTCCTTGCTGGTAAACCATCCCTCATCCGCTGCCCACAAGGCATCGATTCCTAGAAACAAGTTGGACGAAACCGGCCCGCTCAGGTTGGTGAGAACTTGAGTCGTCTCGTAGGAACCGACAAGAAACGACAGGTCCCCTTCAGTCTCACTTCCGGGCGGACGGGTCACCACATCGATCACACCCAACGAATGAGGTATTCCAAACGCTGTTCCGTGGGGTCCCTTGTAAAATGAAAATCGATCCACCGAGAACATCGAAAGGTCCCTGCCATAAGCATCAGCAAATGGAATGTCGTCGATGCAATAACCCACGGACGTTCTGCCACCCGTCAATTCATGGAAAGAAATTTCACGACCACCCCGCACGGTGAACGAGGAAACCCGGGCGCTCTCTGCTTCAGAAACCATCACGTTGGGCAACCCTTCAAGAGCCTCCCTCACAGAGGTGATGGACATCTCCTCGAACAGATCGCTTGGCAGATTATCAACCGTCGAAGGACCGGGCAGTTCGTCATCCACGGACATCGCCTGACCGGATACCACCAGCGGATTCATGATGCCTGTTTCATCAGGCGTTTCGGCACCGAGGTGATTGGCCTGCGCCATCATCGCAACACTCAATCCCAGCAAAGTCCCTACTTTCATGGATCGACCCTCTTCAGTTCAGCCAAGGCGCTCAGCAACTGATTATGGCTTTCAAGGCCCAAGTGCTCACGGATCGATCCGAAACGCTTGTCGATCGAATCTCGACGGATCCCACTCTGACGGGCGATTTCGATCCGTGATCGATTTTTAAAAAGACCGGCAAGCAGCATGCCATCACGCTCGCCAAGAGCTGCCACGGATGTCGTCGGCAACCGTGCATCGATGAATCCGCTTAGCAGCCGCCAACTCTCTTCCAGTTGCTGATTCTGTTCGATTCTTTGCGAAATCACTCGCAGTCGGAGGCCGATGAACTGAAGCAGTTGTCGGTCTTGTTCCGAAAAATCAATGGCCCTGCGGTTCCATGTCAGCACGATTCTCCGGTCCGACAACAAGCTTGGTGCGTAACTGATTTGGAAGTGGGTATCCAAATGCCGGTAAACTTCGAGGAAAAGCGGGTTGTTCTTGAATTTCCCGAAGGTCTCAAAATCCGACATGCGGACCACCCGATCGGCTATTGAAGGGAACTGACCACCTGCAATCACCGGGTGATGTGCCACCGTTTCTGCGAAATTTTCACCCAGCTCCAGGAAGCGCTCGTTGTAATTGTGATTCATCCGATTCGAAATCAAGCCACTCCAGTCCACCGCCCAGTTGTTCCAACCAACGCAATCAGCAGGCAGCATCTTTGCTGCCTCAGCGATGAAGCGTATTTCCAATTCCTCCAGGGTATGCACGCTGGCCATGCCCATCATGGTCCGGTCGATTCGCCGGGCCATGGACTCGTTGATTTCTAGGAATCTCAACATGGGTCCTATCAAAGAGTCCGGGGTGGGCCGAAGATCGCCGCACTGCGGTTGTGAATTCCAAGTTTCCGATAAAGATTGCCAAGGTGCTTCTCCACTGTCCGGGGCGAACAACCCAGTATGATGGCCATTTCGGACCCAGTCTTTCCCTCTCGCAGCCAGCACATGACTTCCTTCTCGCGCCGCGTCAGATTCGCCTCTAGCTGGGACTCCGGAGGGAGCACGGATTTGCCGGACCAGATGAGCAGCGCGCCGCCTCTTCGATGGAACGAGGATTCCGGAATGTGGCTCAGGGCCAATGTCAATTCACTCCATGTCGTCGGCTCACCACCCAATTCCTGGAGATCCAGCTTCGCCAGACCACCCAACCAGACAGCTCCATCATCCGGTTGCTTCAGCGCCACACACCATCCAGCAGCATCCGCAAGTTCCGCCCAAGCGACTAGTTTGCCGTGCAATTCCTTGTTCCGCAGCCGCATTTTCTCGTCCAACCCGCCGAGAAACTCGCCAAAGCCCTCCTGCCTGTCGGGTGACGCATCGGCAGCAGTTTGAGATTTGGTCAATGAATCTTCCATAGCCGCATAGACTCCGCGTGAGGCTGTTAGAAGTCCATGTTCCCGTCAATCCCGAATCGTTTCAAATGCCGATCCCAAAAAATACGTATTTTAGGGGGTGGCGGGAATGCTCGCAGATCCGATAAGCTCAAGCGTCGGTTCCCGACAGGGAATCATCCACCTTCTTGCAACCCCCATCCCAGCCCCCTCTACCCCTTACCTTCACAGACTTCCTCAATACTTGAAGCCGCCCACGGCCGGATTAGCGCTCCACCATCTCACGTTGCTCATGACAAAGCACCTGACCCCCTCCGTTTCTGCCGTGGGCGGCCCTGACTTTTCCGCTTGGTTCTGATTCCGGAGCGATCCGGCTCCTTCCGCCAGGGGATGGAACTCGCCTGAATGCATTCGTTTGCACTCTGGTGGATCTATTTTGCATAAAATCCGGTTTCCCATATATCGGCGATTCTTCATGTGCCTACATTGGTGGCTGAGGTTGCGGATCAAACTCCCGTTTCTCACTCCGCAGCCCTCATTGTATGCATCAGATGAAGAGTAGATGTATCTTTGGCAGCATTTCTGCTGGTCGCACCGCCTTACTTCTCTATCTTCAATGCCGTCCATGTCATCAATCACGTCCGTCTTATTCAATTTTTGGCCATCACCACCAGTCCAGTGGATGCATCGACCGAGCAGGTGAAAGTGACCATCCCATCCACCAGTTCCAGCCGCTTTGTCCGTATGAAGGTGAGTCGCTGACCGTTTTTAGAAGCCGCCACCATCCACGATCTATGCTATGAATCGAAATTCAGTATTTTACCTGTTAGCACTCATTGCATGCACCAGATTCTTGTCAGGTGTATCTTTGGCGGCCAGTGATGTCTCCATCACCACTGGGGTCACCAGCGGCGGAAGTTTCAGTGGTGGAAACCCCAAAGTTTTCACCCCCACCGCCGCCACCGCCGTGGCCAATCAAACAACGGTAGAAACAGCGCTCAACGCTGGTATCGGTGTCACCCTCAACACCGCCAGCGCCGCCGGTGGCAACGGAGACCTCACCCTGGCTGCCCCTGTGAGCAAAACAGACGGAGTTCCTGCTCTTCTCAATCTGAATGCCGTCCGGGATCTAGCCATCAATGAAACGGTCAGTTCGACCAGCGAATCGTTGGCGCTCGGGCTCACCGCAGGTCGTGCGCTTTCCTCGCTTGCTTCCATTTCCACCAACGGCGGCAACGTCACCATCAACACGGTCCAGCCCTTTGTCCTTGGCAGCTCACTTGACGCCGGCACCGGCCAGATCCTTCTACAGACCGGCACCTTGCAGTCTTCAGACTCTCATTCGGTGACCGCCAGTTTCGTGCAGGTTTCTGCCCCTGCCGCATGGAAACAGGTGGGTGCTCTGGACAGGAAACCTTTCCGTCGCAGGAACGCTTTCTCCGGCCCCCACTGGCACCGCAGGTTCACTCTCGGTAAGCGGTGACCTCACCCTTCAATCCAGCGCCATCACAATCGCAGACCTGGGCGGCACCGGCCAAGGCTCGACTTACGACAGCATCACCGCCACTGGGGCCGTCGCCGTCGCGGGAGCTTTACAGCTTCACTTCATTTCCGGTTTTGAGAATCTCATCGTCAATAGCGACAGCTTCACCCTCTTCTCTGGCGCAAGCCTGACCGGTACTTTCATCGGTCTGCCGGACGATTCCCGTATCACCCTGCCCAACGAACTTGGTTCGGTGAAGATCAACTACACCGATACTAGCGTTGTCCTCAGTGACTGGCAGCCCTACATCCGTGAAATCACCTGGGACCCGGGCACGTCCGCTTCTGGCACCCATATCCTCGGTCAGACAAATACCCGGGCGGGACGCCATTATTTCCGCATCTTTTCTGAGGATACAGACATCGGCGCTTGGCGCACCCGGCTGACCGTCACCTCCGGCGAGGCACATCTTTACCTCCTCAACGGTTCAATTCCCCAGACAACAGACGCCTATTCCTTCAAGTCGGATCAGAACGGCAGTGATGGTCTAGTGCTCCGTCCTGACCAATACAGCGCCGGTCAGGATTGGTATCTCATGGTCGATGCCACGGCAGGAGCTCAATGGTCCATCTTTTCCGGCCGCGCCTTCGTGCAGGACCTCGGCACCCTTGCCTGGACGGACACCAACTCCAACGGCCAATACGACATCGGCGAAACCGCCCTCCCCTCCGGTGCCAGCGCCCTCACCCTGCCTGCCGAAGGTATCCATTTCTTCAAAACCTCCGTGCCCACCGGCACACCGGCCTGGAGTCTCTGGCTGAATGGCAGCTCCCTTGATATCGCGGTGCGAAAGGAATTTGTCCCGTTCCACGACTCCTCCAGCTACTTTGACCGGAAACAGCCCGGTCAGATGCTCGTCGTCGCCCCCTATCTCGCTGGCATCAGCAGCACCTATTTTCTCAGTGTGGTCGGCACTCCCGGAGCCTCTGTCACCCTCGACTCACGAATCCAGCAGGTGCAGGACATCGCTTTTAACACCACCACCAGCTCGACTGCGGTTTCCGCCGCGCCCTACCGCGTCTATCGCGTGCAAGTCCCCGTGGAGCAGATCGCCTGGGATGTTGCCGTCACCCCCACCGCAGGCGACGCCAATGTCTGCGTGCGCCGCGACAACGCCCCGGCCGAATACGACAACGACGCCTTTTCCGAAGTCTCCGGGACCACGGCGGACAGCATCACCCTCGTCCCGGATTTCCTCACCGATGCCACCTGGTTCATCACCGTTTACGGCACCAGCCCCTACACCTTCACTCTTAGAAATGGCCCGCCCACGATCACTCCCTTGGCCTTCACTGATACCAAACTCAACGACCAGACCACCCGCGCTGGCTGGCGTTTCTATACCATGACCAATGTGCCCTCCCAACTCGGTTCACTCGGTTGGGAGCTGAATCTCGCCAACCAAGTCCCCGGCACCGAAATCGCCATCCGCCGCAACGCCGTCCCCAGCCGCTGGCAATCAAGGACCAACGGAAGCACGGGAATCGGCGGAGACAGCCGAGTGGAAGCCTCCGGCACCGGCGGCTTCCTCCAACGCCCCGGCCACCAAGCCGACATCTGGTATGTGGGAGTCTATACTCCTGATCAGCCCCTTGGAGCCTTTACCCTCACCAGCGCACCGATGACGGCGATCACCAAGGCGTTTAATGGGAGCACACAGACCTTCACCAATCAGGAGCCGGGCCGTTTTAAATATGTTCGGATTGATGTCCCCGCCGGAGT
>JBBARN010000022.1:0-61258 GCA_040399845.1 Luteolibacter sp. | reverse complement strand
AACCACGCGCGAGCTGTGGCCCAGGTCTCGGTGAAGGCCACGCGCTGCGCGCCGTTTTCATCACCGGTGAGTGCGCGAAGTTCCTTGAGGTCGGCAATCGTGCGGCTTGGGTTGAGAAATGAATGGGTGGCGCTCATGGCGGGATGCGCAGGCGACGCAGTTTTCGTGCTAGCCGATGCGGTTTTTCAGCCGGGCATCCACTCGAAGATCAAACCAGGCCGTCCCTGCGTGCCTGTTTCCAATATGCGTATTCCGAGCGGTTGAAATCGATGTATTCCGGCGAGAGGTCGCTGGAATACATGGTGTAATCCGCGTTGCCCTGGTTGAGGTTGATCACGATTTCAAACTCCGCCTCTGCCACGGCGGCGCGGAGTTCATCCATGGGTGTGCTGGCTTGCAAACCGCCGAGACAAGCGGCCTTGCCGCCGATGTGGATGTCTACAAGCTCCTCGCGGATGCGTGCGCGGGAGTAGCCGACGGCATGGATGATGCGACCCCAATTCGGATCGCCACCGTTCCAGGAGGATTTCACAAGAGCGGATTTGCAAACAGCCTCTGCGACTTTTTTCGCATCGAGATACGTTTTTGCTCCGGTCACATTCACCGTCACGAACTTCGTCACCCGCTCGCCATCGCGCACGACGGCCTTGGCGAGTTCCAACATCAGCCAGCGGAGGGCATGGCGGAATTGTTTGCAAATGCTGCTGTTTCTCCGGATGGCAGGCATGCCGGAGGCACCGTTGGCCAACACCATCACCGTGTCGTTGGTGGACATGTCGCCATCGATGGTGATGCGATTGAAACTATCCTCCACGCATTCCAACACCGCCTTGCGCAACGACTCGCGCGGGATGTTGGCATCGGTGGTGATGAAACACAACATCGTGGCCATGCTCGGGGAAATCATGCCCGCGCCCTTCACACATCCGCCGAGCCTCACGCGGTGCTCGCCGAGGTCGAAAGAGATGGCGATTTCTTTCGGGTGGGTATCGCTGGTGATGATCGCGGCGGCGACATCCGATCCATTTTTCGGACCCAGCCCGGCGATGAGTGCATCCGTCTTGGGAGTGAGCCGAACCATCGGCATGGGCAGGCCGATCACACCGGTGGAGGAAACACCGATTTCCGTACGCTTGAGCCCAAGCGGTTTCGCCACCGCATCGCACATCGCGTTCGCATCGCGGATACCTTGCACGCCGGTGCAGGCGTTGGCATTTCCCGAGTTCGCAATGATCGCGCGAATATCGCCCTTGCGGAGATTCGTCTGGGACACGCGGACCGGTGCTGCCTTGACGCGGTTGGTCGTGAACGTGCCGGCCGAGGTGCAGGGGTGCTCGGAATAAATCAGCGCCAAATCCAGACGTTCCGCCGCCGGGTTCTTGATGCCACAACTCACCGCGCTGGTGAGAAAGCCGAGAGGAGCGCCAACGCCCCCTTTGATGCGGGAAAACGGAATGTCCATGGAGTACTTAGGGAAACGGCGGAGGGTGCGCATCGATCAAAAATTTTGCAACCCATCAGTCTCGGAAAGTCCGAACATGAGGTTGAAACTTTGCACCGCCTGGCCGCCGGCACCCTTGCCGATGTTGTCCTCGGCGCTCATCAGGATGACGCGCCGGGTGCGCGGATCGTATTGCCAGCCGATGTCGATGAAGTTGGTGCGGGTGACGTTTTTCGTATCCGCACATCCGCCCTTGCCGAGCAGGCGGACGAAGGGTTTTCCGAGATAAGCCTCTTCCAGCGCCGCGCCGATCGCTTCCGGGGCCACGCCGTCGAGCAGCTTGGCGGTGGTCGTGGTGGCGATGCCAGCGTTCACCGGGATCAGGTGCGGGATGAAACTCACCACCACCTTTTCGCCAGCGGCGATGCTGAGCTCCTGCTCGATTTCCGACAAGTGCCGGTGTTTCGGCACGCCGTAAGCCCGGGCGCTTTCATTGCACTCGCAAAACAGGAGGCTGAGGTCCGGCTTGCGACCCGCACCGCTCACGCCGCTCATGGAGTTGGCGACGATGGTTTCGGGATCAATCAGTTTTCCGCGCAGCAGGGGCAGCAGTGGCAGCAAAATGCTCGTTGGGTAACATCCCGGCGAGGCGATCAGATTCGCAGACTTGATGGCCTCTGCCCGCACTTCCGGCAGGCCATAGACCGCACCCGTGAGCAGATCGGGCGCAGGATGCGGATGCCCGTAAAATTCCTCATAAACCGCCGGGTCGCTCAACCGGAAATCCGCGCTTAGATCCAGCACCTTGAGCCCGCGTTCCAGCAAAGCCCGCGCGATTTCCGCCGCCACGCCGTGAGGCAGGGCCAAAAACGCCGCCTGCGCGCCGGTCGCCGCGATCGCATCCGGATCCGGCTCAATAAACGTCAGCTCCGCTCCCGGTGCCTTGCAAAACCGTGGAAACACCTCACCCAAAGCCCGCCCAGCCTCCTGCCGCGACGTCACCGCCACCAGTTCAACTCCGGGGTGCCCGAGCAACAGGCGCAGCAACTCCATTCCCGAGTATCCACTGGCTCCAACGATGGCGGTCTTGATGCGATTCATGCGGGGGATGCAATCTCATGATTTTCCGTGCTTGCCAATCCGCATTTCCCCTGCTTGCTTTGCCGCCCGTTCACGGAGCGGGCTGTAGCGCAGTCTGGTAGCGCACTTGCCTGGGGGGCAAGGGGTCGTGGGTTCGAATCCCGCCAGCCCGACCATTTTTCTCGGGTCATCAGTCATGGGTCATCGGGAAAGAGGCTGACTTCGCCATTCACCGAGGGCTGGCGGGATGAGAACCCAGCCGCGAGGCCCTGGGTTTGAACGCTGAATACGCTCGTAGCGAATGAGTCCATGAAATCGCAAAGCGCGCCACGCCTGACCGGAGGCAATTCTGCCAGCCGGACCTTATGGATTTTCAATGGGTTATGATGAATGGTCGGTCTCTTAGTCATGGCCACCCGCGAAGTCATCACTCCACGTTCTGCACCTGTTCGCGGATTTTCTCCAACTCCGTTTTTGCCTCCACGATCACTTGGGCGATCCCTGCGTCGTTGGCCTTGGAACCGATCGTGTTGAACTCGCGGAACAGCTCCTGACAGAGGAAATCCAGCGCACGTCCTGGTGGTTCGGAGGCATCGAGGTATTCGCGGAATTTCGTGAAGTGGGAATCCAGCCTCGTGAGTTCCTCGCTCACGTCACAGCGGTCGGCAAAAAGCGCGAGTTCCTTGACCACGCGTTCGTCCGAGGGATCGAGATCGAGGCCCGCATCGCGCAGGCGTTTGGCCAGCAAATCGCGCTGACGCACCAACCGCTGGGGAGCATCGGCGGCGATTTTTTCGGTGAACGAAACCAGTGTGCCGAGCCTCGCGAGGAAATCCGCCTTGAGGTGATCGCCCTCGCTTTTCCGCATCGCCACCAAACCTGCGAGCGCATCCTTCAATGCCGGCTCGATGGCCAACCACGCCTGCTCCGCATCGATTTCCAATCCACCGAGAGAAACAATCCCCGGCTGGCGCAAATAGTCCGAAGCGGTCGGCAACAGTGGATGTCCCACCGTTTTTCCCAACTCGATGAACGCATCATGGAAGGCATGCGCGAGTGCCGCATCCACGCGGATCGCCGCTGAGGTTCCCTGCGCCCGCTCGATGGTGATGGCCACCTGGATCCTGCCCCGCGAGGCCACGCCGAGCACGGCCTTGCGGACGCGTCCCTCCAGCTCGGAAAGCTCGCGCGGGACCAGCACCACCACTTCCGCCTGCTTGCGATTCACGGATCCGATTTCCACATTCGCGTGCCATTGCTCCGTCGCCGAGGATCCCCGGCCAAATCCAGTCATTGATTGCATGAAGGCGATTGTGGAGGGCCTGCGGGAAATGAAAAGAACGCATCGCGTGTCTCTTGATCTTATGAAATGGATGCTGGCGGAACAGAACTAGGTTTTCTGGCGAGTGTCCGGTGAATGGCATCGAGCACGCGATCCAGATTTTTGCCAAGGTCTGCCGTGAGGAATCTCAGGATGAAGTAGCCGTGTTCCTGAAGGAGATTGTCCTTTCTCCGATCGCGCCGATACGAGTCCGGGTCGCCCAAATGTTGGTCGCCATCCAACTCGATAACGATACGATGTTCGGGACATAAAAAATCGACCTCCATGTTGCCGCGATCATCGAAGGGAATCGGCAACAGCGCATTGAGCTGGAAGCAATCCTTGGTGGTGGGTAGACTTTGCAAACGCTGATAGAGAAAACTCTCACTCGCGCTGCGGGCCTGCGGATGATGCGTTTGGGTCACATGCACAAAGAGCCGGGCGAGGGGAGGATCGACGCCATCGCGGATCAGGCGGCGCACGCTGGCGGCATAGTCCTTTTTCCACTGGGGATCGAGCGGAAGCGGGACATCGGCGGGCCAACCCGGCAGGGCGCTCGCAGGAAGCAGGATGCTGTAACCTATGGCTTCGTAGCCCTCGCAGCGGCGGTCAAACATCCGTGACAGCATCGGGATATCAAGATCGGCATAATCATGAATCCGCACGACTTTTTTGCCGTCATGGAGGCGGTGAAGCCGACCTGCGTATTGGGCGATGGTGCCTTTCCACGAGACGGGCATGGTGAGAAACAAGGTATCGAGTTGCGGATCATCGAAGCCTTCCCCGACATAGCGGCCGGTAGCGATGATCAGGCGGGGCTCGTCTTCGGGAATGGATGCAAGTTGGTCGTTGGCTGACTTGAGATCCTTTTTGGATAGACCACCCTTGAGGGCGATCAAATGACGCACTTCCGGTTCTAACAAACGGGTGAGCAGTTCGATGTGTTCGGTGCGTTCCGTTAGAACCAACGGGCTGCGGCCGGCTCGGAGGGCGCTTAGGATTTCAGAAACGATCATCCGGTTTCGGACATCATCCTGATGAAGTGACTGACAAATTTGTTGGAAGGCATGGCGCGGGTCTTCGTCCAGTTCCCCAGACATCCGAAATCCGGTGGGACGCACAATGACTTCATGTGCAAATGGACGCTGGTTGGCTTGTTGTTTTGCATCGACGCGGTGGCGCACCGGGCCGCATTGCATGTGAATGATGGGATGGTGGCCATCCTTGCGGGTCACAGTGGCGGACAAGCCGAGAACATAACGGGCTTTGGCACGGCGGGCGACCTGTTCGAAGCTTTGTGCTGATAGGTGGTGACATTCATCAATGACAAGGTGCCCATAGTCGGCCACGAGGTCCTTCACGATTCCTTTGCGGGTCAGGCTCTGGATGATGGCAACGTCGATTTTGCCTGTGAGTTTGTTCCGGCCGGCACCGAGGCAGCCGATGTCATTTGTTGTTAGGCCGAGAAACTGTGTCAGCCTCTCAACCCATTGGGTCATGAGCTGTTGGCGATGCACGAGGATCAATGTGTTCACGCCACGCGCGGCGATGAGGTGGGCGGCAAGAACCGTTTTGCCAAACGCCGTGGTGGCGGCGAGCACCCCGGTGTCGTGTGCCAGCATCGCAGCGGCTGCGATTTCCTGCTCCGGCCGGAGAGTTCCGCAAAATGATAACTCCAACGGATTTCCGGCGAATCGCTGGTCATCGATCGTTGTAGAAATCTTCAGTTCGCGGAAAAGTTCCAACACCTCATCGAGGCAGCCGCGCGGAAGGGCAAGGTGTTGGGGCAGATCTTCCGCACATGCGATGATCCGCGGTTTGTCATGGGTGGAGATCCGCATGGCCTGTGCCTTGTAGAACTCGGGATTCTGAAATGCGGCAAGTCGTGCCAAAGCATTGTGAAGAGCGGGCGGCAGTTCGCTTTTCGGGAAATAGATCTGATCCGCGAGAGTGATCGTCAGCAGCTCCGGCATCTTTCCTCGGGGGAGGGTCGGATTTTGGCGGGACGGTGGGGATTTCCATGGTTCGGCGTCATCCTCGTCATCCCTCGGGGCCATTCGCACGCCGATGAGAGTGCCGTTGGATTGGGCGGATTCCACGAGGTCGCTGGCCTGCTGTTTGGTGATCTTCTGAATCGATTGCAAGTGGGCCCATGGATCCGGGAATGGTATCAGGGAATCATCGACAAACACGCTGTTTCCATCCGCACGGGGTTCCTTTTGGAGCGGGAGGGCGATCAGGTTTCCAAACCCTCCGCGTGGCAAAGTGTCCTGATTCGGGAAAAAGCGATCGTAGGACGCGAGCTTGGTTTGGGGTTGGCGTGCGGTTGCTTCCGTGAGGATGTGAGAGCCAAGTCTGCGGGCGAGTGATGCCGGGATGGCCTCTGCGAAGAACATCCACACATGCCCGCCATTTCCCGAGCGGGAACGTTCGAGAGCCGCTGGCAGACTTTTCATTCGGCACATTTCAAGAAATGCCAAGGCGTCCGCAGCCCAGCCATCACCATCGAAGTCCACCGCAAGAAAGCGACAGGTTTCATCCAGAAGCATCGGATAGACGCCGATGGTAATCTCGCCGGAAAGATGGCGGCGGATGACTTCATCGGTGACGGGCATCCACTTTTGGAAGGCGCAATCACTGCATCGGATGCGGGGTTTTTCGCAGATCCCTCTCGTCCACTCATTGCCGCAAACGGGCGAGTAACCGGCTTTGCCCGTCTTCTTGCTGACAAAGCGGACAGGGTAAACCTCCGCCCGTCCCGCAAAAAGCGAGCGAAAGAGCGCAATCTTTTCGTCGGCCGAAGATTGATTGGAAATCACCACGACCTGTATCCGACCACTTTCAGAAACCCGCGACAATCCCAGAAAGTCCAAAGCATCCCTCCGGTTTAGATAACCAATAAAATGCCAGGCTTTTAAACGAATTCTGGTTTCCATTTTAAAGCCAGGCTTATTTTAGGATTTTTCTTGTGTGAAAGCGCGGCTGGTGGGTATTTTCCGCGGCATAATGAGCATGAACAATCGCAGGCGATGGGTGGCTGCTTGGAAGGACTCGGCGACGAAACCGGCGCTCTATCACTGCATCAGCCGGGTTAATGGCCGGAGCTTTTTGCTGGAGGCCGGGGAACGCGAACATTTTCGGATGATCATGCGGCTTTGTGAGAAGTTTACGGGCTGCCGGGTGCTTTCTTATTGTTTGATGTCCAATCACTTCCACATTCTCTTGGAGGTTCCCCCGATGCCGGAGGGTGGGATTTCGGATGAGGAGCTTTTGGTGCGTCTGAGCGCGTTTTACGGGGAGGCTCGGGTGGCGGAAATTGCCAAGGAAATGCAGGATGCGGTGACTCCGCGGGTGCGCGGTGAGTTCGAACTGCCACCG
This sequence comes from Luteolibacter sp., assembly GCA_040399845.1. GTDB lineage: Bacteria > Verrucomicrobiota > Verrucomicrobiia > Verrucomicrobiales > Akkermansiaceae > Luteolibacter. Next base: position 54,038 of record JBBARN010000022.1, on the reverse strand, counting down.
TTGGATGAGGCGGGGGTGCCGCTGACGCCGGAGCAGGAGTTGGCCTTGGCGAAGGAGCAAGGGAAGCGCCGATTGGAGGAGATCCGCAGTCGCTACACGCGGCGAATGCACGATTTGAGTGAGTTCATGAAATCGCTGCTGGAGCGCTTCACCAAGTGGTTCAACCGCAAGCACTCGCGCACCGGCACGCTGTGGGAGGATCGCTTCAAGAGTGTGATCGTTGAGAGCGGCACGGCAGCTCGCACGATGGCGGCTTATATCGATCTCAACCCGGTTCGCGCCGGGATCGTGAAGGACCCGGCGGAGTATCGATGGAGTAGTTACGGAGAAGCGTTAGGCGGCGGAAACAAGGGGAATGGCAAGAAAGCTCGGGAAGGATTGGTGAGGGCGTATTTCTGCGATCAGGCGATGATTTCGGAGTCCGAGCGGGCTGCAAAATGGGAGGAGGTTTCGCGCTTGTATCGGCGAATGATGGGTCTGGCACTGGGGAAACGACAGGGACAGGCGGAAATTTCCCGTTCCGCCAAAGGCAAGGGCCAAGTGACCAAGAATACGGCGGAGTTGTTAGAAAGCGATGACAACGAGACCGTGCTCAAGGATCTGGGGCTGACGAAGATGTTGTTCTGCCGGATTCGTTACTTTGCGGACGGAGCGGTGATTGGCAGCAACGCATTTGTGAATGAAGCGTTTGCGAGTGCGAGGGACCGCTTCGGCCCGAAACGCAAAGACGGTGCGCGAAAAATGCGGGGCAGCGCGGCAGCGGCGGGCACGACTTTGTGGAGCTTGAGGGACCTGCAGAAGGGCATTGGGAGTATGGGGGCTGCTTGACTCCTCATGATTTGCGGGAGCGAGACGTTTCTAGCTAAGCTGCTCACCCAAATGCACTGGCAAGCGCCGAATCGTTAATTGATAAGAAATCACAACAAATCACAAAGATTGCCCTTCGCGTCCGGATCGTTTACTGCCGCTCCCGGCAAACATCCATTCCGAGCCCCTTTCCACCATGCCCTCTATCATCTACACCAAGACCGACGAAGCACCCGCACTCGCCACTTACTCGCTTCTCCCCATCGTCAAGGCATTCACCAAGCAGGCGGGAATCGAGGTGGAAACCCGAGATATCTCCCTTGCGGGCCGCATTCTCTCGCAGTTTCCCGAGGCAGGAAATCATCCGGACCATCTTGCCGAACTCGGCGCGCTCACCCTCAAGCCCGAGGCGAATATCATCAAGCTTCCCAACGTTTCCGCCTCCGTTCCACAGCTCAAGGCCGCCATCGCCGAGCTCCAAGCCAAGGGATTCGCCATTCCGGATTTCCCGGAAACCCCTTCCAGCGATGCGGAAAAAGAAGCCCGCGCCCGCTATGCTAAGGTTCTCGGCTCCGCAGTGAACCCGGTCCTTCGCGAAGGAAACTCGGACCGCCGCGCTCCCAAGGCCGTGAAGGAATACGCCCGCAAGCACCCGCATTCGATGGGCAAGTGGTCTTCCGACTCCAAGACCAACGTCGCGTCCATGGACGGCAAGGGCGATTTCTTCTCCAACGAAAAATCCGTCTGCGTGCCCGCCGCCACCGATGTGAAAATCGTCTTCACCGCAGCCGATGGCAGCGAAAAGGTCATCAAGGAATCCACCCCGCTCAAGGCCGGCGAGATCCTCGATGCCACCTTCATGAGCAAGGCGGCGCTGATCGATTTCCTTGACGCCCAAATCGCCCGTGCCAAGTCGGAAGGCATTCTGTTTTCGCTCCACATGAAGGCCACCATGATGAAGGTCAGCGATCCCATCATCTTCGGCCTTGCGGTTGAAGTGTTCTTCAAAGACCTCATCGCCAAACACGCCGCCACCCTCAAGGAACTCGGCGTCGATTTCCGCAACGGATTCGGTGATTTGATATCAAAACTCGACAAACTTCCCGCCGATCAAAAGGCCGCCATCGAAGCCGATATCCAAGCCGCCTATCAGAACGGCCCCAGCCTCTCGATGGTGAACTCGGACAAGGGCATCACCAACCTCCACGTGCCATCCGACGTCATCGTCGATGCCTCCATGCCCGCCATGATCCGCGCCGGTGGAAAAGTGTGGGACGCCGCAGGAAAAACCGGCGATACCCTCGCTGTGATCCCCGATAGCTCTTACGCCGGCATCTATCAGGCCACCATCGACTTCTGCAAAAAGAACGGCGCGCTCGATCCCAAAACCATGGGCTCCGTCCCCAACGTCGGCCTCATGGCCCAGGCTGCGGAAGAATACGGTTCCCATAACAAAACGTTTGAAATCCCCGCCAAGGGCACGGTCAAGGTCATCGACTCTAACGGAACAGTCCTGCTGGAACACGAAGTCGGGGAAGGGGATATCTGGCGCGCTTGCCAAACCAAGGATGCGCCGGTGCAGGATTGGGTGAAACTCGCTGTCAACCGAGCCCGCGCCACTGGTGATCCCGCCGTGTTCTGGCTCGATGAAAACCGCGCCCACGACGCGCAGATCATCGGCAAGGTGCACACCTATCTCAAGGACCACGACACCACCGGCCTCGACATCCGCATCCTTCCTCCTGCGGAAGCATGCACGTTTTCGTTAGAGCGCATCGTGCAAGGCAAGGATACCATTTCCGTTACAGGAAATGTCCTGCGCGATTACAATACCGACCTTTTCCCCATCCTCGAAGTGGGCACCTCCGCAAAGATGCTTTCCATCGTTCCGCTCATGAACGGCGGCGGACTTTTCGAAACCGGAGCCGGTGGTTCCGCGCCAAAACACGTCGAGCAATTCACCCAGGAGAACTACCTCCGCTGGGATTCGCTCGGCGAGTTCTTCGCCCTGGCCGCATCCTTCGAGCACCTCGCGGAAACCCAGAATCTCCCCAAAGCCAAGGTTCTCGCCGACGCGCTCGACACCGCCAACGGGCTGTTCCTCGAACACGACCGCTCACCCGGTCGCAAACTCGGCACCATCGACAACCGCGGCTCGCATTTCTATCTCGCCCTCTACTGGGCCCAGGCACTCGCCGCGCAAAACCAAGATGCCGAACTCAAGGAGGCCTTCACCCCCGTCGCGGAAGCCCTCAGCGCCAACGAGGAAATCATCGTCAGCGAACTCCTCGCCGCGCAAGGCAAGCCCGCCGACATCGGCGGCTACTACCTGCCGGATGATGCTAAGGCCAACGCCGCCCTCCGCCCCAGCGAGACGCTCAACGCCATCCTGGCCATGATCTGATGCGAATCATCTCCGCAACCACCTTGCTCTGGTTCTGATAGGATAACAGCAGGGGAGAATCAAGGCTGGGTGGCGCGGGCTTGAAGGGTCACGAAGCCTTGGGGCAAAGTCGTGGTAACGCGCCAAGTCGCCACATTGATGTCGCCGCTGATGCGGGTGGCGGGGAGCCATGAGCGGTTCCCGAACTTTGGAATGACGGCCAGCTGGACGACCCCTTCGATGGGGAAGTCTCGGGTTTCGATGTCGATGTTGACCGGATTGTTATTTTGGATGGCGACATCGGCGGCGGCTACAAGTGGAGACGTCGGATCAGTGGGAGCGTTTACTGCATCCACACTTACAACGCGCGCCTTGGGTGCGTTTGCGGCAGGCCAGATGATGGGAGGATTCGCAGGAGGAACACCGATGGTTTCCGGGAATGTTCTGAGTGTTGTGGATAAAGAGTTAGCTTCAATTCGAATCCTTCCGAAGGACTCCGCAGACACCGTAGAATTGGTTTTGCCTAGCGCTGAAATCTGGCCTGCACCCGTGACCGAAGTTGCTACTAGTTTTACTGCTCCTCCTGACGCCCAAGGCCAACCATAGTCCTGACCGTTGCCGCCATCCGCATCAATGGTACCATTAACCGTAATGGTTTGAGGGCTCGCGATCAGGATGCAGCCACCACCTGCGCTAGCGCTGCCTGCACCAGATCCACCGATCAATGGAATGATCTGAGGATTACCATATAAATCTCTGTAACGTCCCTGGGCAAAACTGCCACCAGGACCATAACCCGCACCATTGCCGTCAGGACCCTTTGCTCCTCCCCTAAAGCCTCCGGGGCCAGGTTCGGTGGGTGTAAGGTTGCCAACGACATTGGGAACAAATGTTTCTCCCTTGAGACTCAAGATCCCATTAATCACCACATTCCCCTGCACCAACCAAACCACCGGTGCCTTGCTCGGGTGGTTTTTGAATCGTACCGTTCTTCCCACCAGCTGCTCAGGACTTCCCGCAGTATGTCCTTCGATATTCACCGACGAATATTTGAAAACCACGGCCCATTTTTCCGGGTCATAGACGCCTTTTCCGGCGTGGGCGGAGTTGTTTTGGTCCCAAGTGCCTGTGACAGCTTGGGAGAGGTCGATGACGGTGTCCTCGGTGATGTTGAGGACCCCGTCCGAGCCATCGCTGGGGATGGTGAGTTGGGCCTTGGCGATGATGCTGCCGGCTATGAAGACGGCGGCGAGGAGAATGGGATGTTTCATGGCGGGATGGGGTTGGGATTCCGGGGTTGGGAGATTGGATTTCAAGGTTCCTCGAAGTTCAGCACGCTTACCTCGCGCGAGATGGCTTCGATGGGTGCTGAGGGGCTGCCGAAGTTGAAGACACTGACCTCACGCGTCTCGATTTGGGTGAGATCGCTGTAAGGCACGTGCTGGCCGTTGAAGACGGAAACCTCCTTGGTGATGACTTCGGCGGTCGCTGGCGGGCTATTGGGGTCGGATGGATTCGCGCCCGGTGCTTGGCCAAAATTGAAGACGCTGACCTCGCGGGTTTCGATCTGGGCGAGGTCGCTGTAGGGGACGTGCTGGCCGTTGTAGAGGGAGATTTCCCGGGAGTTCGCTTCCAGAGTGGCGGAGGGACTGCCGAAATTGAAGATCGATTGCTCGCGGGAGTTGGCCTCGAAGGTGGCAGATGGGCTGCCGAAGTTGAAGACACTGACTTCCCGGCTCTCGCGCTGGAGGATCTTGTAACTGGTGATGCGAAACAGGTTGAGATAGACTTGGTAGTTCGTCAGGCCCCCGCCGTTGGGCGAAAGTTTCGATCCATCGGTGGGATCGAGCGGATTGAGCAACTCGCGGTGGTTGAGTTCGTAAACATCGTCGATGCCATCGCCGTCGGAATCGAGCGGGGCGTGTTTGCCGTAGGGGATGGCGCGGAAGAAACCTTTCTGGACTCCGGGCACGAGTTCGAGTTCCGAGTCGGTTCCGAGGCTCATGTCAACCGGTCCCCAATTCGTGAGATTTTCCGAATATTCGAGCAGGAAGTAGTTTCCCGGATCGTTGGCGAACTCGACGATGGCCTTGCCGTCTTCAATGCGGAGGCTGCCGATGGTATTGATGTCCAAGGCCGAAAGAGGCGAGAGCATCAAAAGGGCGCAGGCGAGAGTGAGAAGTCGATGGCGCACGGTGGGGGGTGGATTTTACTGCTTCAATCAGACATGCACGGTTGAGCGGTCGCTGTGACAGAAAATCTGGAATTTTTCGCTGATCCGCGTACCGCCGGATCCACGAGAAGGCCGAAATGATTTCCGAGGCCGGATGGGAGCGGGATTCCTTGAATCCTCAATCGACCGGGTGGCGGCCGAGAACTGCGGCGAGGTGGCGGAGTTCTTCGTCGATGTCTTCGGGGCGCGAGACAGTTTGTGAAATGGCATCGCGGACGGCCTTGCGCCATGCTTTGCGGAGTCGGTGGAGGTGGGTGCGGACGGCGTCGTGGGAACAACCGCGTTGTTTGGCGATTTCCCTCAAAGAAGTGCTTCCCGGGTCGGCGAGGAGCCAAGGGCGCAGGACGGGCAGCCACTCACGGATGGATGGGGTGCCATTTTCCAGAGTCTGGAAAGAAAGACTGAGAATGTGCTGGGCCCAGTGGCGGTCGTAGGCCTCGGTATCCATCCCGGCGGATGGCAGCCCATCGTTGGATGGAGTTTCCTGATGGGCAGCCGGGCGGATGGTGTCGAGGCTTTCGAACTGCCGATCTCCGCCACGAATCTGAGCCCGTGAGTCGCGGCGATGGTTGCGCAGGAAATTGTCGAGGATGGTCCGCAGGTAGGTGCGCAACCGGGCGGGTGGGCCCGGACGATCGGGGGAGAAAGTCAGGAAATGGGCTTTTTCTCCGGTGAGACAAAGGGTGAGGAATTCGGACACCAGGTCATCGACATCCGCTTCCGCCAAAAGCGGCCAATGATGGCGAATGTAGCTACGGAGTGGTGGGGAGTATGTTTTGAACAGGTTTTGCAAGGCAAACTCCTTATCCGCTGCCGAGCCGTTCCGAAGCGTTGTCAGAGCGGAGTGGTCGGTTTCTGGCCAGCCATCGCGCCATTCGGCGTGATCTGGCTGGGCCGGACCGGTTCGGTCCGGATCGGCAGCGGAGGGTCCAGGGAAATCCATCTTCATTTCATTGTGCACCGCTGGACGGTCGGATGTGACAGAATCTCTGAACATTTTACCGACTGAGGCGGAAAAAGCGGATGGGCTCTATGGGATCCATTGGAATCGGGAGCTGCCATTCCGCCTGATCGATGGGAAACGGACCTGCGACTTCTGTCCAGGATCCGGGAGTGAGTGAGGTGGATGTTTCCAGTTTCAGGGTGGTTGGCACGACTGGCCAGCGCAGCAAGATGGCAGAGTCTGGCCATTCGGCGCGCCGGATCCTGAGTGCTCCGTTCAAGGATTGGACGACGGATCGGTAGTCCCTGCCGATGTGCCACTCGTCGATCACGTAGGCATCGCCATTATCGAGATAAGCGGTCCGGATGAATGCGTGGGAAAGGAAGTGGATTCCGGATGGCTGGATGGCGATTGCCGAAGGAGAGCCCGGTTCATCGGCCCAGGTGGGGTTGACGAAAAGTTTCACCGTGTCGTAGGTGCCGGCGTTGGGCTGGATGCATGCCACGAGGAGATAAGTTGTGGCTGCGGCGATATCCACATCATCGTGAAATTCACTTACGGAGACGCTGGTGGAGCTGCGGGCGAAGAAACGACTCGGTGCCGGATAGGTCGTTTGAGTGGTATTGGACCCAATGCTGACGCGTGGATTTCCTGATTCTGCGTTGGTATTGTCATCGAATCCGATTTGGAAGAAATCCTGATTGGCGAGTGGACTGGCTCCGCCGGTCGCGGTGCGAAACAGAATGCTGAACCAAAGGGCCTCGCCTGCCGCCGCGGAAAAAGTGGTTCCAAGCGGGCGTTGGAGGGCGAATGAACCATCGGCGTTGTCATAGAACCGCATCGCGCGGACACCACCGGAAAGCGTGATTTCTCCCTGGCCGTAGTTCACGGGATTCGAAGCCCGGCTTTCGATTCTCACCTGGGATTTGATGGAATTTTTCACATCGTATGGCCCGGCCCAGCCTGCGCCTCCGTTCAATCCGATTCCGTTTGATGCACTGGTTCCTGATTCGACCTGTGCATTTGCTGAGTAGGATTCGAATCCCTCATAGGCAACAAGTTGGGCATCAAGGGCCTGGAGGAGACACAGATGGGTCCCGAAGACCAGATGTTTACTTGTGCGTGCGAACGAGGGGGCGAGCATGCTTTCAAAGGAAAGGAAGGGGAGTTACTGTCAATTCCGAAACCGTGGAACGGTCAGATCATGGTTTGCCGGTCGGTGATGGGAGGGGAGCCATGAGTTCTGTCAGCTTTGCTTGTTGGGCGGGGCTTAGTTTTTCCGAAGATTTGGCTAAATCCTGAAGGAGACCTTCCAACTGGGGAGCGTGGATTTCCGCTTCCCACTTGGCGGCGGGCGAGGCGGATAGCTCTCTGGCGCGGTGAAGGGCGGTGGCCGTCAGCAGTGACAGCGAGGGGTTTTTCGAATGGCGGAAACTGCGCATGCACAAGAGCCGCAGGGCGCGCCCTGCGGCGGTTGCCGCTTCTTCCGATTGATGCTTGCGTTCGGCAAGGCGGCTTTCAGCGAGAAAGAGTTGTGCTCGGAGCCGCATGGCGTCGCCATTCGCTGCTCCATTGGCGCGGAGGTGGATGACAAACCTCAGCGCGAGATTCATGGCGCTCTCAGGTTCGCTGATTTCGGGATGTTGAAGCACGCATTCCATCCATAGGACAGAGGTGGATAGATAACTGTTTACCAGCGGAAAGGAAGTGAGTCGCAAGGGCGAGTCGTCGCTGATGAGCAGGCCCGCTCCTTCTTCTAGAAGTGGCCGGATCGGCTCCACGTTTCCCATCTGTAGCGAAAGTCGGGCTTTCGCGTGCAGGCACAGGGCCAAACTCCGGGCAAGGTTGGAATCATGGGGTTCCCGTTCGAGGTGGGAGCGGCAGGCTGCAATGCAGTTTTCGATATCCGAAAGAAGTTCTGGTAGAAGTCCGGGATCCGCATGGCTCGCGTAGTCCGGGAGTTCGAAAGCGGCTTGGGCAAGATGGGGCCTGAAGCGGTTTTCTTCGCCGGAGTTTTGAGCAACAGGTCGATTGGCTGTCTGGCCAAGTGCCAGCCGCGCATGGGACAATGCCAGTTCCGGATTGCCTGAGCGCATGGCGTCCTTGGCAACCAGGCGATGCGCCTCGCCGCGGAGTTGGGGAAGGGTTGGGGCGGTAAATCCAATCCATCCCTCCAAGCGCTCAAGTTGGCGCAAAACCTTTCCAGCTTCCATGCCTGCGGTATCGGTTCTTCCGGTCTGATTGAGGAGTCTTGCGAAATTCAGTCTTGCCCGCGCCGCATCCATGAGCCGCTCGGGATCGTGCGGATGCTCCAATGAAAGTTGGCAGTAAAGGTTGAGGGCGTGTTGGATGGCAACGAGCGCTGAGTGATGATTGGATCGATTTTCCAAACTCGCCGCCCGTATATCATTCAACTGGGCTTGGTAGTAGCGCAGGTCGAGTTCGCCATCCGCTCTGACGGGCAGGCTCTGGATTTGGTGAACTGGAGTCTGTGTCCATGGTTCTTTATCCATGGAGGTGTGGTCTGCACCTGGAGACGTTCCATAGATTACTTCACGCAATTGGCGGATGGTGAAGGTTGCGAGTGAATAAGCATGTCGCAAATTGACTTCGTTTCGCTCTGCAACCTGACGATGGCGGAGATAGAAGAAACCACTCCCTGCCAAGGCTGCCAACATGAGGCTGGCGGCAATCAGGGAGCGTTTGCCTTGTCGCAGGATGAACGAGGACGTAAGGTAAAGCAATGTGTGTTTTCTCGCCAACACCGGTTTGCCAGCGGCATGGCGATCCAGATCCGCCGCAAGTTCGCGGGCATGGTGATAACGATGCTGGATGTCAGGAGCGAGAGCTTTGCGGAGAATCGCTCTCAAATCCTGCGGAACCTTTTCCGGAAATCTCCACTGGCTGGATGGCTTCGGATGCATGACGGCGGCGAGAGTCTCGGAGGGAGTTTTTCCAGTCGGGTGCAGCCATTCGTCGGTGAGAAGGCGATACAAAATCAGCCCCAGTGCATACACATCCACTTTCATGGAGCGGGCTCCCGCTTGATTGGATGCCTGCTCGGGAGACATGAAATGCAAAGTGCCGGAAGACCCCCTGCTTTCAGTGTGTGCATCCGCGATTGCTCCCAGTTGATGCATGCGCGCCAGACCGAAATCCACGATCTTCGGTGTGCCTTCCGAGGTGACCATGATGTTTGCGGGTTTCAAATCCCGGTGAATAATGCCGTGGTCGTGGAGAAAGGACACGCCGCCGACGACACCTCGGAACATTTTCAGCTTCTGGACTGGCGTGAGGGATGGGTTTTCCTCGAGCCAACGATCAAGTGGGAGTCCATCCACCCATTCCATGGCAAATCCCCGTTTGCCTTGCTTCGTGAGCACGGGATTGAAAAGCGAAACGAGATTGGGGTGTGAAATGGCAGCAAGGGTCAGGATTTCCCGCTCTAAGACATGCATTTGCAAGTCCGGGGCCTCCGATCCGTGGAGGATTTTCAAGGCGACAATTCGGTGGATCCGAGATTCTTCAGCAAGCCAGACTTCGCCTGATGCACCCGCGCCGAGACGGGCGATGATGTCATATCCGGAAACGATCGGAAACCCTGAAGCATTGCCGACAGTCGATTCCGGTTCATCGGAAATTGCCGTCTGCAAAAGACCCGCCGCGATGGCAGGATGGATCGCCTCAGCGTGTTGCATTCCAATCGATGGTTTCATCCATTCATTCTTTGGGAGAAGAGTGAGACAGGCTCGATGTGTCCGACCTGGCACCTTGCCACGACACCGAAGTCGATCAGGATGATGGCATGACTGCCAGCTTCAATTGGTTGCAGGGATGGCTCTCAAAAACATCAACATTATCGAGGGCCTGAGGATGGAATGGCTTGAGGTTCCTCCGCTCCATCCGAAGTCGTGATCACTTGGGCGGCTTGTTGCTTGAGGGGGCCTTCGGGGAGGGATGCGTGCCAGGTCTCGTAGGCTTTGGAATCGGAGGCTAGGAAGTTGTGGAGGATGTGGGAGATGGCTTCGGGATCCAGATTGGCGATGGTCTGGGTGCCAGCCCATTGGGCGGCTCCGGCGGGATCGGAACTGCCCCATTCGGCAGCGAGGCGATTGCGGGCGGAGTCTTGTTCCTGGCCGGGGCTGAGTTTGTTGATCCATTCCAGTCCGGCTTCGGGCGATTGGCCGGCAAAGATGGAGGCGAGTTCCTGAACGGCGATGGCGCGTTGTTCGCCGCTTTTGACGTTGTCGAGCAACCATTGGGAACCAGCGGCCAGATCCATGATGGCCCAGTTGGCGATGGTATTGGCGAATTGGGCGGGATCGTTGTGGGTCTTGCTGGAATCAAGGCTGGCAGTGACCGCTCCCAAAGGATCGGTCTTGGCCCAACCTGCATAGGCGGCATAGCGCAGCATGGCGGCATGCTGGGGCGATGAGGCGTTTTTTCCGATGAAATCGATGGCGGCGGCAGGGTCGTTGGAGGCCCATGCGAAGAACATGCTCTCCATGGCGGCGTCTCGCTCGCGGGTCGGGGGCATGGCGGAAATCCAGGTGGCGGCTTCCAGTCCATCGCTCTCCGCCCATTCCTCGGCGATGAGAATGAGGGAGTTGTTCAGTTCATGTCCTTTCAGGTTTGCTGCGGCCCAGGATGCAGCGCCCTTGGGGTCGTTGGCTGCATAGCCGGCCAGCGCCTTGCGCATGATGTCCTGGACCCGGGCGGTGCGGGGTTGGGACTGCAACCAGGCCATGGCGGCTTCGGGATCGGCATCGATCCAGCCTTCGAGATTCTGGATGGCCAGCTTGAAGCGGGCGAGGGGATCCGTTTGAGAATCAAGCTCGCCACGCAGCGTCGAGTAATCGCTCCTTGTGGGGACGGCCGCCTTGCCTCCCGACTTGGTATTTGCCGGGATGGATGTCGTGACTGGGGTCGCGCTTGCTTCCGATCGCTGTTTTTTTCCAATCAGATAGCCGCCGCTGCCGGAGGCGATGGCGAGTAGGGCGGCGGCAAGAGCGAGGGGCAATGGTTTCATGAGCGGAAGGGTGGGAAGCAGGGGCTGGGCACAAAGATGCCGGAACCGGCATGGACCGGGTCCGGCATCGAAATGAAGCGAGAAAATCAGAGGAGGGTACGACGTTGGAAGGTCAGGTTATCCCTCCACTGCCATCCGGATCTGGTGTATTCATAAAGATTAAGCTCCGGCACGCGATTGCGATTGATGAATGCTGCATGGCCCGAGCGGCGGAAATTGCTGTAATACTTGAGCGCTGAAATTCCTGGAACCGCTGATGTCATCAGGACGATGCCATCGGTGGCACCATAAAATGGCATGGCCCAGAGCTCAAAGCTGAGGGTGCCAGACTTGACTTCGGAGTTGTTCGACAACCAGCGGGCTCCGATTTTGGCGGCGTGATAATCACCACCACCAAGATAGGGGCGCCGGCCAGTCTGGCCATAACCCGTCGGGTAGAACTTGAGGATAGTTGACAATTCGTAATAGCCCGAGCCATCGATGGTGACCTTGGCGGCTTCGGATTGTTGGAGGCTGGTGACTAGGGCGATGCTGGCTGCGACAGCAGTGCTTAATTTCCTGAGGATGGATTTCATGGGTATGTGAAGGTTGGCAAATGCTCCGTGTGGCAGTTCGGACGCAAGGAGCAAGTGGTTATTCAAAAAAGATAAAGCGTTCTCAATAATCTGCAACCGGGCTTTTGGCGGTCGTGTCGCTGGTTTCGATGAATCCGGCAGCCAGTGAGGCAAGGTCGGCGGTGGTCTTTTCCCAGGCAGCATCGGACCAAAGCAAGGGGCCGTGAAGTTTGGTGCGGCGGAATCGATGGATGCGTTCGAGCGCTTCATCGATCATCCAGGATGGGAGTTCATCGAGGGCTTGGGCAGCCGTTTCCGCGGTCTCGGTTTGATGGCAGATCATGGCCAGGTCATTGCCAGCGGTGATGGCGAGTTTCACATCCTCGCCGCGGCCGTAGCGGGTGGCGATGGCTCCCATGTCGAGGTCGTCGGTGAGGACGAGGTGGCGATCGAAGCCTAACTGGTCCCTCAGAAAACGCCGGATGATGCGCGGCGAGAGCGAGGCGGGAAGGTCGGGATCGATTTCGGGAAACTCGACGTGGGCGAGCATCACTGCATCGAGTTCCGGCATGAGGGCGGTGTAGGGGATGATGTCTTCGCGCAGCAGGTCCTCGATGGTGGCGGGCGAGGAAGGAAGGTCGTGGTGGGGATCCGACATGGCACGGCCGCAGGCGGGGAAGTGCTTGGCGCAACTGGCGACCGAGCGTTTGCGCAGCCAGCGGTTCCACTCGCCAGCGTAATCGATCACGCGTTGCGGATCGCGCCCCCAACAACGGCCGCGGAGGGCGTTTTGCTGGCAGGGGAAGTGGTCGAGATCGAGGACCGGGGCGAAATTCATATTGAGTCCCAGAAGCCGGAGCAAATCCGCGGTGAAAGCGCCTGCTTCGGCGATTTTCACCATGTCTCCCCGGGCTGCGAGGGCGGGTGCGGAGGGCGCGGCGGGGGCGATTTCCTTGGTGCGGGTGACGCGCCCTCCCTCTTGGTCGATTGCGAGGATGGGATCGTCGTGATGCAGGCTGCGCAGCTCGTCAGTGAGGCGGCGCGTCTGAATGGGCGAAACGATGTTGCGGGTGAAAAGAATGTATCCCGCAGGCTGGAGCTTGCGGAAAAGCGCCGCCTCGGCAGCCGTGAGTTCCGGGCCGGAAATGCCGAGGAGAAGGAGGGAGCCGGGCATGGAGTGGGGGAGCTTATTCTTCCTCGTCGGACCTGGAGTCTTCGGAGTCTTCGGAGTCTTCGGAGTCTTCGGAGTCTTCGGAGGCGTCTGGGGCGTCTGGGGCGTCTGGGGCGTCTGGGGCGTCTGGGGCAGGGGGCGGCTCTGGATCTGACGTGTCTGATTCCGGGAGAATCGGTTCTGGGGTACGGCCGTTGTTTTCGAGGAGGATGAAAACTTCGTTCTGCACGGCTTCCACCTCCGAGAGGGGGATGTCGGGATCGCGGATGAGGTAGATTTCGCTGGTTTTGCGGTGCTCGTAAACGCGGAGGATGCCATTGGGCGTGCGTTGGCTGTCGGTCTCGCGGAGGATTTTCTGGCGCTCGAGCATCACGGCGAGGATGTAGCGGGTGTTTTCCGTGTGGTCCTCATCTTCTTGAACGAGGCGGACGAGGATTTCCTCTGCACTGAGCTTTTCGACAGTGTCCTTTGCTTCGTTGCTGGTGGGTGCACTGAATTTGGTTTTCCAGAAAGAGAACGGTTTTACGGCTTCATCGGGCAGATTTTTCCATGCCTCGATGCAATAGTCGCGGCGCAGGTAGCCAGAGGATTCGGGGTCGGGGAAGAGTGCGGTGACGATGATTTCTCCGTCGGTGAAGGCGCGCTGGGTGGCGGCGCATTCGCGGGAGCGGGAGCGGACGTGCCAGGATTCTGCAAGGGCCATGGGTGGGAAAGGATGTGGGGAAAACAGGTGGGCATCAACCGCCGGGCAGGCATTTGCGCAGCGAGTGGTAGATGGGGCGGCCGGTGATGCGGCGGCGGAAAAGGTAGAGGCCGAGCAGGGCGAACACGATGTTGGGCAACCACGCGGCGAGTGCAGGCTGCAGGGTGCCTGCTTCGCCCAGCGCGAGAATGATGCTGCTCAGCAAAAGCATGAGGGCGGAGAGGACGACGGCCAGAAACACGCCTCCGCCGGCTCCACGGCGGGAAAAGTGGACGGCGAGCGGCGTGGCAAGCAGCACCGTCACAAGGCACGTGAAGGGCAGGGCCCAGCGGTAATGCCACTGGGTGACGTACGGTGCTGGGTCGGCAAACTTCTGGTGCAGCTCGTGGTCCCGAAGCCAAGCATTCAGATCAGGCACACCAAGGTCAGCGGCGCTTAGACCAGGTTTGATCAGAAGCCACGGCGTCTCCGACCAGCCATCGAAGCTGAGGGTGGCAGAAACGGGCTCATCCATGGGCGGATTCCCCGGAGTGAAGCGGCTGACGACTGGATCGACGAATGTCCAGCGCCGGGTCGTGCGTTCCCAACTCGCCTCGCTGGCAGAGATACGGGATTCGAGCATGCGGTCCGGGCCAGTGGTGGTAACCTCCACATTGCGGAGCGGGCGACCTTTTTCGTAGTCGGGCGGAAATGCACCGATCATCCAAAGGCGGCGGCTTTCGGGATTGCGATAGAGGACTTTGGATGCCTCGGTGGCCTCTTTCCCCATGGATTCCGCGAGGATTTCATCCTGCCTGCCCTCCGCAGTGGGTGCCCAGTGGTAGTTCAGTCCCATACTGAAGAGCGTGCAGAAGAAGCCGGCGACGATCAGCGGTAAGGTGATGCGGACTACCCCTCGGCCGCCTTGGATCATGGCGATGATTTCCCGGTTGGTGGAAAGTTTTCCCAAGGAATACAGCAGGGCGAGCAGCAGGCTGTAGGGCAGGAGTAGAAGAAAAATGGCAGGAGAACGGTTGGCGTAGAACGTTAGGATCGTCGTGACGATATGGTCAGACTTCCGGAAATCGCTGATTTTGTCGCTCAGATCGATCAACAGCCAGATGAGGAACAAGGCGGAGAGGCAAATGGCAAAAATCCCGAGAAATTGGCGGGTGATGTAGCGGTCGAGGGTACCGCCGAGGGCGTAGAGCATCGCAGCGGCGGCTGGCAGGAAACAAAGGGTCGCCATCAGCAGGGGCCGCAGTTCGTGAGCGCGGATGTCGGAATCCGGGAATCCCACGAGTTGTTTCGCCACTGAGCGGTATTCGCCGGGCAGAATGAGCGCGCAAAGCAGCGCCCCCGCGATGACAAAAGCGAGGGTCAGGAGAATGCGTTTGCTGTGGTCGGAGAGGAAAGACATGGAAAACCGCTCGCCCGGGAGATTGGCGAGCTGGGGGCGGGGGTGTCGAGTGTGATGTGGGGCGGATCCAACTTGCGGCTTGGCAGCGGGGCAATTGCGGGATGCGATGGGCAGGAGATGATTTCAATCACGGAAGGCCAGCCGATTCCCGGGTTTTGTGACTCGGTGCGGGAGGCCTTTTCGACGAAGGGCATCCTCGCCAAGTCGCGCGACTTCGAATACCGCCCGCAGCAGCAGGAGTTAGCAGTAGCCGTGGCGGAGGCCTTGGTCAAATCCTCGCCCCTCGTGGCGGAGGCAGGGACCGGGGTGGGGAAGTCGTTGGCATATTTGTTGCCGGCTGCGCGGTTTGCGCTCGAAACAGGGCGAAAAGCGGTGATTTCCACGCATACAATCAATTTGCAGGAGCAACTCGTCCGCAAGGATATCCCGATCGTGCGGAAGCTGGTGGGCGGGGAGTTGCCGGCGGTTTTGCTCAAGGGACGACAGAATTACCTTTGTCCGCTGCGTCTGCGGCGGGCGATGGAGCAATCGGGTGATCTTTTCACCAGTTCGGAAAACGAAGAACTGGAAGCCATCCGCCGCTGGGCGGAAGCAACGCGCGATGGGACCTTGAGCGATCTCGATTTCCAGCCGCAGATGAAGGTGTGGTTGCAGGTTTGCAGCGAGGCGCATTTGTGCACGGCGAGAAATTGCGG
Organism: Luteolibacter sp.; assembly: GCA_040399845.1. Lineage (GTDB taxonomy): Bacteria > Verrucomicrobiota > Verrucomicrobiia > Verrucomicrobiales > Akkermansiaceae > Luteolibacter. The sequence goes on along the minus strand of JBBARN010000022.1, from coordinate 38,121 downwards.
ACCGCGTGGAAATTGTTTTTTCCAGGAAGCGAGAAAAGCCGCTGCCGATGCCAAGCTGGTGGTGGTGAATCACACGCTGTTCTTCGCGCTGCTGAATACTGAGATGGAGGAAGACGCGGCGGAAAACGCGAAAAAACCCGGCGGTTTCCTGTTTTCCAACGACTTCGCCGTGCTTGATGAGGCTCACACCATCGAGCAGGTCGCCGCCGTGCAACTCGGCCTCCGCGTTTCCCAATCCGGCCTCCGCTTCGATCTCCAACGCCTCTACCATCCCAAGACGAAAAAAGGCCTGCTCAAGTCCTTCCGCAAGGCCTCCGCCATGGTCGCCGTCGAGGATGCGCTCGCTGCGGCCGAACGGTTTTTCCACGAAGTGGGCGATGTTTCGAAGTTCGGAAACTACTCGAAGGAATGCCGCGTCCGCCAACCGGAAGTGGTGCCCAATTCCATCTCCGAACCGCTGCGCCGCCTCTGGTTGGAAATCGATGCCCTCGCCGCCGATGTCGAAGGCGAAACTACCCGGGCGGAACTTCAGGATGCCTCACGCCGCTTGCGGGAAGCGCATGGCTCGGTGGCGGCATTTCTCGATCAGGCGGATGAGGAAAGCGTCTATTGGGTCGAGCGCGGCGGACGTGATGAGACGCAATACAGCCTGCACGCCGCCCCCGTCAAAGTGGCCGATCGCCTCCGCCCCTTGCTCTTCGGCCCCGGAAAAAGCATGGTGCTCACCAGTGCGACGCTTGGCGTGGGCGATCCCAATCTCGGCTATTTCCGCGGCCGGGTGGGAGCGGAAAAAGCCCGCGCCCTCTGCATCGGCAGCCCCTTCGATTACCAACGCCAGATGCGCATCCGCATCTACAAGTCTGTCCCCGATCCCGGCACGCCGAAATACGATGAACTCCTCGCCGAGGGCATCCGCCAGTCGGTGCTCGAAAGCGATGGCCGCGCCTTCGTTCTTTTCACCAGCTACCGCACCATGCGCGATGCCGCCCAGCGGTTGGAGTCGTTTTTCCGGAAACAAGGCTGGCGCGTTCTCATGCAGGGCGAGGGCATGCCTCGCCACCGCATGATCGAGGAATTCCGCAAGGACGTTCACAGCGTGCTCTTCGGCACGGACAGCTTCTGGACCGGCGTCGATGTGCCGGGCGAGGCGCTTTCCAACGTGGTCGTCACCCGGCTGCCCTTCGCCGTGCCGGATCATCCCCTCACCGCTTCACGCCTCGAAGCCATCGAAGCCGCTGGCGGCAATGCCTTCATGGAATATTCGGTGCCCGAGGCCATCCTCAAGATGCGCCAGGGCGTCGGCCGCCTCATCCGCACCGAGCGCGACAAAGGCCTCGTCTGCATTCTCGACAACCGCATCCTCACCAAGCGCTACGGAAAATCCTTCCTCAACGCGTTGCCGGATGCGCCGATCGATATTATCGGTTAGACTTTGGTTAGGCCTCGGGCGCGGGATTCTTTTTAAAATTCACGAGGTTTCTCACTGCGTGCCTTAAGCTGGCTGAATCCCACTGCCCTGGCGCGGTGGCGGTCTGTCCGAGGAAACCGTAATTCAACACGCTGCCACACTGTGCGCAGAGCAGGCGAGAGACCGGGGCGAGGGGGCCCATTCCCATGGTGGAAACCAGAAAATCCTCCACATCGAGCTGGAAGGATGCCAGCCGGGCGACGTCGTCCGGTGATTCCAATTTTGCGGCCAACTTGAATGCGGATGCACCAGCTGCCCGGGCTGATTCCAAGGCATCGGCAAGCACCGCTGCTTCAGGAAGTTTTTTAAAATCATGAAACGAGGCGATCCATGGCATTCCGCGCCGTTTCATCTCGGAAATCACGCCGCTCATCGTGCTGATGCTCGCCACCTCGATGTCCACCAATGCGGCATCTCCGAGCACATCAAGCAAGAGTCCTTCCCGCGTTTGATCGTCCATTTCCAGCGCGCCACCCTCATCCTTGCGCCGCGCGGTGAACAGCAGTGGCAGCGCCTGCAAATGCCCCCACATTCTGGATTCGGGCCGCGTTCCTCCGGCGAAAATCAGGTCAAGACGGATCTCCGCGAGATCGCATGCCGCCGCCGCCTGAGCCGCGGTGGTGGAGGTAAGGTCCCCCATTGACCCGAAGCTTCCCACGATCCTCGGAAGCCCCTTCAACAACTGGAATTCGACGCTCGGCATGGCCGAGTGATGTGCGCCAAAACCGCTTTCGTCAACCGCATGTGGCAAAACCAAGGTCCCGTGTATTTACTTTGGGCGAATTTTTCACAAAATCCGTCATTTTCTCTGGTCAACCCGAAACCCGTTTCCCTAGGTTCCTTCAAACCCCAGCCGTATGAACGTTCTTGTTAAAAAATCTCTTTCATTCACTGCTTCCCTGATCATCGCCGGATTCTCCATCGGAAGCGCATTTGGCCAGTCCGCCAAAGTGGTCGGAGAGAAGCCCTCCTTCGATGATCTACCCTCGCCAGAGTTCAGCGGCGGCAAGCAAAAAGCCTTCAAGCCCAAGGACTGGCTGGAGATCGAAACCAAGCTGAAAATTTCCCTCAGCCCGGAGCCCAAGTCCAAGACCTGCGAAAAACTCACCGTCAAGTGGTACATCGCCGTGAAAAATCCTGAGAAGTCGGGCAGCATGCTGCTGCTCACGAAAGACATCGAGCACGTGAATGCCCCCCTCGATGAAGACATCTTCTGCTCGGTTTACCTCTCCCCTGCCTCCATCAAGCGGCTCACCGGTTCCGACAAGGGCGGCAAGAATGCCGTGTCAGCCGTCGGCTATGAGGTGCTCATCAACGGCGAAAAAGTCGCCACGGAGACCGACAAATTTAAGGCCGGTTGGTGGAATGCCGCATCCGATAAAATTTCCCGCAGCGAATCTGTCCCTCTTCTCAACAAGTCCGAAACTCCCTTCAGCACGATGTGGTGGGATCGTTACGCGGAAGTCGCTGGGGACCGTAAGTAATCCTGACCCAAGTCAGTCCTCAATCGCATCCCCAACCCGGCACCGCCCGTCCATTTCCCCATCTTCACCGCATCATGGCTGAAAATCAGACTACCGTCGCACTCAATATTGGATCCCAGCGCATCAGCATGGCCGTCTTCGAGGTCTCGAAGAACGGGGCCTTGGTGCTCAAGTCCTACGACTCCGAGTCCATCGTGGCGGATCCGTCGATGGATGCCTCGCGCATCTCGCAAACCCGGGCTGCCATCGCAGACATCGTTGGGCGTCTTAAAGTGGGGAAAACCAAAGCCCGCTATGCCATCTCCGGGCAGGCGGTCTTCACCCGCTTCGTCAAGTTGCCGCCTTTGCAAGACGACAACATCGAGCAATTGGTGACCTTCGAAGCGCAGCAACACGTTCCTTTCCCGCTCGCAGAAGTCGTCTGGGACTACGAACTCATCGAAGGCGCTTCCGACAAGGAAGTCGTCATCGTCGCCATCAAGGGCGATGCGCTGGATGAAATCAATGCTGCGGTCAATGACAACGGGCTCGGCACCTCCGAGGTGGATGTTGCCCCCATGGCTCTCTACAATGCCTTCCGCTCGACCTACGGCCATCCGGAAGAACCGATTCTCATCATCGATATCGGTGCCAAGACCAGCAACCTCCTCTACATCGAGGGCAAGCGCTTTTTCACCCGCAGCATCGCCATCGGCGGGGCCTCGGTCACCGCGTCGATCGCCAAGGAATACAATATCAGCTTCCTTGAAGCGGAACACCAGAAAGTCTCCAACGGTCTCGTCGCCCTCGGTGGCGGCCACACCGAACAAATGGATGAGTCCGTGGCCGCCTTGGCCATGGTCATCCGCAATGCTCTCAGCCGCCTCCCTGCGGAAATCTCCCGCACCACCAACTACTACCGCAGTCAGCACGGCGGCAGCGCCCCGCGCCGGGTGCTCCTCGCTGGTGGAGGTGCCAACCTCCCCTACACTCTCGAGTTCTTCCAAGAAAAACTCAATCTGCCGGTCGAATACTTCAACCCGGTGCGCAACGTCGCCCTCGGCAAGGGGATGGATCCAGCCGTGGTCCAACGCGAAGGCCACCTGATGGGTGAGCTCGTCGGACTCGGCCTCCGCGGGATCGGCAAGTCGGAAATCAATATCGACCTCGTTCCTGTCGTCGTCGAGCAAACCCGCGCCGCCGATCGACGGAAACCATTCTTCATCGCTGCCGCCGCTGTGCTCCTCGGCGGCGCTGCCACATGGGCAGCGCTTCAAAACGTCGCTGCCGCCAAGGCTGCGGACATGGCCCGGACCATGGCAGAGCAGCGCGATTCCCTCGCCCCGATCAAGACTCAGATCGACGGACTGATCAAAAAGGAGGCAACCTTCCGCCAAGTTGCCACCGGTTACACCAGTACAGAGAACGATCACTCCTTCTGGATGGATGTCCTTGCCGAATTGCGCGGAGCCTTTGCCAGTGATTCGGTCTGGATTACCGATTTTGAGCCGATTAGCGGATACGACCCCAACTTGGCCTTGACCTCCAAGACTCCGGAAGCCCGTTCGAAGAATGGAAAAACCGTAGTCAAAGCGGATTTCTTCAATGCGCCCTATGGCACTGCATCGACTGCGGATATCAAAGCGGAACAACCAGCCGCCGCCAGACCCGGGAATCGCCCCGCACCCCAAGCCCCGGCAGCCGTCGCAAAAGCCAACGCCGTTCGCATCAAGGGACTCTGGCGGGAAAATGCGAAGAGCCAAAACCTCGTCTCCGAACTGCTCAAGAACCTTCGCGACAAGTCAACCATGTTCCGCTTCACCGTCAAGGATGCCAAAGGTGCCGACGTGGTGCTTAGCGATGAGCAGATCCTCGATATCACCGTCACCGGCAAGTCCGGCGAACTCGCCCTGCCTTTCGAAATCACCCTGCCGCTGGCTCGTGAGGCCTCCATCAAGTGATCGCTTCAACCTTCCGCCTATCTGAATTATGAGTTGGATCCAGGATAACAAATTTTTGGTCGCACTTGGCGGCGGAACCCTTGTGGGCGCTGCCGTGATTATTTTCCTTGGTCTCCAAGGATCGTCCAAGTTCGAACAAGCCCAAATGGACTACGAGGCAGCCTTCGGCGAGGCCTCCGGATTCGTCAAGGGCCCCCTCTACCCGAAAGACCAGAACCGCGACGGGAAAAAGAAGGCACTCGATGAATACCGCGCCGCCACCGAATCCCTCCAAGCGGCTTTCGGCCCCTACCGTCCAAAAGAAATCAAAAATAGCACACCGCAGGAGTTCACCAGCAGCCTCATCGCTGCCAATGAAGACGTCCGCAAGGCCTTCGAAAATTCGGACACAAAGCTGCCGGAAGCGTTCTTCCTCGGATTCGAGAGCTACAAATCCTCGCTCGCTCGCAGCAACTCCACCGGAATCCTTTCCTACCAGTTGGGTGGCATCAAGGACATCATGCTGGCCCTCGCCAAGTCCGGCGCCTCGGAATTGAAGAATGTCCACCGCCCACCCCTTGAAGAGGAAGATGGTCGCGAATTCAAGCCCGCCGACACTGCCGTGGCTCGCCCGCTGCCGGTCGAAATCACCTTCCTTGCGCCGGAAAATTCCGTTCGAGAGTTCCTTTCTTCCGTCGTCAAAGCAGAAGGCAAGTATGTCGTGATCCGTTCGATCCGCATTGCCAGTGCCAAGAAAGACCCGCCTCGCGCGGCCGATGCAAAGTTCGAAAAACCCGCTGCCGCAGCTCCAGTCGGCGGCGATGCCTTCGGCGGATTTGTCCTGCCAGGCGAAGAGCCAAAGACCGATGCTGCCGCCCCGGCTGCAGGTGCGGAGGCCACCCCCGCACCTGCTCCAGCAGGCAACTCCAGCCGCATTCTTGCCCAGGTCCTCGGCAGTGAGGAACTCCAAGTCTTTGTCCGTTTGGACATCATGCAGTTCCTTCCCGCGAAGAAACTCCCTTAAACCCTTCAACTCTCTCCAACCATGTCCTGGTTAAACAAGAATTACGAAAAAGCCACCCTTGCCGGCACGGTCGTCGTGGCTCTCGGGCTCGCCTACCTTGGCTGGTCCAAGTTGTCTGGCGTCGATGAAACCTTCTCCACCCCCATCCCGGGCGACGGCGGCGGCGACATTGCCGTAAAGGAAGCGGACCTGATCCCCAAGGCCCTGCAATCCATGAAACTGGACCGCTCCTGGTCCAAGGCCACCGATGGAGATCGTCCTGTGGACCTCTTCACCGGCATCGCTCTCTTCATCAAAAGCGACGAACCGGAAAAGGCCGTGGATCCGCTTGAGGATCCACCCATCCATCCGCCCATCGAAAACATGTGGTGGCTCAACAACCGCATCGATCCCGGCTATGCGGATTCTCCCAGCCGCGACCCGGATGGTGACGGATTCTCCAACCTTGAGGAATACAAGGGCAAGACGGATCCTAACAACGGAAAAGTCATTCCTAACATCATTGCCAAACTGATGTATATCAAGGATGACAGCATCACATGGTATCTCCGTCCCGGATTCGGAGACGGGGGCAAGTTCCCATTCAGTTATGTCGATAACAAAAACAACCGGCTGAAGACTTCCGCCGAGGCTCCTGTTGGTCCAGGAGACATGTTTTTCGATAAGGCTCCGCTTCAAAACCGCTTCAAAATGGTCGGATCGGAACTCGTCAAGAAGTTGAATGAAAAGATCAACATGGAGATGGAAGTCACCATCGTGACCATTGAGGATCAACGGCCTAACAAAAAGGGCAAGTTATATAAAATCCCTGCGCCACTCCCGGAAGATCGCCGCAACGAGCATCTTCAGTATGATCGCACCGCCGTCTTCTCTCTCGAAGCGCTCGGTCTCAACGGTAAGGAGTTCAAGGTGGAGGAAAATACCGCCTTCGCCCTCCCTCCCGGAGCCGCCACCAAGGACTACCTCGTCAAGGAAGTCACTCCAAACAGCGTCGTGGTGGAATACCCGGATCAGGGTGGTTCCCGCAAGACGGTTGAAATCACCAAGGGAACCACTCCAACCATTCCCGGTTTGACCGAATAGTCCCTCATAGAATCTCGAAAAATCCGCTTTCCAAATCTCGAAAACATCGCCAGAAAACCTCAGCTCACTATGCAAAAAACGCCAATGTCTCGATCGAGTCGCACCGCCGTCGCGCTGATGGCCGCGGCTACTACCCTGCCCGCCGTTATCACCGTGGCGAATGCCGGTGAAGGCAGCTACGGCTATAGCGGCCTCGCCCAACGCGAAATGCTCCGCCGCCAAGATGCCGTGGTCGAAGGAGATCGCCTCCTCGCCGAAGGTCGCGACGCCTACGCCAAAGGGGATTACCAAATGGCGGTGGATAAATACACCCAAGCACTCCAAAAGGTGCCGGATGCTCCAATGTTTGCGGACCGCCGCCAGAGCTACATCGCCCATCTCAGTGATGCAAGCGTCGCCCTCGCCATGCAGAACCGCAAGGTCGGCAAGTATGCCGAAGCCCGGACGCTTCTCGAAGGAGTTCTCGCTGTCGATCCGAACAATGGCGATGCCAAGCGTGAGCTCGGGTATCTTGATGATCCGATCCGGACCAACCCAGCTCTGACTTACGAGCACACCCAAAACGTCGATAAGGTCCGCCGCACCCTCTACATGGCGGAAGGCAACTTCAACCTTGGCAAGTTCGACGACGCAAAGCGCGAATACGAAAACGTTCTCCGCATCGATAACACCAACACCGCCGCTCGCCGCGGCCTGGAGCGCATCGCTTCGGCCAAGTCGGATTACTATCGCGCTGCTTACGATCACACCCGTGCCGAGCTTCTCTCTCAAGTGGACGCCGCCTGGGAACTTTCTGTCCCCGTCGATCCGCCGGAATTCAAGGGCGGAGACAATACTCCTGCCCCTGACACGGGAACCGCCTACATTTCGGAAAAACTTCGTCGCATCATCATTCCGAGCATCAATTTCGAGGATACCACCGTCGAGGAAGCCATCGATTTCCTCCGCCTGCGCTCCGCAGAGTTGGATACCCTTGAGCTCGATCCTGCCAAGAAAGGCGTGAACTTCGTGGTTCGCCGCCCCCGTGCCGCAGGCGGTGCCCCGGGTGGCGATGCGGGCCTCGACGCTGCCGCCGCCGATGCCCTTCCAGCCGCTGCGGGCGATCCAGGCTCGCTTCGGATCACCCAGCTGCGCATCCGCAATGTGCCGCTTGCTCAGGCACTGAAGTATATCTGCGAGCAAACCAAGCTCCGCTACAAGGTGGACGACTATGCCGTCACACTTGTTCCACAGACGGAATCCGGTGAGGACATCTTCACCCGCAATTTCTCCGTTCCTCCTGACTTCCAAGCTGCCATTGACAGTGGCGAAGCGGGTGCGGCAGGAGGAGGCGGTGATGCCGATCCATTCGCGGAACCTGCCGGTGGTGGCGCAGCCCGCCTCACGGCCCGCAAGCCCATCATCGATCTCCTCAAGGCCTCCGGCATTACCTTCGCAGAAGGCACATCCGCTACCCTGAGCGCCAACGGTGTCCTCCTCGTCACCAATACCCCCACCGAACTCGACAAGGTGGAGCAGCTGGTCGAGGCGATCAGCAACAAACAACCAAAACAGGTCAAGATCACCACCAAGTTCGTCGAAATTTCGCAAGAGAACGGTGAAGAGCTCGGCTTTGACTGGATTGTTGGACCCTTTGGCCTCTCGGCCAACAATGTCTTCGGCGCAGGTGGCACGATCGGCAACGGCGTCAATCGCAATGGCAGTGACTTCACGGGACCCCTTGTTCCCGGCGAGGCAGGCGGAGCAAACAGCGTTTCCAATATTGTGACCGCTGGTAACCGCTCCGGTGACAGCGCGGTGAACCGCAACAATATCGATGCCATTCTCAACAACCCGAACCGCACCGCCCAACAGGCAAACGTGGCCCCGGGCATCATGTCTCTCACCGGTCTCTTCTCCGACGGCCAGGTCAAAATGATCATGCGCGGCCTCTCCCAGAAGAAGGGCACCGACCTCATGACCGCTCCGTCCGTAACCGCTCGTTCCGGCCAGAAGGCGAATATCGAGATCATTCGCGAATTTATCTACCCAACTGAATACGAGCCCCCGGAACTTCCGAACAGCGTTGGTGCCACCAACCTGGATGGCGGTGGCGGTGGTGGTGGTATCGTGGGTGGCGGCGGTGGTGTTTCTACCTTCCCGGTCACTCCTGCCACTCCTACGGCGTTCGAAATGCGCCCGACAGGTGTGACCTTGGAGATTGAACCAACCATCGGTGAAAACGATTACATGATCGATCTCCGCTTTGTGCCGGAAATCGTCGAATTCGAGGGCTTCATCAACTACGGCAGCCCCATCCAATCAGGCGGCACCGATCTTCTCGGCAACCCGATCACGGTGACGATCACCGAGAACCGGATCGAGATGCCGGTCTTCTCGAAGCGCAGCGTCAACACCTCGCTCACCATTTATGACGGCTACACTGTGGCCATCGGTGGACTCATGCGCGAAGATGTGCAGAATGTGGAAGACAAGGTGCCGATCCTCGGTGATATTCCGCTCATCGGCCGCCTGTTCCAATCCAAGTCCGAGAATCGCATCAAGAGCAACCTCATCATCTTCGTGACCGCCCAGATCATCGATGCAACGGGACGTCCCCTGCGGGGTACCGACGCAGCAATGACGGTTCCATCCAACTCTCCCGTCGGTGTCGGCGTTGGCGATTTGGATCCGAGCGTGCTCCCTCCTCTGTAATTTTTTAAACCCTCAATATCTCATCCAATGATGCCGCTTAACGCTCGTGTCCAGCGATTCCTTCCTTTCGGGCTGCCCGCCCTGCTTGCTCTCGTCACATTTTATGCTTTCCAAAGCAGCAGTGACGAAAGCGATGCAAGCTCCGCTAGGGCAACTCTTCAGAAGGGAAGCAGCGCGGAAAACCCAACGGGCTCTTCCAAAACCGCAAACGCCTTCATTCAAGGTGCTCTCGATGCGGTTGCAGTTCAACTCCCAGCCGATCCTCCTGCCAATGAGCAGGTGATCGAGTTGCTGGCGCGCTTCCAGAAAAGCGATGGCCTTTTTTCAGAGAAGGTCGTCCGTGAACTCGGAGAACGCGAAATTGGAAAGCAAGTCATTGTCCGTGGTGCTGGTATGGAGATGCCGGGCGTCGTTGACTCGCGGCTTGAAACAGAGGGATCTCTCCACATAGGCATCAAGCTGGATGATGATCTTGGACGCTTTCAGTTGTCTCTGAGGGAGGATGACAAGGTGAAGGCATCACTCATGTTTAACGGTGAGTCTCACGCGTTTTCCTTCGACGGTCTTCCGCAGAATAGCGCCTGGAAAATGCAGGCTACCTCTGTGGACCACATTCTATGTGCTCCCGGCGGATCCACCTACCCAGTGGCTCGCGGGCAAATGGCCATGCCGAGGGTCGAGTCCCCAAAAGGCAATGGCAAAACGACCCGGGGTCCACTCGGTGCCCCTCCAATACTGAGCAGCAATCCAAGTTCGACCTTTGTCGTTTATTGCGATTTTGACGGAGAGGTCGTTACCCATCCGCTATGGAATGATGGTAACACGATCAATGCCGCCCCCCATGCAAGAGCCAATGATGTGGCCTTCGTGACACGGGTCTGGGAGCGGGCCTCGGAGGACTTTGCCCCGTTCAACGTCAACGTAACCACGGATCGGACTGTTTATGATGCGACAGCCGAGTCAAGACGGGTGATGTGCGTGATCACCCCGACAAATCTGGCTGCCCCTGGTGCTGGCGGTGTGGCGTACGTTGGTTCGTTTGGTTTTGGGATTCCTTGCTGGGCCTTCAATGATACCGAGGCCACCTGCGCTGAAACAATCTCTCACGAAGTTGGTCACACGATGGGCCTCCGTCACGACGGGGTTACAGGCGGCTTCGCTTATTACGGTGGCCATGGTGCCGGCCCAACAAGTTGGGCTCCTATCATGGGTGCCTACTTTGCCGATTTTGAACCTCCACTCATTGACGAGGAACTCACTCAGTTCAGCAAGGGCGAATATCCGACCGCGGATAACAAGGAGGATGATCTCGCGATCATCACCGGCTCCAACGGGTTCTCCTATCGCCAGGATGATAAGGGAAGTTCGATTCAGGATGCTTCCCAACTCTCTTTAAACCGTGGAACCATTGAAGATTCCGGGATCATTGAGAAAAGCGCAGACAAGGACTACTTCGCCTTCGCCACAAGCGGCGGTGCCGTGAGTATGAAAGTCAGCGTTACCAATGTGAACTCCACTGATGATCCTCAGCGTGGAAGCAATCTTGCCGTTTCAGCGGAGATTCTTGATTCGACTGGTAAAAGTGTCCTGATCGCAAATCCCGCCGATGAGATTGACGCAACGATCACGACAACGCTTGCACGTGGCAATTACTTTCTGGTCGTGGATGGTGCCGGACGCGGCGATCTCGCCACTGGATTCTCAGACTACGCAAGCCTCGGCCAGTATTCGATCTCCGGGACTGTTCCTCAGAATGGAATCCTTACCATCAGTCCTTCCTCACTTGATCTGCCGCGGCAAGGTGGCGAGGGCACCTTCGAAATCAGCTCGAACAGCACTTGGACATGGACGACGGATCAGGATTGGGTCCAAACGAGTGAAGCCACTCAGCAAAAGGGAAATCAGGTCTTTGACTACACTGTCTCGCGCAATCTCGGTAAGGCCTCACGGACCGCCTCGATCCGTGTGACGGACGGGACTTTCACAGCCGTGCATACCGTTAACCAGGAAGGTTCTGTGGGAGATGATCACGGAGACCAGATCGCGGAGGCAACCTTGGTTGGCCAGAATTCTACAACACCTGGTGTTCTTGAAGTCGAAGAGGATATCGATGTCTTCCGCGTGGAAGTTCAAGGTTTCGGAACCTTGAAGGTCAGGACGACCGGTGGAACTGATACCTACGGTGAACTTCTTGATGCCTACGGGACACGCATTGTTGCGAATGACAATAAGAGAAAGCCCAATTTCGAAGTGTCATCCCAAGTGGGGACCGGGATCTATTATGTCTCCGTCCGAAGTGCGCATGAAGGTGGATTCGGCCCCTACTCCCTTGTCTGTAGTTTTGAAGAAGGCCCCGTGCTGATGATTGATCCAACCAAGCGCTGGGTTGGACCCGATGGTGGTAAGTTCGTCGTTCAGGTGAGTTCTAATGAGGATTGGACTTGGACATCCGACTCACCTTGGGTCAGTTCGAAACAGAAAAAATCCCAGGCCGCAGGACAAGTTCTTGCCTACGAGGTTGCGCCCAACAACTCGCCCGTCGCTCGCAAGGCCGTCGTGACCTTCAAAAGCGGTAATCTCACCAGGACTCATACGGTCTGGCAGAAGGTGTCAGGGTCTGACGACCACGGGAATGCTCCCGGAAGCGCGGGCGTTCTTGCGCAGAACGGGAAGGCATCTGGAAAGATCGACTTCGAGGGAGATGAGGATTTGTTCAAGGTTGTCCTTCAAACAAGCGGTCAGTTGCAAATATCCTCGAGCGATACCACGAAGTCAGACGGGATCCCTCCGATGGATGCCTATGGTCAGTTGCTTGATTCCAATCTCAGCGTGCTTGTATCCCAAGATGGTGGTGATGGAGATAACTTCGTCATTTCCAAGGCGATTGGTGCTGGCGTGTATTATGTTCGCGTTAGGCATTTCAGTGCCATGACCTCCGGCCAATCCTATGAGTTGTCTTCCAGTTTCACCCCTTCCTCCCTTGTGGATGTGAGATACACGGCTACGACAGGCGGTGTGATCAATGGCGTTTTGGTTCAGAAGATCCGGATGGCTGGTGAGGCCCGTCCTGTGACCGCCATTCCAAGCCCTGGCTATTCGTTCCACAGCTGGAGTGATGGACGCAAGAATCCCTCACGCAGGGACAGGGGTGTTAGCACTCATCTTGATCTGACAGCTCGCTTCGTGCGCACTCTGTCGGTCATGGATTCCGCCGGAGCCTGGGTACAGGACAACCAGATTCCGCCCGTGGACTTTGGCACCATTGCTGCCGGTAAGGTTCGCAAGTTGGTTTTCAAGATCACCAACAATGGCAACCGTACCCTCACGGGCCTGCGGGTTTTGAAATCCGGGGGGCAGATTGAGGCTTGGTCCAGTTCTGAACTTAGGAGGGATCTCAAGCCAGGCAAGTCCACCAATTTGGAGATCACCCTGAAGTCCCCTGAAATTGGATTCAAGTCAGCCACATTCTCGATCACGTCTGTTGGAGCTACGATGCCGTTTCGTTTGCAGGTAATGGGATTTGTAGCCGAGCCTGCGCCCCTTGTGGCCAAAGGCAAAACAGGCCTGAAGTCGGTAGCATCGGCTTCGGTCTCGGTTGACGTGGCTGGATCTGGAGTGGTTGCAGCGCAACTTCCAACCGGTAAAGTGGTTTCATCCCTGAATTCATCCTGGGTCACTGTCTCGAGCGATGGATTGCTTCGTTACCGTTTCTTCAGGAAGGGTCAGGGTGATCTCGAGCCGCGACTCTGGTTGACCAGCAACGGAACTGATTGGTCTGAGGCCCTCGTATTGAATTTCCGGAAGGTGAAAAACGGCAATGTTTTCGTCGAATACGAGGCATTGATTATACCTCCGCTTCTCACTTCCTCCATCTACCTAGTCTCCGAATCCAAACCAGCAAACACGGACCCTTGAATGACCTCATGGTTTCCGTTCGGTCGTGACCAATCAGCTTAAAATTCCATGAATATTCCTGTTGTTCCTCACGTCAACAGGAAGTCCTGATCGATAAATGTCTTCGTTACGCCCATTTCGGCCCTTTGAAATATCTTATTCTTCATGTAATCTGCCAATGAAAAACCTCATTTCTCGTTTCTTACCGGTCGCAGTCCTCTCGGCCCTGTTCTTCTCTCCCGGTGCCTTCGCGCAGACTCCCTTGCATACCACCGCCGTACCCACAGGCGGAGAGAAGGATATCACGCTTGATCTTACGTTCGCGCCTTTCGGTCATCGGCCGGAAACCGATAAGTCGGGCGATGATGGCTCGGTGGCTTTTCGTGATCGGAACGGAGTCATCCTTTGGGTGGCCAGCACAGGTGAGACGGTTCTCGTTCCAAACAGCAGTCTGGGCAAGACACTCTATGTTTCAAACACCGAGTGTGTGATCTACCAGAACCGCTACAATGGTCAGTTCAATGCCAGAGGTTCCAACTCCGTCATTGCGGTGCATAGGCGCCTTCCGGACGGATCGGTGACCACCCAGACCATCACGTTGCCGGGCACCTTGCTAGAAACCAGCTCCATCACTCCTAATACCTTCGGTTTCACGGTGGTGACGGGCCAGGCCAGCGAGAACGGAACCGAATCCCGCCAGGTTATCCAAAGTGGCTTTGCTGGCAATCCTGCCCAGCCAACCTATCAGCTCAACAATGTGGACATCTGGGACACGGTCACTTTCACCAGTTATCGGATTACTTGGGATGGTCTGGCGCAGAACCTCTCGACTTACAACAGTTTCGTGCCGAACACTTCACCCAACCTTGCAGGGGCAAGGGTTGAAGCGGTCGGTTCCGATGGATCTTTCCTGATTAACCTGACCTCGGGCTCCGATGTCTTTGATTCTTCCAACCCGGTCGATGCGGATCCTGATCCGGGCCAGTTCAAGGTTTCGCGTGATCTGATTTGGTTCACTTACAACTTCAACGGCGAAACGATCACTTTGGCTGACTCAGACGTGGTCTTCCTTGTGCCTGGAACGGGTCCGCTGTTTGCGCCAGGGGCCGATGTTTGTTACATGACCAACAATCGCTTCATTGTTGCGGAAGAGTTGGCCGACGTAGCTCCGCCTTTCGCTAGCTTGAACCAATATGTGGTGAGGTCCTATGCGCAGCGTTCCAGTGGCCAGACGGCTCCGCCGACCACACTGTCCACGCTTGCGGTGGGGGAATTGGTGATGCCGTTCTCCGCATACACCCGCCGTGGATTTCCCGCATACATCTACACGATAGGTCTAACTGGGCTTGGTTTGTATGATGCGACCGCCGGCTTTACCGCCCTTGCGAATAATGTGGCATTGCCCGATACCGTGTTCACCGATGCTCCTTTTGTCCGTAACCCGGTGGATGGCTCTCTCCTTGTGAAATCTGAAGGTTTGTCCGGTATTCTTTGGGTCTCTACGACCGTTGATCCGGTCACCGGTCGGGCTACCGGCATCGATCCTGTTAATGGTGTCCGTAGTTTGCCTTCATCAACCGCAGCCCTTCCCTTGCACGTGTCCTTTGAGGAGTGCGTTGCTTGGATGAACAGTGACGATCCAGTGGATCTCGCGGGTGGCGGTGTCGTTCCACCCGCAGTCATCCGCCACTTCCAGCCAAACGGATTAGGAGTGCTTGCCACCCCCGTTGCTATCGAGGGCAGGCACATTTCACTTCCCGCCAGGCTGTCGCTCGACCCGGACACCGAGGGGTGGTTTGTCACGAGCTTCGAAAAAGATCGGACCAATTCACAGCTTGCGAAGGTCCGCACGTATCGCCTTTTCTTGCCAGGAGTCGCGGATACTGATGCTGATGGTTTGGCCGACACGGAGGAGACTACGACGTTCCTGACGGATGCTGGAAACCCGGATTCCGATGCTGATTCACTGAAGGATGGACAGGAAGTTCGTCCATATGAATTGGTCGCGGGTGCTTTCTCGTGGGAACAAGCTCGCTTTGACGCACAGCAGAAAGGTGGTCGCCTGATCGTTCTCGACACCCAAGCCAAGCGTGATGCTCTCTCGTATGTCCTCGGTGCCCAAATCAACACTCAGTCGAATCCCTATTGGATCGGTGGTCATGACCTTACCACTGAAGGCTCATATCGTTGGCTCAACGCCATTGGTAACAACGATATCAATGGACCTCTGCTCAATAGCAATCCGGACGATCCGTCCAACAATTGGCAGCGCCCCTTCCAGCCCAACAATGATGTGAACGCGGATGCGATGGTTCTACAGGCTGATTCCAAATTGTCTTGGGCCACCCGTCCGGCTGGAAATCTCTTCGGATACGTCATCGAGTATCCAACATCCAACCCCAATGTGGTCGATACCGATGCTGATGGGCTGAGTGACGGGCAGGAACGTGCCTACACCAGCAATCCAACTCTCGTTGATACGGATGGCGATGGCCTCACTGATAGGGACGAGTTCATCCTTCGTCCAAACCGTTCTAATCCCCGTCTCGTAGATACGGATGGCGATAAACTAACCGATTTCCAAGAGGTGAAGGGTGTGAACGGTTTCACTTCCGATCCAACACTTTCCGATACCGACGGTGATCGTGTGACTGACTTTGCGGAGGTGACAGCAGTGCCTCCGACCGATCCAAAAGATCCTTATTCTTTCCCAGGCAGCAGTACTGGTGGCGCTGGTAGCAGCGGAGTCGATTTCGTTTCCTCAACGAGGAACAACCAGGTGACCATTCATCGTCCCCCGTTTGATGTTACGATCCCAACTCCGTTTGCGCCATTTGGTAACCGGACTGACTTTGATCGCTACGGTGACGATGGATCGGCCATGTTCGTCGACATTAACGGTGTGCTCATGTGGCAGACCACAGATTCAAGTGCTGTGTTGCAGGTTCCAGGTAGTGAATTGGCAACTCCCTTGTTGGTTTCTGGTTCCGAAGCCATTGTTTGGCGAAACGCTTTCGTGGACTACGTCGATTACGGTGCCAAACCGCAGGTTGATGTTGCATTGTATCGGGTGAATCCAGCCACGGGTCAGGCGGAAGCTGCGGTCACGATTCCTTTGCTCGGCAAGGAGGTCATCGCAACAGCACCGATGACAGTCACTTCCGATGCCTACATTTTGGTAACTTCCGAACACGGAATCGAGTGGGACCGAGTCATCGGGGGAGGGGTTTCGTTGTTTCGAGTGTATCGAGTTACCTTCTCTGGCGAGGTCCAGCGCATTGACGAATTCGAGGTGACGCGCACTGGCCCGCCAGTTCAGGCTGCCGCAGCCACCCAAGCCATCGGCTTTGGATCGGATACATCCATGGTGCTTGAGGTGACTGGCTTCGATTTCAGGGACCAAATCCAATTTCCCATCGATTTCGTGCAGGAGCCGGTATATCCCGATATCCCGTCTGATCGTTTCAAGAGACATTTCTGGATCGATGGGCGCCAGACCGAAAGAAATACAGCGGTCGTTGAAATTTTTGAAGATACCAATTTCATCAAGAACGATACAGATATTCTTAATGATATTCCTTCTTCATTTCAGCGGATCCTCTACACATCCAGAACGCAAATTTACTACGAGAGGCTGGCAGGCAATCCGTTGGTCCCCACCATCTATTCCATCCGCAGGAATGCAACCTCCGGGGACTACATCAACAATGGCCCATTCCATCCAGTGGTGCCGATCGGTGATCCCGTGGACAGAATTCTGCAGATGCCTGTGCAGACGCTTACTGGAATCAAAGACTATCGTTCTTGGTTCTATGGGGTGCAGGATCAAACCAGCGAGCTGAAGGTTTTTGAGATCACAAGTGCGGGTATCACACTTAGCTACAAAGGGTTGATCCCAACTGGAGTGTTTATTGATGACGAGGCTTATGTGGAGAAGGTCAACCTCCGCGATGGCTCTGCAATCATCAACTCTGAGAACATTGCCTCGCTGGTCTGGGCTCACCCGACCTCGCACGATACTAGAAACACCAATCTTGGTTCAGGCAAGGTCACGATAGTTCCTAACTCGCGGGATGCCCGGCCGTTGTTTGCCGATGATGATGAAGTGATCCTGTGGCAGAACGGTCGTTCCTATCTTCTGCCAAACGGACAATTGGAGGATGCTCAGGTGATCCATTGGTCGTATGAAGATGGAGTTGAAAATGCAACTGGCGGTGTCTCTGTTGGCTATTTCTCTACGAATCTCACGCCGGTTATTGAAGGCAGTTATGTGATGGCCACCCCTCCATTCACGCCACATCTCGACTATGTGCCTTGGCTAGCTCATACCGTTGACAAGATCACCGCCCCGACTACGCGGATTCGAACCTACCGCTTTTCCGATAGGGGCAATAACGACCTCGATGGTGACCGTTTGCCGGACTCCTTTGAAGTCGATGCCGGACCAAAGTTGCCTTACCAGGTAGTTACAGACCGGAACAATCCTGACACCGATGAAGACGGTGCTCCTGACGGTCTGGAGATGCAACCCTTCCGTGTCGTTCAAGGCACTTTCACATTTGCTGAGGCAATGGCGGATGCAGTCGCCCGTGGCGGTCGCCTAGCGGTCCCGGATTCTTCTGAAAAGATGCTACGGTTGCGCCGTCAGTTGAAGGGCGAGTTTAACGGTACTTTGTGGATCGGAGCAACCGACCGAGACAATCCCAACGGGAAGGATGTCCCAGGCAAATGGGAAGGGAAATTCGTTTGGGTTAATCAATCCGGTGTCGATTTCACAGGTAAGGCCCGGGTGGGCATTCCCTTCGGAAGTTTTAGCCGTTGGAGACCCGGCCAGCCTACGAATCTTAACAATGCGGATGCTGTGCAAATCGAGTCATCGAAGTATGAATGGTCCGTGGCTCCAGTTGACGTAGAGCAGGGATACATCCTCGAGGTTGCGGCCAGTAATCCGACACTTCCGGATACCGATGGTGATGGTTTGAAAGATGGTGAGGAAATCACGTTTGGTTCAAATCCCACCCTTGTGGATACCGATGGCGATGGACTGAGTGATTACAATGAGCGGACATACGGTAGCAATCCCTTGGACATGGATACCGATAATGACGGCTTGACGGATGGCAGGGAAGTCAATCGCTACAAGACCAGTCCTGTGAAGGCTGATACCGATGCGGACGGCTTGGACGACGGGACAGAAGTGACTCTTGGATCCAAACCGCGCGTTAAGGACACTGATGGTGATGGACTCTTGGACGGGGCTGAGGTGAAGCTCAAGACGAATCCTTTGTCTCCCGACACTGATGGAGATGGTTTGACGGACGGTCGCGAGGTCAAACTGAAGACGGATCCGCTCAAGAAGGACACTGACGGCGACGGCGTGTCGGATTTCGACGAAGTCTCCAAGGGAAGTGATCCGTTGGATAAGCGCTCTCCCAAGGGCGTCGACACCGATGGAGACGGACTTTCCGATTATTTGGAGCTGTTCGTCTACAACACCGATCCCAAGGATCCCGATACGGACAACGATGGTCTCACTGACAAGTATGAGGTTGAGCGTGGAACAGATCCGCGTGTCGCTGATACGGACGGTGACGGTGTGAATGATTTTGACGAGATCTTCGTGCTCAACACCGATCCGAACAGCCCGTCGTTTGGTACGCCGGGGAATCAGGGACTTGTTCCATTCAATTCCGCCGCTGTGAAGGGTGACTATGAAGGGATTGTGTATGGTGCCAAAGATGGACTTTCCTTCAGACAGAGGCTCCGCCTCGCGGCTGATGGTTCGTTCACCACGTCGCTTTCCGGTCTTCGGAAGGATGGCTCATTCCGTGGCAAGTTCTCTGCCAATGGTCGCTATGCGGCGCGTGTGGGTGTGATTCCAGGCGTTACCGAAGTCGAGATGAGCGTGGTCAAACGGGGTCCGGCACTGTATGTGGTTCAGGGTTCGTATAAGACCCGTTCCGGTGGAAAGCTCTTCTTTGAGCTGCGCCCCGAGGGCTACAAGGGTGCTCGTGGTTACGGACGTGCCAGTGCGTTGACCTTCGATGCCGCCAGGACTGGAAATGCACGGGGCCCGCTTGGAAGCTCAGTAGCCACTGGAGAGGTCCGGAAGGACGGCAAGGTTTCCTTCCGGATTTACATGCCGGATGGGTCCCGCAGCTCGTTCAGCGGTCCGATTCTTGCAGGCAATACCGTCGCCTTTTACACCAAGACTTCCACAGGGTCGCCGTCCGTGATGTTGGGTTCACTGTCATTCAAGGCAATCAAGGACGCCAGTGACTTCAATGGTTCGGTTCGCTTCTTCAGTGCTTCCGGTTCCGTAGGTGGCTTGTTCCCGACTGGATTTGATCAGCGTCGCACGATGATTGGTTCCCGTTATTACAGGCCTGCCGCAGGCACTCTGCCGCTTTCGACCTTCAAGGTGACCAACAACAATACAGTGTTCCGCTGGAATAACGGTAACTTTGCCGCTATTACCAAGGTTGGAACTTGGACGACGGATGGTCGGATGGTCGTTCCTGCGACTCAAAACGATCGTTTTGATTCGACTTTCGATCCACGCACCGGCCTGTTGTCATTTACATACACCCTCACGGACCCTGCCAAGGGTCTCACTGGGGCGGTTTCCAGGGGCCATTCGGTGATTCTTCAGAAACGCGATACCTTCAATGGTTATTATACCAGTGACAGCTCTGCTGGCGGGTTCTCAGTGGTTCCGAACACCAATGGTTTGCGTCCTGATGTGACGTCGGTTTCGCCTCTCAACAAGTCCGTATCTGCTGCAACGATCACTTACAGCGTTTCGGTCAGCACCAAGGGAACTTGGGCTGTTGTGATTCCTGCCGATTTGACATGGGTGACAGCAACGGTTTCCAGTGCCGCTGGCGGGGTTGGCCCGAGCGCCACAACACAGGGTAATGGAAATGGCACTGTAACCATTACTGTTGCGCAGAACACCACCAATACACGTCGTGAAGGCCAGGTTAATATTGCGGGATTGATCCATACCTTGACTCAGGATTTCCGTTGATCGGAACGCAAAGCTATCAATGAATTCTTCATTGCCTCATTTCCTCCAGGAAATGAGGCAATGTTGCTTATAGGTAGATGGATCCCGATCCAAAACGACTATCCAAGCACTCGATGCCAAGCAATTCCAAAGCTCAATCAGTGGGAACTGGACGTTCCTTGATCTATATTGGATTGGGCATTGTTTTTTTCATTATCAGTTTCGTCATTTTCAATCTTGTCCGATCCGACAAGGTTTCCGATCGTGGGAATATCCCCAAGGATCAATCGACGAAAGACGGTTCGTTGCAATCGTCCTCTGCGCAAGCCCATGCAGGTGAAGAGCCATCTGGCCCACGCAAGACCCGCTCGGCGAACCGGAAGGCAGGTGAAATGGAAGATTTGGTTCCAGGGCAGTTCCCTTTGGTGGAGCGGATTGTTTCGGATAGCAATCAAACGGATAGCGTTGCTGCCGAGCGTCTGGCGGAAATTGCACGGCGGTCGGATGTGTCGGTGGAGGAACGGTATGAGGCTCTTGCTCATGGACTGAATCTCGATTTTAAGAGCTTCTCGAATTTTGCCATGGAGCCAGATCTTCCTTTGGAGTTGGCACAGCGCTTTTTTGATGAATTGCTCAATCAGAACCGAAATCCGATTTCGCAGATTGAGGGTTGTGTCGCACTGTTGAGTCACTCGGACAAAGGCTTGCAAACGCAGGCGGCGGATCAATTGGCGTTTATGGTAGAAAAGGAGTCTCTTGCGGAGTCCCACGATGAACTGAGAAAGGCTGCCTTGGAGAGATTGGACTTTCTCAGGAAGAATCCACCGATTGAGGATCCCAACGTTTCTTCTGCTGATGATTTCGACGTTCCACCTGAGTAGGTTACCTGATGTGGATTGTTTGATTCTGAACCCATGAATTCATGATGCCCGTCATTTTTGGCTTCCACGATAGGTCGCTTGCTGTTGTTTAGCTGATTAAATTCCGTTCAATCACTGCCTATGGTCATTGATTTATAGTGGCTTGGCAATGTCCTTGTAGGTCCATCTAACCCTTCCCTTGTTCCCATCTCATGCATACCATGGCCCTCACCGGTGGAATCGCCTCTGGGAAATCAACCGTTTGTCGGGCGTTGAAGGAGTTTATTCCCAACTTGGTGATTTTTGACTGCGATATCTCCGTCCACCGCCTGTTGGAGTCCGACTCTGAGGTTGCCGCTATCATTTCCGAGTCGTTTGGCGCTCATGCTCTCGATTCTCAGGGTCGAATCGACCGTCATTTTCTTCGTGGCAAAGTCTTCGCCGATGAGGCCGCCCGGCTGCGTTTGGAGGCGATCCTGCATCCCCGTGTGAAGCAGGAATGTCTTGATTCGCTGGAAAAGGCTGCTACTCGTGGGGCGGACCTGTTCGTTGCGGATGTTCCGCTCTTCTTTGAGAAGGGGTTCGACTTCGGGCAAAACGGGGTGCTGATCGTCGCGTCGTCCCGCTCGACTCAGATTCAGCGGCTCAAGGCGCGGGGTGGCTTCGAGGATTCGCTCATCGAGTCCATTCTCTCCGCTCAGCTTCCTGTTCAGGAAAAAATGTCCCGTTCGGACGTGGTTTTCTGGAACGAGGGTCCGCCATCCATCATTCGATCCCAAATCCGGCGTTTCGCCCAAGCATTTCTCATGAGTCTTTCCAACGACATCGAAGCCACCCCGGCCGCAGCTCCCGTTGCGGTCGCCACCCCGGTCCCTGCCTCGATTGATATCAACCAATTCCGCCTCAAGCCTTTGGCTGAACTTCAGTCCATGGCGGAGGCCTGCCCGGCCCGCATTCAGGGAGGCATTCCGAAGAGCCAGTTGATATACGAACTGCTGTGCTTCTTCGGTCATGAGGGCGCGGGACTGGTTTGCGAGGGAGTGTTGGAGCAGACGAAGGACAACTTTGCCATGCTGCGTGACCCGCAGCGGAGTTTCCGCCCGAGCCCGGATGACATTCATCTCGGCAACAACATCCTGCGCGATCTCGGATTGCGGGTTGGACAATTGGTCAAAGTCCGGGTGCGGGCTCCTCGTGAGAGGGACAAATATCTGTCCGCTCAGGATGTGATCGAGGTGGAAGGCATCCCGGTAGCGGACTATCGGGCACCAAAGGAATTCGACAAACTCACTCCGCTTTTCCCAGACCAGCGCATCCACCTGGAAGGGGAGGGGAATGATTTCCTCGGTGTGCGGGTGATCGATCTGATCGCTCCGCTCGGCAAGGGCCAGCGCGGCATCATCGTGGCCCCTCCAAGGGGGGGGAAAACCATTCTTCTCAAGCAAATTGCCCGCTCGATCCGGCAGAACCATCCCGAGTCCGAACTCATCATTCTCTTGCTCGACGAGCGTCCGGAAGAAGTGACCGACTTCGAGGAAACCGTGGGAGCCCGGGTCTATGCGTCCACCTTTGATGAATCACCACGCCGTCACTCTCAGGTGGCAGACCTGGTGATCGAGCGCGCCAAGCGCCTGGTGGAACAGGGTAAGGATGTCGTCCTGCTACTCGACAGCCTCACCCGTCTCGCCCGTGGACACAACTCCGCCATGCAGGGTGGTCCTATCGGCTCCGGCGGTGTGAGCCCGGTGGCCTTGCAGAAGTCCCGCAAGTTTTTCGGCACCGCCCGCAATGTGGAGGAAGGCGGATCTCTGACGATTCTCGCCACGGCTTTGGTGGAAACCGAAAGCCGTCTCGATGATGTGGTGTTCGAAGAGTTCAAGGGCACCGGCAACATGGAAGTGAAGCTGGATCGCGAACTCGCCGAACGCCGTGTGTTCCCCGCCATCCACATTCCGCAGTCCGGCACCCGCAATGACGATCGCCTCTATCACCCGGATGAATTCCTCAAGGTGGTGGACGTTCGCAAGCAGCTTGCCGGCCTGCCCATCGGCGATGCCATCGAAACTTTGCTGAAAAATCTCAAGGCGACGAAAACCAACGCCGAGCTTCTCCTCCGCGGACTGCGTTAAACGTCAGGTCCGTCCTGAATCGCCGCCTTTTTCCTTTCGCAAAGGTAGTGCTATGCTGGCTTTGCAAGGTTCCTGCGAGTGAAGGTGTGTTTACCGTGCCTTCTCAGCGGACCAACGAAGAAATTCGGCGAGGTTTTGGCTAGCCAATTGGCAATCCATGGGTGGCAAACAGAAAAACCCGAAATTTTCGTAAGTTTTTTCTGGGCATCCCCAAGGCATCTACATTATTCGGTTATCTTTATGCGTCATTGATTGATTTTGTGAACCCTCGTTCGACCTCTTTTTGAGAGGAAAAACGCCACAATCTCCTTCATTCGATCTCGTCATCAAAACCCCAAGAAAACCCACCCACCTCGCTATTGAGGATGGCTCCATCTGTTCCAGACCCAAAATCCCATGAAAACCCGCATTCTTTCCGCGCCTCGTTTGACTCTTCCACTTGCAATGGCGATCGCGGCTCTGTTCTCCGCTTCCCACGCCTATTCTCAAATCGTGTGGAATGGTGCCGTCAACAGCGTTGTCAACGGAGCGTGGGGAACCGCAATCAACTGGACCGGCAGCAACATTCCAGACACCACCACGGAAATTGCTTCTTTCTCCAGGGACTGGACAGGCACCGGACCTACCTTCGCCTTGGGAGCGGACCGCAGCGTCAACGGCGTCATTTACAATGATACGGGAAACTCTGGAGATGTGGTCGGCACAATCGTTGCTGGCAGCACGCTGACTTTGGGAGGCACAGCCCCCAAGATCACAACTTCGAACAGCTTCACCATCAATTCGATCCTCTCATGGGGAGCATCGGGATTCGCCAAAGAGGGCCCTGTCACGCTGACCCTGACGGGTAACAATACAGGTACAGGTCCGATAACGCTCACGGCTGGAACCATCCGAGCTACCACCAGCGCGAATGCTCTGGGCACCGGTGCGGCCAGCGTGTCACTCGCTGCCGGCACGACCTTGCAATTGGCCAATAACACGGGCCTGAACTTTGCTCGCAATACGACCATCTCCGGCACGGGAAGCACGATCACGGCGGACCGTCTCGCAAGCGCGTCTACCTCCACCACTCATACCTTGGGGACGCTTTCTATCGGGGCGACTACTCTGAACATCGCCCGTGGAGGGAACATCACGGATGCCGGTATCGGCGGCATCACCTTTGGCACCGCGACATTGAGCGCTGGCCCCTCCGTATTTGATACAGCGGCGAGCACAAACCTGACCCTGGGTGCCGTGGGCGGAGCCTTTGCGCTGACCAAGCAGGGAGTTGGGCAGATGACGCTTGCCACGACCAGCACGCGGACTACGGCGGCGGGTATCACCAACCTGAGCGCGGGCACATTGCGCCTGAACACCGCTAACGCCCTGAACACACTGGCGACCGCGCCGTTGAACATCAGCGGCGGCACCCTCTCGCTGGGGGTTACCGCCGGAGCGACCTACGGCGGGACGGCGACTACTGTAAGTGGAAACTCGACGGTGGAAGCCGATGCCTTGGCCAGTACCGCAGACGTCACGCAGACGCTTGGAACGTTAAGCATCGGCGCGCAGACATTGAGCACTGCCCGAGGGGCCAATATCACTGGCACGGGTGGCATCACTTTTGGTAACGCCACCCTGTCCGGTGCGGCTACCTTTTCCACTGGGGCAGACACTTTGTTGACGTTCGGTGGTACAACCGGGCTCAGCACGTTTACCCTAACCAAGTCCGGTAATGGATCCATGACGATGACCGGTGTGGTCAGCGGCACGAAAACAGCAGCTACGAATGCGATCAGCATTACCGATGGCTTGCTCACACTCAGCGGAGCCAACACCTTCAGTGGCAACATCGAGGTGGACGGAGCGAGTTCGGTCTTCGCGATGGCGGGGGGAGCATATACCTCGACGGCACCATACGGTCGTGCCGGGGCGACTCTGTACAAACAAGTTCTCCTGACGAATGGCGGCATTTTCCAGCTCACCAGCGGCGCATTCAACAACAACGCTCCAGATAGCACCAACACTGCGGAGGGAATCATTTTCAATATAGGGACTGGTGGCGGCGTCCTGGACGTTGCGTCCGGTGCCACCCTTACCATCGACGACGGTTCCGGTACGGGCACCGGCGTTAGCAACTCACAGATTCAAGGTGCAGGCAACCTGACCAAGACCGGCCTCGGTACCTTTTCAACCGATGACTCGACTGGTTATGCGGGCACGATCACGGTGACTGAGGGCTCCATTCAACCTGCGAGCGGCAATGCATTCGGTGCCGCCGCAGCCGGCACGACGATTCAGTCGGGTGCGCGGATGAACGTCAACGGCGTTACCATGACCAATGCCGAGCCGCTCAACTTGGCGGGCAATGGCTTGGCTTCGGCCCCAGCGGGTGCCCTGACGAACTCCACCGGTAATGCGACTTGGGCCGGTCCGGTTACGATCGCATCCGGAGGAGCCACGATTGGCGGCGGTGCAGGAAACCTGACCGTTTCCTCAACGATCAATCTTGGTGCCAATACGCTCACGCTCAATCAAGTGGGAGTCAATACATTGACCAATGGCGTCATAAGCGGAACAGGCAATGTCGTGGTGACGGGGTCGGGGGGAGGTGTTGCTTCATTGTCAGGTGCCAACACCTTCACGGGAGGTGTCTCACTGAACTCGGGTAGTCTTGCTGTTGGGATCAGCTCTACGGGCGCCGCAGGAAATCCCACCAGCGGACCGTTTGGCGCGGGCACAGCACCGCTAATCCTCAATGGGTCCCAAGTGCGATCTGGAACCGGCGGCCCCTTCAGTGCCGGAAACGTCGTCACCCTCGCGGCTAATACCACGTTTTTCACGACCGGTTCCGAAAAAACGCTGACCTTCACAGGTCCGGTCACCTTGAGCGGTGGCAACCGCACGCTCACTTCCGATGTGGGCAACACCGTCGCTGGTACAACGATCGAATTCGACGGTGCGATCGGCGAGGATGTTGCCGGTCGCAGTCTCACCAAAGCAGGTATCGGGAACCTGACTCTTGGTGGTGCCAACACCTATACCGGTGGCACCACGGTGAGTTCCGGTGCGCTGATACTCACGGGTTCGCTGGCATCGTCCACTCCGCTGACGGTGAGCCCGACGCTTGCCGGAGGAGCCACATTCACCCTTGGCAGCGGAGCGGTGAATTCGCTGCCGACTGTCTCGTCCCTCACGCTCGGCTCAGCCACCGGTCCCACTAATCTGGGTTTCGACCTGGGGGCCAATACCGCCGCTTCCGACTCCATCACCACATCCGCCGCAGCCGTGACCTCAGGAACCGTGAACATCGCCATCCAGCCCATTGCGGGCTTTGGCAGCACTTCCTCCTACGATCTCATTACAGCTGACAGCGGTTTGGGAGGTGCGACCTATGTACTGACGAATGCCCCCGGGGGCTTCACCTATTCGCTTACGAGTTCAGACACAGTCGTGAGTTTGAACGTGACTCCCGTTTCTGCAGGAAATCGTTATTGGCGGGGCAACACCAACAGCAGTTGGAGTGCGCTCGGTGGAGCAAATTGGTACACCGATGCAGCAGGCACGGTCAATGCGCCAGCTAACCCCGGCGCGGGGGATACCGTGAACTTCAGCAGCATCAATGCCACGAATGCCGGGGGCGTCATCAGCACCACGCTCGATAACAATTTCACGGTGAACGACCTCATTTTCGGCAACAACCCGAATGGTGTCACTTCGGTCACCATCGCGGGTGGATTCACCCCCGGGGGTGTTCCCGGGGTTCTCTCCATCGCACCTGATTCATCGGCTGATGGTCTCAATGTAGGCAGCAATGCCGGAAATATCACCATTTCCGCCCCTGTCCTGCTCGGTGCCGCGCAGACCTGGAACATCGATGGAACCGGAGTCAACGGTTCTTCCCTCACCGTGAGCGGTGCGCTCAGCGGCTCGGGCCCGGTCACGATCAACGGTCTGGTCACTCTCTCGGCCGCCAGCGGGACTTCCACCCACAGCGGTGCCACCACCGTGACGAACGGATCCACCCTGCTAAGCGGTGCTGAAAATTCCTTCAGTGCTAGCACCGCACTGACGGTCGATTCCACGGCCCTCGTGAGTTTGAATGGATTCAACAATCGGATCGGCTCCCTCTCGGGAACTGGTACCGTGCAAAACAACCATGCGTCCACGGCCGCGACCCTCACGCTGGGCGATGCGACGAATTCCACCTTCGGCGGCGTGCTGCAAAACGGTGCAGCGGGAGCGCTGGGGCTGACGAAAACCGGCGCAGGAGTTCTGACTCTATCCGGGGTGAACACCTATACGGGGGCGACCACCATCACCGAAGGCACGATTGCGCAGGGAGTTGCGGGCGCATTGCCCACCGGAACTGCCCTGACAGTCAATGGTGTCCTCGACCTGAATGGGGCGGACGCCTCCGTTTCCACTCTGGGTGGTGTGGCCACTGGGGTGGTCACCAACAATGCTGCGGGTTCAGGAACCAGCACCCTCAGCATCACAGCGGCGGCCGGTTCCGCCGTGATCATCAACGATGGTGCCACCAGGGACGTGGCCTTGCGGGTCACCAACGTAAATGGCAATTTCTTGCTGACCAACGGCAGCAACACGTTCTCTGGTGGCGTTATTTTGACAAATAGCGGCAGCGGCACGCGCATGTCGCCGGGCACCATCACGGCCGGGGCCTACGGCAGCGGGCCGATTACGATTGGCGAATCGGCCACGGACAAAGCTGGCATTCTCTTCGCGACTGCTGGGCAGACCCTGTCCAATCCGATCACCTTCAATACGGCCCTCGGAACAGATCGCGTGGGGATCCGCGCGGATGCGGCGGTTACCCTTTCAGGGGTGATCACCGCCAATCTCGCGCCCGCGACCTTCACGTCCAACCATGCGACTGCGGGAGCCTTCACCCTGACCAATCAGGTCACCGGTTCATCGGGACTGGTGCTCGACATCACCTCCCTCAGTGCCGCGGCGACGAGTTTCCTCGTCACCCTTAACAACACCACCCTCAACCTGAACAACTATCAGGGCGATACTGTCGTCAACTTCAATGCAGCTTCCGGTAAGTCGGCGACCTTGCAATTGCTCGCGGCAAACCAGATTCCGAATGGCGTCAATGCAGGAAACGTCATCGTCAACAGCAATGGCTCAGGTGTCGGGCAGTTGAGCCTCGCAGGAGGGAGCGAGACGATCAACGGTTTGAGTGGCAGCGGCAACGTTGTGAGCCCCAGCGGTACTGTGACCCTGACCCTTGGCGACAACGATGCGAGCGGCAGCCATAGCGGCGCGATCAACAATACGGCCGGCACCCTCGCGGTGACAAAGATCGGCACCGGTACGCAGACCTTGAGCGGAACGAGCAACTTTGCGGGTGACCTGACGGTCAATGGTGGTTTGGTGGCCTTCCCGTCCTCGGCCGCAACCTCCGGCCCGCTCGGGAATTCCACGGTCGTCAACCTCAATGGCGGCGGCATCAGCTTCACCTCTGCCGGGGCAAACAACCTGAACCGCCCCATCGCCATCAGTGGTTCGGCCGGAACGGTCGATGTGGCGAATGCCACCGGAGCGCTGACGTTGGCGGCGACCAGCACCAGCGGCGACCTGATCAAGACCGGCCCCGGTGCCGCATTGATCTCCGGTAGCACGGAACTCAACGCGTCCTCCAACGGAGCCGGTGTGGTGGTCAGCGCAGGCACCTTGCAGGCCGGCTTCGGCGGCACCGACGTAGCGACGGTTACGGTCGGAGCCACTGGAAACCTCAACCTGACGGACTCCGCTGCGGAGACACTCACCCTGGAAAGTTCGGCAGGCGCGCTCACCCTGAACAGTGGAGCGCAAGTGGGTTTTGAACTCAACGGGGGCTCCAGCGACCGCATCAATGTGGCGGCTGGTGGCAATGCGGTGACCTCGGGCACGGTAACCTTGAATTTCTTCGGCACTCCTACGGCCACCACCTACACCCTCCTGACCGCCGATAGCGGCCTGGCAGGCGCGACCTATGCACTTGGAGTCGCACCGAACGGTTTCAACTACACGATCAACGTCACCGACACTGAGGTGAGCGTGACCGTTTCCCCTTATGTCCCGAGCTTCTGGCGCGGCGGACAGGACCTTTCATGGAGCACGCTCGGTGCCGCCACGGCAAACTGGACCACCGATGCCGCAGGCACCATCGATGCCACCAGCACGCCGGTGCTGGCCGATACCGTGCTATTCAGCGCGACCGGTGCTCCCACAGTCTCGAACGCGATCAACACCACGCTGGACGGGGCTTTCACCGTGGACAGCCTGCAATTCACCAACATTCCTGCGGGTGTTACTGACGTCTCGATCGCGCCGGGCACAGGTGGATCGCTCACGTTGACTCCGCTCAGCACCTCGGGAGGCATCCGTGTCCTCACGGGTGGCGGGAATGCCACGATTTCCGCGCCGTTGACGATCGGTGCGGCACAGATCTGGGATGTGGATCCCACCGGCTCACTCACGATCAGTGGTGACACGGTATTCAATGGAAACGTCACCAAGGCCAACACGGGCGTGCTGACGCTCTCGGGCACGAACAGCGGAACAGGTGCCATCACCCTGGCGGGCGGCACACTCAATCTCAACAATGCTGCCGGTCTCGGCAGTGGTCTGTTCACCATCGGTGCCGGGACGACCCTCAATACGCCAGCCGGGCCCATCGCCTTGGCCAACAACAACGCACAGGTCTGGAACGGTGACTTCACCTTCACTGGTGCCAACAGTCTGAATCTCGGCACTGGCGCGATCACTCTGGGCAACAGCCTTACATTGAGCACCCCTGGCAGCACATTGACCGTTGGCGGTATCATTGGCGACGGTGGCAACAATCGCGGCATCTCCAAGGCGGGTGCCGGCATGCTGGTTCTCAATGGTGCAAACAGCTATGGCGGCCTGACCACGATCTCCGGTGGTGTTTTGCGGATCACCGACGGGGCTGGTCTCGGAACGATTGCTGCTGGAACCACGCAGTCCGGCACCAGTGCCTTGGAACTCGATGGAACCGGAGGTGCCATCACCGTGGGCGCGGAAGCCCTCACCATCAATGGGGGTGGCATCACTAACACAGGCGCCTTGCGCAACATCGCGGGCAATAACACCTATGGCGGGACTATCACCATGGCAGCGCAGTCACGGATCAACTCCGACAGCGGGACGCTGACCTTGAACAACTCCACCGCCGTCACAGCGACCAACCTGACCCTCGTCGTTGGCGGTGCCGGAAACACCATCATCTCCGGTGCAATCGCGACTGGAAGTGGTGGAGTGAACAAGTCCGATGGCGCTGGGTTCCTCACTTTGGGTGGGAACAACAATTACACAGGCAACACCAGCGTGAATGCCGGCACTCTCAATATCACGGGTTCCTGGACCGGGAATACGACAAGCTCGACTCTCGCCCTCGGCGGCACAGCAGGAAACACTGTCACCAACGTCAGCGGAAACATCACGGCTTTCGGTTTCACCGGGGGGGCCGTCAACGGTGCGGTCGCAGTTTACAACCAGACCGCCGGACTTGCCAGCTTCACTGGCAACACAAGCACCGGCGTCTATGTGGCAAATAATCAGGGCAGCTACGGTTACCTCAACATCACAGGCGGCACCTTCAAGTCCGCCTCCCGCTTCGGCATCGCCCAGTCGATCAACGTCGGCATCCAGTCCACCGGCATCACCTACGTTGGCGGCACGGGAATCCTCGATCTGACCAACAGCGAGTGGGCACTGAACTATAGCCATGGTCACGTCACTGTCGCTGGAAACGGGCTCATCGACCGCTCCGGGGCGACTCAACCCTACGGCATCATTATGAACTCGAACGTCTCGGGTGGCCAGTATGGCGTCCTGAACGTGGCCGGTGGATCTTTCGTCACCACGACGCAGCCCATTCGCTTTGGCAACAGCACGACGGCTGGTCAGGGCGTAAATGGCACGGCGTTCGTCAACCTCGCGGCGGGAACGCTGCAAGTGGGCACTGCGATGACAGCCAGCCTGCCGAGCGCAGGTGCCAACAAAGGGTACATCAACTTCGCTGGTGGCACCCTCAAGACCTCCGCCGCCATCGCCAACTGGATTCCCACTGCCCCGTCCGGCATCACCCTGACATCGACCCTGTTCGGGCCGATCGATAACATTGGCGGAGCCAACGACTTCGCCGGTGGCCTTATTTTCGACTCCAATGGCTTCAATTCTTCCTTGGACGTTCCGCTTCGCGCAGCCGCTGGAGATGGAGTGGCGCAAAGCAGCCTCACCGTGACTGGAGGATCCGGCTACGTCGGCGCTCCGGAAGTCGTCTTCACTGGCGGCACCTTGACGGCAAACGGCACTCCAGCAGCGGGCTACGCCCTGATCAGCGGAGGTGAGGTCACCGGGATCGTCATCACGGCACCGGGCAGCTACACCGCCGCCCCGAGTGTGACGCTCACGGGCGGTGGTGGCACCGGCGCAAGCATCGCGGTTGGTGCACTGGTACCAAACACAAGCGGTGGTTTGACCAAGACCGGCGCAGGGGTTCTCACCCTTGGTGGAGCAAACACCTTCAGCGGCCCCACTCTAATCTCGGGTGGCAAGCTGCAACTGAACGGATCCTCTGCGGGCCTTCTCACCACCAGCAGCATGACGGTCGGAGCCAGTGGCGCCCTTGGATTCACAGCAGGGTCCGCCTCCACGCTGGACCTCACCGGCAAGGACATGACGCTCAGCGGAGGAACGCTTGCTTTCGACATTGGCGACGCGGGAGTCAATGATGCGATCACCGTGAATAACTTCGCCCTCACGGCGAACAGCGCGTTCAACTTCAGCAGCATTGGCGCGATTGGAGGCACCTATACCCTGGTCAACTCCACGAATCCGATCACCAATGCCGGCTCCTACACGATCAGCGGCCAGAACCTCGGACGGGTGACTCTCACGCCGACGGTCAACGCGAATACCATCACCGTCAGTTCATCCGTATTTGAAGGAAAATGGGCTCTGACCGGTGGAGGCAACTGGAGCGAGGGCAATCCCGAAATGACTGAGGACAACTGGCTGAACTACAAGCCCACCGTCGCTGGGGATGCCGCTCTGTTTGGTGACACGATCCTCGCGGCGTCCACAGTGGCCGTGGATACCCCGCACATTGTCGGTTTCCTGCGCTTTGACAACGCCATCAACTCCTACACCATCGGTGCCAACGGCAGCAGCAATCTGACACTGAACAACGGTGCGAGCAATGCGGTAACGACCGTTACCTCGGGCTCGCACACCATTGCAGAAAACATCCTGTTGCTCAGCCACCTCGACGTGATTCCCGCAACGGGCACAACCTTGACGGTGAGCGGTGTGGTCAGCGGTGCCAAGAACTTGGAACTGAACGGACCTGGTAATTTGGTGCTCTCGGGTGCCAATTCCTACACTGGCACGACGGTTGTGGCCCAAGGCACACTGGACGTCACGGGAACCACCACCGGCACCGGCAACGTTACCGTCGGCAATATCGTCGGGAACGCCGTCCTCAATGTGCCAACGGGCGGTTCCTTGATCGGCACTGCAAGCGGCATCAACCCCACGATCACGCTCGGCAGCGGCGGTGCCGGCTCGTCCGGCGCGCTCAACATCACCGGCGGTACCGTCAACCTTCAAGGCACGGAAACAACCGATGGAAGTTCCTTCGGTGCCAGCAATGGCGGCTATGGGTCGTTCTTTATGTCCGGAGGCAGCTTCACCCAACAGCGTTTCATGTTCGGCGGCACCGGCACCACGACAGGCGCAGGTGGCGTCGGCGTCGGCCTGCAAACTGGTGGCACGGTTAACTCCACGGGCTGGATGATCTTCGGCCGCGCCGGAGCTTCCATCGGCTCCTACACCATCACGGGCGGTACACTCAATCATGCTGGCGCGAGTCAGGATCTCGTCATCGGCTTGCAAGGAACAGGTCGCGGTGAGCTCAACGTCGCGGGCGGGCTCATCGACAACACCGGCAGCCGCGTGGACTTCAGCGGTGGAGCCACCGGCTCATTCTCCTGGAGCGGCACCGGCCTCCTCAACCTGAACGCCGGCACTCTGTTGACCAATGCCATCTTCTATTCATCCGGGACGGCCTATGCCAACTTCAACGGTGGCACGCTCAGGGCGGCAGCGGCGAATGCTTCCTTCATGAACGCCATCACCACCGGCGGCGCCTATGTCAACGGAGCCTTCGGTGCATTCAACGGCGGCGCAGTCATCGATAGCAATGGCTTTGCCATCACGGTTGGCGCGACGTTGATCGCCCCGACTGGCGACGGCGTGGCAACCATTCCGGTTACCAACGGTGGTTCCGGCTACATTGGTGCCCCAGCGGTTTCAATCACAGACGGCGGATCTGGCTCCGGTGCCACAGCGATCGCCAACAT
The DNA here is from genome assembly GCA_040399845.1 of Luteolibacter sp. Classification (GTDB taxonomy): domain Bacteria; phylum Verrucomicrobiota; class Verrucomicrobiia; order Verrucomicrobiales; family Akkermansiaceae; genus Luteolibacter. The sequence goes on along the minus strand of JBBARN010000022.1, from coordinate 4,178 downwards.
GGTGGACGACCTCAGCGGCAACGGCACCCTCAAGATCGACAGCATCACCATCACCAACCCCGGGAACAACTACACCGCTCCGGCCGTTGCATTGATCGGTGGCGGCAACGGAGTTACCCCCGCCACCCTCGGAGCGCTGACGACTGCGGCCAATACCAGCGGTGGCCTGACCAAGGTGGGTGCGGGCGTGCTGACCCTGTCCGGAGCGAACACCTACAACGGCCTGACCTCGGTCAATGCGGGAAGTATCGATTTGGGGAACATTGATGCCCTTGGAACCACTGCAAACGGCACCACCGTCGCTAGCGGAGCGCGTGTCACCTTCGGCACCTTGGTGACCGCAGCGACCGTAGCGGAGCCGTTCAACATTGCCGGAACCGGAACCGCCTCCAACGGAGTGCTCAACGTCGGCGGCAACAAGACGATCAACCTCAGCGGCCCGATCACCCTCTCGGCGGACGCAAGAATCTCGGCAGATGGTGGATCCGCCTTCAATCTGAGTAACGCCGCAGCGGTTACAGCCATCAATAAGAACCTCACGTTCCAAACCGATGGCTCGGTCGCAAGCAGCATCACCGGGCCGGTCAGCCTTGGCACGGGAAGCCTCACCAAAACGGGAGGATCGACGCTGATCCTCTCTGGCAATAACAGCTACTCAGGTGGCACCCTCCTCAGCAGCGGCCTCATCCAAGCGAATCACAACAACGCGCTGGGAAGCAATTCGGTGGTTATTACCGGTACCCGTCTCAGCGTCGGCAGTGGCATCACCATCGCCAACCCGATCACGATCAATGCCAATAGCGGCGGAACGGGGCGTGGGTTGGTCGAAGCCTCGGCCGGCACGGCGGTTCTTGGTGGTCCGATCACGATCAATAATACTGCGGCTGCAGGTGGTCACTTTGCCAGCGCGGGAGCAGCGGTGCTGGACATTCAAGGTGTCATCACTTCGTCGGTCCAGGTCTCGCAGCGTGACGGGACTGTCAAGTTCACCGGAGGCGGAACGGGTTATTCGTCCATGATTACCACGGGGACAACAATCGTGGGAGCCAACGATGGCATTGCCACCACCGCCTTGGTGAATCTTGGAGGTTCATCCAATGCCACCCTTGATCTCAATGGCTACAATCAGAGCCTCGCTGGAATCGCCCGAAATGCCAACACAGTGACGATTGGCAACAGTTCCACCACGACGGACTCCGTTCTCACTACGACGGGAGTTTCCAGCTATTCAGGAACCATCGTGGATAGCGTAAGCGGAGGAACCCGCAAGGTGGGCCTGACAGTGGCTTCAGGATCGCTCACGCTTACCGGCGCGAACACTTACTCAGGCGGCACGACAGTGAATCAGGGCACCCTTATTGTGGGCACGGGTGGCACCATCGGTGCAACTACGGGTGCGCTTGCGGTTAACAATACCAACACGGATGCTGGCAACGATACCGTTCTCAACCTCGCCACTGCGGTCAATACGACTGTCGGCAGTCTGAGCGGCACGATTGACACACCGTCTAGTGGCACTAATACCGCCACCATCAATACCCAAACAGGCCGCATCTTCACGGTGAACCAGACGGCGGACGCCACCTTCGCAGGCACCATAGCAGGAGCGGGGGACTTCGTCCTCGGCGGTCTCAGCACTAACACTCTGACACTTACCGGAGTGAACACCTACACCGGGACCACAACCGTATCGGCAGGCACCTTGGCCCTGGTAGGCGGCAGTCATGCTTCGGCGATCACGGTGAGCGGCGGAGCATCGTTAGGCTTCACCCTGGGCTCGCCAACCACTTCGTCCAGCAGCTTCAACCTGAGCGCAGGCACGATCAAGGTCACCGGCACGCCAACCTTGCCGAGCTATACACTGATTAGTTCCTCCACTGGAATCTCTGGAACACCGGTTCTGCAAGCGCCGATTCCCGGTTACGTCCTGAAGACGATCGGTAACACGCTTGTGTTGGAGAACCCTTACGAGGTTTGGGCGGCTGCCAAAGGAGCCACCGGTGGTAAGACCGGAGACCCCGACAACGATGGCCTCGAGAACTTGCTGGAATACGCCTTCGGCACCGATCCAGCAGTCAGTTCCGTCGGGCCTCTCAGCTACTCAGGCGGGAGCATTTCCCCCGGGCAGCCGATCTTGGAGGAAGATGGGGGCATCTGGTATGCGGTGTTCTGCCGCCGTGCGGACTATCTCGACGCGGGCCTGATCTACACGGCGATGTTCTCCTACGCGCTGAGCGATTGGACAGCCACCGGGGTGGCCCCGACGGTGATCGCTACAGATAGCGTGATTGATGTTGTCCGTGTGCCATTCTTGAACTTCGTGCCGAGTGATAGTGGTCCTCGAAAACCGACCTTCTTCCAGGTTGAGGTTTCACAATAATCCTCGTTGGTTCGTTCTAACCCATTCGACCAATAAAAACCCATGAAGCCAAAATACTTTCGCCTTATCAGCGCTTTGAGCCTTGTGCTGGCGCTTCATTCATCTGCCGGTGTGATTTACAGCAACCTCAAGGATATCGCAATTCCTGCGACTTTTGCCGGGGTTTACCTCGACATCCAAACAGGCAACTGGAATACCAACGCCAACGCTCCGATCTTTGGTTGGGATCTCAACCCGTTTTTTGGAGGGTCGGTATTGTGGAATAGTCCGACCTTTCAACCGGTTCGCATCGGCACGAATGCCACGGATGCGGTCGTCAACTTGGAAGAAGGGACAATGGTCAGCAACTCCAGCGTTTTCTCGACCTTCACCCAAGGACCCGGCGGGCAGAATCCCGGTGGCCCTGGTTATGGAATGTCGGAATCGCATCTCGGCAATGGGGTCGGACAGTTTGTTTCCGGCAGCGAAGGCTACATTGGCTTCCGGACGAGTGATGACCATTACGGTTGGATGCGCGTGATCCTCACCAACAACACTGGCGGTGCGTTGATCAAAGAATGGGCCTATGAAAACAGCGGGGCTGATATCGGCGTGGCGAATATCAAAAGCAGCGGTTCCTCCGTGACATTGAATTCCGTTGCAGGATCCTTCATTGTTTCTTCTTCGATTAGTGACGGAAGCGGGGCGACCAACCTTGTGAAATCTTCAAGCGGGATGGTCACGTTGACGGGCACCAACAACTTTAGCGGGACGACCACCGTTTCCGAAGGAACCTTGCTCGTCAATGGCACCAACACGAGCACCGGGCTTGTCACGGTGGAAGCTTCAGGCACCCTGAGTGGCAGCGGCAGCGTTGCGGGTGGTCTCAATGTCTCCGGTGTGCTCGCGCCGGGAGATTCGCTCGAAAGTTTTTCATCCGGGGCTTTGACCATGAATTCAGGGTCCATCTTTGTTTATGAAGCGACCAACAGCAGTGGGACCGGAGCGGATCTGATGGTGGTCAACGGAGGCCTCTCCCTCACCGATGTTTCGCTCGATCTGATCGGTGCGGAACTTGGCTTGAGCACTTGGGAATTGGGCGACAAGTTGACACTCATCAGCTACGAGGGTCTTGCCGTGACAAGTGGTTTCACAGGCTTCGATGACGATACAGTCTATAACTTCGGCCCCAATCAATGGCTTTTCAACTACAATGACCATCTCGCTGGTGGCAACTTCAATTTGAATGCAACCGGTGATCAATTCATCACGCTGACGGTCGTTCCTGAGCCCGGTTCCGCGCTCCTTGGTGGCCTTGGCCTGCTTGCCTTGTTGTGTCACCGCCGCAAGTGAATGGACCTGTCGGTTCGGAAGGTGTTTCATTTCAAAGCCGGGCTGCGACTCACCACCGCCGAGGGCATTTGTTGACCTGAATAGAGCATGAAAACCTACGAAACTGCCTGATTGACAGTCGCGGGCGGCTGCGCTTAGCCTCCCGCGCGTTTCGCCGGTCCGGGGCAAATTGTTTCCCGTGATGCCGGCTTTTGACGCTCAACCACACCGATATCAATCAATACGATGGCTACCAAAAAGAAGGCTGCAAAACCAGCGGCCAAGAAGAGCGCCCCCAAGGCCGCAAAGTCCGCCGCCAAAAAAGCACCGGCGAAGAAAGCAGCTTCCAGCAAGGGCACCAAATACGTTTACACGTGGGGAGCCGGCAAAGCCGACGGTGACGGCGGCATGAAGGCCCTCCTCGGCGGCAAAGGCGCCAACCTCGCAGAAATGACCCGCATCGGCCTGCCAGTGCCTCCGGGATTCA